>JAHDCO010000036.1:0-30149 GCA_020629835.1 Granulosicoccaceae bacterium
TCCAGGTGCTCGTCGGTGACCGAGTTCACGTCCTTTAAGCCGCCTGAAAGGTCGCTTGAAAACTTAACCGCGGTCAATACATACGGGCTGTTGATGCTGTGCGCGTTAGCGTGAATGCTGTCATTAAATCCAACACGAATGGCGCTTGGGTGATCTGTACTTGTGAGCTGTTCGCTTTGAATCGTAGCGCCTGGCAAGCCGATGTCTACCAAGCCGGTATCGGCCTGGGCTATGGTGGGTATGGACGTCGCGGCGATTAGCGCGGCAGTTAAATAAGTGGTTAGTTTGAGTTTCATGATCTGGGTACTTCTTTGCTTGGATACCGCAGCTGGGCTGTTTTCCCTTCGCGACACCTGGGTGGATTTGAATTAGTTCCTTTTCTTGAGGGTGATTATCGGGATGGGGTTTGTCCACGGTATGTCGCGGACTTTACAACGGCGTATAGATTGGTAAGCGAGGGGGCGGATTTTGAGAAAACCCGGCGCTGACGCCCCTCTGCTGCGCTTTTAGTCTCTGCACTGCCCTGTTGAAGAACCAATCACCAGATGAGTAGGCACCAGTTTGGATTCTGGTTTTTGATCGGGGTTTTCGATCAGCTTGATTAGAGCTTCTGCGGCGAGGTGGCCTGCGTCTTTTACCGATGAACGCGTTGAGGTGAACTGAGGTACGGTGCTGCCGTTGTCAAAATACGATAACTCGTCGTCATGGATGACAACAGAGACGTCTTTTCCTATAACCAAATTGCATTGGCTGATGGCGCGCCGCACTCCCAGCGCGACGATGTAGGAGGACACCAAAAACGCGGTTGGGCGGCTCTTGCGTTTGAGCATCTCTGTGGCGGTTTTATACCCGTAGGTTTCGGTCAGTTCGGCAGAAGTCATCAGCGAGTCGTCGGCCTGTACATCATTTGAAGCCAAGGCATCAAGGTAGCCGCATCGTCTTAACCAGGCGTACGTCATGGTCTCTATGCCGTTTAACAGTGCGATTCGGCGATGTCCAAGATCTAGCAGCAGTTGGGTCGCCAGTCGAAATGCATTTTCGCTGTCCATATCCACCCAGCAGTAGTTTTCTTCAGCTTCGTTTAGCGCTCTTCCGTGAACCACGAAGGGAAGCCCAAGATCTCTGACCACCGCGATTCTGGGGTCGTCTCTCAAAGGCGAATGCAGCAAAACACCATCCACCGCGCGGGTTGCGGCTAATGAGCGGTAAATATTGTCTTCACCACCGGCATTGGTGGTGGAAAGCATGAGTTCGTAGCCATGGGCAGAGTAGGTGGTACCCGCGGCAGCGATGAATTCAGAAAAGATTGGGTTCAGGACTTCGCTTTGGGCGCCAAGTGGAATGACATGGCCGATGGTCATGGCTTTGCCCTTTGCGAGGGTTAAGGCACGCTGATTGGGTCGGTAGTTTCCGGCTTCAGCGGCTTTCTGCACGCGCAAGCGAGTGGTCTCGCTAACTTCTGCGTAACCGTTGAGAGCGCGGCTGACTGTGGTCTGCGAGAGACCCAGATGTTCAGCCAATTGTTTGAGGTTCATCGGCATTACTGTAAAACCAACGTCTGTTATCCAAAGCGCTTTGGATGCTACAGCAGAAAGCGTGTGGGTAACAAGTTTGCGTTGTCTGTGGTCCTATATCGGCTTTAAATGGGGACATATCGCGGGTTTGCGATTAAATCGTTGACAGTGTTACCTTCCCGTACGATACTGGTGCAATGGCGCAGCAGCGTCTGAGTTAAAGCATTTTTTAAGGCGCTTTGGCGCAAAAAATTCATCACTTGGTTGGAGGATTAAGTTGAAAACACTATCGAAAGCGCTATCTGTAGCGCTGCTGACAGCTGGCGTGGCTCACGCTGGTGGTCACGGAATGAAGTTCACTGTGGGCGAAGGCCCGTTCAGCTGGGATAGCTACAACGCATGGGCTGAGTCAGCGCCAAACCTGGAAGGTCAGACGGTTACTGTGTTTGGTCCTTGGTTAAGCCCTGAAGACGAATTCTTCAGCAATGCGCTTGCGTATTTTGAGAAAGCCACAGGCGCAACTGCTGTCTACACTGGCTCAGATGGCTTTGAACAGCAGATCGTTGTAGATGTAGAAGGCGGTTCTGCGCCAAATGTAGCGGTTTTCCCGCAGCCTGGTCTTGCGGCTGTCTTAGCCTCTAAAGGTCAGCTGAGCCCATTGGGTTCCGACATGGCTGATTGGGTCCGTGACAACTACGCAGCAGGCCAATCCTGGGTTGATTTGGGCACCTATGCGAACGCCGAAGGCAATGACGAAATGTACGGTTTTTTCTACAACGTCAACGTCAAGTCGCTGGTTTGGTACAGCCCTGAGAACTTCGAAGATGCCGGTTATGAAGTGCCTACCACCATGGAAGGCCTGAAAGAACTGACTGATCAAATTGTTGCAGATGGCGAAACCCCATGGTGCATCGGTTTGGGTTCAGGTGCAGCGACAGGCTGGCCTGCGACTGACTGGGTAGAAGACTTCATGCTGCGTACGCAGTCTCCTGAAGTTTATGACCAGTGGACCACCAACGAAATTCCATTTGATGATCCACGCGTTGTTGCAGCCATCGAAGAATTCGGTTGGTTTGCACGTGATGACGCAAAAGTTGCTGGTGGTGCCGGTGCCGTTGCATCAACTGACTTCCGCGACAGCCCTAAAGGCCTGTTTACATCACCACCACAGTGCTACATGCACCGTCAGGCGTCTTTCGTACCGGCTTTCTTCCCGGAAGATGTTGAATTTGGTGTAGATACGGATTTCTTCTACCTGCCTAGCTACGAAAGTAAGGATCTTGGTAACCCTGTACTGGGTGGCGGAACCCTGATGGCGGTAACTAAAGAATCTGAAGCGACTACAGCGTTGATGGAATTCTTCAAGCTGCCAATCGCACACGAAGTCATGATGGCTCAGACTGGCTTCCTGACACCTCACAACGGCGTGAATCTGGATGCTTATAAAGACGACACCTTGCGCGGCTTAGGTGAAATCTTGTTAGGCGCTACTACGTTTCGTTTTGATGGCTCCGATCTGATGCCTGGCGGTGTCGGCGCAGGTTCATTCTGGACTGGCATGGTCGACTACTCAGGCGGTAAAGACGCAGCGCAAGTTGCTTCTGAAATCCAGGATAGCTGGGACGCGTTGAAGTAATAGCCGAACGGCTTTTGATAAGTCGGTAGTTCGCTGCTTGGCGGGGCGTACCATTACGCACCGCCAGGTGGCTAAAACCAAGTATTTTTGAGCGCCGCAAAAAGCGGCCAGTAGGTTTCTCTTCTTAAGTGTAATCAACGAGCGTGCGAGAGAGCATCGCATCGCGCGGCTACACAACAAAACAAGTCATTCGGGACGTACCCGTATCCGACTCAGGGGAAATTATGTCACCTTTGATACAGGGAATACTGACCATCATCATAGGGGTGGGCGGATGCGTCGCTTACTTCTACTTGTCGAACTTGTTTCTCGATAAGGTTCTGTTTCCAGCGCGCGGCGCCAACATCGGCCGAAACATCAACCGTGCGAACGCCATACGCCCCTGGTTGTTCTTGTTTCCCGCCTTTGCTGCGTTGTCGCTCTATCTTGCTTACCCCGTAGTTGAAACGCTGCGTCTGTCTTTGCAAGATCGCGATCAGGCGAATGCGTTCGTAGGATTAGCGAACTATCAGCAAATGCTGAACGAGCCTAAATTCTGGGAAGCTTTAAAAAACAACATGCTTTGGTTGTTGGTTGTTCCGGCGGCTTCAACGGCACTTGGACTATTGATAGCCCAACTCACCGACCGATTGTCGTGGGGCAACATTGCAAAGTCCATCATCTTCATGCCAATGGCCATCAGCTTTGTGGGTGCGGCGGTTATCTGGAAGTTGGTGTATGAGGCCCGTCCCGAAGGCACAGAACAGATCGGTGTCCTTAACGCGATCTATATTTACTTCGGTGGTACAGAACCGAACGTTTGGCTGACCATCCCGTTCTGGAACAATTTCTTTTTGATGGTTGTTCTAATTTGGATCCAGACAGGCTTTGCCATGGTGATCTTATCCGCTGCCTTAAGAGGAATTCCTGAGGAAACGGTAGAGGCGGCGGTTGTTGATGGGGCGAACCCCTTTCAGATCTTTTTCAAAATCAAAGTGCCCCAGATTACCTCCACGATAGTCGTGGTCTGGACCACCATCACCATCACTGTATTAAAAGTATTCGATATTGTGTTTGCCATGACGAATGGTCAGTGGGAAACGCAGGTGCTTGCGAACTACATGTTTGACAAGCTGTTCCGTGCAAACGATTGGGGTGTAGGTTCAGCGGCCGCAATGATCATCATGTTGCTGGTTTCACCGATTCTGGTTTGGAACGTGATTAACGCACGTCGGGAGATGCGCTAATGCAATCGATAGCCGCTAAGCGATCCGCTTTATCGTGGGTTGTTAATTTTTCCGTCATAGCAATCGTTTTAGTGTGGTTGTTTCCAACCACCGGTTTGTTTGTTTCTTCTTTTCGAACCGCTGACCAAATTACGAGCTCAGGTTGGTGGTCGTCTCTGACCACACAGGAAAAGCAAAATGCGCCGATTCGCATTGGTGGAGAGGAAACCGAAGCCGATGGTCTGTTTGTTATCGAAGGCCGCTTATTCGAAGCGGAGGATGTACTCGTTCGCGCATGGGGAACCTCGTCTCGTCGCCCCAATGAATTTGCACCTGGTGATACCACCGAACTGACGAAAGACAGAACGTTAACCGTTCAGGAGGACGGGAGCTATCGGTTTACTGCCGCGGTCAGCCAAGAGGGTGAAAGGTTGCCTCGAGTCTTTACTTCAGCCTCTACGCCGCCGGAATTCACAACGGACAACTACGAAACGATGCTGTTCGATGAAGGCAGTAGCGACAGTATGGGCAAGGCGTTCATGAATACCTTCATCGTTACTATTCCTGCGACGGTGATTCCCATCTTGTTCGCCGCATTTGCTGCCTATGCGCTTGCATGGATGCAATTTCCAGGGCGCGCCATACTTATCGCTGCGGTCGTTGCCTTGTTGGTGGTGCCGCTTCAATTGGCACTCATCCCATTATTGAAGTTCCATAACCAAATCGGCATCGGAAAGGGCTACCTGGGAATCTGGTTTGCCCACACAGGGTTTGGTTTGCCACTGGCCATATATCTGTTGCGTAATTACATGGTGAGTTTGCCTAAAGACATTATTGAAAACGCGCGTGTGGATGGAGCCACAGACTTCCAAATTTTTACGCGCATCATTCTGCCTTTGAGCTTTCCTGCATTGGCGTCATTTGCCATCTTCCAGTTTTTGTGGGTATGGAACGACTTATTGGTGGCGCGAGTGTTTTTAATCGACTCTTCCGGGCAAACAACGGTGATGACGAACCACATCGTAGAGTTACTTGGTACGCGAGGAGGTAATTGGGAAATCCTTGCGACGGCTGCATTTGTGTCAATCGTGGTTCCGCTTTGTGTGTTTTTCTTTATGCAGAAGTACCTTGTGCGCGGCCTGCTTGCTGGGTCGGTTAAATAATATTTATGGCATAGGCCATTCTTTCTTAGAGTTCAATTCTTGAATACACAACCTAACAACTTAACGTTCAGTGCGCTCGACAACAATCCTGAATGGTGGCGTGGTGGGGTTATCTATCAGATTTACCCGCGGAGTTTCCAGGATTCCACTGGCGATGGTATTGGTGATCTAAGAGGCATCACTCAACGGTTGGAGCATGTTGCCTCACTGGGTGTAGACGCGGTATGGATCTCGCCTTTTTTCACCTCTCCGATGAAGGATTATGGATACGATGTCTCTGACTATTGTGATGTCGACCCAATGTTCGGCACACTGGAAGATTTTGATGGTTTAGTTGCGCGTGCGCATGAATTAGGCCTTCGAGTCATGATCGACCTTGTGCTATCACACACATCCGATCAACACCCATGGTTTAAAGAAAGTCGTCAATCTAGGGATAACCCAAAGTCTGACTGGTTTGTATGGGCAGACGCGAAGCCCGATGGCACACCACCGAATAACTGGTTGTCGATCTTTGGCGGGTCGGCTTGGCAGTGGGACACCCGACGTATGCAGTATTACCTGCATAACTTTCTCACTTCACAACCGGATTTGAATTTCCATAATCCTGATGTGCAAGACGCGCTTTTAGATGTTGAGCGATTCTGGTTGGATCGGGGCGTGGACGGATTCCGGTTAGACACCATTAACTTTTACTTTGCCGATAAAGAGTTAAGAGACAATCCCGCCGTTACAAAAGAGGAAGAGGATTTCTCAATTGCATCCGAAGTCAACCCGTACGTTCGGCAAAATCACATCTACTCAAAGAACCAGCCTGAGAACCTGGAGTTCTTGAAGCGTTTTCGAAAGGTTTCTGATGAGTACTCCAACATCGCTACCGTTGGTGAAGTTGGTGACGCTCAGCGAGGGCTGGAAATTGCGGTGGAGTACACCACGGGTGATGAGCTTGTTCAGATGTGTTACGCCTTTGAGTTTTTATCGGGTACAGATTTGTCGGCAGATCGTGTTGTTGGTACTTTTGAACGACTGAATCGGGCGGGCACGGATGGATGGCAGTGTTGGGCGTACTCAAACCATGATGTGGTGCGTCACGGTTCACGCTGGGCCCTGGATGGAGCGGGGCAACGTTGTTATTCCACATTAATGATGGCCTTACGAGGTTCAGCCTGCATTTATCAAGGTGAGGAGTTGGGTTTACCCGAAGCTAAACTTGCTTATGAAGATTTGCGTGATCCTTATGGCATCGAGTTTTACCCTGAGATGCCTAGCCGCGACGGGTGCCGTACGCCAATGGTTTGGGATGGTAATGAGCCAAACGGTGGATTTAGCAACGGTAAGCCCTGGTTACCGGTGCCTCAGGAACATCTGGCACTCGCTGCGCAAAAGCAAGACGACGACTCAGATGCATTGGTGCACCACTATCGCCGGATTATTGCCATGAGGACTGAATCTGAGCTTTTGCGTAAAGGCACTCAGGAAAATTTACGTGCTGAAGATGGTGTGTTGTATTTCGAGCGGCAGCACGGCAACGTTACCGTTCAATGTGTTTTTAATCTACAAGAAAGCGCATCAGATGTGGAGCTCCCAGAAGGACAGTGGAAGTTGCTTGATGATGAGATTGGAGCAGTAAACCCAGAAGGTAAGCAAAGTGTGTCGTTACCAGCTTGGGGATATACCCTGATGGTTCCTGCATAAAAACGAGTAGTTATCCGAGACCAGGTGAGCGCTCACGAAATAAGCGAAGAATGTTATGGCTGAATTGAAACTTAGAGATGTTGAAAAGACCTATCCAGGCAACGTAAACGTGTTGCGGGATATAAACCTCGACATCGAGCAAGGTGAACTCGTCGTATTCGTGGGCCCATCGGGTTGCGGTAAATCAACTTTACTGAGAATGATTGCCGGGCTGGAATCCATTTCCGGCGGCACCATGGAAATTGATGGGATGCTGGTTAACGATATCCCGCCAAGCTTGCGCGGAATCGCCATGGTGTTCCAGTCCTATGCGCTTTATCCGCATATGACCGTTAGAGAGAACATGTCGTTTGCGTTAAAAATCGCCAAGAAGTCAAAAAGTGAAATCGACGCAGCAGTTGAAAACGCCGCTCGGATACTTCAGCTAGAGCCTTTACTCGACCGGCTGCCTAAGGCACTATCCGGCGGTCAGCGCCAGCGTGTGGCTATCGGCCGATCAATTGTTAGAGACCCGAAGGTCTATCTATTCGATGAGCCGTTGTCCAATTTGGATGCGGCCTTACGGGTTGCAACCCGACTTGAGATCGCGCAGCTTAAAGAGCAGATGCCCAACTCCACCATGATCTACGTTACCCACGACCAGGTTGAAGCGATGACATTGGCTAGTCGTATCGTTGTCTTGGCAAACAAAAGTATTGCGCAGGTGGGTACGCCGTTGGAATTGTATGAAACGCCTGAGAACGAGTTTGTGGCTCAGTTTATTGGTTCACCGGCGATGAACTTATTGTCCGGCACGGTCACAGAAACCGGTGAACGCACGGTAGTGAAGTTAAATGGTGGCGGAACCGCTGTCTCATCAGTAGCAACCACTGAAGCTGACAAAGGCTTGTCTGTGAATGTGGGAGTTCGCCCTGAAGATCTGGTCAAGGTGGAGGATAACCCGTTATTCACCGGTGACGTCACCATCACCGAAGCGCTGGGTGAAGTTACAATCCTGTACTTCAACGACAGCAGTGAAAAATTGATTTCGAAGCTACCTGGGATACACAAATCGCTACGCGGCCAAACCGTACACTTGGGTGCAGCTCCGGAGAAAGTGCATTTGTTTGCGGATGGCAAATCGCTTCTTTACCGAAACTAAAGTTGGCGATTATGAGGATTTGGAGCCAGTATAACGCCGCCGCTGGCAGTGCGAACAAATCGCCGTCGCGAGGGGTTTTCGATTGTGGTTTGCATAGCAGTCTTCCTGTAGGTAATGCGTAACCGCAATTATCGACAGCACAGCCATGCAATCAATGATCAGAAGTGTATAGCAGCTATACATGGGTGAATAACGTGGGTGTGAACTACGCGCTCTAACTGGGTTTTATCACGCGCTTTTGGTGTAATTCAGTGAATGATTAATTGATTCGAGTACCGATATAACATCGGCTGCAGGAACAGGTTTTGAGTAGTAGTAACCTTGGATCAAATCAGCGCCCAATCTCCGTAGTGCATTGACTTGAGCATCCGTTTCTGCCCCTTCGGCCACCACCTCCAGTCCGTAGTCTTTGGCCATACGGATAATGGTTGAAGTTACCGTTGTGGATGGATTGGATGAGCAATCTAATCGGCTAACAAAGGCACGATCTATCTTTAGTATGTCTATCGGAAGGGTGTGTAGCTGGCTAAGTGATGAATATCCCGTACCAAAATCGTCAAGAGATATTTTTATGCCGTTATCGCGTAGGGCTTTTAAGGCTTGGGTAACTTGATCGATATCCTGAATTACCAGACTCTCTGTGATCTCCACTTCTAAAAACTTAGCGTCAAGTTTATGCGCGTAGAGATAGGTCAATACCGTTTCAACAAAGTCTTTTTGAATAAACTGATCCGCCGCGACGTTAACGGCCACCATAACCGGGTCTGCGCCACTTGTGCTGTTCCATTCCGCACATTGGCGTATGGCTTCTCGCATTACCCAGTTGCCGATCAAGGGCATGTAGCCACCTTGTTCTGCGATGGAAAGAAATTCACCAGGTGGCATGAATCCGCGCGTGGGGTGTTGCCAACGGATCAGTGCTTCCAGTCGGTTAGATCGGTTTTCATTTGTGCAAATCTGAGGTTGGTAATGTAACTGTAATTCATTTTGGTCGACGGCGTTTGGAAGCTCGGACTCGATTTCAATTCGATAACGCAGTTTTTCAGCCATATCTAGATCGTATAGGCTCACTTTATTCTGATTATCCGTTTGAGGTTGCAACAACGCAAAGTCTGCAGCGTTTTCCAGTTCTTTGGAGTTTTCACCATGATCGGGGTAAACGGCTATACCCACCTTTATGCCGGCATCTAGCAGGCGTTCGTTCACATTAACGGGTTCGTTTATCTCGTCGTATAGTCGCTTTCCAGCAACCAAGGCATCATCGACATCTTTGCAGCCATAGAGCACTGTGAATTGCGCTTCACGGTAGCGCGCTGTGAGTACGTGATCTTTCGATATGAGTCTTAACCGATCGGCAGTTTCCTGTAGCAGCGCTTCACCGTGCTCACGACCAAGCGTATCGCTTATCTCATCATACTTAGGTAAATCAATTACCATCAACGCGAGGAGCGAACTGGATGTATCAAGTGAATCGAGTTCATTCCTGAGTAAATAGGAAAATCTTGACTGTGTAAGCAACTTGGTAAGTTCATCATGCTCGGCGCGGTACTTAATTCGTTTAACCTTCATGCCAATGAACATCCCCATAATCACACACAGCAGCACCAGACCTGTGTCTATGATGAGGTTACGGTTTGCTTTCTGCTTGAGTGCATCGGTGACTGCTTGAGTCAAATCGGATGACTCGGCCCATAAGTCTTGATGTATCTGAGCTCGTGTTTTTCTTAGCTCAACCCACTTTGAAACCAATGCTTGTTTATCTTTGGCTTGAATAGATGGGGTGATGATGCGTTCTATGGCGGTTTTATAGTGTTGATTGTGCCATTGCGATAATGCTTCAAATTTGCTTAGTATTGTATGCTCGTTCTTATGCGATTTTATGGCTTCAATGAAACCTTCAATATCAGCATCGATTTGGTGGTACCTATGCGCTAGCCGAACGGTACTCGCTTGTGCATTTATGTCCTGTTCAAAAGTCGAAACGTCGCCTGTTTTCCGCAGCAGAGCTTCCACAGCTTTGTCTATTTGAATCTCTAAATCCGTACTGTCTGATTTCAGTGACCAAAAAGCTTGTCGTAAATTTTTGACCGTAGCGGTACTTTCATTATTTTTGTAGGTAAAAAAAGCAACATCTGCCGCTCCTACGAGCGCCATAAGTTGCTCGTTGATATTTGAGTAATGTTGATAGTGGGCTAAACGCTTGGCGTAGGACCCTTTTGGGTTGAGTACGTCAGTCGTTACTGTGTGAAAGCGTGCAACAGGCTGTGGGGCTCCAGGGCCAAGTTGTTTTATTGCTCCATAGTAGTCTTCAAAACGTTGAATTCGGTTATGAAGATTGGCTACGGCTACCGTAGGTTCAAGATTGAGACTATTCAGTGTGTCTTTGAGGGTCTGAGTGAGTTCGTCAGCTCTGGTTACAGATGGTGTCGTATGTGTTTCAATTACTGATTGAACTGGCGGCAGCTTCGGGATTGCAAGCAGTAATTCTGCCCTTTCCTGGGTTAGCGCTTCTGAAAGTTCAGCGATGATATTTTCAATGCGGATCCCTTGCGAGAGCCGAATTGAGTCTTTGCGCAACGAGTAAGCGTCGTACCAAAAACTGGTACTAAGCCACAATATAAGCAGCGTAGAAATTGCGCCAACGATAGCCAAACCGCTGTCCTCAAACCACCTTAAGCCGCGATTGAACCGACCTCCGAACATTGTCCACCCACTCGTCCTGTCTTAACTAGAATTCGGCCCGGACTGTGTTTCCTGAACGGTTGTGACACTAACGGATGTGATGCGTAGTTTACGTCGCTAATTTCTGCCAAGTGAGTAGCAATCAGAATAGGGTTATTGGTAGTCAGAAGCTGATCAGCTCGCCTTCTTTAACTCCTGATGATTGTTTGCTTCCAGCATCCCAATGACTTCGGATTGACTTATTGGTTTTGAGAATAAATAACCTTGAATGGTTGGGCAGTTCCACTTTTTAAGTATATCCAGTTGTTGCTGCTCCTCGACGCCTTCAGCAACCACGTTGTATCCGAGACGTGCTCCCATAGCAATAATGGATCGGGTTATTTCTGCCGCTCTTTCATTCTTACCAATATTCCGAATGAATGAGCGATCCATCTTCATCGTGCTTACTGGGAATTTGTTTAAATAGCGTAGCGAAGTTTGTCCTGTACCAAAGTCGTCTATCGAGAAATGAATACCCATTTTCTCAAGCGGTGTGATAACCGCCAACGCTTCATCAATATTATTGATTATCGCATCTTCAGTAATCTCTAATTCTACGCGGGATGGGCTGAGATTCACTCTGGCTAAAGTCTCAATCAAATGCTGAGAAAAATTGTCACTGATCAACTGAGATGGTGAAATGTTAATCGATATTCGAGGTGCACTATCCTCGTCACCATTGGGTTGCCAGGTGCTTGCGAATTCGCAGGCTGTCTCCAGTACAAAATTACCTACCAATGGCATTAAACCGTGTTTTTCAATGTTTGATATAAACTCAAACGGTGAAAGTAGGCCTTTTTTGGGATGGTCCCAACGAACTAACGCCTCAAACGCCAGTATCTTATTATTCTGAGCATCAATTTGCGGTTGGTACTCCAAGAATAGCTCGTCGTTTTCTATAGCGCGCTGTACTTCCGCTTTCATCTTGAATAAGTAATCCATATCATTATCAAGATCAGGGTCAAACCACACAATTTGGGATTTGCCTTTTTGCTTTGCAGAATACATTGCCAAATCCGAGCGTCTTAACAGTTCGGTTGATGTTGTCGCGTGTTCAGGATAAATAGCAACACCCAGACTGGCGGCTACGTGTACATCCTTGCCTTCTAACGGTACGGGTAGTTGGATATTCCCCAGAGTTTGCTTGCCTACAAAATCGACTGTTTTTTGTATCGACTCTTCCGACAAACCGCGGACTATTAAAATAAACTCATCCCCACCCGTTCGGTAAATGTGGCAGTTTTCATCGAGACTATCTTCTATGCGTTTCGCCACATTACAAAGTAAAACATCGCCCGCGGCGTGGCCGTATGAGTCGTTTACGGCTTTAAAGCCATCAAGGTCGATTGTGATAACGGCCACACGGTCTGTAGACCTTCTGGCTTTGCGCAGAACACTGGGCAACGATTTCTGCAGCGCACGACGATTTAACAATCCAGTTAATTCATCATGCAGAGAGAGAAATAACGCCCGGTTTTCGGCCAGCTTTCTCGGCGTTATATCCGTGATTGTGCCTCTGAATCCGCTGTTGTTTTGATGCACATCGGTGAAAAATGTCCCACGGATTTCCACGAACAGATTGTCGTCACCGAGTGAATCCCCTGATCGATCGTTTTCGTTCAAGCGTATGCAGCCATCAATCGGGCCAAATGATTGTTCGTTTCTCACAGCCTCTTTGATCGTCGCTAGTTCGTCAGCTTTAAAATCGATTAAATCAAACAAAGACTGATTTATCCATTTTGAACTGTCGTATTTGGATTCATCTTTCTTGGTGATGGAAAGAGACTGTAATATCAGATCATCGGAGCATTCCCATAACCAATCGGACGCTGTATTGGCAAATTGCTGAAACATTTTTTCCGATCGGCTGATTTCTGCTCGCGCTTGTTCGTGACGTGTAATCAGTTGATTCACCGTGGCTGCAAGTTCCGCATGCTCGTCTTGGTCATCCACCTGCAATGGCCTTGCGAAGTGGGTGTCAGACTTAACTTTTTTGTCCAGAGCACGTCTGAGGCGGTCGGTACCAATTGACTCACCATGTTCAGAGTAGTTCAAGCCGATGCGCTCTTCATCTTCGGTAACACGCAACGTGGTGAATAAACTAGCTAGCTTTAGTGTTGTGTACGTTACGCTGGTGACTAAAGCAAATATGGCAGCCGAACCACCTAGCTGTATAGCAAACTGTTGTAAACGAGATCCGTTCACCAGCAGTTCTAAAGGCGCTACGAATGCGAATAACAAGGTCCCGAATAAGCCACATACTCCGTGGGTTGCAACAACATCAACAGGATCATCAAACTTGAATTTACGCAATAGAAATTCAGCGCCACCGGTTGCGATAACGCCGCCTAAAAATCCAAAAAACATGGCTTCATAGGCATGCATTACATGAATCGCTGCGGTGGATGTGACTAGCCCACCGAGTAAGCCGTTGATTGTACGAGCAGGATTAAATACTCCGCCATCCATGTATGCGCCGATGGCTGCCCCACCAGCCGCTCCAAACGCTGCAGCAGAAAACGTGTTGACGACTATCTCGGCCATTAGAGGGTCGCTAACTGAGATCGCGCCAGCGTTAAATCCGATCCATCCAAACGCTAAAAGTAGGGCACCCTGCAACGACATGATGCTGCTATGACTAGATAGGGTTTTCGGCTTTCCTTTCGAATCAAACCGGTCAATACGTGGTCCGATCATGAGGATGGCAACGAGGGCTGCCCACGCACCTAGGCTATGAACAACAGTAGCCCCGGCAAAATCGACAAAACCGATATCAGCCAGAAAGGTGAACGGAGCGTCGATGTATTTATCCCCCCACACTAAACGCCCGGTTATGGGGTAGAGCAGACCGCCGATGAGGAAGGCAAGTACAAGATAGGGCACGAACCTAAACCGCTCAGCAACCCCGCCAGATACGATAGACGCAGCGGTCGCACAGAAGCCGAGGTTGAACAGGAATTCGAGCGAGGACGGGGAACTGGAACCGGATATCGGCATCGCTACGCCGTACATCAAGTAAAAGCCAAAAAGGAAGAAACCTACCCATGCGACCATAAGGTCGGACACATTTTTCTGTGCCACATTAATTGAGTTTTTTGAGCGTACTCGTCCACCTTCGAGCAGCAAAAATCCCCCTTGCATCGTCAAAACCAGAAATGATGCAAGCAATAGCCAGAGGGTGTCGACGCTAGAGGTGGTCACAATCGTCCGTCTTTTTTCTTCTACAAGCTGGTAACGGCCGACAGCTTTGATTTTTTCGTTTGAGGCCTACAGATCGTTAGTGGCTTCACAACCAGCAGTTACGAACCTGGTGAGTTTTGAGTAGAGTGTCAGCTAAAGGTGAAACCGTTAACACTTTAGGGGATTTGAATACCACAAAGAGTTTGCGCGACCGGTCAGTCAGTAGCAAATTCAGTACTCGTTAAGGATTCACACAGGCTTTTTTGGACGTCGTCGCACTGAGTGTTCCGGCGCCTCAGCTCGTTGCCACCGACTTGGGAAGTCGAATTGCAAACGAGGCTCTGATCTCTTCGTCAACCGCCGAGCTAATATATTGGGACGGCGGTGTTGACAATATCGCGTCCACTTTTGTCCGAGCAACGCATCTACGTTGACCATACATAACGCGGCCAGGGTTTCCGCCAGTGACGCTGCGAGCATGCCATCTATGGTTGCTGGTGCGGTAGCTTTAGACATGCCGGCGATAATCGCGTTGATGGGCATGCGATGTTCAATACACGCCAACGCCACATCGAAAGCATCTTCGCCATATCTCATCGGCGATATGACGGGGCTGATATGCGCTTTGCATAACGGACGTTTAGCAAACTCACCAGGCTCTCCAGCAACGGCATCAAACAGTTCGATAACGGGCGCTACACTGGAAGCCAGGGTGAAGCTCATCCCTACGGGCTTTTGTGTACCGGCCAATAATCAATAGGCGGCGTTGATGTCCAGTTCATGGATATCCGGAATATCCGTCGCAATACAACAGCGTGTAAACCAGCTGATGTTGTCTGATGCATCGGCAAGTCTCGTGAACTGATAAAGATCTTCAAGTGCGGAAGGTCGATAGCCGCCTCGGCCTTGATTTAATGATGAATCTAACGTCTGTACTGCAGCCCCACCAGTACCAAAATACACTCGGTCACCGCCTACTTGCCCTGTTGGTGCTGCACTTACTCGGGGTTTTGCAGTACGCTTTGCGCGCATCCTGCTGCGGCTATTCTGCCCACCGCGGCGGTTACTGCGAGCACTTGTCGATTTTGGAGTGTTGGTCCTGTTATTCGAGTTCACCATGACTACTCGGTAAGAAGCTGTACAACGGGTTACGCGTTATCCTGATTACCACGTGTGATGCAATGGGACCGTAGCACAGCAGTACGATGGTTGAAGTCCCTCTGTCGCAGGTGCGTAAATTGAGTGTTCCATCAGATTTGTGCGCGGGTTGGGTGATGTAACTCTAATTCGAGCGGTGGACACGCTGGTACACTCACCAAGCAAGCTTGAATTTAACGCGTAGATTCTATCTCTCGGACCAGAGCCCAACATCCATGACCCAGTTGAAAAACACTTCCGGCTTTGCCGTTTCTGAAGCGCCCATGCAATGGTCGCAGCAGGAGTACGCCAGCTTTGGCTTAGAGCCGCAGGTGAATCAACATCGATATCACGAATCCACGTTATTCGATAAGGAAGCGTTGGTTGCGTTGCTCAATAGCTACCCAAGAAAATGGCTGCAGGCTTTTTCTATGGGTGAGGATCCAACTCGCGCAGATGAATGGCAGTGTGTGGATATTCCGGCTGAGCTAACGGGCGAGGATATGTGGCGGGCGGTTGAAACCGGGCGTGTGTGGTTAAACATCACCCACATCGAAGAGGTGGATGATGCCTATCGCGATCTGATCCATGGAATGTACGAGCATTTGGCTGAACATTGCCCACACCTGCAAAATCCACGTGCCCATTACAGTACTTTGTTAATCAGTTCGCCCGGTGCGCAAGTGTATTACCACTTAGATGCAGAACCGAACATGCTTTGGCACTTACGTGGACAAAAGCGAATTTGGGTGTATCCAGCCATGGATACCCGGTTCGTTCCTCAAGAGTACTTAGAAGATATCTATGCCGGTGAAATTGATGAGAACCTACCGTACCGTGCTGAATTCGACGATTCGGCGGTTGAATATTTATTGTCGCCAGGGGATGTGGCTTCATGGCCACACAATGGTCCTCACCGGATCGTGAATAATGATATGAACGTATCGCTGGCAACCAGTTATTACACGCCACTTATTTATAAACGCCAGTACACGCAGCTTGCCAATCGGTTCCTGTTACGAAACCTGGGAATAAAGAACCGAAGTATGAGTGAGGACGGGCTAATTCCAGCCGCTAAACGAATCACCTACCGTCTGATAAACAAGCTGCGACCGTTTAAGCGACGTGATCGATCCGCGAGTTACATAACCGATTTACAGTTAGACCCGAATGGGGAACTGGGCTTACGAAAATTAAGCGTTGCTCAGCCAGCATCGTTTTCTCGATTGGCTCAGCAACAAGAGTCAGAATTGTCTTCTGTTGAAACCAGTACAGCAGCCTAACGGCCTGGCCTAATATTCTGTGTTGATAGCTCCACGAGCTTAACGTTGTAGTCAGTTCACATAGCCTTTGGCTTGGTAAACCCACCAGCCCAGTTGTTCGTGAAAGGCGCGAGTAGTTTTTTCTAAACCGCGCAGGTAAGGCATAGCGCTGACAGGAAATACCGCCGGTGAATACAACGAATCGCTACTGACATGACACACCAAAAAACCTTCATTTTCAAAGCTGGCGGCGGCCCGTCTTACATGCAGGGCCGAGGTCACCAGAGTGATCAGTGGTTTGGTTTCTGTTGGTAGCCATTCCCGCAATGCAGCAGCGTTTTCAGCCGTATTCTGACTAACGGATTCCGAGAGGATTCGCCGGTCGGGTATTCCCCGGTCCAGTAGCATTTGCCGCATGAAAGGAGCGGGTGTGCGGCTGTGCGTACCGCCACCGAGTAGAAAAAAACTTGATTCTTGTGTGGCGATGTCTAAGGCTCGATACACTCTGAGTTGGGAGTCGCGATCAAGAATTTCGTATGGGCTCTCAGAGTCGATGTATTTGTCCAGCCCACCGCCTGGGACTACAACAAATTCTGGCGTGTGTGAGTCACAAAACGCAGGGTTAATGCGAGCGTTTTCCAACGTGTGCACCCAAGCGTTAGCAAAACCGGGCGAGCTAGCTACCCAAAGACCGCATAATGTAAGCACAGTCAGTCGGTAGGCCGTTTTATAGTGATTGCGTTTGAACCAGCCAACAATAACGCTGATGAGCAGCAGTGAAAATACAACGGACAACGGCTGTATAGCCCAGTCGATAAACAGAGACATAATGGAAAGTGGTACAGGTTACGCTGGATATTATTTTCAGTAGGCACCGGTCCATAGCGTCTAGTGAGGTAACACTATAGCGCACTGAATTTTCTATCACTAAAACGTAGCGATTGCACGAGTTTCAAGAACTTTTCTAAATCAACGGAGTCTACGAGACCGACTTCCACCCCACGTTTTGTGTACTGCTCATTGTTTGGACCTGGAGATGATCTTATGAGCCACCTGAATAGCAGACGATTGTTTGGCTTACTTATTTCCGTTCTGTCGGTGAGTGCTTGCAGCAATGGGCAGGAATCTGTGTCCGCAATACGTGAAGGGCAGTTTCTCTCTACAGCGTTTGTGGAAGGCTTGCAGTTTGACACCGGATCAACATCCGGGCGAACGGGTGAGCAAGGTGCCTATCAATATCAAGCCGGTGAGCAGGTGGAACTTAGTATTGGAGACGTGGTGTTGCCGCGCATACCGGCTTCTGCGGTTGTCACACCCCTAGACGTGTTTATGGCTGAGGAGTCTAGCCAAACGGATGTTGTTAACCTGACCAGGTTACTAAGTGCCTTAGACGAAGACGCAAACCCAGCCAACGGTATTCAAATTAGCCAGTCTGCTCATGATTCTGCCACTGGACTGAATGTAGATTTTTCGTCGGGTGATTTTGATAATCAGGTAATCAACTGGGTGGCTAACAGCGGCTCGACTACGACCCAACTTCCAAATGCGGATCAAACTCTACAGTTGTTAACCCAGTCGTTACAGACTAATGGGCTTATCACTTCTGGCTGCGGCTCTGATCATCGCTACGTGGGTCGAACGGCGGAATTCTCCACCTTCTTCCATAATGTTAGTGGCTCCTTAACTGTGCTGGATAACTGCACCATTGAAATAACCAATTTCAACTATGATGGATTAGGGCCGTCGGTGTTTTTTTACGCCGGTAATGATCGTCAGTATAATCGTGATGATGTATTTATATTAGGTTCGCGACTGAATGGCACGGTGTGGATAAACGACACGATTCGTCTAACGCTTGAGGAAGGCCAAACGTTGGACAGCTTTAACAGTATCAGTGTTTGGTGTATCGATTTTAACGCTAACTTCGGGGATGCATTCTTCGGAGACGCTTAGTACTCGTAAAAGCTGCTTAATTAACTCTTGTTGGCATTAAGCACGCTGTTGCCCGTTCAACCTGCTGCTCTATATCAATAGGCATTTCGTTTACCGATAACTTGTCATCAATCAGCAAGAAGGCTAAGCCGTGAACGAAAGTCCATAAGGGGAATGCCGCCTCGATAACAAGCTTATCGATAGTGGGTCGATTGAGAGTAATAACCAGCTGCTCAAGTAGTACTTCGTAACATTCCCGACCTGCTTGTTCATTGGGACTAGGCTGTGTATCTTCGTTGTCTTCGCTTAAGGTAAACATCAGGCGAAAAAGTCGTGGGTTTTGCACGGCGAAGGCTACGTATGCTTTTCCAATGGCGCTAACCGCATCAACGGAGCCTTTTTCAAAAGGTGCACCCGCTGCACGCGCAGAATCCCGTAGATCGTTAAACCCTGTGGTGGCCACCGCATCTAAAAGTGCATGTTTGTCTGCGAAGTGACGATACGGCGCAGCCGTGCTGACCCCCGCATGACGACAGGCGTGCGATACTTTAAATTCATCAACACCATCTTGTTCTATGAGAATGCGTGTGGCAGCAATTAAATGATCCCTCAAGTTACCGTGGTGGTAACCGTCTCGTTTAGCTACGCTGGGTATATTTAAAGCTTTGTTCATGTATTCAGCAAGTTCTGTTGGAAAACGAAAAAAGCGCATACCAAAATACGTAGCCGCGGGAAGAGTTTACGTGACTTCCTGCGGCTTGTAAAAACATAGAATTCATTGAATTCTATTGGTATGGAAAGCACGTCTTACACGCAGCAGCGGTAACTAGCTTCGCGGGTTGCATGTTGGTTTGATTACCTCGCTGTGCGTAAATCAAGCGAAACATCGGCGGTGTGAAATAAAAAGACACTAAGCTGGACAACAACACACCACCGGCGATTGACATCGCGAAGGGTGGCCAGAATTCGCCGCCATCCAGTATTAATGGTAAAAAGCCTCCAACCGTCGTTATCGTGGTTGACACGATATGCCGGCTGGACCCCATCACGACATCAACCATAGCCATTCGATTTCCGGCGCGCGCTTCGGGGTTGGCTTGTAATCCGGTAAGAATGATGATGGCAGCGTTGATGGATACTCCGATCGACCCAATAACCCCGATGATGCCCTGGATACCAAACGGGTAACGAAATACAGCTAGTGACAACATGCTTAATCCTGCGCAAAGTATCGCAACAATTAACGTGACACCAGCTAATCGCCATGAATTAAACGTCAACACGATACTGGCGAGCGATAGCGTAATGATGAGCCCAAGCGGGGCGAGCAAGTTGTTTAGCGTGTCATCGCGCGCATCCGAATCACCACCGGTTTGAAGACGGTATCCGGGAGGTAAAGAGAAGTCAGCCGCTTCCATCGCCGCCTGCACATCCTTCAAAGCTTCTTCGGGTAGTACGCCGTATTGCACAAAGGCTTGCACCCCGTTAACTCGTTCGCCATTTCTCCGATTGATTGCACCTTCGGATGGTTGCAACGATACCGTAGCAATGGCAGACAATGGAATGGCCTGGTAGGTACCGGTTCCATCGTTGGGTGCAGCGATTAACGGTATTGAAGAGACTGAGGCCAAGTCTGAGCGAGTAGTGTTACCCACCCGTACCCGGACCGGTAGTTCTTCTGCCCCGTCTAAAACACTACCGCCCGTAACGCCTTCCAGTGATGCTTCGAGTTGCCGGGCGATGCCTACAAGGCTTAATCCAGTCAGCCGTGCAGCTTCTTCGTCCACGTCGTAGACAACTTTTGGCGCGCCGCGGTCCAGAGAGGTTTGGACAGTTGTCACTACATCCACATCCGCCATAATTTGCCGTAACCGATCACCGTACTCACGCAAGGAATCCAGTTGCGGTCCGACCACGCGAATTTCCACGGGGGCGTCGACTGGCGGGCCTTGAACTAAACCCTGCACCAAAACGCGCGCTTCGGGAAATTCACGATTTAGTTGTCGTTGTAAACGTGGAACCAGCTCGGCAGTAGCCGTCGCGGACCGAGTGGTTACCAGTGCCTGTGTGAACTCTGATGCGCGATCACGATCACCCACCATGTTGTAGTAGAACGACGGAGCGCTTTTGCCCACTAACCAACTCACTTGCTCTATATCGCTTTCGTTTTGCAGGCGTTGATCGATTTGTTGCGCCAACGCTTGTGTTTGCTCAATGGAGGTACCGGGAGCTAAGTCCACTTCAATATGAAATTGGTCCCGATCAACGCCCGGGAAGAACTGGGCGGTCAGTGTATTTGCAGAGACAAACCCCAGGATCGGCAATACCAACGCGAACGCAATGGACGCTAAGGGGTACTGCATAGAGAACACCAACGTTCGTTTAAAGCCTTTGCTGAGCCAACCACCAGAAATGCCAGAACCCATACCTTTAGAGTTCGGATTACCAGATTTAAGTACTCGAGCGGCTACTGCCGAGGTGATCGTGATGGCAATAACAAAAGACCACCCCAGCATGATCATCACAGCAAGAGCAATCGCGCCGACAAAGTCTCCTGCGCCTCCAGGTAACAGGGCCATCGGGAGAAACGACAGGGCCGTGGTGACCGTTGACGCCAGCAGCGGAGCAAACAAACGTCTGACTGCAGCCTGCACGGCTTCCAATCGACTAAAGCCAGCGCGCAGTCGCTGCCCGATGTCATCGGTCATAACAATAGCGGCGTCTACCAACAACCCCAACGCCACGATAAGGCCAGTGAGCGACATCTGGTGAATGGGCAGGTTTATCGCATTCATTGTGGCTATGGATGCGAGTGACACCAAAGGCAACACCATTGCTACGATTAAGGCGGCTCGTAACCCGAGCGTGATCAACAATACGATGACCACTAACGCCATACCCATGGCCATGTTGTTACCTACGTCCAGTAATCGCTCTGTGGTGTATTCGCTTTGATCAAATACCTGCAGAAGCGTTAGTGATCGCGGTAACTCTTGTTGGAAGTTGGTTAACGTGGTTTTTACGTCGCTCATCCAAACATCAACTTGACGACCGTTACTGATTTTGGCTGCAACCAATACGGCAGGTTGGCCATTGTGGTAAGCGATTTCCTGTAAGGGTTGCCGTACCGTTTGTTTCACCGTAGCGGCATCACTTAAGCGCAATGCTGCGCCGTCTGCTGTGACCAAAGGGATATTGCGAACACGTTCTAGTACATCAAGTTCACCATCCACTTCGATGAGGTAACTGCTCTGCGTTGAGCGCACCTGACCGGCCCGAACCTTGGCGTCTGATTCTCGGATGACAGAAGAGACTTGGTCGGCGGTGAGGCCAAGCGTGGCGAGGGTTTGCGGCTCAAGCTCGATCAGTATTTGCTCATCAACCTCGCCGTAAAGATCCACACCGTAAGTGCCCGTGACTTGAGTTAAACGATCGGACAATTGCTGCGCGTACCGCTTGGTTGCAGCTAGGCTCATCCCGTCGTTAGGGATTAATGCCATGATGGCGCTGTACGTAAAGACTTTGTCTGCCGAGAAATCGGGTGTGTTTACGCCGACAGGAAACTCAAGTTCTGCATCATCAATTGCGGCTCTAACTTCTGCCCAGCTGCTGTCGATGTCGTCAGGGTTTATCGTGTCGTCTAACTCAACGGTGATAAGAGATAACCCTGAACTCGACCGTGACGTGATGGTTGAAATCGTCGCAATTTCATTAAGCTCAGTCTCTATCTTTTGGGTAACCAGCGACTCTACTCGTGCAGGGTTAGCACCGGGATACAGCGTGCTAACGGTAGCTGACAAGTTCGTGATGGTAGGGTCTTCCTGGCGCCCGATAGTAGCTAACGCCGATAGGCCTGCGGCAATAAGCACCAGCAGCGCAAGTGCCAGTAACCTAGGCTGGCGGTAGAACAGTGTATCGATGTTCATAGCTGCGCAACCACCTCTTTAACCCGTTGACCCACAACCACTCGGTGCGTGCCTACAGGAATGAGCAATGGGTTCTCCGGTAGGTTTCCTTGCACGTAGGCGACGGTGCCATCGGTATGAAGTAACTCAACGTGCTCGCGTGCCACGCGGCTTACCAGTGGATTGGTTTGATCAGGAATGGTTAGCAGTACACTCCACAACCCGTCCTTTCCTTCAGTAAGCGCAGAGACCGGAACGCGGTAAGCCGATTGATTAACCGATTGCCGAAACAGTAATTCAGCGGTTTGGCCGAATGCCGGAGTAGCGAGCCCAGCCGTATTCAAGGTATACAGAACATCGACGGTACGGGTTCTTGCTGATACATCGTGTCTGATTGCTTTCACAGTAGCCGGGTAGGGTGTATCTGCAACCCGTACGGTGTGTTGTGAACCCAGGCGCAGGTCGTTGGCCAGCGCTGTCGGTAAGCCAATGCGCGCAACCGGAGATGACGAATCCAACAACGTAGCGATCGGTGTTCCAGCATTCACCGTGCTGCCAGCATCAATACTTTGTGTGCCTACGCGTGCAGCAAACGGCGCTCGCAGTTCTGCCTTATCCAGGGCGATGTCAACGGTGGTAAGCGCTGCATCGGCTTGTTGAATTAAGGCGCGAGAGCGCGTGACAAGTAAGCGTGCATTGTCATACGCCTGACCGGCAGCGAAGTTGTTGTCGCGCAGTTTCTTCTGGCGGGCCAGGGTTAATTTTGCCTGCTCTAAGTCAGTGACGAGTGCAGCCCGCGAGGCTTCTTGAGCAGTGCGATTGGCTTGCAGTGTTCGTGTATCCAGTTTGGCGATCACTTGACCTTCTGACACAAGATCCCCTTCTTGAACGAGCACTTCCAACAAGGTGCCACCGGTCTCGAATGCCAGATCAACACGTCTGGCAGGTTCCAGTAAACCGAAATGACTGCCGCGCTTTTCAAAACCCACGATGGGTTCCAGCGGTAGCACCGAAACGGTGGTCGGGGGTTCCGCAGATTGTGATTCACCCGCGGCGGCATGAGCGCCGATGGTGATTCGGCCGCCTATCACCATGCCGACAGAAGTGATGAGTGCGAAAGTGATCACAAAAAATGAACGCCATCGAGACGGTGGTTTGAGTGTTTCGGGTTTGTCTGTGGCTGATTCGTTGGTGGATGGATTCGACATTGTGGCTACCTGGAATTTTTTAAGTGCTTGATAAAAATGAAAAAAAGACAGATTTATCTGAATGTTAGTGTTACTTACATGCCAATGTTACGGATACTAACATTGCTTGGAGCACTGTGGTGAAGGAAAAACTTGAGGTAGGCACATCAGGCAACCGGTTTGCACGCTAGCAAGCGCTGTGTAAACGTCACGTGATTGCATTCGCTGATGAGATAGCGGTATTAAGGGCGGGTATTATTGAAGAACCGCACCCAGGCGCGATCTAAGGTCTCGTTATCGTGGAAGTAATCTTTTCTCGACCAGGCTTAGGAACGTTTCTAGTAAAAGCTATCCTGGCACGTGATTTCCCCCATGTTCAAGCGGTGGTTTTGCTCATATCGCCATGACACTGTCGTTTGGTTATGCTGAAGCTTCTCGCTTAGCAACGTACGAATATCTTGCGTTTCTTTGGCCGGTATTGGCTGATCTCTTGATATTCCGATTACCGTTAGCCTCGAGCTTCATGGCGGCTGCGCCGTTGGTTTTGCTAGGCGCTACGGTTGCGTCAATGTAAAAACAACGGGCGAATTGTCAGATCACTGCTTAATAAATCGGGACTCACGGTATGTGGTTTCGGTCGCTCCACCAACGTTGCCGACCGTGTCTACGTGCCGTTAGTGCTGTTGGTACGTTGCCTGGATCTGGGCAAGTCGGTTTGTGCCGCTGCGGTACCGTGATTAACTAGAACTCGGTACTCAGGGACAGACCAACAGACCCGAACTGTGCAAAGTTGAAAAGCTCATCGATGTCGGCACCGCCATCTAAAATTCGGGCTTCCAACCCCAAGAGTAAGTTATCACTGATGGCGTAATCCGTTGTCAGGCCCAGATCAATAGCTCGACCCGGACCGCCACCCAGAGCGTCTACATCAAGGCCAATTCGCCAGCGATCGCTAAGTCGATGGTTAGCTGCAAAGTACAATAAAGGAACCAGGCCTAAGTCCTCATTGAACGCTACCGTATCACCTTGTTCCAAACGAATCTCGGCGTCGCGTACTTTCAATGTAGCCCCCACATCCACTTGGGTGCGCGTGGTGTCAATGAACTGGTAGAAATAGCCTATCCGCCAAGAGTTAAATTTATAGGAGGCGTCGGTTGTTTGGTTCGGCTGGTACGTCTCACCTTCGAAGAGCACGGTGTCTTCAAAGGTTACCGCCTCCGTATAAGACAAAGGCGCCAGCATGAGTCGTAATCCATGCTTGTCATTAATTGCCCATTTGGCTTCAAAACGCACAGCGCCAATAGGTCCTTCGCCCGCTGCATCGGCAAGTGAAAAGCGTGTACCCAAATCAGAGTTCGGTATTTGCACATCGTTTCTGAGTTGGTAACTTGTTCCGCCGGTTAGTCGCAGCTCAAATGAAGGCGTGTCAGCGGCCAATGCGGGGGAAGCTGCTGTAAGTAGCGTTACGAGCGTCGTCAAGGCGGCAATTGCCGTAGGTTTCTTTTGCGCAGTCATGACTGTGTACCGGTAAACTGTGCCTTTTGGATTACCCCGCGGATGTTATGAAGGTTTTAGTTCAATAAGGTCGCGAGTGGGGCCATCGGTACCATGGCGGTGAACAACATTTTCAAGAACCAACGATGACGTAGTCGTACTCTGCAAACTTAGAGGCCAATCCGCCGTTACCTTTGCCGCGCTGCTATCGCTTAGCAGAGCGTAAAGTTTATAACGTTTTTTGTACGCCTACGTGACCGACGTTATATAAGGCGGATTTTGTAAAGTCCCTCATGCTCCCTACCATGACTGTTATGTAGTTACGGCCTGCGTGAGATTTGAACAGTTCCGCATATTGCTGGTATTCACTGTCATTTAAGTCGGCCAATACCAGGTAATCCGTTAAGGTCAAAAATTCAAGCGCTTGTTGTTCAATGACTGGGCGCATGGAGTCAACATGATCAACAAACTCCGAGAAATTTGTTTTGGCAGACCACGCCTGCGCGGCTTCTTTGGGTAATGCATCCCTCATCCCTACCAGCGGTGCTACCAGAGACTCTGTAATGAGCGTGGTTACCAGTTCGTGTGTTGATGTGCTGGTCATGATTGATTTTGCCAGTGCCAGCCTGTTTTCATCCAACGTTGTGGTGTCTAAAGCCATGACTTTTTCATACAGCTCATCTTGCTTTTGCACTGTACTGTTGAGGCTATAGATAGATTCAATTCTTTTTCCAAGCTCTGATTGATAAAATCCAGTGACTGAATCAATGTCATTTTGAGGCAGCTTTTCCTCCAAATCTAATTCGACATGATCTGTGAGTCTGTCTGCGGAAAATACAATTGCCAGTTGATCCGACATGGCCTGTTTTAACTGCGGGATGTCAATTTCAGCTGGATCCAAAAGTTCCAGGGACGTCAGTTGATCGACAAGCTCGGGCTCAACTTGTTCAGCAAAATAGGCCAGGGATCGGTTAGTACCGGTGGCTTCCATTAATTGCTCCACCGTGTAATTCGGTGGGCCGTCGTCGGAAGCAGACGCTGGCAACGTGGTCATCAGACTGATGGGTATCGCGATGCTAGCGCCGAGTTTTCTGAATAGTTTCTTACTGAAAATGGCCATAGTCGCTAGAAGTCCTGCGTAGCTGATTCAGTGATACGATTGAGTGCGTTAAGCGGCAGGTGCATCACTTGGTAACTGGGATAGCGGGACTGCCATAGCGCATCTTTAATTGCGCTGTGAATCTACCCTACAAGGTCACACATTGGGGTGTTTGTGCGTAGTCGCAGGCTTGTAACGCCGCTCACACTATAACTGGTGGGGCTTTTCGCATCAGGAATCTTGAACCTGGTCGTCTTTGTGAGACGGCTCGAATGGACGGATCAGATCGAATAATGGACGTAGCAAAATTGATCGTGTGCTTTAAAAATTCGCTGGGTAAAACGTTTCACCAACTTGGCCTGTGTATTGGGTTACTACTGGTGAGTGTGTCGTCGTTTGCAGCTGATAAGGATTACGACATAGGGCCCGTGCAAGACTGGGTCTTGTAAACATCACACATCGCTATGAATCGCACGCGCGCTCAGTACCTGCAGAGGCTATGCGTTCATTCGCTAAAGACATTGACCGCGCCATTGACTTGAGTGGTATTGCGATTACACCCACAGGCATTCGTATTTTTCGGCCGAAGGACGATGTCAGGCCAACCACTCAAGGCCTGCGCAGTGCGAGAAAGGTGGCTAGGCAGGATGGATGAGAGTCGTTCCGGAATAGACAGTACAAAATAAATCCGCTGAATCGGTCAACGGTCGAATAAACGAATAATATATGGGTGCGTAATGCGTTACGCGTTGGTTACACTTCTATCATTCCACGTAACCACCTATAACTATCTCGTCGTTTAAACCTGCGAAAAAAGCCGATGTCCCTTGCGTCTCTATTGCCGAAAAATGCACCTGTTACCTTGGGTGTCATCGTCGTTTGTGTGCTTTTCTACTTCAGCCAGGGGGCAACCCAGCACGCGGTAACTAATTGGGGCATGCTTTTTGGGCCGGCCGTGGCTGCGGGCGAGTGGTGGCGTGTCATCAGCAGCGGGTTCCTGCACGGCGGTGGTTTGCACTTGCTGGTGAACATGGGTTTGTTGTTGGCATTGGGCCAGCAACTTGAGGAGGCCATTGGTGGGGTAAGGTTTGCGTTGGTGTATGCCGGTTCAATTGCAGCGGGTTCGTTGGCGGTTGTTCTTTTTGCCAATAGCCAACCCACATTGGGTGCCTCAGGCGCTGTTATGGGGGTGGCACTGGCTTATGCGGTGGTATTGATGTTGTACAGCCGCAGTAATCGCCACCAATCACTTTTGATGCTGGTCGGGCTCAACCTCGCGCTACCTTTGCTGGTGCCTGGAATTTCATTTTGGGGGCACTTGGGTGGTGCGATTGGTGGATTACTGTTGGTTGCTATCGTTATCGTGTGGCCACAACAGGTTCGCAAGCGCCAGATAGTAGCTGGCGGAGTGTACTCGGCAGAACGTCAACCCGTAGCCACACCATCGCTTGTGACTGCTGTGGTTGCTGTCATTGCGTTGCTCACCCTTAGCATTGCATTAGCTTAGCGCTTCGTAATAAGCGTACATTTGGATACATAATCGCTGCAAAGTCGCTGTAAAACCTGTGTTTTGTACAGGTCACGATTTCCCGATACTGCTTGTGAACCATAACAACGGGAAATCATTACTTATGAAAGCTCATGTTTTATCCCTCACACTAATCGCTGCGGTTGTTGGCTCGCAAGCAGCGTCAGCTGAGCCAAGCAAACGTATTATTGGAGGTCAGGAAGCCTCGATAGATCAATACCCTTACATGGCAGGTCTTGTAAACCGAGGCGATGATGCCAGGAACGTCTTCTGTGGCGCAGCGGTACTTAACTCGCAATGGATCGTAACAGCCGCACACTGTCTGGTTGGTGAGAAGGCCAACAACTTGGATGTATTGACCGGTGTTGATGATGTCAGTACTACCGCAGGTGAGCGCTTACCGGTTAAGCGAATCATCGTACATCCCAACTATGACGACGATGCGGTTTTGAACGATATTGCGTTACTGGAGCTCTATAAGCCAACCTCCGCACCAGGAATTCGTGCAGCCACGTCATCCGATGTAGCGCTTGAGCAAACGGGTCAGCCTGTATCGGTGGCTGGTTGGGGAAATACATCCACCACCGGTGAGCAGTTTCCTACGCAGTTGCGCGATGTGAACCTACAGATCGCCGATTTTGCAGCCTGTAACGCAGCCTTTGGTGGGCTAGAGAATGTGCACCTTTGCGCGTGGATACCAGGAGGTGGCAAGGATTCGTGTCAGGGAGACAGCGGTGGCCCACTCGTTGCCCGAGGCAATGAGGGCCCGGTGTTAGTTGGCATTGTCAGCTTTGGTGACGACTGTGGTTCGGCCACACATCCTGGCGTGTACGCAAAAGTTAGTCAGTTTGGTGCATTTCTACAGCAAGCAGGATCCACCGCCGGGCTGGGGCCCGTTGTGCCTCCCGTGAATCCGGTTACACCGCCAGTCTCGCCGCCAATGACACCACCGGTTACGCCACCAGTGGTTCCACCTGTGACGCCTCCTGTTGCAGCAACGCCCAACGTCCAGGATGAGGATGGCGTGCTGGAGATTCAGGATGTATTCGTGTACGAATGGATACCGTTCGAGGGCGTGCCTGTGCATGAGTACGGTGAGGCGGTCATCACGTTTGAAAATGACAGTGCCGATACGGTTGTTGTAAGTGATATCAATATCGTGAGTGCGCAAGGTGTTGAAATTGACTATGAAGACTGCGGATACGCGCCGTTAGAACGCAGCGACTACTGTGATGTAGAGCTGTCTTGGATGCCGAGCGAATTAGCTGTGCTGGATGCAAAGTTAACCGCTAACCTGCTGGTGAACGGTACGGTAGAGAAAGTGGTTTTTGAGTTAGCTGGCGAGGCCGTTCAGTCGTTAAATTTCGAAGACGACTATGAGCCAGGCGACTGGCAGTACTTTACCGACGAGCCCGATGACTGGTGGGTTGATTACTCCGATTACGATAACGAGCATCACTTCCACTGCCAGTTTGGTGAAAGTGATGAATCGAATTTGTACGGTTGGGGTTATCATGACGACGACTGGATGTACCGGCTACAACGAGACTCGGATGGACAAAGCTCCGAATTCGAACAGAGTGTTGAATTCAGTTTGCTGTCTCGTGGCGCTACAGCTTCGGTTTTTGCAGACGGGCAGTTGGTCGCTGAATATGATGAGTCGACTGACTGGGAAACCCATCAAATTACGGTGGCTAAAGGGGCAAAACTGCATTGGCAATTCAAACGAGTCGCTGGGTATGACGCGGAGCCTACGGTGCAACTTAAGCGTGCAAAAAATCACGAGCGATCGGTTTTGAATCAAGAAACTCCCAGTGCGGATCAACTCAGCGCTAACCTGGCCAACGGCTTGGGTACGGGAAGCTTGGGCCCCTTCGCTTTGATAGCAGCACTTGGGGCGCTGGGTTTACGGCGCCGCCGGTTAGCCTGATGCGGCTTATCTTACTCCTCAGCGTCATGGTGATGGCTTCAATGATCTCTCAGCCTCAGTACGCTGCACAAGACTCAGCCGGTGCTTCTGCACCGGCTGTACTCCTGGGATTCGAAAGAGAGGGTGGTATCCTGCATTTTGATGTGGTGTCGACTGGGTGTACCCAAGCCAAACATTTCATGCTGCAGTTTAACGAGTCTGAGGCGAGTGCTAATGTCAGAAGCGCAACGCTGCTTCGGGTGAAGCCAGACAGGTGCCGCCGTAAGCCGATGAAAATTCGAATATCACTGGACGTCAGTGCCGAATTGCTAGACGCCGCTACCCTAACGTTGACCAATGCGTTTGCTGCGAAGCCAACCGCATCAACGTCGGAAAGCTAACTATGACATCCCCCGCTAAGTTACTGGTTGTAGACGACGA
>JAHDCO010000036.1:30249-40208 GCA_020629835.1 Granulosicoccaceae bacterium
ACGTCGGAAAGCTAACTATGACATCCCCCGCTAAGTTACTGGTTGTAGACGACGATGTAAGACTGTGCGAAATGATCGCCAGCTATTTATCGAACTACGAATACGAAGTAAGCAGTTGCCATAGCGGGGATGTTGCTATTGAACTTATTAGAACGACCGCCCCGGATTTGGTGATTTTAGATTTGATGTTGCCCGGTACGGATGGCTTGAGCGTTTGCCGCGCGGTAAGAAACGATTACCTGGGAAGAATTTTAATGTTGACCGCTCTGGATGATTCAGCTGATGAAATCGCGGGTTTGGAAACGGGAGCTGATGACTACATGGCAAAGCCGGTAAGCCCCAGACTATTGCTGGCAAGGATTCGAACCCTGTTACGTCGTACTGACGGTGCTACTACCAGCAATTCATCGAGTACCGATGACAAAATTGCTTTGAACGATATTGCTATTGACGCTTCAAGTCGAAGCGTCACTGTTCAGGGGTCACCGATAAAGCTGTCAACCACAGAGTTTGATCTGTTGTGGTTAATGGCCAAAGAGTCTGGCACGGTGTTAAGTCGTGAGCACTTGCACGCCAGTATCTATCGATTGGATTTATCTCCCACCGACCGCCGAATCGATCTGCTGGTTTCGCGGTTGCGACGTAAGCTCGGTGACGATTCTACCGACCCGCAATTGTTAAAAACCATCCGGGGTAAGGGCTATTTACTGAGTCCTGGGCAATGAAGCGTTTATTTCTCATTGGCGCAACGTTTGGAATTGCACTCAGTGCGCTGGGTTGGGCCTTGTCTCTGTTATTGACAGCCTATTTTCAATTAAATGATTCACAACCGAGCTTTCTGAACGAGTCGGATTATCAGGAAATTTCGGAAGACCTCGTAAGCTTTGATCAAGTCGGCCAGCCCAGCTTGGACGACATAAGTTATGAGTACGATGTTTTGGTAGTGGAAGTAGAGCCGCTGGGTACGGATGCGGCTGACCAGATGCTTGCGTCGGAGATAAAGAACGAATGGTATAGCTTTGAGGATCAGGGCTATTACCTTTTTCTGTTAGATAATAATCGTTTATTCGAAGCTTCATTGATTGAGTACGAAACGTTATTTGCTCTCGGCCACTGGTTGCAATTACTGTTTCAGTGCCTTGCCATTCTCGCAACGGTGGCGTTCATGATGATGCTGGTCAATCAACGCCTGAAGCCGCTGGAAGGAATGAAAACGGTACCAAGTACCGCAGACGCGGAGACCGGCGCCAAGGATCCTGTTAATGATGCTGTTCAAGCGCTGGCAGAAGCGCGTCGAGAAGTGCAAACACTTAAAGATAAACAACGTGATATGGCTGCAGATCATCGAGATCTGCTGGCCAGTGTCGCGCATGAGTTCAGAAACCCGTTAGCCAGACTGCAGTTTGCCAATGAAATGGCGATGGAGCGGACCGGTGATGAGCAGAATGCCCTTCACCTTGAAGCCAATCATGCTGCAATCGAACTGGACGATCTGGTAAGGGAAACGTTGCGTTATTCTCGATTAAGTAATTTGGATGAAGCCCCAATTCTGGAGCCGGTGTCGGTCATTGACTTACTTCGAGTCATGGCCGATTTTAAAGCCGCGCCTGATACGAAAGCTGAGCTTTCAATTGAATATCCCATAGAAGACGTTTACGTCAACGCTGATCGTAGGTTGATTGAGAGAGCGTTGGGAAATTTGGTGAGCAACGCGTTGCGCTACGCGAACCAACAGGTCATCGTGAGTGCTGCTGAAAAGAACGGGCTCATTCACTTTGATGTTGCCGATGATGGTCCGGGTATTGCCGTGGCTCATCAACAACGTTTGTTTGAGCCTTTTTACCGCGTCGAACGCAGTCGGAGCCGTGAAACAGGTGGCTTCGGGCTAGGACTTTCAATCGTAAAGTCTATTTGTGATAAACACGGGGCAGAAGTACGTTTAACCAGTGGCGCAGAGGGAACAAAATTTACGTTGACGTGGCCTCTGGCCGCTTAGTGTGGTTTTTTCTGGGAGGCTGCTAGGCTTCTTTCAAACTTTGCCTGCTTGAACCACTGGCTAATCCACGCAATAACCCGATGTCTGTCTTGCTGAAGGATCAGTGTGTGGTCAGCCTCTGAAAGGTATTTCTCCGTTACCGTACTTTCGCCTTTCAGTGATGGGAACATAGCGAACAGCTGCCCCTCATAAGTGTACTCCTCGTGCTCACTTCCGGTGTATACAAACAGCATCTCGGTACTTGCCTTGCACAATGACATCAACGCGGATTCAGTCTCCTCTCTGGGCGGTATATAACGAAAATCTTCATCTAGCTGCGCTAGTGCAGTTTGCTCGGTAGATTGAGTTGTTTGATTCCTTTCCAATAGTCGTTTCATCCCGTTGACAACTTTTGACCGGACAAAAACGCGTGGTAGGTAAAATTTGATAAGACGGTGAATACGAAACCAGCCCGCCGGATAGGCGTAGCTATTGAGTAGTACCAAGCCGCTAACCCGGTCGTCCTGTTGTGCGGTGGCTAATGCGTCATCAGCACCAGAACATAGACCCACCAGTACGAAGTGTTGGTGCCCAAACTGGGTTTGGATATAGGTCATGGCATCTTTTATCTCCGTGACCGACCTATCCATAAAGTATCCGCCTAAGCTACCGGTTTCGCTATCACCTGCACCAGACAAATCAAAACGAAACCCGGCTACCCCTTCGGCCGACAATGTTCTTGCAAGTTCAACGTGGAGCCGGGTCGGGCCAACGTGATGGAGTAGGCCAGCGGTTAGGTAGAGAGCACAGGGCAATTGTGGCTGTGTGTCAATTGCCGGGGTGTAGACACCGGTTAACTTGCATCCCGAATCAAATGTGCAGGCTAATTCAGTTGGTTCCTCAGTGACCGTATAACTTCTTGTCATTGTTTGAGTCATGATTTCGCCGAGTGTGTAGCTACGCCAGACCGTTCCATCAACAAATCAGCCAGCAAGTTAGCGCATTGGTGGATAACCATATCTGTTGTCGTGGTGCGAGCGTTCGTCCAATCGTTATGCTCATCAACGGTATGAATGGATAAGCCAGTAAGCCCGGTGTGTGCCAATGCGCTGCGCTCACCACCCTGGGAAAGCAGAACGCATTGATTATGTTTGTCTGTTTTCGCAGAAAGTGCTTGAGTAAAATCTACTGCCTCAAGTGATTCACGCAACTGTTGGTTGATTTGAAGGCCCGCATATTCACTTAACGTATTGGATTGTATACGTCGCCGTTTTAGGAAACGGAACGTATCATTCAGGATACCGTGCTGCAGTGAGTGCATCTGTTTAAGCCATTCATCACCTGATGCAACCGGATCCCAATAGTAGTGGTTATTAATGGGCAAATCAGCAAACGAAGTTTTCGAAGCGATCAGTGCGCCAAGTCGTATCGAAACTATGTCCATAGACTCTACGTAGCCGGAAAGATGGGTGGCCGCGTGGTGTAGATCGTCTGACCATTCGCTAATTGAATCGATATCACTTGCGCAGCCACTTGAATTGGCTGTGCCGGACCAGTCAAACCGCATGACGGTGTAACCCTGGCGGGCGAAGTTTTGCATTAAGTTTTTAAAAGGCCGCTGCATGCGCCGTTGTTCGTTACTTAAAGATGAAGCGAACAAAATACCGCGGCCGTTATCCTTTTGATCATCAGGACGCTGTACTACGGTATACAGCTGCTTGTTTCCGTAGTTGATAAACGTCGTTATGGGTGGTGGAAGTGTTTGCGCTACGGGTTTGCCATCGATATGACCTGCCAGCAGCGCGATGGTGTCTAAGAAAAAGAAGTCTCGAGTGGATACCGTGAAGTTTAGATCTTGCTCAATACCCAGAATGGCTTCTATGGCCATTAATGAATCACCGCCAACTCCAACAAAGCTATCGTGAATACTCAGCTGGCCAAGTCCGAGTGTTCGGCTCCAGATGGTGTGTAATGTTTGCTCTGTGGGTGTGGTAGGTTCAGTTATCGGTTGCAGTCGTGGCGTTTGTCCTTCACTGATATCCGCCAGTACAGCCCTGTTGATTTTACCGTTAACGGTCTTGGGCAATTGTTCGAGCAGTGCGTAACGAGCGGGTACCATATACGGTGGCAAGTTTTCCACCAGGTAGGCATGGACGTCAGGAATAGTTACCGACGATGTGCCCACTCCCACATAGGCAATCAACTGTTTCTTGTGATTTTGTTCAAACGTGGTGACTACTGCTTCGGTAATTTTTTCGTGACGATTTAGCGTATCTTCAATTTCGCCTGGCTCAATACGGTAGCTGCCTATCTTTACCTGATGATCGGTCCGTCCTGCGTATTCGATCTGCTCATCTTCTCGCCAGCGGGCCAAGTCCCCGGTTTTATACAATCGTGCCTGCGAATCCTGGGAAAATGGATGAGTAATAAATGCGTTAGTGGTTAAATCTTTGCGGTTGAGATAACCGTCAGCCAGTGCCGGGCCGCCGATGTGTAGCTCACCGGTTTCATTGTTGTCTACCGGCTGTCCGGAGGCGTTTAAAATATAGGCCTCGTAGCCAGGTAAAGGTTTTCCGATCGGCAGGGCGGTGCCGCGCCATGATTTATTCGGAATAAAGACAGTGGCTGATACGGTGGCCTCGGTAGGGCCATAAGCGTTTGCCCACAAAACATCATGTTGTTCCATTGCACGCCACCGGTAGTAGTGATCTACCGATACTTTTTCGCCGGTGACAACCAGTAGCCTGAGAGACTTTGGTACGAAGGCGCTGGTAGAGTGCATCAGGTTGACCCATTCGTGCCAGTAACCGGTTGCAATATGTAATGCGGTAATACCGTAGGTGTTGATGTAGTCACTCAGTTCTATCTGTGCGGCGCTGCGTTCGGTGGGCCGAAGAACGACTGTACTGCCAACACAAAGCGGTGGAAAAATCTCCTCAATACTGATATCAAAACTCAACGTTGAAAATTGCAGTGTTCGATCGCTTTCGCAAAGTTTGTACACCTCAACATCAGCGGCGCAGTACTGCGCCAATGCTCTGTGCGAGATCACAACACCTTTGGGTTTCCCAGTAGAACCCGATGTATACATTAAGTAGGCTGTGTCAGTAGGTGAGGGCGCACGATATGATTGGTCTCTACGCTTGGCCGCGTCGCCGGTAAATATGAAATCAATGTCCGTGAGTGAACCTATCTCAGTGACTCCGGCGGATTGGGTTAGACCGAGTGTGTCAAAACGGTTGAGCTGATCGGAATCGACGACTGAGTGCACCACGGATGCATCTCGGTAGAAAAATTCTATTCGAGTATTTGGAGCGGTCAAGTCAACCGGCAGAAACGCTGCGCCAGAGCGTAGAACGCCTAACATAGCGGCTATGCATGGCAGCGACCGCTGGCAAGCGATAGCTACAACGCTCCCAGCGCCTACGCCGTTAGCCTGAAATTCGTGTGCAAACCACGCACTGGCCTGGTTGAGCTGATCGTAAGTCCAGCAAGTCCCATTGTGCTCCAGCGCGGTTTCGTCAGGGCGGCTCAGGCACTGCTGTAGAAAGGTATCAAGAAAGAGTGGCGGCGCATGCATGATTTAGCGAGGTAAGGCCTGATGGGAGCGAGTAGCTTGGTGACCAGAACGTTACGGCATTATGCCGTTGGGCTCGCATAGTCGTTCGACGTTGTATCGTTGTTGTATCGTTTGTTTGCACAAAATCGGACTCCAGTCCCATTTATGCAAACCACCGAGGTGTGGGTTGACGCGGTAGAAATAGGCAGAGCATCGCAAGATTTCAACCAAACGTACCTTGTGCATTCATAGGTTTCAAAAAGACATTCCCACTACCTGAATTACCGTGACAGCTACGGTAGATATCGTGTGCTGTGCGTCTCAAAACCGGATCAAGCGGAGCGGATGGCTAAGGTTGGCATTTCTCGGTCGGTGCATCACTCACTCGCTCAAATGTGGTCGTGAACGTAAAGATGAAATATTGCATCGCCGTTAGCTTCTACAGGCACCGCGCAAACATTATTGATCTTTCCAAGATTACAAAAATAAAAACAATTCTATGGAAGCATTATGAACCGAATATTTTCTCTCTCAAGCCGTTGAATCATTAGTCCTTAATTGGTAAGGCGACAATCGGTCATACCGTTGACGCTTTGCCCCTTACACGTTCGCAACGGGTTTGCAAAAATCAAAACAGCCTTTAATGGGGATCTACCTCAGGGTGCGCTGTACAAATAAAACCGATGTGGTGAACGTTTTCCGGTAGATAGCAGTTTTGTGGATGTACTGTCGTTATGAATAATAGACTGGAGTTCCTGGATAGCCTGAGAGGCTTGGCTATTTTGTTAGTGGTGGGTTATCACGCCTTTGCACGCTGGCCCGAGGTGGTTCCCTATGGTAACCAATACGGTTCAATTGAAATCTTCCGGCAAGGCCTGTTAGGGGTGCAACTGTTCTTTTTGATATCCGGGTTCGTTATTTTGATGAGCCTGGGGGCATCTAAGGGTCCGGTTGTGTTTTTGTTTAAGCGGTGGTCAAGGCTGTTTCCCGTTATGCTCATTGCCACCATTTTGGTTTATGCCACCAGCGGATTCTTCTATGAACGACCCTGGGGACAACCTCAAATGCTGGACGTTTTGCCGGGGCTGACTTTTGTTGAGCCTACGTGGTGGAGCGCCGTAATGGGTCAGCAGATACGCGATGTGGAAGGTGCGTTCTGGTCGCTGTATGTTGAATTTAAATTTTATTTTATTGCGGCTGCACTGTATTTCGTGCTGGGCCGTGAGAAGTTGGTTTTTGCTCTAGCGTCAATGTTTGTGTTTGCGGTGGCGGTACAACAGATGGGCGCCTTCGTTGCGCATCCGGTCATCAACATCGCCGGTAAAATTTCCAACAACCTATCGTTTCAGTATTTTGGCTGGTTTGCGTCTGGCGCGGCATTTTTTATTTTCTATAAAACGCAAGAGCGATCGTGGGTATACCTTGCTATCGCACTGGCGGTTGCCAGTTCATTGAATTCCAAATATCCGGTAGGTGCTTTACTAGTCTCTAGTATTTTCATCGCCGCCATCACGAGTGAACGAGTTCAACGATTGTTGGTATCACGCTTTCTGATGTTCTTCGGGTTTGTTAGCTATCCGTTGTATTTATTACACGAGAACATGATGATCTCATCCATTGTCAAACTGGGTGAAGCCTTTCCAAACATCCCAGGATACTTGCTGCCATTAGCACCCTTGGCGGCGATCGTAGCGGTGTCTTACTTAATTACAAAGTACATGGATTCGCAGATAAAGAATTGGTTACTGAAAACTGGATTTAAAGCAGCCGATACCGTTAAAGGTTTACGAAAGTCTGGAGGAGAGAAAGCGGTCGCGAGTTAAACCGTGGCATTGAATCACCGGGGTTTTTGAGCGAAACCCTTACATAGATTGACGGGGGAAAAAAGCGCAGGCTGCGGTAGGTGGCCTGCGCTTTTTTTTTGCTTGATCGAGCAACTCGATGCTTACGTAAGCATCCAGTGGATACCTGCGTAAATAAATTCATCGTGAATATTGTGCCGCCACGTTTTCGCTACTCGATCTTTGTTTATCTGGGCGTTTTGCTATGGAACCCAGGCTTTGCCCAAAGTAGCTATCAACCCATGGGCGCTGCCAATGAACCTGGAGAGCTTGCCTATGAATTCAATCCTGCACGGCTCATTTACGAACCAGGCCCTCAATCCAATTGGGGCCCGGGACGGGCATGGTGGCGTATCGACTGGCCTGAGGCGGAATATCACTTTCTGGGTGCATTAAGACGGTACAGCCTGATCGACAGTAACTCGGACAGTGTGCACGTAGCCTTAACCGATGAGGCACTATTCGACTACCCATGGCTATGGTCGCAACAACCCGGAAGATGGGGGTTTTCTGAAGACGAAGTTGATGCCTTAGGCGAGTATCTGCGCCGGGGTGGTTTTTTGATTGTCGACGACTTCCATGGACCAAGCGACTGGGCGGTATTCGAATCCACCATGCAGCGCGCACTGCCACGCCATTCCATTGTTGATCTTAAGGACGACCCATCGCTGGAAATTATGTTCGAGCTGGATCAACGAACTCAAATACCCGGTCGACGGCATTTGGTCTCAACCTCGGCAGGGCAGCAGGCGCGCATGCCGTTTGGGCCACCGCATTGGCGCGGTATTCGTGACGAAGCGGGGCGCTTGATCGTTGCGATTAATTTCAATATGGATATGGGGGATGCCTGGGAGCATGCCGACGATCCAGCGTACCCGGTTCCTATGACCGCTTTCGCCTACCGCGTAGGTATTAACTACCTCACATACGCGTTAACGCACTGATCAATTTGCTTATCAGTAAAGTCCGATTAATAGTCCTTATCGTTTGAATAAACAACACCTTGGCTTATGTCCGCTATTCTGACAGGGTCAACAATTGAATTTATGCATCAAGGCTGATTCATGAGCCCCATTACAGACCATCCACTGCGCTATGACTTAACCAATGAGTTACACGCGCGTCCTTTCCCGACAGTGGAATCTCCAGCGCGTGCAGCCTATTTGGCGGTGAAGCCGGCCGAGAACGCAGCCGGCAGAGATCGTGAAGCAGACTTTACTCATCTGCTCAAGCTGCTTGACCGTTTTGGTGCCCAGCATCCACAGCCCGGCGCCACCCATTATTTTGGACAGATCGGTCGGCATCATCTGAAGTGGGAAAGTCATACAGAATTTGTGACGTACACCGTAATAGGCCCTGGTGTTGCGGAGCGGCCATTTGATGCAGAAACGTTTGGCGTTTTTCCACAGGATTGGCTGGCTGAATTACCTGGTACCCGCATCACCTCTGCACTCATTCGTGTGGAGCGTTCGGTGGGAGATGACGGCATTGCGGAAAAGCTTGCTGCCTGGTTTGCCCCCGAGAGTCTCGCGGTTAGCCGAGTCCTGGATGATCAGTTCATCATTGCTACCGACTTTCGTATTGACGGCGGTGGCCACATGCATATGGCCATGTTTGCCAGGCCCGACGCTGGTGCAACACGCACAGGTCGAGTGCTGCAACGGTTGTGCGAGATTGAAACCTATAAGTCAATGTCAATGCTGGGCTTAGCGAGGGTGCGGAAACTCAGCCCGTTGATGGCGGGAGTTGATAAGTCCTTGTCTCAAGTTGTGTCTGACATGTGCCAGGAAACGAAAGACCCAGCGGATACCTTGCAATTGCTGTTGTCTCTATCTGCAGAACTCGAAAACATCGTGGCGCAAAATTACTTTCGGTTTGGGGCCACACAGGCTTACGAGACCATCGTTCATCAGCGAGTTGAGGTGCTGCGGGAAGAGCGGTTTGAAGGTCGCCAAACCATTGCTGAATTTATGATGCGTCGCTTCGATCCCGCCATGCGTACCGTGAAATCTACAGAAGCGCGATTGCACGCCATGGCCGAGCGCGCAACTCGAGCGGCAGAGTTGCTGCGTACACGCGTAGATGTTGAGCGCTCGGCGCAGAACCAAGAATTGCTTGCATCCATGGATAGGCGTGCCGATACGCAGTTGCGGCTACAGCGCACAGTAGAAGGATTATCTGTCGTGGCGATCAGCTACTACGCGGTATCGCTTGCGCTCTATGTTCTCGGTCCACTGGAGGCTTCCTTAGGAATATCCAAAGCGATACTTGCTGCGGTAACCACACCGGTCGTCGTAGGGTTGGTTTGGTGGATGGTTCGCCGCATAAGAGAAAAGCTGGATTAGTCGATTGGCTTGCCATTCGAGCCGGCAGCTAGCATCTGAACATGCATTATTTTCTGCACGGCTCGAGCAATATCCTGCGAATGTGTTGAGTAGGTAATAAGACCGGTCGAAGTTATGACCAGCTTGCCAGCGTTCATCAAGTAAAATGAACGATCCGCCCCATGGCCATTGCCGAATATCATGCACTTTTCGAAACACGCCATCCTGTTGTTCGCTGCCTTAGTGGTGATGTCAGGCTG
>JAHDCO010000037.1 GCA_020629835.1 Granulosicoccaceae bacterium
GTGATGAAATCGTGGCGACGCTAAAGCGGGAGCGAGCTGCAGAACAACTTGACACATTAGCATCTGAATTAAGTGAGCAGCTTTCTGCGGGTGAAAGTGTCACAGCTTTAGCTGAAGCTGAGGAACTTGCGAGTGCAACGGTAGAGGAAGTTATTGAACGACGCGGATCTTTGGTAGATCCAACTGCTGTAAATGCCATTTTCGAAGCGCCTAAACCTTCCGAAGATCAACCGACCATTGATGTGATCACAGCTAGCAACGGCGATCGGGTGGTTTATGCTCTGCGCTCAGTTGGTGTGGCTGAAACAGAGAGTGAGTCCACCGAATTGACAGTGGCCAATCCGCGCAGTGGTAACGCCGCATTCTCTGCCATGGTTCAATCAATGCGAGATAGAGCATCGATTTCAATTGATGACGACGCGCTTGTTCCGGGTGCAGGCGGATACGGGTACTAGGGCGCATTGCATTCGCATTGCATTCGCATTGCATAGTGTTGCATAGCGTTGCACCCGCACCCGCACCCGATAGGGAGTAGCCGTGCCAAGCATTGAATTGATTAGCTCAAATCGCTGCCCATTCGTGCAGCGATCAATAGTCGTTCTCGAGCACAAGCAAGTACCCTATACCATCACGTTTGTTGATCCTTACGATGCACCGGAGTGGTTCAAGGCGTTATCGCCTTTGGGCAAGGTGCCTGTGTTACGCGTGGATGACGAGCACGTGCTGTTCGAGTCCGCAGTCATTAATGAGTATCTTGATGAGATTAGTCCCGGGTCAATGTACCCGGAAGAGCCTTTGGCGCGCGCGCAACACCGAGCTTGGATAGCGTTTGGCTCTGACGCTTTATCCGCAACCTTTCGTTTGCTGGTGGCTGAAGATAAGCCTGCTTTTGAAGATGCAATCACTGTCATCGATCATTCATTGGCCCGAATAACACCGCAATTGTCTGACGGTGGTCCGTTCTTTTCTGGTGACACATTGGGACTGGTCGATGCCGCCTATGCCCCATTGTTTATCCGCTTGGAAGCTTACAAACGTTTGATCGATCTTGACGTGCTGCAGTCTCACGCAAGAATTCAGCAGTGGTCCGATGCACTACTCAGAGAACCTTCCGTGAAGGCGGCCGTGTTCGATGGCCTGGACGAGCGTTTTATTGAGCTAATGACATCACGTGCTAGCTTCGCCGCACAGCGAATAAAGTCAATTACCTAGTTCACTCGTAGTAACCGTCTGCAACGCTTTCGGTGCGGTATTGGCAGAGATGAATTAGGCCCAAACCTATAGGTTTTTACCGCTGTTATAGCTCATCTTGGTTGATGTTTAAACGAGCTAAGTCACTGTCATTGAAGCGTATTGAGAGCACCACCATCTCACGGTTCGCTGAGCATGCGTCGTTAAAAACAGAAACGTTCGTTATCATCACAACCGAACCTCTAGACTAGCCGCTCGTTTTTTAAGATTTATTGAGGAAGTGTAATGAGCTTGGTGTCGGAGTTTAAAGAATTTGCCATGAAGGGCAACTTGATGGACATGGCTGTCGGGATAATCATAGGCGCAGCCATCGGTAAAATGGTGGGTGCCTTAGTCGACAATATATTGATGCCGGTAATTGGCTTGGTCATGGGAGGGGTGGATTTTTCGTCTCTGGCTATTACGGTGGGCGATGCCAATGTCGGGTACGGCGCGTTCATTCAGGCAGCGATTGACTTTCTCATCGTCGCATTTGTGATCTTTATGATCATTAAAGCACTGAATAAAATGAAGCAGGAAAAAGAAGAAGCGCCAGCAGAGCCCGATGCGGACGTCGCGCTACTCACAGAGATTCGCGATTTGTTGAAGCAACAACAACGATAAAAAAAGCGGGGTTAGCGCATGCTAACCCCGCTTCTGGTTTGCCAACTTTGAAAAATGCGTTGTTTGTTGCTTTCGAGTGATTAAATTTTACCGGCTTCTGATATCGCGCATAACGGAAAATTTGGGCACTAAGCACTAAGCACTAAGCACTAAGCACTAAGCGTTGATACTTATTCACTAAGGTCTGGCATCGAAACGACGTTGAAACCACCGTCCACATAAATAACCTGGCCAGTTATCCCTGATGCTAATGGCGAGCCGAGAAACGCGGCTGTATTACCCACTTGATCAATGGTCGTGTTCTCTCGCAAAGGCGCAACTGACGATACATGGCCCAGCAATTTCTTGAAGTCCCCGATGCCGGCTGCGGCGAGCGTTTTTATGGGCCCGGCGGATATGGCATTTACACGAATCTTTTGTGGTCCGAGCGAATTAGCCATAAACCGTGTATTAGCTTCCAAAGAGGCTTTGGCCAGTCCCATAACGTTGTAATTAGGCATGGCTCTTACTGCCCCAAGGTATGACAAAGTAAGAAGGCTGCCGCCTTCATTAATCATTGGACGAAGGGCTTTTGCAACCGCTGCGAAACTGTACGAACTGATGTCGTGCGCAATGCGGAAAGATTCTCTGTCAACTGAGTCCAGGTAATCGCCATCAAGTGCCTCGCGTGGAGCAAAGGCAACCGCGTGTACTACGACGTCTACGCTGTCCCAGTGCGATTTCAATCCTTCTGCCATCGCATCAATTTGTTCATCTTCGGCTACATCACAGGGCAGTACGATGCTGGATCCGCAGGCTTCGGCCATGGACTCCACTCGGCCTTTCAGTCGATCGTTCTGATAAGTAAACGCCATCTCGGCACCTTCGCGATGCATGGCTTCAGCAATGCCTGATGCGATAGATCGATTACTTGCAACTCCGATGACTAATGCACGTTTGCCTTCAAGCATGCCCATGATATTTTCCTGGTAGCGGTGATGTTTAACGACGGTGTTAAGACTGAGGGCTATCGGTTAATAATTCAATTAAAACATCTTCGTAAATGCAGGATGCCGTAACCAATTCTTCAATGTCTACACACTCATCGATCTGATGGATGGTGGCGTTGGTGGTACCAAATTCTATAACTTCTTCGGCTAATTTGGCGATAAAGCGGCCATCAGAGGTGCCTCCCGCCGTGTTTAAATTCGGTGTAACACCGGTGCGTTTAATCACTGCTCGCTCAACGGCTCGGGTTAACGGGCCAGGCTCGGTGATAAACGGATTCGCACTGTCTAGCCACGTGAAATCTGCGTCTAATTGATGCTTAGTGGCCAGGTCTTCAATACGGGTTTGAATCATGGCAGGGGTAGTATCCGGGCAGTAGCGCAGATTAAAGTCAACGGTTACTTGGCCTGGGATGACGTTTGTTGCCCCCGTGCCTGCGTGAATATTTGAGATTTGCAAGGATGTTGCCGGGAAGAATTCATTGCCCTCATCCCATTGAATGCCGATCAACTCTGTCAAAAACGGCGATAAATCATGCACTGGGTTTTTGGCAAGGTGAGGGTAGGCAACATGGCCCTGTATTCCGCTGACGACCAGACGACAGCCATACGAACCCCGGCGACCGTGCCGAATCACATCACCTAACACGTCGCTACTGCTGGGTTCACCCACGATACATTGTTGTATCGTCTCGCCACGAGCAGCCAGAGTATCTACGACGTGGCGAGTACCGTGAATGGCTGGGCCTTCCTCATCACTGGTAATTAGGAATGCTATGGAGCCGTTGAGCGTTTTATGCTGGCCCAGTAAACGCTCGACCGCGGTGATCATGGCCGCAACACCGCCTTTCATGTCCGAAGTGCCACGGCCGTACATCTTGTTGTCAATGACTTCTGCACTGAATGGTGGTACCCGCCATTGCGACTCATCTCCTGTGGGCACGACATCCGTATGGCCTGCCAGAACAACTAGCGGTGCGTCAGTACCTAAGCGCGCCCACAAGTTCTCGACATCGCCCGCAGGCATATTTTCAATGGTGAATCCCAGTGCTTCCAGGCGTGCGGCAATCAATGCTTGGCACCCTTTATCGTCGGGTGTCACCGAAGGGCGCTGCACTAAATCGCGCAGTAATTCAACGGTGGGGACAAAAACGCTCATGGTAATGTTTCGTTGCCTGGTAAATGTAGGGGCGCGCTACAGCTCATCGCGCAGTCGCTTGGCTAATCGTTCTTGGTCTTCTTCATTAATTAACTTGCCACCGTGTTCTAAGGTCAGCGTGAATACATCTTCAATGCGTTCACCCAGCGTGGTTATCTTTGCACTATTCACCGATAACTTGCTGTCAACAAAAATACGCGCAATGGTGCTAAGAATCCCGGGGCGATCTGCTGCTGATATATATACTTCAGTTCCGCGATTGGACGATTCATTATCAAATTCAACTTCCACTTCGATATCAAAATGTCGGGCTTGTCGAGAGAGTCGGCCAGCGGTGATCTCATGCAAATCGGGCGGCTCGGATAACTGACTGGTGATAGCCGTGCGAATAATGGCAGAGCGCTCGGCACTGTTATCTACTGAACCGTCGGATTCGAGTACATAAAACGTATCGAGTGCATGATCATCTCGAGTGGTGGAGAGCTTTGCGTACATAACTTCCAAATTTAATTGCTCTATCGCGCGAGTAATAACAGCAAACAGTACCGGTGAATCTTGCGTGTATATCAGTATTTCTGTGGCTCCGCGCGATACAGAATGACGGGTGGATACCAGCGTTGTGCACGAGCTTTTATGGTTTAGCAGTGCTTCGGTTTGACGGGCAATTTCTATAGATTGACTGTGCCGGAAGTAATCACTGCGAAATGTGGCCCACAAGTTTGATATGCCCTCGCGTTGAACGCCGTTGGCATCCAGCAAGGCTAATGCATGACTTTGACGTGCGTTTATAACGGCGGCATCATCCAGCGCGCGTTGCAGCCCGCGTTTGAGTATTTTTGTGCACGCGGTATACAAGGATTGCAGCAGTGTTTGTTTGAATGAATTCCAAAGTTCGGGATTGGTTGCGCGAATATCCGCTACGGTAAGTAAATAAAGATAGTGAAGGCGCCGAAGTGAACCTACCTCCCGCGCAAATTCCAACTGCACGCTCGGATCGGTGATGTCTTTGCGCTGGGCCACGGTAGACATCAATAGATGCTGCCTGACAACCCAGGTACACAAAGAAACATCTTCTTCGCTTAGCTGGTGTGCACGAGCGAAGTCGTGCATATCGACCGCTCCGAGTTCACTGTGGTCGCCACCTCTGCCTTTGGCGATATCATGAAACAAGCCGATTAGATAAAGCAGTTCGGGTTTGTCTACCCGCGTCATAACATAAGAACAGTGTGGCAGTTCCTGTTCGTGTCGTTTGATGGCAAAACGGCGAGCATTGCGAATCACTCGAGTGGTGTGTTCATCAACGGTATACACATGAAACAGGTCGTATTGCATACGGCCAACGATCTCATCAAACGCAGGTATATACGCTGCTAAAACACCGTAGCGATTCATCATGCGAATTTTGCGAGTGAGTTTGGTGGGGTTAGCAAAGATCTGTAGGAACATTGCACGCACTTTCGGGTCTGTGCGAAAGCGATGGTTTATTAGCGGCAGGTTTGCGCGTATTAAGCGAATGGTGTTAGAGCGGATTGTTTTTGCGCTGGGCGTGTTGCCAAAGATGATGAATATCTCGAGGAGAGCAGGGTGGTAGTCTCGAAACACATGCTCGTGTGTAACCTCTAAAAAACCATTGCGCACTTGAAAACGAGCATTAATCTTTTCTATCGGTGAAGCTGCGGTAACACCTGAGATGACCCCACCGACGCCTTGCAACAGAATATCGTTTAACCGTTGCAGCTGCATGACGGTGCGATAGTACCGCTGCATCAGATCTTCGATGCACTGGTTGTTACCTTCATCAACAAAGCCAAACGCCTTGGATATCTCTCGCTGGTGATCGAACAGCAGCCGATCTTCTCGTCTTCGGGTTATATGGTGTAACAGGTAGCGAATACGCCACAACAGTTCAAGTCCATCCCAAAGCAGTGAGAATTCCTCTGCTGTCAGTAGCTCGTGCGATACCAAATCTCGTAAATCATTCGTGCCGAATTGGCGTTGGCAGACCCAGGAGATCATTTGAATGTCGCGCAGCCCACCGGTGCTTTCTTTAATATTGGGCTCAAGCAGATAGGCATTTGTTAGGAATCGGGTTCTGCGTGAGCGCTGTTCCTTCATTTTGGCGTCGTAAAAGGCGCTGGAGGGCCAGATATTATTTGGCGCGATGGCGTCTTGCATTTGTTCGTACAGTGACGCCTCGCCACACAACAATCGGCTCTCCATCAGCGTCGTGATAACCGTGATATCGCTGGCCGCTTCCACTTCGCAATCGGCTGGGGTTCGAACGCTATGACCGATATCCAGACCCAGGTCCCACAGGCTGGTGATCCACTGCGCCAGTGCTTCGTCAGTTTCCACCTCAGCGCGATTTTCAATCACGATGCAGATGTCGATATCTGACGAGGGGTGCAGTTCACCGCGCCCGTAACCACCCACGGCGACCAGTGCGTAACCACTGCTGTTTAGATCAGCGTTTTGCCACCAGGTTGTCAGTATGAAGTCGGTAAGTTCGGTTTGTAACGTCAGTAAGTCGTGTGCGGGTGCCCCCGTCTCGAAAACACGGTGTATGGCTTCGCGTCCGGCCTGCAGAACGGCTTTGTAATTCAGCGGATTATCAGGCGCCTCGATAATTGGCTTGCCCAGTTCAGCGAGGTTGAATTCGGGGTATGAAACCGACCGGGTGTAGGTATTCACAGTGAGCCTGGCAGCGCGCTACAACGAGCGACCGGGGGCCAGGGTCAGTAGTTCGTAGCCGGTGTCGGTCACCAACACGGTATGTTCCCATTGTGCGGATAAACTTCGGTCCTTTGTGACCACCGTCCATCCATCGGCCAACACGCGCGCGTGCCGTTTGCCCTGGTTGACCATGGGCTCGATAGTAAACGTCATGCCGGCTTCCAGCACCACGCCAGTTCCGGGCCTGCCAAAATGCAGCACCTGCGGCTCCTCATGAAATGCGCTGCCGATACCGTGGCCGCAGTATTCCTGCACCACCGAATAATGTCGCTGCTCTACCAGGGTTTGGATGGCATGGCCTACATCGCCCAAGGTAGCACCCGGTTTGACTACCTCAATGCCTCGTACCATGGATTCATAGGCCGTTTCACACAGCCGCTGAGCGTGCGGCTGCGGCGGTCCAACGTAGTACATACGACTGGTATCGCCAAAATAGCCATCTTTGATGACGGTGACGTCCACATTAATAATGTCGTTTTTCTTCAGTTTCCGATCACTGGGTATTCCGTGACAGATCTGCTGATTGATCGATGTGCAAATGGACTTGGTGAAGCCTTTGTAGCCCAGAGTTGCCGGCGTAGCCTGCTGCACATCAACAATGTGGTTGTGGCAGATGGTGTTGAGTTCGTCGGTGGTGACTCCGGGCACGATGTGCGGTTCGATCAGGTCCAGGACCTCAGAGGCCATTTGACCGGCGACACGCATCTTTTCAATTTCGTCGGCCGTTTTGAGTTTGATCGTCATAGTAGTTTGGAATCCAGCCTCACCAGGGGTAGCTCATTTTACCGAGATGGCCCTGATTGTGTTATAAAGTCGGGCTGTGCCTTGAGGCGCAAACTACACACACCGTTTTTCTAAGCCCTGATTGGGTGCCAGCGAAATTTTACTGGTCTTTCAGGCTGAACGGTGGAGGCTTAACCCATTACAGGAATGATTTGAATGACTGACGTCACTATGCGCCAGATGCTAGAGGCTGGTGTGCATTTCGGCCACCAGACCCGTTACTGGTCGCCAAAAATGGCTCCCTACATCTTCGGTGAGCGCAACAACATCCACATTTTCAACCTTGAAAAGAGTTTACCCGCTCTTGAAGAGGCGGCTAATTACCTCGGCAAAGTGGTAGCAAAGAACGGTCGCGTACTGTTTGTTGGTACCAAGCGCGCCGCTCGTAACCCGATCAAAGAAGCAGCAGATGCTTGCGGCATGCCTTATGTCAATCGCCGCTGGTCAGGTGGCTTGATGACCAATTTCAAAACGGTAAAGCAGTCTGTACGCCGTTTGTTGGAGCTTGAAGCTATGCAGGCCGATGGCAGCCTCGACCGACGCAGTAAAAAAGAAGCCTTAGGCTTACAGCGCGAGCTCGACAAGCTTGAGAAGGGCATGGGTGGTATCAAGCACATGGAACGTCTGCCAGACGTTCTGTTCGTGGTTGATGTTGGTCACGAGCGCATTGCTATTTCAGAAGCGAACAAGTTGGGCATTCCAGTGGTTGCAGTTGTTGATTCAAACAATACACCAAACGGTGTTGACTACATTATTCCAGGCAATGACGACGCTATCCGCGCCATTCAACTTTACGCTAACGCTATGGCTGCAGCGGTGAAGGATGCTCGAGTAGCTTCTGGTGGTATCGAAGCCTACGATCAGCCGACAGAAGCTCAAGCGGCAGTGGCAGCTCCGGCTGACGAGCCTGCAGCTGAAGAAGCGCCTACAGCGGCTGAGGCTTCAGCAGAGGCAGCGCCTGCGGAAACTGCACCGGCTGAAGCGGCACCAGCAAGCGACGCTGGCGCAACAGACAACCCTTAAGAAAGTAGAACCACTGGCGCGCTCCTCGCGCCAGTGGTGATCCCTAACATTCACGAATTTATTGGAGAGCACGGGCATGCAAATTACTGCAGCCATGGTCAAAGAACTGCGCGAGCGTACCGGCGCGGGCATGATGGAGTGCAAAAAAGCACTTACAGAAGCCGGTGGCGATATGGAAGCGGCAGCGGATCAAATGCGCATTTCAGGTTTAGCCAAAGCCGATAAGAAGGCTGGAAACACGGCGGCTGAAGGCGTAGTTAACATTAAAATCGCCGAGGACGGAAAGCGATTTGCCATAGTCGAAGTCAACAGCCAAACCGATTTCGCGGCGAAAGCCGAAGACTTCGTTGGGTTTGTCGATGCCGTTACCAACGCCGTTTTAGACGATGCGCCGGCTGATGTGGACAGCATCATGGTCGATGGCGAGCCTGTGGAAGAAGTCCGAAAGTCGCTGGTTGCCAAAATCGGCGAGAACATTCAGGTCCGTCGTTTTGCCACGGGTGAAACCGCCGGTACCTTAGGAGATTATTCACACGGTGGTCGTATCGGCGTTGTGGTTGAGCTTGATGGCGGTGATGCGGGCCTTGCAAAAGACATTGCCATGCACATTGCGGCGTCCAATCCAGTGTGTATTGCCGAAGAAGACGTACCCGCTGAATTGCTTGAGAAAGAAAAAGAAATTCTCGTTGCCGAAGCTGCTGACAGTGGCAAGCCGGCTGACATCATTGAAAAAATGGTCCAGGGTCGAATTCGGAAATATTTAGCGGAAGTCACGCTGGTTGGGCAACCTTTTGTTAAAGATCCCGATCAGACCGTAGCTCAACTGCTTAAGGGTGCAGGCGCATCGGTCACGGCATTTCACCGACTGGAAGTGGGTGAAGGTATTGAGAAAAAGGAAGAAAATTTTGCCGATGAGGTGATGGCGCAGGTACGCGGCGCCGAGTAAGCTAACCTCTTGAGTTATGTCCAAATGAAAAGCCGGGCTAATGCCCGGCTTTTTTATATCTAAGGCCGAGTGGCGTCAGTCAAGTAGCATTGGGGTGTGCAAGTAATGAACGAAAAGGTTCAACCAAAATACAATCGAATTCTGTTGAAGCTCAGCGGCGAAGCGCTGATGGGCGATCTCGATTACGGCATAGATCCAGCGTATATACGAAGCCTTGCCAAGGAAGTAAAAAGCGTCTCTGATATCGGCGTGGAAGTCGCCATGGTGATTGGGGGCGGTAATATATTTCGCGGCGCAGGCCTGGCAGAAGCAGGTATGGATCGGGTAACCGGTGATCACATGGGTATGTTGGCAACGGTTATGAATTGCTTATCGATGCAGGATGCATTGGAGAATGAAGGCGCGTACTGTCGCGTAATGTCAGCGCTTCCGATTAATGCGGTGTGCGAAGATTACATACGGCGCAGAGCGGTTCGCCATCTGGAGAAGGGGCGAATCGTCTTATTTGCATCCGGAACGGGTAGCCCGTTTTTCACGACAGATTCGGCTGCAAGTTTGAGAGCGGTTGAGATTGGTGCTGATGTCATGATCAAAGGCACTAAAGTGGATGGAATTTACGATAAAGACCCGATGAAGCATGATGACGCGCAGCGTTACGACATCATTGGCTATGATCAAGCCATTGAGCAAAAGCTAGGCGTAATGGATACGACAGCTATCGTGATGTGTCGCGATAACAATTTGCCAGTCAAAGTATTCGATATGAATGCCAGTGGTGAGCTTATGCGCCTGGTGATGGGCGAGCCGGTTGGCACAACGGTACAGTAGGAAACGACAATGATTGACGAGATATTAGAAGACGCCAAAATCCGCATGGGTAAAAGCGTAGAGGCTTTGGAAAATGAGATGGCCAGGTTGCGTACCGGTCGTGCTCACCCAAGTTTGCTTGAGCACGTTCGCGTGGATTACTACGGCTCTGAAACTCCGCTTTCTCAAGTAGCCAACATTAATACTGAAGATGCTCGCATGCTCACCGTGACTCCTTGGGAGCAAAGCATGGTTCCTGCGGTAGAAAAAGCGATTATCAATTCCGATTTGGGTTTAAATCCGAACACAGCCGGTACAGTAATACGCGTGCCCGTGCCACCGATGACTGAAGAGCGTCGTCGAGATATGGTTAAGGTCGTGAGGGCTGAAGCCGAAAGCGCGCGGGTGTCGGTTCGCAACATTCGCCGGGATGCAAACTCTGATTTGAAAGAGTTAGAAAAGGAGAAAGAAATCTCCAAGGACGAATTGCGTAAATCTGAAGAGAACGTGCAAAAGCTCACCGATGCGGCGATTAAAAATGTCGATGAGGTATTGCAGAAAAAAGAAGAAGACCTGATGGAAGTTTGATCGTTCTTACCATTAACTTAAGTGAGTGGTTGCATGAGTGAGCGATCAGATAATCGGCCACGGCACATTGCCATCATCATGGATGGCAACGGCCGCTGGGCACGTCAACGCGGTGGTCCACGCGCACATGGTCATCAAGCAGGCTTTCGTACTACCCGCGATATCGTGGAAGCTTGTGGCAAATTACAAATAGAGTCGTTGACACTCTTTGCGTTTTCCAGCGAAAACTGGAAACGCCCGGAAACCGAAGTAGGCTTTCTACTTGATTTGTTTCTCCGAGCCTTGCAGTCAGAAGTGGAGAAGCTTCATGAAAATCGTGTCCGCATCCAATTCATCGGCGAACGATCGGCGTTTTCAGTCAAGCTGCAGGCGCAAATGGATCAGGCTGAAAAAAAGACAGAAAACAACGACGGTTTGAAGTTAGCCATTGCGGTTAATTACGGTGGGCGTTGGGACATCGTCAACGCGACCAAACGTATTGCCGAAGATGTGCAACGTGGCAAGCTGGCATTAGACGATATCAATCAACAGATCTTTGGTGACTACATTTCGCTTTCTCAAATTAGCGAGCCGGATCTTTTTATTCGCACAGGTGGTGAGAAGCGAATCAGTAATTATTTGCTTTGGCATCTGGCGTACACCGAACTTTATTTCACCAATGTCCTTTGGCCAGATTTCGATGAGTCTGAACTGAACGAAGCACTGGCATTCTACTCAGGGCGTCAGCGGCGTTTTGGCCGTACCGGTGAACAACTGGTTGATCAGAACAATGCTTAAAGAACGGGTTATTACAGCGATAGGGTTGCTGATATTTTTTATCGGTGTCTTTTTTGTGGCGAACGAACCCATCTTTCAATTGTGTGTGGCTATCGTTGCTGCAGCGGCCACTTACGAATGGGCAAACTTATCATCGTATTCTGATCGTCAATGTCAGATGTTTGCGGCCCTGACAGGCCTTGCGGCGCTATTGGTAATGAGCGTGCTCTATCACAACAGCCTGGTGCTGATCGCTGCGTGGGCGGTGACTGTGTTCTGGGCGTATGTGCTATTCCGCCTTAAAACATCTCCGGTGAAACAGGTGAGTGTTTTGGGTAATTGGTCCGGAATTCTGGTGGGGGCTGGACTTTCGGTCATAACCGTTTTATGCCTGTACGCGCTTCGGTTTGAAGTGCCATACGCGTCAGCGTGGCTGTTGTTGTATTGCTTGAGCCTCGTTTGGGTGATGGATACTGGCGCCTACTTTGTGGGCAAACGTTTCGGAAGAGTGAAACTGGCTCCGCTGATTAGTCCGGGTAAAACGCGAGAAGGCGTGATTGGTGGTGTGGCCGCCGCCTGTTCATTGTTTCTATTGGCTTATTTATTCGGTTCATGGGCGGATAAAGAATGGTTGGCCATTTTCATCGCCACGGTGGTCGCCGCACCGCTTTCGGTAGTGGGAGATCTTTATGAAAGTCGGTTCAAACGTTCAGTAGGGGCGAAAGACAGCAGTAATCTGCTTCCCGGGCATGGTGGCGTTCTCGATAGAATCGACGGCGTCCTGGCCACGGTACCGGTGTTTACCGCCATTTATCTTCTTCTCGCCCCCGCTGTGTAAGCGCATTGCCATGACGCCTCAAGTCATCAGTGTTCTGGGCTCCACAGGCTCGATCGGCACCAGCACGCTCGCTGTGCTTGATCGTCATCCCGAAGCGTTTTCCGTTCATGCTCTGGCGGCTCACTCGCGCGCGGACGACTTGTTCGAGCAATGCCTTAAATATCAACCCGACGTTGCTGTGTTGATCTGTGAGGACGCGGCGGCAAAGCTGCGAGCTGCACTAAAGGCTGCTGACTGTGCAACGGTTGTGAAATGTGGTGAGCAAGCCGTTGTTGAGGTGGCGGAAGCTGAGTCAGTAACTACTGTGGTAGCGGCCATCGTCGGTGCCGCTGGTCTTCGTTCCACACTCGCTGCTGTGGCTGCCGGTAAACGGCTACTACTGGCCAATAAGGAGTCACTCGTTATGAGTGGTGATTTATTGATGTCGCAGGCTAAGGCGTCTGGCAGTTTGGTCATGCCGGTGGATAGTGAACATAATGCGATTTTTCAGTGCTTACCCCAGACTGAAACCGGTATTGACTTAGCCGGCGTAGAAAAAATTCTTCTCACTGCGTCTGGTGGTCCATTTCGTAACTGGACGAAAGAAGCCCTGTCTGTTGTAACGCCGCAACAAGCGTTAAAGCATCCTAACTGGTCAATGGGGCCTAAAATCACCGTGGATTCATCCACGTTGATGAACAAAGGTTTGGAGCTTATAGAGGCGTGTCATCTGTTTTCGGTTAGCGCAGATGACGTGCAGGTCCTTGTGCATCCACAAAGTGTGGTTCACTCGATGGTGGCTTACACCGACGGGTCAGTGATTGCTCAATTGGGGCGCCCAGACATGCGTACACCGATAGCACACGCGCTTTCATGGCCACAGCGCATCGAGTCCGGCGTACAAGCTCTCGACTTTCTCACCTTGTCAAATTTGACGTTCGAAGCACCGGACTTGGATTGCTTTCCGTGTCTTAGACTAGCCTTCGAGGCACAACGCGCAGGCGGTACTGCACCGGCAGTTTTGAACGCAGCAAATGAAGTCTGTGTCGAGGCGTTTTTGGATGGCCGTGTGGCTTTTTTACAACTACCCGAAACCATTGAATACACACTGTCACACGCGAAAATTACCCCGGCTGCCGATTTGCCCACTATCATTGAAGCAGATAACACTGCACGCGAAATTGCCCGGGAAAAGCTGGGCCGTTTGGCCAGCTAAAACCACGGGTCAATAACCTCGTATGTTGAGTAACTTTGCCGTAAGCGCGATCGCCTTTCTTATCGCACTCGGCATCCTCATCTCTATTCATGAATACGGACACTTCTGGGTTGCTCGGAAGGTCGGTATTAAGGTGCTTACCTATTCTTTGGGATTTGGTAAGCCTCTGTGGCGGCGCGTGGGCAAAGTAGACAACACGGAATACGTTGTGGCCGCTATCCCGCTGGGTGGTTACGTCAAGATGCTGGATGAGCGTGAGGGCACTGTGCTGGCCCATGAACGTCATCGGGCATTCAACAACAAGCCACTGTGGGCCCGGACCGCCGTAGTGCTCGCGGGCCCGGTCGCAAATTTCATACTGGCTATCTTCGCCTATTGGTTGGTGATGATGATGGGTATCTCGGGTATCGCGCCCATAGTGGGCTCAGTGCCAGCCGGCTCGGCGGCAGAGCAAGCGGGTTTCCAGGTTGAGGATAAGATCCTGGCCATCAACGGGCGCACCACCAATACCTGGACCGACGCGCGCATTACGCTTATCGATGAAGGTATTGACCGAACTGAGCCTATCCCCATTGATGTGGAAACGAACTCTGGCGAAACGTCCACTCGATTGCTAAACACAAGCAACGTGTCGCTACTGAATACCGACTCCGATGTGTTCGAAGATCTTGGATTAACCATCTGGCAGCCAGATATCGAACCGGTGGTCGGGGCCTTCACCGAAAACAGTGCCGCTGAAGCGGCCGGTTTGTTAGTGGGTGACAGAATTACCCAAGCCAACGGCCAGTCAATCGAGACGTTTAACGACCTTGTTGCCATTGTTCATCCGCGCGCGGGTGAACCGATTGAGTTCGTCGTACAGCGCGATGGACTCAATATGGATGCCACCGTGACCCCACAAGCCAGCACGCGAAATGGCCAAACGGTTGGATTGATTGGCGTCGCCCCCAACAGGCCCGATGGGTTGGACAGGCTAAACGTTAAAGTAAGTTATCCACCGCTTGAGGCGCTTGGAAAAGCGGTTCAGCGAACCTACGACATGACCACCTTAACGTTACAGATGTTGGTCAAATTGGTTGTGGGTGAAGCGTCGCTGGATAACATCAGTGGCCCATTAAGCATTGCCCAGTTTGCCGGTCAATCAGCGTCGGTCGGGATAGACCACTACATCAATTTCCTTGCGCTGATTAGTCTAAGCCTCGCCGTACTTAACCTTATGCCCATTCCAATGTTAGATGGTGGGCACTTGGTTTATTTCGCGGCTGAAGCGGTCACTGGCCGTCCCGTGTCAGAGCGCGTGCAGATATGGGGGCAGCAACTTGGCATTGTGTTACTCGGTGGCCTGATGTTTCTGGCCTTCTATAACGACATTGGAAGGTTCTTACAATGACCAACGGAGCCTCATGGGTGGTGCACAGCCGTCGTGTGGTTGCCACGATCGGTTTATTGCTTCTACTAGTTCTGCTGGCGGGCGCTTCGACGGCAACGGCTCAAACCAGTGCTGCTGCACCGTTCGTGGTGTCCAGCATCATCATCGAAGGCAACGAACGCATCGACGAAGGCACCGTGCTTACTTACCTGCCGGTTCGTACCCGGGATCGCTTTGATCCGGCTCGTGACAGTTCACGGGCACTAAGAGCTTTGTATGACACCGGTCTTTTTGATGACGTAGTCATCAGCAGACGCGGGGCAAATGCGCTTGTGGTTCGCGTGGTGGAACGCCCGTCCATTGGCAGCATCTCCATAGATGGCAACAGTAAGATTCCAACCGAAGATCTTGAGCGGTCGTTGCGCGATGCCGGTATTGCGCTGGGCCGTGTTTTCAATCGAAGCGTTCTGGAAACGGTTGAGCGTGAGCTTCGACGGGTGTATTTCAGCGCCGGTAATTACGGTATGCAGATGGGCGTTACGGTCGATGAGCTACCCCGTAACCGCGTTGGCCTGGATATCGATATTACTGAAGGCGCCGTAGCGCGCATTCGGCACATCAATATCGTAGGAAATGAGTCATTCAGCGAAGAGACGCTAACTGATTTGTTGCAATCAGATGAGGACCCATTCTGGCCATTCAGCTCACGGGATGAATACTCTCAAGTGAAGTTGGAAGCGGATATCGAAGTACTTCGATCGTTCTATCAAGACCGAGGGTTTATTCGATTCGAAGTGGATTCAACTCAAGTATCCATTTCTCCGGATAAGCGTGAAATCTTCATTGTAATAAACGTGCGTGAAGGAGAACGGTACACCGTCAGTAGCATTGCGCTCAGTGGTGATGTTGACGTTCCCAAAGCAACCTTGCGTGAGCTTGTTGAAGTTGACGAGGGCGATGTATTTGCGCGCCGCGATATTGTTCAATCAACGACGGCCATTCAAGATCGATTAGGGCAGGACGGATACGCATTCGCAGAAGTTAACGTTATCCCAAATATTGATGATCAGAAAAAAGAAGTCGGCCTGAACTTTGTTGTGAACCCCGGCAAACGAGTGTACGTTCGTCGTATAACGTTCACCGGCCAGTACAAAACGCGTGACTATGTGCTGCGCCGAGAAATGCGGCAGCTGGAAGGGAGCCGGTTTTCTCCCGCCTTGGTTAATCGTTCTCGGGTTCGATTACAGCGCCTTGCGTTCATGCAAAGCGTCAGCATTGATACGGCCACGGTGCCCGGCACTGACGATCAGGTTGATTTAATTGTCACGGTTCAGGAAGGGCCATCCGGGTCTTTCGCCGCAGGGCTTGGTTACGGCTCCGATGGAGCTACCGTAAATTTATCGTTCTCTCAGGAGAATCTGTTCGGCACAGGCGAGAACTTACAGTTTTCGTTCGACAACTCAGACACCACTCGTCAATTGTCTTTGTCGTTCCGTGATCCTTACTTTACCGATGACGGCATCAGCCGAACTGTCAGGGGCTTCATTCGGGAAACCAATACCGACGATGCAAGTTCGTTGACCACGCGCTTTCTCAGCAGCACACGTGGTGCGAATGTCAATTTCGGTATTCCGTTAAGTGAGTTCTCAACCATGCGCATTGGCGGTGGGGCGGAACGCACGGAGATAACGACAACATCGGGTACCCCGGATGACATCAACGAATTCGTCAATGAAAACGGGGATACATTCGATCTTTACAACATCACCGGCGGTTTCTCCTACGACACGAGAAACCGAACCGTATTTGCCACGCGCGGATTCGTGAATAGCTTTAACGCTGAAGTATCCGGCCCCGGCAGTGATTTAACCTACTACAAGCTCGGGTACCGATTTGAATACTTCCGGCCAATCACGGAACGCTACACGTTCTCCACAACACTCCGCGTTAATAGTGGGGCAGGCTACGGAGACTTTGAGCGTATTCCGTTCTACAAGCGTTATTTCGCAGGAGGCGTTCGTACACTGCGAGGTTTCCGAACCGGTTCATTAGGCCCCAGAGACTCCAACGGAAATGCCAGTGGCGGTGATTTCCGGACTCTCGGTACCATCGAGGTGATTTTTCCTCCGCCATTTGTCGAGCGCCCGGGTGCTACCCGATTCAGCCTGTTCACCGATTTCGGTAACGTGTTCGAAGATGTCGATAGTTGGAATGAAGATGATATCCGAGCGTCGTATGGTCTGGCCTTCGTGTGGCTAAGCCCCGTCGGACCATTGACATTCAGCCTTGCGTACCCTTATAACGATGAGGAAGGCGACAGAGAAGAAAACTTCCAATTCACCATTGGGTCGGTTTTCTAAGGCCCCTATGAGACGATGAGAGATAATAATTCACAGCCAAGCGGGCCGCTGTTCGCCGTACTGAGTATCTGGGTAATGCTGGTTGGGCTTTTAGTTAGCCCTGTCGTGCTAGCAGAAGGTACCGATCGTGTTGGTTTTGTGGACATCCCGTACCTGATTCAAAAGGCCCCTCAAGCTGTGGAGGCTGAGCGCCGATTAGAGGCGGAATTTGCTCCTCGGCAAGCCGAATTGGCCGCGGAAAGAGAGCGGCTGGCGGCCATGAACGCTGAACTGGCCGACTTGCAGAGTTCGATGTCCGAGTCAGATAAGTTACAACTCGATCGAGAGGTGCGCGCGCTGGAACGGCGTATCAAGCGCAGCGATCAGGATTTCCGGGAAGAGTTAAACATACAAAAGAACAACGAGTTTAAACAGGTTCGTGAACGCGTTCTAGACGCCATTGCACGATTTGGCCGTGAGCACGACTACGACCTTATAGTCAGCGATGGCGTGTTGTACGCCAATAAACGCATCGACGTGACCGAACGAATTCTCGAAGCGCTGAACATAGAGTTCGCTCAGCGACGATCCGCTAACTGAAGCTGTGGAGTAGCGCGTGAAGCTCTGCGAACTTGCCCAGCGGCTAGCGCTATCGTGGGAGGGCTCGGCAGATCTTGAAGTCCATCGGCTCGCCAGTCTTCGCAATGCCGGTCCAGGGGACCTATCCTTTGCAGTGTCGGCGCAGCACAAACAGGCATTGATTGATACTCATGCAACGGCTGTTTTGGTACCCCCCGCACTTGCCGACTCAGCGCCCTGTCCGACACTGATATGTGATTCGCCTTATCTGGCCTATGCGTCGGCCAGCTGGGTTTTGCACCCGGATCCTGCGTTGGTAAAACCGGGTATCGCCGCCACAGCCAGCGTTCATGCTGATGCGCGTGTGCACGAATCCGCAGCCATCGGTGAATTCGCAGTTATCGATCGGGAGGCCGTGGTGGAGGCGCACGCCGTTATCGGTGCGCATTGTACGGTGGGGGCGGAATCGCGGGTTGGCGCACACACCGCTTTAATGCCGCACGTTGTCGTTGCCCATGGGTGTGTGTTGGGTGAGCATTGTCGCGTTCAAAGTGGCGCTGTTATCGGCAGTGAAGGGTTTGGTTTTGCCCCCAGTGCCAATGGGTGGCAGGCGATTCATCAAATCGGTGGTGTGCGAGTCGGAAGCCGCGTGCACATCGGCGCGAACACAACCATCGACCGTGGTGCTATGGACGATACAGAAATAGCAGACGGCGTTATATTAGATAACCAAATACAGATTGCACATAACGTCAAAATCGGAAAGAACACCGCCATTGCCGGATGTGTAGGTATTGCTGGCAGCACGGTTGTCGGGTCATCGTGCCAGATAGGCGGTGCGTGTAACATAGTCGGGCATCTGAAAATCACCGATGGGGTGGTATTGAATGCGGCTTCAACAATCACCCAGTCGATTACTGAGCCTGGGCGCTACGGCTCCGCGGTACCGCTGATGCCGGTATCGCGTTGGCGGCGAGCTTATATCGCCTTTAGTCAGCTGGACGGTTTGATGAAGCGAGTACGCAAACTGGAACAAAAATAAGCCGCAATGGAGGCTACAACGCTGTGATTGATGACGTTCGCGAAATCGTTAAATATCTGCCGCATCGCTATCCGTTCTTAATGATAGACCGCGTACTGACGTTCGAAAAAGACGTGTCGTTAACCGCGCTTAAGAACGTCACCGCCAACGAACCTATCTTCACCGGTCATTTTCCCCAAGCGCCAATTTTTCCAGGGGTGTTAATTCTTGAGGCCATGGCGCAGTCTTGCGCAATGTTGGCTTTTAAAAGTCAGGGTGGGTATCCCAGCGAGAAAACCTTGTATTTACTCGTAGGTATAGACGACGCTCGCTTTAAGCAGCAGGTTATCCCCGGTGACCAGCTGCATTTTGCTGTTAAAACATTAAAAGTGCGGCGTGGTATATGGAAGTTTGAGGCGGTAGCAACCGTGGAAGATAACGTGGTGTGCACAGCAACAGTAATCATCGCTGAAAATGAAATAGACGATTGAGTGGGCGCTTAGGTGATACACGAAACAGCGATAGTCGCGAGCACAGCCGCCATAGCTGAAGGGGTTGAAATAGGCCCTTATGCGGTGATTGGTGACCACGTAAAAATCGATACGGGCACCGTAATAGGCCCACATGTTGTGGTGAAAGGCCCCACCACGTTGGGCAAAAACAACCGTATCTTTCAGTTTGCTTCCATTGGCGAACAGCCGCAAGACTTAAAATACAACGATGAACCCACTGAATTGATCATGGGTGACAACAACACCATCAGAGAATACGCCACGATTAACCGCGGTACGGTGGGCGGTGGTGGTGTGACTCGTATAGGCAACAACAATTTATTGATGGCCTACATCCATGTGGCTCATGACTGCCAAATTGGCAATCACGTTGTGTTTTCAAACGGCGCTTCGCTCGCTGGTCATGTTGAAGTGGGCGACCACGCCATCCTGGCGGGGTTTGCTTTGGTGCATCAATTTTGTACGGTTGGCGAACACGCGTTTCTTGGGTTGAACTCAGTGGCCAATAGGGATGTCGCGCCGTTTATGATCGCGGTGGGCAGCTACGCAACGGCACGCGGTATTAACAAAAATGGTTTACGTCGTCGCGGTTTCAGTGAAGAAACCATTCAAGCGTTGCATCATGCCTATATGACGCTCATTCGGCAGCGGGGTGATCGACAAGCGGCGTTAGACAGTCTCGATGAGGACGATAAGGCGGTACCTGAAGTACAACGACTCATTGAATTTATTCAAGCCAGTGAACGTGGTGTTGTTCGTTAACCGGTTACGTCGCTGTTGAGCGTTGCAGAATGATCATCACCGCGCCCACCAACAATCCCCAGAACGCACCGGATACGCCCAGGATACTCACCCCAGAGGCTGCAAATAAAAAAGTCACAGCGGCAGCGGCTCGGGTTTTTTCGTCGCTGAAGGCAGCAACCGACGAGGCGGTAAACGCAGCGATCAAAGCTAAGCCAGCTACCGCTTCTACCAGTACCGTGGGTGCTAAGCTGACAAACGTTGTCGTCACACCGGCAAATACGCCCAAAACAATACTGCCGATGCCAAAAAAAACCGCAGCGACGTACCGTTGAGATTTATCACGTCCGCCTTCTTCGCTGGCCATCATCGCGGCAACAATCGCCGATAAATTAACGGCATGCGCACCTAACGTCGCCCCAGCGATACTAAATACACCGGTTGCCTTAATTAACGGAGCCGCAGGTGTTTCGTATTCATTGGCTTTTAGTACGGCCAAACCGGGGATATTCTGCGACGCCATGGTAACCACGAACAACGGAATCGCGATACCGATGATGGAGTCGATCGTGAACGTTGGCGCTGTGAACACCAATTGCGGCACTAAGCTTTGCGCTATCTGAGTTTTCCAGTCATCAGGAAAATCAACACCCAGGGTTACCACGGCCACAAACGCAAGCAGGGCGGCGGGTACCGCTAATACCTTGTTGAACCAACCGACGAATACCCACGCAGCGATTATCGGAACGCCTAACAGGGGATCAAAAGCGATAGCGTTTACCGGTGCCAAACACAGGCTGATTAACACGCCACTAAGTAGTGCATTTGCCAGTGGCTTTGGAATGGCTTCAATCAACCGTGCGAGCGGCTTGAATACGGCTGCCAGAATCAGCAAAGCGCCGCAGACTAAAAACGCACCAACCGCCGTTGAGAATTGAGTGTCCTGTGCGGCTGCGGTAGCCAACAGTGCAGCACCCGGTGTTGACCAGGCAACCCCTACAGGCATACGAGTTTTTAAACTTAAGTAGATACTGCATGCACCCATAGACACGGCACCTACCATTAGCCCGGATGCGGCCTGTGCATCTGTCGCACCCACACCACGTAACCCTTGCAGTACCACGGCAAACGAGGCTGCAAAACCAACAAATGCTGCAAGTAAACCGGAAAAGACCGACTTGGCATTAAGGTCACTTATCACGGTTTTATCGTAAGCTGTCGAATCAGGGTAGCAACGTTGTTGGACGCGCCACCATCGCCCATCGTGACTTTCACTTCGGCCAGATCTTGCTGCATTTGTTGTCGATAGGCCGTATCGGTGAGTAAGCGATGCAGCTCTTTAGATAGGGCACTTTCGGTCGCGTTGTCCTGCACAAACTCTTGCACGATGCGTCGTTTTGCTACGATGTTGACCAAGCCGATATGATCGATCTTTATCATTCGGCTCATGATTTTGTAAGTCAGATTATTCATGCGATACACAATCGCCATCGGTGTTCCCATCAGCGCGGTTTCCAACGTGGCGGTGCCTGACGCGGTAAGCGCCGCATCTGAGGCTCTCAATACCGGGCAAATGTTCCCCGCAATTAATGACACGGGTAACCCTGCTTCATCTACCAGCGCTTTAACGGCGGCTTGATCCAGTGAAGCCGCACAGGGAATGACAAACTGAACCGTGGGGATTGAATGGCGCAACGCTTTGGCGCCACGTAACATCACCGGTAAGTTACGGTGAAGCTCACCGTTGCGGCTACCGGGTAGAAGTGCAACCAGGTAGCCCTCGGGTGTTAGGTTGAGCTGCTGTTGTGCCTCTCGCTGGTTCCAATTGCAGTGAGCAGAATCAATGAGCGGGTGACCGACATAGCTCACCGGAACACCTGCGCCTTGATAAAAGTCTACTTCGAACGGAAAAATCACCGCCATGTGATCGATACGTTTAGCGATTTTTTTCACTCGCTTCGTACGCCAAGCCCAAACCTGAGGGCTGATATAAAACAAGATCGGAATATTAAGTTTGCGAACCCACCACGCAAGCTTTAAATTAAATTCCGGGTAATCAACCAAAACGATCAAGTCGGGTTTTTGTTTTTTTATCAAGCGCACTAAAAAATGCAAGCGCTTGTATAAAGCCGGAAGATTCTTCAGCACCTCGATCAGACCGATCACAGCAAGCTCGCGGCAATCCACGTGAATGGTGGTGCCAACTGCCTCAAGTTCACCTGCACCCATACCGAAGGCATCGAACTCAACGCCCTGGTTTTTTAACGCGGTTAAAGCGTGTGCAGCGTGCTGGTCCCCCGAGGCCTCTCCGGCTGACACCATAATGGAAAGCCGTTTTTCCATTGGATGCTAAGCGTTGTTAATGGCTTGTCTAACGACACCGGCGATGCGATCTACCGTGTCATTATGCAGTTCTGGAAAAATGGGCAATGACACACAGCGTTCGCTGTGTGATTCAGCAATAGGGCAACTTGGTGTTGAGGTCATTTCATTCTGAATGGCCACTTGCTTGTGCAGCGGAATGGGGTAGTACACAGCCGATGCAATGTTTGCATCCTGCAAAGCCGCTTGTATCGGTTTTCGATAATCAGAAATTAGTGTGTATTGATGGAACACCGGTACGCTGGCTGTTTCTGACGCTGGTGCTTCCAGCAGCGGGAGCTGCACAGGCAAGTCCGCTAACTGTTCGTTGTACCGTGCCGCAACGCGACGACGTTCTTGGTTGTAGCGATCGATATGCGGAAGTTTTTGCCGCAGAATGGCCGCTTGCATTTCATCAAGGCGACTGTTGTAACCCACCACCGAATGCACGTAGCGCTCTTTGCTGCCGTGCGCGCGGTACATTCGTAAATCGGCTGCCAACTCATCACTATTTGTGGTGACCATACCGCCGTCGCCGAAAGCACCCAGATTCTTACTTGGGAAAAAACTGAAGCAGCCGATGTCGCCTAGGGAACCGGTTTGAGCGTTATTGGATGTGGCGCCAAAGCTTTGGGCACAGTCTTCAATGATGTGTAAGTTGTGTTTCTGGGATAGGCTGACGAGTGGGGCCATATCGCATGGCATACCGAATATATGCACGGGCACGATGGCTTTTGTTTTCGGCGTTAATGCCGCTTCAACCTGATCCACCGCCAAGTTGTAGGTGTGCGGATCGATGTCCACAAAGACTGGAGTCGCACCTACGTACGCTATGGCTTCTGCGGTTGCGATGAAAGTAAATGGCGTAGTGATGACTTCATCACCGGGGCCCAATTTAAGTGCCAGCATAGCCAGGTGTAACGCGTCGGTACCGTTTGCACAACCGATGGCGTGCTTGACGCCTAAATACTCGGCACATTCGGATTCAAAGGCTTTGACGTTGCTGCCCAGGATAAACTGCGTGTTCTCTAAAACATCCGATAAGCTTTGATCAATATCTTGTTTAAGATCATGGTACTGCTTGCGCAAATCGACCATGGGAACCGCATTAGGCGCTGAGCTCATTGGGGGATCATCGTCAGGTTATGATCCCCCATTGTAAGCGTTTTAGACTGGCTTAGCGCGCCGCCTTCGGACCGCTGACGTTAGCATCAGGAACAAGACTAAGCTCCCCGGTAGCGAGACTGCACCACCCGAACTGGCGGAGGAGGCCACGTCTTTTTCCTTACTTTCCCCATCAGGAGCTGGCACCTGTGCCATCGGGTTGCCGGTTTCAGCTGGCTCCGGCTCTGGCGTTGGCTCAGGTGTGGGTTCCGGCTCTGGCGCAGGGTCAGGGCTCTGCGGTTGATTTCCTGTGTTGTCCGCCGGTGGATCTTCTGTATCTGGGTTCGCAGCTCCGAGATCAGAGGGATCTTGCGTTGAATTATTCCCATCATTGGTATCCGAAGAGTTAATGGGTTGCGCAGATCCGTTACCCCCACTGCCATCGATCATGCCTTGTGCGGATGGCACGGGTGGTGGCGTGACGGTTTTGTTATGGCCGTTGTTGGTGTAATCGGTTTCGCGAGTTTTTGCTAGTAACTCGCCGGTTGTGATGCTAGCTGGTGTTCCATTCGCGTTTGCTACCACTGTGAAAAGGCTGGTTGCGCTAGCGTCTAGCGTGTCTCGGTTACAGGTCAACAAAGTGCCGTTGGATGTACATCCCCATCCTGAATTAGCTGACATGGATAGCCAGCTTGCGTCACCGCCTGTATCGAGCAGAAGCTTCAGACGGTGCGCACCCATATCGCCCTGATTGGTGATCTGAATGTCAGTGATTAACCGATCACCTTCTGTATCTTCAGTGACACTTAGTGTCAGGGCTAGATCCGTTTCATATAAGGTGTTCGCACTTTGTATGTCTCGGTCACTTAGAGCGATTCGCTGACCGATATCAGAGCCATCGAGGACATTGATCGTAGCCTGGTTGCCAACACTGAAGAACGACTCTCCATAGTGCATGATGGAGCCATAATCGTATTCACCAAGCAACACGGTATTTGAATTTAAAATATCGAAGTTAAATTCTTTACCGGGAACGATGTTGTCCCAAAGCACGGTAATGAAGTTATCTCGGTCATTCCGAGTGTGTTCGTGAAATAACCCAACCGCGTGTCCAATTTCATGGATGATGCTACCCACACCGCAGCTTGATGATATCCATAGTTCTTGCTCACCACCGCGCATGCCAACGTAAGACGCGCAGCCGTTACTGGATTCGAATGTTACATAGTTGGGATAGTCAGCGCGATTTTCATCGGTCAGCTCAACCAGCGTTATAGATGAGTACTGATTCCAATGATCAACGGCCTGTTCGGCAAGGTCCTGCTCATTGGCTGAAATTCCTGCACTGAACTGATACGGAACTATGCCGTTGGGCCAGCGATCCAGCGTACGTGCTTGACCTAGTCCGCGTTTATAACTACCGAGAAGGTTACCTTGACTGTCTACACGGCCGAGCACCATGTCACCTTCAATGACAGCATGGCCGTGCACGATGTCGTATCCCGATCCGGTTGAGGCGCTCTTGTTAGAGTCAACCGCATCGTTAAATAGGACTGAACCCGCCCGGGGGGCGAAAATTTCTTTATTCTCTGCGTTACCGACTGTTGAAATACTCACGCAGAGTATCGCGGCAATGGCCGCTGATTTAGAGTTGCGTTGCATGACGTGCTCTTTGTTGTTTTTTTTATTGGCACTTTGTCTAGGGTAATTTAATCACCCTTACACAGCGTATCGGTTGCGTTGGTAATGTATGAACAGCGCAATCAGGGTATCTGGGGCATAGGCCCGTTCACTTTGCTAACTGGCTTTCAGTTCCTGGACATACTTAGACACAATCGATACAACCGCCTTGTTGATCTTGTGATCTCCAGCACGATGCAGATCCGGTAAGATCGTGAAAGCGTTCCCAATAGCCCTGAGACTTCTCATGAATTCCACCGTATCGCAACCGTCGTCCTGGAGAACACCCGCGATGGTGTTGATCGCGGGCAGCCTGATATCACTCATCGGCTTCGGAGCTCGGTCTTCACTGGGGTTGTTTGTAGCGCCCATGGGAGAATCTGGCTGGTCATTGTCTGGGTTGGCTCTGGCGCTGGCTGTTCAGAACTTGTTCTGGGGTTTAGGACTGCCGATAGCCGGCGCACTGGCGGATAAGTTCGGCGCTCGGCCGGTCATTATCGCCGGTGCGTTGGTTTATGGCCTGGGCCTTTACGGTATGGGAATCGTTGATAGCGATTCTATGATGGTGTTGTTTGCGGGTGTTCTGGCAGGCACCGGTATCGCGTTTTCAGCTTTTTCGATTGCCATGGCGGCAATGGTTAAAGTGGTTGGCCCCGAGAAGCGGTCAATGACGCTTGGGTTGGGCACCGCCGCGGGCTCGGCAGGGCAAGTGCTGTTTTCGCCGCTCGCGTTGTATTTCATTGAATCGTTGGGGTGGGCTGATGCCCTGGTGGCCTTAGCGCTGGCGGTGGGTTTTCTAATACCTCTGGCGTTTATTTTGCCAAAAAGTGCCGGTCCTTCAGGACGAGCGGTTGTAGAACAAACCATCGGAGAAGCCTTGTCAGAGGCGTTAGGGCACAGAGGGTACGTACTACTGACGGTTGGGTTTTTTGTCTGCGGTTTTCATGTGGCGTTCATCACGGTGCATTTTCCGCCTTATGTGGATTCGCTGGGCATATCGCCGCAAATTGGTGCGCTATCAATATCGTTGATTGGCTTGTTCAATATTGTCGGCGCGCTTGGCGCAGGGTATGTGGGTCAGCGCTTCAGCAAGAAGCGTGGGTTAAGCACCATTTACATGCTGCGTGCGGTGGCTATTTTGTGTTTGCTGCTTGCACCTAAAACAGAAACCAATTTGTTGATATTTGCATCGGTTATGGGATTGTTGTGGCTTTCTACCGTTCCACTTACCACGGGCATCATTGCTCAAGTGTTTGGCGTTCGATATATGGCCACGTTATTTGGCATCGTATTTCTAAGTCATCAAATCGGTAGTTTTAGCGGCATCTGGCTTGGCGGCTACCTTTATGAAACCACCGGCAGCTACGACGGTGTTTGGTGGGCGGCTGTGGTTTTGGGTGTGCTGTCCGCCATTGTTCACTGGCCCATTGACGAGCGGCCTTTGGTGCGTGTAGCAACGCAAGCTACGACATAAACGCCGCGAGGCGTTCGCCGGCAAGTGGGCTGACGAGTCTAAACGGGTGTTGTACGGAACGTTTCGCCGGAGCGGACTTTAATCGTCCACCCCGGCGTCGATCAGATCAGTGTAGGACTAACCTAGTTGCGAGTCGCCGTCGCGCGTCCGGTACGAGCGTTGTTTGCCGAACGTGCTCGGATGTCAGTCGCTGCACTGGGTATAGTTGCACCGGTTGCGGCTTGAAAGTTCACGCCATCCACGCTGTACTCAATCGGTAAGCCTGGGAAAGCAACATTTATCGCGAGATTGCCAGTTGCATCTTCAACAGCGCCTGGAACAGGGATTCGATATTGAATACCTGACGCATCAAGTTTTGCCAATTCTTTGCTGGCCAGTGCAGCAGCAAAACTTGCGTAGTCCGCGTTTAACGATGCTTTGTTTACTAAGTTACTGCTGGCAGAGTAGGCAACGCCCGATTGATAATCACGTTCCCAGTCAGCTCTGTGCCATGCGCGTTCGGCCAATGCCAGCAGGCGAGGGAACACCATATAGTCAAATTGCTCGGGCGTGCGCACTGTTTCGCTCCATAACTGCCCTTGCATACCGAGAAAACCCTGGTTTGGGCTGCTGCCGGTTGCACTCCAACTGTTGCCATCTCTGTCAACAGAAGTTTCAGCGTTTTGCGGCAAGTTTTCAGGGGCAAAGGTAAAGACTTTGCGAGTATCTGTGTAACGCGTCGCCCAGTAGTAACCGCGCTCTTTTGGATCCACTTCATAAGGAAAATCAAAGTACAGGTAATCGGGGACCGCAATGATGGTTTCAAAACCTTGGTTGGAATACACATTGGCGGAATTAAAGCCACCGCTCCAAACCACTTCCCAAAAGCCTACGCCAGCCCGAGTGGTTGCCAAATCGCTGGGCTCAACCGCGTAGTTCCCGTTACCCGAATCTTCGCGGTAAATATCCTGATAAGCGTATAAGGCCGGGACTCCGGCATTGGCCACGATTTGAGAGACTCGCTCAATGAAATAGGGTGTTAGGTCTCCACGATCGTTCAACTCAGCCGTGTTTTGTATCAGTTCGGCGCAGGCGGGTGATCGCTCCCATGGGTAATCGGTTTGTGATTGATCGGTGTCACCTTTCCAGGGCGTGACGCCACCGGCGGATAGGTCTTCAAAGCCCGGGCCTTTTAATACATTCTTGGCCTCATCACCACCCATGTGAAAAATCTCCAGCTGCAAGCCAGCGCTGGTGTACATATCGCTGATTTCTGACACAACGGTATTGAGAAAATTGTACGTACCCGGCACGCAAGGATTAATGATGCCGTCGTCGTAGTGTTGAACCGTCAGGTAGCGAGAGATATCGTTCGGGTCGTCAATGCGAACGTTAATGTCATTTGGAGAACCCAGGTTAGCGGCACGAGCACGCATCGCCACTACGGCAGCTCGCGCGTGTGCCGGCATATCGATTTCTGGAATCACATCAATATGACGCGCGCTTGCGTAGGTTAATAAATCAACAAATTCGGCTCGGGAATAAAACCCGGTGCCTTGGTTATTGGTGTTTGGGCCAGAACCCAGTTGGGGCATCAGACTGAAGGCTTCGGTGACCGCCCCCGAGCCATCCAAAACGAACTGACGTTTTGCGCCAACGGACGTTAATTCGGGCAGCCCCGGTATTTCTAAACGCCAGCCTTCATCATCAGTTAAGTGCATGTGCAGCTTGTTCATCTTATAAGCCGCCATTTGATCAATCAATTTTTTCAAACGATCCACAGAGTGAAAGTTCCGGGCAACATCGATGTGCATGCCGCGAAAATCAAAGCGAGGTGAATCCGTGATCGATACATACGGTATGTTGCCGACGCCGGGCTGGACCAGGCCAAGAACCGTTTGCGCACCATAGAAGAGATCCTGGTCTGAGTTTCCGCGTATTTGGATACCGGCTGCCGATACGTCAACCGTATAGGTGTTGTCTGGCAAGCTCGCATCTAACGCAGTAACGACAGCCGTTCCATTTCCGTTACCAACAAACAGGTTGGCGCGTTGTTGTACCGCCGCCGCGGATGCCGCGGATAAACCACTGCCAGTAAAGTTCAGCCCGTTGGCGATCGATAACACACCGTTTCCGGGTGTGATGGACGAGACTTGCGGTACCACGCGGCGCTGTATCTCTGCTGCGGTTAATGCAGCGGCTGCATTTTGAACGTCTTGGTTACTCTGGAAACGTGTGGCGGCTGTCGCGAGTGGATTTGGCTCGGTATTCCACGCCTTTGCGTTTAAGCCAGTTATTTCCACAGCGTAGGTGTTTTCATTGGTTTCGCTGTCGGTGTTTGGAAGTAGCTCGGGTGTGCCGTTGTTTTGTACTAACCAAAAGCGCGGCATAAAGTCGGTTTCCATCAAGTAGTTGAACTCTGTGATGAGTTTGATGGTGGCTACGTCACCGGCAAATGGCTGGTAGTTGTCCGACGGGCTGATGTAGTTAAGGTCGCCATTAATTAGCGACACATCAAAATTGTCGCTGTCTACGCGCAGTACCCGACGGATGCTATGGAAATAGATTTTCCAGTCAGTGCCAGCCAGCACGCCGTTGGCATCTTTAATGTGTAAGTTCACGACACTGCACGAGGCGTATTCAGCCCCCAGCTGTTTGCAGTTCACGCCCGTTTCACTTGAGTGGTTTTCAACCGCTTCAATGACCACACCGAGAGGCTGGGACAATGCGGCAGCTTGGCTACGTCCCACACTGGATACGAGTGGATCATTAGCACCGGGTTCTGGCCCTTTGGCGGCTTTAACGCCTACGTGACTCAATGCACTTCCGGCATCGCCGGAATCACCGCCACCGTTTGTGGGTGGGGTTGCACCGGTTGTGCCATCGGTGTTTCCGCCGGTCACAGGCGGCGTCACTGTGCCGCCATCGCTGCCTGATGTTGTGCCGTCACCGTCAGAGGAAGAGCTACTGCAGGCAACGGTGCCGAGCAATAGGGTGACAATAAACACAGTTTGAAGCGAACGAAACATGGCGGGCCTACGTACGATGATTTACCCTACATTATGCCTTGTAGACTCGATCGTGCTGTGGGGTAGTAATCACCTTGCAATGAGTTTTAGGCAATATCTTGACAACCATACGCCAACCCACCTTATTGGATATCGGCAGACTGCTGCTGGTCAGCGCTCTGTGGGGCACATCGTTTCTATGCATTACCATCGCGCTGGTCGATTTTTCGCCCTTGGCGATAGCCGCGTGGCGAGTCATGCTGGCCACGGTGCTGGTGCTCATCATTTGCGCATACCGGCAGGTCACCTTGCCAAAAGAGGCGCGCATATGGGTGCTTTTTACAGGGATCGGATTATTAAATAGCGCGGTACCGTTTACGTTGATTGGCTGGGGCCAACAAACCGTTGATAGCGCAACCACCGCGTTGCTCATCGCAACAACGCCTTTTAGCACGCTGTTGCTGTCGCATTGGATGACCAAGGACGACACCATTACTCGCTATAAGCTATTGGGATTAAGCATGGGTTTTATTGGCGTGGTTATCCTGATCGGTCGGGATGCCACGCTCAATCCTGGCTCGGTTACCGGGATGCTGGTTATATTGTTCGCCGCGTGTTGTTATTCCCTATCGAGCTTGTTGATACGTCAGTTATCTGATCTGCGCACGTTTGCGATCGTGGCTGGGTCGCTGATCACCAGCTGCTGCGTACTGATTCCTGCGTTGATGTTATTCAGCCCACCGTGGCAGCAGACAGGTTCGGCTGCCGCATGGTCTGCTGTCGTTTTTCTGGCCGTGGGTCCGACCGCCGCGGCTTATCTGTTGCGCGCAGAAATCGTAAAACTCAATGGCGCCGTATTCATGTCAAATGCGGGATATTTAATTCCGTTGTTTGCGGTCGTCTGGGCGTGGCTGTTGCTTGGTGAGTGGCCGACCATTACCACATGGCTTGCGATGGGCCTGATCTTGTCCGGCGTTGCTGTGGGGCGATATCGCGGTCGCTATACTTAAATTCTGATCAGTTGCGCTGACCGTGCGGCTGATGATTGAAATCATAGGAGACTTTTTCACGTGACTGAAGCCGTTTGGACTCAACCCATGCCAGAACCGCAGTTCGAGCTGATGAGAAACATCATCTCGGCACCCAGCCCTGTTGGCTTGGAATCGGCCATGACCCTGGGCGTATTAAAACCTCACTTCGATAGTTTTATGCCGTCATCCTGGGCTATGCATCAGCACACAGGTAATGCCAGTGTGGTGTGGGATTCTCATCCGGGTAAAGACGATATGTTCTCGGTCATGATCATTGGTCATGCAGACAAGATTCGCATGCAGGTGAGAAACATTGGCTCTGATGGGAAAGTGTGGATCAACAGCGATTCGTTTTTGCCGTGCACCTTAATTGGTCATGAAGTCACGCTGTACAGCGAAAACCCTGATGAGCCCGGTAGCTACCGTTCACTCAGCGGCGGAACGGTTGAGGCTATGGGGGCGATTCATTTCTCTGACCCCGCTCAGCGCACAGGTGATAAAGGCATACGGCCAACTCAGTTGTATTTAGATCTTCAGATACACGGGAAAAACAAGGCCGATCAAATCAAACGTTTGGGGGTTAAGGCCGGTGATACGTTGCTCTTGAACCGTCCCATTAAACGTGGTTTTAGCCCCGATACATTTTTTGGAGCCTATCTCGATAACGGGCTTGGGTGTTTTGTAACCGCAGAGCTTGCACGTGTGTTGGTTGAAGCAGGCGGTACTGAAAACGTGCGATGTTTATTTGCCATTGCATCGCACGAGGAGATAGGGCGCTTCGGCAGTCGGGTTATCGCTGGAGTTCACCAGCCGGACGCGGTGATTGCGGTCGATGTAAACCACGATTACGTGGCGGCACCGGGCATTGGCGATCGGAAAATGCCGCCGTTAACTATGGGTAAGGGGTTTACCTTAACCACCGGGGCTATCGTAAGCGAGCAGTTGAACTCCTATATTAAACGCGCAGCCCTGGAGCACGATATCCCGATGCAGTTGGATGTGAGTGGTCGTGATACGGGTACCGATGGTATGGCAGGGGTGTTAGCCAGTATTGATTGTGCCGCCACATCGGTTGGATTCCCCACGCGCAACATGCACACCATTTCTGAGTCTGGTCACACCGGCGATGTGATCGCGGCCATTGAGGTTTTAAAAGAAACCCTATTAGCCATGGATAAGGTGGAAGACTTAACCGAAGCCTTTAAGACGTCTCACCCCAGATTGGACAACACGACGCCGATCGAACATCAGGGTTTCGAAAAGCTGGATGATGCTTAAGGGTGAGTAGTCAGGGTAGTTTGTTTGCTTGAATACACTACATTAGCAAACAAACTACCCACCTTGTTCATTGCAAGGCATCTTGGGTGTATAGCGAATTAGCTACAACACCGTACGTTCAATAAACCACCACAAACCGATGGCAGCCAACGCGAGTGAAGCAGGGATGCGCACGTAGCGGCCGTACTCTTTGCGGTTTCGCGTCCAATAACCAATCAGCACGAAGAACAGAGCCACCACAACCAGCTGTCCTATTTCAACACCAATGTTGAATCCGGCTAAAACAATTAACGGGTTACTTGCTCCAACATCGAGTTCACCTAAGACATTGGCAAAACCCAGCCCATGCAATAAGCCAAACCCGAAAACGATAATCGTACGCAATACACCAATGGGTTTTGGCTTCAAGTTATCCAACCCTATGAACACGATGGATAAGGCAATCGCCGCTTCCACCAGACGCCCAGGCACTGTGATCAAGCCAAACTGCACTAGCGCAAGTGTCAGTGAATGCGCGATGGTGAACAGCGTAACTTGAAGTAGAACCGGTTTGAAAAACGGGGATAAGAGCACGATGCCGAGCACGAATACAATGTGATCAAGCCCCAGCGGGAGTATGTGAACAAATCCCACTTTGATGTATTCGGCGAACGTGCTCATCGCGGATTGTGGTGGTTTCGGAATTCGAACCGATATCGAGGGGCTGGGTTCGTTGACGAGAACAAACGAAGATGCATTTTGATTTTCGTCTGCGCTATCGGTGTAACGCACAATGACAGGGGCGTAACGGTCCTGCCATTCAATCATGAATGCGCTACTGGTTTCCGGGAATTCGGTTGTACCGCTAATGAGTGTGTCCCGAGCCACTTCGTCAGTTTCTGCTGGTTCTATCGTTATGGTATTGATGCTGGCATTCAAGCGGTTGCCATTTTGATCGGTAAACACCAGGTTATTCAACCAGTTCTCAGCTTGGCCATCGAAGGTTTCGGATAACGCAGCCTCGCTTTGCGCTCTAAGCTGGTTGTAGGCTACGTTGTTCGGATCTTCATCCGTGTCTTCATGTTCTGGACTGATCCCGGACAACGTTGCTTCCAGGTTGACACGAGCCACCCATTCAATCTGACCGGTTTCGTTAAGCTCAGTGTCAAGAATGATCGGCCGAATTTCGTGTGCACTGGCAGCCATCGGCGATAAGAAAACCAACAACACAAGAGTGATTAACCACTTCAACCCCACGCTTATAACGTTCGGTGTTTTTGATATGAGGTTTGTTGTCGCGTGCATGGGTGTATTACCTGTAGGGCGTAGAGCTTGGGCAAATAGTTTGAACGGGTCTCGTTCGGCTTACTTCTCTGTGGTGGATGGCCCTGAAATCGTGATACTCGCCCAGTCAGTTTCAATCAACGGTTTCTCTGGATCAGTACGACCTGCGCGAACCGCATTGATCAAATAACTTGTATTTTCGGAAACAGCAACGGCCAAATAACCAAGTTCATCTGTGGTCGTGAGTTCCTTCTCGACGTCTGTTCCCGACTTTCGATAAATCTCCACTTGCCGACTGGGCATAGGTTGTTCCTGGTAGCGCAGTTGTAGAACCAAAGGTGCCGCTTCATGTGGAAACTTGTCCACTATCCATTCAAACCTTTGTCCGCTGATTGTCCAATTCGTAGTTTGATCGACGTCATTGGATACCAGCGGTGCAGACTGAGTCTCTGTATCAGCCGCTTTGGCGAAGATCAATGCTTTGGAAAACCTTGAATACCGCTCAACAACAATGGCATCGTCCTGAATTAGGTCTGGATGGCGTTCGGTAAATTCGCCCAGCCCATGAGTGTTGATAAAGTTTTCAAACTTACCGGGCTTGTTGTAAGTAATGGTCTTGGGTTTGGTATGCACATTGAGCATCTGCCAGCCCATGGTTTGCACGTCTAAATGAATTGCGGGGAAATCGCCCAGGCGCCCGGGTATGGAGATGGTTTCTTCCGGTGTCGCAAGTTCAACGCTGGCGAGTCGGCTTGGTACTCTAGGTAGGCTGACCCCTGCGAAATCTTCACCGTTTTTGATGTTAGCAAGAAGGCGTCCATTGACCGTTGCCTGCGTTTTAAACGGCTCTATCCAATACTCGTGCGCGTTCGCACTGGATGCCAAAAGCAGGCAAGACGACACAATGTATTGCGCCCCCAACCAACGGCTGGAGGCGCTTGATTTACTGCTCATTTTTATCGCTGACACAAGATTCACTGCTATTAACGTTATGAAGCGCTAGCTTAGCAAAGCAGCGGAGTCTAGCGATAGACCGATTATTGCTTTGGCAATAGCACTGTGTCGATCACGTGAATGACGCCGTTAGAACTCGCCGCATCTGCGATCGTTACGGTTGCCGTTCCGCCGTTTTCATCCATGAACATTACTTTTTCGTCTTCGTACTTTGCAGTCAACTTACAGCCGCCTACGGTATCAACCATGGCTTCACCACCACCGCTTTCAATCATGCCCAACACATCGGTAGCCATTGCTGATGCAGGAATAACGTGGCAGCCCAAGACTGTTTGGAGCGTTCCAATGTTTTCGGGCTTAAGTAAAGTATCTACTGTGCCTTCGGGTAATGCAGCAAATGCGTCGTTAACCGGAGCCAACACAGTAAATGGACCTTCACCACTCAGTGTTTCAACCAATTCAGCGGCTGTTACTGCAGCAACCAATGTGGTGTGATCTTCCGAGCCTGCCGCGTTTTCAACGATGGTTTTGTCCTTGGTCATTTCAAAGCCGCCAACCATAACGCCATGGCCGCCTGCGATTGCAACGCCAGCGGTCAGCACAGATGCGGCAATAATTGTGTTCAATTTGGAGATCATTAAATCGTTACCTAATTTTATTGAGTTGAAGTCGAGATCGATCGTTTGTGTAGGGAATTACGGCGCTGTTACTGGCTCAGATGCGCTCAATTCAAAAATAATTGGTTGCAAAATGGTCAGGCAAAATACTGCGATCTGACTAATCCATTTTCTATTCGAGCAGGTCCTGAGAGATCGATCCGGCCGACCGACACGACGAGACTGGAAGTCTTGATGGGTTCAAAGACACCATATGGAAACGGTTGTTTTCACATATCGGGGCTTTTCGAGGCCCACGGCGTTTGGTGCGGCACAATCGTTGAATGGCACTGATGTGAAATGGCGTCCCGGGAGGGATTCGAACCCCCGACCTGCCCCTTAGGAGGGGGCTGCTCTATCCAGCTGAGCTACCGGGACGCGCAATGGACAGTATAGCGAACTCGCGTTTACGCGCAGGTGTCATACACTATGAACACAACTTCAAATTCGGAAGCGGGCATGACAGAAGGGACGGGTCCAGCAGTTGTATCAGAGCGTAGACGCGCTGAGCGAGTGCAAGATGCCGTTGGGCTCACAATCGTGCGTCTGCAGGATCAGCCGGCGGCCGGCGACCCGGGAAACCTGTCAACCGTAGAGGTGGATTCAGAACGGCCCAGCCATAAAATCAGTTTGTCATCGGTTGGGGTGGCGTTCGCCCACGACATACTCATGCGCCCAGGTGAGCTGATATCCATTTACATCACCTTATTTCCAAGCAAACACACCATACGAGCTGATGGAAGAATTGTTTCAGCAAATACGGCACCGGAAATTTCTGATGGTGATAAGCCAACTTATCGCGTGAGTTTCGAGTCCATCGAAGACACCGACCGTAAAGTCATTGAGGCGCACGTGGCTAGTCTATCCAGCCGCCGTCCGCAGATGGATTAACCATTAAGAACCACGGTTTGATTTAACCAACTCCCCCCTACGTCAAGGGCAGCTATCGCCCATCTATCGCTGCCGCCTGTTCGTTTTGTTTTTAGAGCCATGTCTTACGCTATTGAGCGAACCACTCAGCGCTCGGGCTCTGTTATTGAAATCACACTTCTGCACCGCCGGTGAATAAAACTGCACAAATGGCCTAGTGCTTGCCACCAATACCGTTTTGTCGATGTGTGCCTGGCAACAAATTGACAGGATATGTCGGTCTTTACGTGGTTTTTTCGAGCATATCGGTCGTTGGTTCGAACGTTAGACCTTGAAGAATCCCAGTTTTAAGATTTTCAAGGTTTGTGTATGTTGAGTAGAACTTTAGCGGCTAATCACGGCACCCACGCATTCAGGCTCAGGATGGCAAGTGCATACGTTCACCGTATGCTGCTTATAGCTTTTGCGCTGCTGCTGTTTTGGTTAAGCCCATCTGCCATTGCACAAACAATTGGAGTAGGACCATTTGGTCCCGGCGTTACAACCGGAACGCCGCCATTTAATACCACTGGAATCTGTGGTGATGCCGGTGATGATTGCGGGTTATCCGACAACCGCATTCGAACGGTCGATACTCAAACGCATCTGTACTCTATCGTGATGTCGGGCATACCCGCTGGGCAACCGCCGATTGAGTCGGTGATTTACGAACAGACGCTCTATCCGAGTGCTAATGCTGTTTTAGCGTTCGACGCGATCCCACCGATTTGTTTACCGCCACCTCAGGGAACAGGCGGTCCTTCACCCGTATCGAACATTACAAATAACCCGGATGGCAGCATCACCTTGATGTGTAATTTGGGGTCTATGGCTAATGGCGATCAAAAGTCGTTTTCGTTATCGTTTTCACCATCCTCAGATTCGTTAAACGGAGCGACTTTTACCACGTCAGGCAAGTCTTACGGGTTGGATGAAAACGGGGTCAAAGTTATCCCGGACGCACCCTATGACGACGGCGTTACCTATGAAATTTCTGCAGCGCCTGCCTGGGATCTAATCGGTAACAGGATCAATATGTACCGCGGTGGTGTTACTAATCACGATATGGGTACAGGGCGTGGTTCTGAGCCAGGTTTTTACGTATGGACAACCGCACATCTAGCCGCTGACTCAGCACGGGCAGGGAAAGGTTTATCGCCACTGTCTAACTCATTTACATTCGACTTGGACTTGGATATCACCGGCAGTGATGGGGTTACCCCTTTTGCAACGGAGTATGCAATTAGAGAATGTCGGCCCAATCCCACTGCGTGGGGCAATACGGTTTGGGGCACCGAAACTTACGCGGGAACTTATCCAATTGAAACCAAAGTTGTCAATTCGGGTACCTGTGTTGTTTCTGGTGATTCAACCAATGGTTTTTCGTTAACCATAAATAATGCCGACACAAGCGGAACGCGTTTCCCAACAGAAACCATTGGCGGAACTTCGCTGGCAAACGGTCCTTTCTTCGCGACATCTCATCGAATACAGTTGTTTTTTCCGTTCTCAGAGATTGACAGGGAAGACGCTACACCCGATTCTGGTTCAATAAAAGCCAATTTATGTTTGGCTAATTTTGATCCAAGCGATGACCAAGGTAACTCGAACTACGCAAGTGGGCTAGAACCCGGCCACAACGGATCAGCGATGCCTGATGGCGGAGCCAGCAATAACTGCAACGGTCCGCTGACACTGGAACTGTTGGTCACCGGTAGCTTTAGCCAAAGGCATCTGGCATATATGACGCCAGCATTCGGGTACAGCTATACCCCATTGATGACCAACTATCATACTGGGGACGGGGTGGTTGAACCGACCTCAGCCTGGGGTGCCTTAACCATAGTTACTAACGCAGGTAGCGCTTCCTGGGACAACACGCTTGCGTGCTCCACGTTCGATAACTCTACGCAAACACTCACCGATGCGGGCAATATCAGTTATACGCCTGGTGGCTATGCTTTTATCAGGCCGGTAGGGGGTTTAAACCTAGCAGAGTGGGATGTCGAATACGCCAGCATTGCATATCCAAACGTTGATCCATTAGACGGGGACAACGATGGTAATCCAGACTTTAATCCGGCAACGGGTCGTTACGAAGGCGACTGGTCTGAAATCAATAACATTCGATGTGATGCGCCGGGTGTTGTTTGGAGTGCAGATCCGAGTGTTATCGGAATCGACAACGTAAACGCCGTTCGTGCCATACCCAAAAATCCCTCAACAACATTGGATGCAGGTCACCAAATATGGCTTGTTGTGCCCTTGGAGGCTCGGTCTGATTTTTACGGTGGGCCCTACGCTGGCACGCCGATTCCTCCGGGTACGGTGATGCCCACATTCGGTAATGCCCGATCTGATCAGGTATGGCTGACAGGGTTTAACAACATTTATCAACCGGCACCCGAGTCAACTGACTCCCACGGCGATAGGGTAACGTTCAGTCGGGTTGCCTTGGATACATCTAAGTCCACTGTGTCACCAGCTGCGGCAGCGGGTGTGTCTACCTCCACGTTAGCCGGTAATGACATCGTTTGGTCTATTCAGCCCACGGTGGCTTCTGTTTTACCCGCCGGTGGAACGGCTACCTCGCTAGAGATCATTGACGTATTACCGCCAGAGCTTTATTACGATCAGACGTGTACGGTTAATACACCGAACGGCACAACACCCACACAGGTTCTGTACAACACGCCAAGTCAAGGGCAAACCACTCTGAAGTGGACATTGGGTGACGTACATTCCACTGATGTCATTAATGAGCTGATTTACTGTACTAATTCAGAAGTTACCGCCCCTGATGGCACGCAGGTTACGAACATCTCCTATGCAACCGCAAGCAATGCCGTTCGCTCAGCAGATAACTTGCAAACGGTTATCCTGGGGCAAGCGGGTGCTATGGGTGCAGGCGCGCGCCTGGACGTACCGGTTGATCTGGTTGACGACACGCAGGAACATACGTTGGTGTGGTCGAACTTTGCCACCGCGATCGGTATTAACAACCCAACGATGGTTAATGTGTTGCCGCATAACGGTGACGACTCAGGATTATCCCAGCGACTACCGGCGTCTGATTTCTCAGGCACCTTGACGTTAACCGGGCCCGCCACCGATACCTGGCGTGATGGTTCCGTACCCGGCGGTGGGGATCCCTTCCCAACCATCGGTACGCTGTATTACTCGGCGGATGCACCGAACACCATCAATCACAACCCCGACGACAACGTCAGTAACTGGTGTGAATGGAACGGCTCAGCGTTTGTTCCCGAAGTCGGCGGTATGAGCTGCCCGGTTGCCTGGGGCGATGTGACCGCGATTAAACACGTATCGAACTACGAGCTGGCACCCAGCCCCAGTGTTCGACAGGCGGTGCACTTAACCTACACCCTGCAAGCCTCAGGTAACGAACCCGGTGATCAGTACGTCAACCTGTTTGGCGTGGACTCGACCGATTTACCGGCTGCGCAGTATGTTAAGTCGAACCGCTCGATTTTAAAGATTGCCTCGCATTCGATTGGTGAACTGATCTTCGCCGATATGGACGGCGACGGCCGCTACGATGAAAGCGTTGATCAGTTGGTGCCGAACGGTTTAACCGTAGAACTGCGCGATGCAAATACCGATGCGTTAATCGACTCAACGGTTACCACTAACGGAACGTATCTGTTCGATCAACAAGCCCCGGGCGACTACTACGTACAGATTCCCGCATCGTTGTTTCAATCCGGTGGCTACTTAGCCGATTGGACGGCAGCGCCGGGTGGCGTGAGTGCGGACAATGACGTGAACCACGAGGTGGATCACAACGGTTTGATCATCGGTTCGTTAACCGCGAACGGTGTACGAAGCGATACGGTCACCTTATCCGCCACGGTACCGATAGCCGGAGCCGCCCCGTCTGGTGATGAACCGATTGGCGATAACATCCTTCCAATCGCCGATGTAAACACCGATGACAGTTTCTCAAACCTAACGATCGATATCGGTTTGATCGCAGGCGATGGTGATAACGATGGCATATCGGACATCATTGAAATTGGCAGCGTGGGTTTTGGAACGCCGCTCGACACCGATAACGATGGAATCCTGGATTACCTGGACCGTGACTCAGACGGTGACGGCATACCCGATACCATGGAGTCGAACGGTAACCCGAACACCGACAGCGATAACGACGGTGTGCCCGATTACCTGGACATCGACTCAGACAACGATGGTATTGCCGATGTGGTTGAGTCGAACTCCAA
>JAHDCO010000106.1 GCA_020629835.1 Granulosicoccaceae bacterium
GAGCACCCTGAGCTCGTTATGGGATCGACGCAAGCCACGATGCGAGCAATCGCGCAGGCTGTACAGCAAGGGGTTTACCACAACCTCAATGTTATAGATGCCGCAACCAAAGCCAACGGTATCCGTACTATCGCGCGCGTTCAGGCAACCTACCTGCGTGAGAACCTGGCCTCATACACTTTGGTGTATCAAACCGAGCACGACGGCACCATGGTAAAGATTCGGGTCACCATGCCAGACAATGAGAGCAACCGAGAGAGCCGTGAATGGGATCGATTCGCGGACGAAGTGCTGCAGGCAGTTACCCAGCATCTTGATGCCGAAAACCGTGAACCCAACGACTCCGAAGTAACCGCTTCGCTGTAATTCAAGCACGAACCAGCGCTGGTATCACATACGAGCCTTAAGGGCTTTGCGTTCGGATGCCCGAAACCCTGTGACATTGACCACAGACTAAGAAGCTTTCCCCACGCTCACCTGCCCGTCTCAGCGGGTCTATCAGTTCCTAGTCATCCCTTTTTGTCGGCGTACCTTACGCACCCTGGCTGAAATTTCATTCGTTAGATCAATAAGTTAGGAGTGCTTTTACTTGCACGCCTGTTTATTGACACTCCTGAATTCGCCCCTAAGTTATTGATTTTACTCACTTCCCCAAAGTGAGACCCACTTCCGTGACGACACTTAGCCTCGCGACTAAAGTGCACGCCAACACTTCGACACCACGAAGCATCGCCTAGCCGGCAACAAGATCGGCAGCGCACACGGAGAATAAGAATGAAAAAGTTATTGGGGTTAACTACAGCAGTTGTCATGATGTTCGGCTTATTAGGTGCAGCTTCTTCAGCGCACGCCGCCGATCAGTACCTAACGTTCAACACCTACGCCCTGCACTTTAAAAAGGCCGACGAGCGAAACAACGTCACACCCGGCATCGGCTGGGAATACTCACCCTCGGGCAAGATCGGCTTCCACGTCGGTACGGTTAAGGACAGCTTCAACTACCAGGCTAAATACATCGGTATCAACTACGCCACACCACGTTACGCAGCGCTGGGCGGCCGAGTTCGATTCATCCTGGGCGTAACTGCGTTGCACAAGCAGTACTCACCAAATTCAGAACCCACCACGAAGATCGTGCCCTTACCGGCTGTGGAATTTCAGATGACCGAACGATTTGTCATCAACGTCAGTGGTTCGCCTGAAATCGATTTCCAGGACCACCACAACAACGCGGTCATGTTCTTCCAGGGTAAGTGGAACGTTTTCTAAACATCCCCTATTTCTCAGGTGTTACCCCCTTCGGCTGGTTGGCTTGTTTAGCAACCAGCCATTTTTTTGCGCAGTGGCTAGGCATCATGTCCCTAAGGCAAGGAGAGGCCAGTGTGGTGTCTACGATCAAGTACTCTGATTTACTGTTAGCCGCGGTTCTTGGGTTCATGGTACTCGGTGAAATCCCGGCGCAATCGACGATATTCGGCGGCCTGCTGATGACTGGTTCCGCGATGTACTTACTGCACCGTGAAAAGCGCGCGCGTTAATTTTTGCTTGGTGTGGCGTTGAACCGCGCCTGGCCGTTGCGTGAAACACCACACAATCTCGAGACGAATTCTCATCAAATGGCGTTCTTTTGCCCCGTCGACGGCCATAGCCGAGCTCCATTTTCACGCCCAAAAATCATTTCCCACCTTATGAACATCAATTTAAATATCAATAACTTGCGCAGCTTCCAACCAGCCTGACTATTTATTGACACTCCCAACTTCACCCCTAAGTTATTGATTTTACTCACTTCCCCAAAGTGAGACCCACTTCCGTGACGACACTTAGCCTCGCGACTAAAGTGCACGCCAACACTTCGACACCACGAAGCATCGCCTAGCCGGCAACAAGATCGGCAGCGCACACGGAGAATAAGAATGAAAAAGTTATTGGGGTTAACTACAGCAGTTGTCATGATGTTCGGCTTATTAGGTGCAGCTTCTTCAGCGCACGCCGCCGATCAGTACCTAACGTTCAACACCTACGCCCTGCACTTTAAAAAGGCCGACGAGCGAAACAACGTCACACCCGGCATCGGCTGGGAATACTCACCCTCGGGCAAGATCGGCTTCCACGTCGGTACGGTTAAGGACAGCTTCAACTACCAGGCTAAATACATCGGTATCAACTACGCCACACCACGTTACGCAGCGCTGGGCGGCCGAGTTCGATTCATCCTGGGCGTAACTGCGTTGCACAAGCAGTACTCACCAAATTCAGAACCCACCACGAAGATCGTGCCCTTACCGGCTGTGGAATTTCAGATGACCGAACGATTTGTCATCAACGTCAGTGGTTCGCCTGAAATCGATTTCCAGGACCACCACAACAACGCGGTCATGTTCTTCCAGGGTAAGTGGAACGTTTTCTAAACATCCCCTATTTCTCAGGTGTTACCCCCTTCGGCTGGTTGGCTTCTATAGCAACCAGCCGCTTTATTTTGTGCAGCGTTAAAAAACTTTTGCGTGGCATAGACTTTGCGAAATAGGTACTTGGATTTTCACAGGTGACCTATGCGAACTTTTCCAGCAGCATTGACGGCAGCATTAATGGCAGCAGCTCTGAGCGGGCCCGCTGTTGCGCAATCTTCTAGCTACTTCGTTGAAGGCGTACTGGGTGGGGGTTCAGGGGAAATCTCGGTTGATGACGATACCGTGATAGAGAAAAGTTTCAACCGCACCTCAGCCGATCTAACCATCAATCTAGGTTCAGTGAATACCACAGGAATTCCGTTTAGCGAAACGCAGTTTCTAAATCGTTCCTCATTCATTCAATTCCGTCAGGCGAATCAAGCCAGCGACGGCGACGCGGAAGACCAGATTGTTCGTACAGCAACAGCCCGATGGGTTTTAGGATCCGGCACCTACTTCACCGTTATTGGTGATCTAGACACAGAAAACAGCGATAACAGCGTATACGAAGTGCAGTTGGGTAAATTCACTGATGCCAATACCGCCATGTTCGCAGGCTATGTGGTGGATCAATTAGACAACGTCGACATCTACACCTTTGGTACACACTTCACAGCGCCGTATGGAGAGGGCTCAGGCTGGATCGCGTACGACTTCAGTGGTCGTTACATGACCGAAGGACGTGACAATGAATACGCCTTGGGGATTGGTGTGACTTATTACCCCAGTTTTCGAAGCTCTATTGGTATCCATTATGAGTTCGCCGATGGTCGTTTAACTGACTCTCACGATACAACTGTGTTTGGTGAGTATTACTTCTCGCCACGAATCGGTGCAAAACTTGAGGCCACCTCTTATCGCTACGGTAACGTTGACAGTAACTTCGCTGGGATGAGTCTAAAGCTTCGCTTTTAGTAAATCAGTTTGCGATATCGCAAACACACCGTGACCTCCAATACTGAAGTCCAGCCAGCTTAACGGCAAGTTCGGATAGGCGCGTTGCATAGCCGGCTGGCTATTACCGACCTCCACCACTAACCAGCCTCGTGCGCTTAAATGCCTTGTAGCTTGTTTTAATAACGTATGAACAAGGTCAAGTCCATCCGGTCCAGCGGCTAAACCTAATAAAGGTTCGGCATGAAACTCTTCGGGCATTGAATTGATGTCGGCGGCGTCTACGTAAGGCGGGTTAGACACTATCAAGTCGAATGTTCCGTCGATACCACTCAACACATCACTTTGTACAGCACGCACTCGATCAGACAAATGGTGCTTTGCGATATTGCTGCGCGCAAGTTGCAAAGCCTCCTCGGAAATATCCGAACAGGTTACATACGCTTCCGGGTTGTGCAGCGCGCACGCGATACCAATACACCCGCCCCCGGTACAGAGATCCAGGATATTCACCGGTGGGTTGGAGATGACAGAACCTTCATCCTGAAACAGGCCAAAGTAATCATCCATAATGAATTCCGCCAGTGGTGAACGCGGTACTAATGCACGCTCATCACAGAAAAATTCATGGCCAGCAAACCACGCAGTTCCGGTTAAATACGCGGCCGGGATCCGCTCTAAGATTCTTTTTTGCAGCAGAGTGTTGCACAGCTCTCTGACTGCCACAGAGACTTCCTGGCTATAGTCAGGGGCCTCGTAGACCGGCAAACCCAGAGCGTGCAACAGTAACCACGTCGCTTCATCCTGCGCATTATCAGTGCCATGCCCATAGCTGAGACCGGACCGGTCGAACGCTTGAGCGGCGGTTTTGATTGCCTGTTCAAGCGTCAAAGGCCCTGTCGGTGGAAGAACAGGTTTTGGCTGCATGGGATATGATCGTTTCTAAACGGGGCACAGTATAATCAGTAATCCGGGTCAAACCCATCGGAACATGACCATGACAGCACCAGTCTCCCGTCGTTTCATTCCCATAATTTTAGCTGTTTGCTGCGTAGCAGCTGGGGCTGTGGCCAGTGTTTACATCAATAAACCTGACGGCTCTGGATCGGTTGCAATTCCTGATGATCCGCTCAACCATCCTGAACGTGATCAACTGGCAGCGATTCAGGCTGATCTTCTGAATTCATCGGTACTACCCACGGATTTTCGCGCGGTTCCTGAATTCTCATTACTGGACGTCGATGGTGCACCGATCGACCAGTCCGTATTCTCAGGAAAGTGGAGTGTTGTTTTCTTCGGTTTCACTCACTGCCCTGATGTTTGTCCGATCACGCTAACGGTAATGAAGGACGTCGTTAAACAACTGGAATCTGTGGATGTGCCTCAACCACAAACGGTCTTTGTATCGGTAGACCCTAACCGGGATACACCCGAGGTTATGAAGCGCTATATCGGTTACTTTAATCCTGAATTCGTGGGCGTAACTGGCGAGCTGAACGAAGTGCATAAATTTACGAAGTCGCTCGGCATTGTGACTGCGTTCACTGCAAGAGACGACGACCCAACACAGTACGATGTGGATCACACCGCTTCGATGCTCTTGATAGACCCGGAGCAGCGAGTGCGCGCTAAACTAAGCGCACCGCATACCGCCGACTCTATTGTGTCTGACTACACCACCATTTTAAAAGCGTTAGGCACAACACAAGCCGCTTCGCTGTAACCTGCGCAGTACGTTTGACGCACCAACCCCAAGAAATTTAAACCGACAACGATCCGAGCCTCAATGAACTTAATCAAAACGTCATTACTTGCCCTATGTCTCACAGTCTCGGGCGGCGCATTCGCAGAAATGCCGCACATCCAAAACGTTACGATTAATCCAACGCCGCCAGGTGCAAAAGTTGGCGCTGCCTACTTAAACATTTTCAACCCAACCGATGATGTTCTAACGCTAACTAACGTATCCAGTACCACCATCGGTCGCGTTGAAATCCACAAAACTGAAATTGTGGATGATGTGGCAAAGATGCGTAAGCTGGATAAAGTGAACGTTGATCCTGAGGAATCGGTGGCGTTCACTCACGGTAGTTATCACATTATGTTAATGGATCTGAAAGAGCCGCTAATGCCAGGCGATGTTATTCCACTAACATTTCACACGAGTCAAGGCGATGTTGCGCTGGAAGTGCGAGTTGCTGACTCTATCCAAATGCCGAAAGACGGTCACGACTCGATGAGCCATGGCAGCCACAGCAACCATGACATGGGCGCAAACGACGCTATGGACTGCATGAAACCGAAGTGTAAGACACATTCTGAAGGTGATCACTCTGACACGGACTCTTCGCACTCGCATTAAGCGCAATTTAACATGGCCTCTTTTATTGACTGGTGTAAGGCGGCTTCGCTGGCGGCCTTACCTCACCACGCGTTGTCGCGTGTTGTGTACTGGCTAACACGGCGAAGCGGATCGGCGGTAACACCAATCATCAATCGTTTTGTGTCGATGTACAACGTGGACATGAATGATGCGGTTGAGCCTGATACGCGAAGCTACCCAACGTTTAACGCTTTTTTTACTCGAGCTATAAAACCCGAAGCACGCCCCATAGCCCAGGGTGATTCAGAAATCGCTTGCCCGGCAGATGGACGTATCAGCGCCATCGGCGCAATAAAACAGGGCCAGCTATTTCAAGCAAAGGGGATTGAGTACTCGCTGGGTAATCTTCTGGCCGATGAGACGCTGGCAAAGCGGTTTGAAAACGGAAGCTTTGCTACCGTGTATTTATCACCACGCGATTATCACCGGCTACACATGCCGCTGACAGGCACTCTAATACAACAAACACATGTACCCGGGCGCTTATACAGCGTTGCACCTCATACCGTGAACACCATAAACGGCATCTTCACAAGAAACGAACGGGTGGTGGCAACGTTTGAAACGGACAGCGGATTAATGTCATTGGTGTTGGTTGGCGCCATAAACGTCGCAGCGATCGAAACCGTGTGGCACGGCCTCGTTACACCACCCGCTGGTCAGCCATTGAAACACTGGAAATATGAGTCAGATACGAGTCAGTCCATCACACTGGAAAAGGGATCTGAGATGGGTCGTTTCAACATGGGTTCGACCATCATTGCTGTGTTTGAAAATCCCGTACGCTGGCGATTAGATATGACGACTGCAGACCCGGTTCGCATGGGTCAGTTTATTGGCCACCATACAAACGCATAAGCGCAGGTTGTTTTTGTTCTAACCACTCGCGCGCATCTTCTGCGTCATCGTTAAACCAACGCTCAGAACTACCGAAACGAAACGAATAGCCCCAGGCATCCATGTCTTTAAACAGTTGCTGACGGTGGTACTGAGGCAGATGTGAAGACATCAACACTTGCAGGTAACACACCGCGTTTTCCTCTGCCAGCGTACCGCCTGCGTTGGTGTGAAGCGCCTGTCGCCTTTCCGTGGGCATCACTAACCAATGCCCACCCTCATGCAGAGCAGAGTGCACTGGCGTATCTGTTCGGACATACAACGTATCTTCTATGAGCCCCGCCTCTTCATCCCCCCAATGACTGCCGGGAATGGGTGCCTCTGCATCTACCCAGTCGACCTTTAACCCGTGGGGTTTAAAGAGGTCAGGTATCGCCGACGAATTTAGCTGACTTAAGCGAGTAACGTCAGGCATGGTCACCCGGAAATGCTAAAACGTCAGACAATTCAGTGCGCCCTGTCAAAACCATCAGCAATCTATCCATACCCATAGCCATACCCGAACAGGCTGGAAGCCCAGATTGCAACGCAGCTAACAACGACTGATCAACCGGCATAGATGGTTTCCCCGTATTTACCCTTGTGGTGTTATCCAAGGCAAATCGCCGTGACTGTTCGGCGCAGTCAGTTAATTCCTCAAACCCGTTGGCCAACTCGACTGACCCAATAAACACTTCCGCCCTTAATGCAACCGAAGTACCTTCTGTATTTTTGGCAACTTTTGCCAGCGAAGCTTGCGAGGCTGGGTAATCACGTAAAACAGTGATCCTATCGCTGGGAAATTCACGCACCAAAAATTCATCCACCAACAACGTCAGCGCATTATCCTGAGAAGTGGCGCACGCAGTGGCGCACGCAGTG
>JAHDCO010000107.1 GCA_020629835.1 Granulosicoccaceae bacterium
TTCGTAGGTCCCGATGGTGAAGTGGTGGATTACGTTATCAGTAGTGAGTACAGCACGAACTTAGACGACGACAGCGATTCATTTACCAACCTGCAGGAACGCGAAGCAAACACCGACCCGTTTAGCTCCGAAAGTACCCCATCGGATTCTCCGTCGGTGCCCGTTACACCGTCTACCGAAAACCCGGGCACATCCACACCTACCGACCCGGAGCCGCTACCAGTACCTGCACCCGAGCCCGAGCCCGAGCCCGCACCCGAGCCTGCGCCAGTCGACCCAACAGATCAAACACCCACCGAGCCTGATCCAAACGAACCCGGATCAACACCTACGGACCCTGAGCCTACCGACCCGGAAACCGGTTCACCCGAGACTCCGACACAAACACCGTCGACAGATCTACCCACCGTGATAATCCCGAAAATTGCTGCGGCCGATGCGCCGAGCATTGACGGCCTGGGGGTAGGTGCTTTGGCGACTAACGGATCGCTTATCGGAGAATGGGCCGATGCCGTACAGGTCGACACGAACGGAAATAGCCTGGGTATCAATCAGCTCATGATCGATAACGGTACCAACGAGAGCAACAACGCACCGCATCGACGTTGGGCGGCGATGCACGATGGCACCCGCATGTACGTACTGGTGTTGGTTGATGACGTTGGTCTACGGTTTGGAGATGACAACAAATCGCTTTGGGAAGACGACACGTTAGAACTTTTCATAGATGGCGATAACAGCAAAAACACGGTATGGGGTGACGACGATGACTTCCAATTCCTGCTGGCATTGTTAAAGCGAAACGGTAGCGCGAATAACCACAACGACGGCAACTCGCGATGGCAAGCCGGCGATCAGTCTTCACAGGTGGACATTGATCTTGAGTTTGCAACAGGCCCTGGCATAGGCCCTGATGGCATACGTTTCGCGCGTTGGGAACAGGACGTGTACGAGTTATCGTTCAACATGGCTGCTGCAGGCATCGTAGCGGGTCAGCCTTTTGGTTTTGAACTGCAAGTTAATGATGATGACAACGGTGATGGTCGGGAAGCAAAATGGGGGTGGTTTCACCCAGCGCGTACCACCAGTAACACCGATACAACATTCATAAACCCCTCGATAATGGGTACCGTCGAGTTGGGTGACTAGTCACCCAACTTTTTTAAGTCACGAATTTGTTGTAGCGGTTGACGTGATCAACGACTGCAGGCGTTGCGAGCCATTGCGTTGAGCCAGTATTAATGCGCTGATCCCGTTAACGTCTTTTTGATAGGGGTTAGCGCCAGCCCTAAGCAAAGTATCTACTAAACGATCTTTGGCATGTGCCACGGCTACCAAAACGGCCGTTCGTCCTAACTGATCGGCAGCGTTTATCTCAGCTCCCGCGTTCAGTAGCTGAGATACCAAATGTGAGTAGCCTTTTTGTGTTGCATCCACCAGCGGAAAACTACCTCTTGCCGAGGGCACATTGACCTCAGCTCCGGCGTTAATTAAGTACTTGGCAATCACGGGTTGCCCGGCTGCAATCGCCACCGACAGTATGGGATTGCCCTCCTTCGAAACCGCATTAGCGTCAGCACCCGCATCAATCAAGTGACTGACAACCGGTATCAATTTCGCTTGCGGGGTTTGCTCAATAACGTTCGCCAGAAGCCCAGATTGCAGTTCAACACTAAGCTCTTCGTGGCGTAGCCATTGCGCTACTAAATCAGCACATCCCGATAACGCCGCTTGCTCGAACAACGACACGCCGTAACGTTCGTCACTTACACCAATCACCGCACTGCTGGCCAGTAGCTTTATTGCCGAGTCGGAGTGGCATTGCCTGACCTCGTGCATCACCGTTTCATACGATGCGTGCACAAAAAGTTCGCTGCCCTGCATTTGCGTTAACAAGGCGTCGCTGCAGTCAGCACGTTCAGCGGAGGCGTCCAATGACACGCTCTCTGCCGGTCGATCTTTCGATACAGCGGCTTCATCAAGCAACGCCTGGAGCCTACCGGGGCGGCAAGCCATGACCGCATCAAGCAGATTCGCATGTAAAGCCCGTAGGCGGCTTGCACTATTGACTGCACCTGACGCCATAGTCATCGAGGAGTCCAGGCCTTTATTACCTGCGAAATGGGGGTTAAGCCGCGCCGCCACCATCAGGGTAAAACGCTCGCCGCCAATCCGCTCGTCCACTTCGTGAGCGTAGTGCAATGCAGTCTTACCAAAATGATCCGTTCGTTCTACCGATGCGCCTTTTGCCAGCAGCAACGCCACCGCCTCAGGTTTGTTACTCGAAATAGCGACCATCAACGGCGTGCGCCTTTCGCTATTGACACCCAGGTGATCAACTTCAGCTTGCTGATTAATGAGCTCTTCGATGGCTTCGGTATCACCGATGCGTGCAGCCAGCATCAACGGGGTGTTGCCTTGCACCACCGCATTTACATCAGCGCCATCGTTTAACGCTTTTTGTATTCGGCCAATTGACGAATTCGCGATGGCCTTCATTAGCTGACTTTCTGGGGTGTCAGGCAGGTAATTGCACGTGGGTCGAAGCTTTTCCAGCACAGCAGGATCAATGGAATCGCTGGTGCAGCGCCAGCTTAGAAGCCCCCGACTGCCGCCCGCGGTGGGTGTGAACACCATGGCGGTTTTGCCGAGCTCTTCCTCAAAGTCAACCTGCAGCACCCCACCCCGATTGATCGCCACTCGCTTCACACTCGTACCGAAGAGGCTGCCCGGAGGCTCGAGCCCAACATCAGCGTTGCTGTGAGGCATGGCGCGGTTTTGCAGGTAGTAATCCGCTACCCGCAGCTTTACCGATGAGGTGAGCGCGTAAGCTTCGGAGTACAACGCAGCGGAAATAAATTGGTCGCGGGTCTGGTAGGTGTTATACGCGCCAGCGCCAGCCACCCCCATTGCCACAAGGATCAGTAATATCTTCACGTCGCTCTTCTTATTATTATTTTTGGCGTTATCGTGGTTTTTCGCAAACAACGAAAAAAGTTCACAAATCGTTGTTTACACCCAACCCTAGCGGCGAATCCGAAAACCCCTGAATGACCGGCTTGGCAAAACGCACCAGAGGCCCCAAACTCTGTTGTCATATACTCAAACCGTGATTATTTTCTCAACCACTGGAAGCCCATCACACGATGAATAAGCCCTCGCACCACAGTTCGTTCGAATATCGAGAATCCGCTCACATCAAGTCTCTCGACATTCACGTGAACGAATACCGCCACAAGGTGACGGGCACGCCGCACTTTCACTTAGCCACCGAAAACACCGAAAATGCCTTTCTCGTTGGCTTAAGAACCATCCCTACTGATTCCACCGGTGTTGCGCACATCCTGGAACACACCGTGTTATGCGGCAGCGAGCGCTATCCAGTGCGTGACCCCTTTTTCATGATGATCAGGCGATCACTGAACACGTTCATGAACGCCTTCACCTCCAGCGACTGGACCGCCTACCCCTTTGCCAGCCAGAACCGCAAAGATTATTTCAATCTGTTGGACGTCTATCTCGATGCGGTGTTTTTCTCTCGCCTGGACGAGCTGGACTTCATGCAAGAGGGGCATCGCCTGGAATTTGAAACCGCGGATGATCCGGACAGTGATCTGACCTTCAAAGGCGTTGTATTCAATGAAATGAAGGGAGCCATGAGTTCGCCTACAAGCATCCTGTGGCAAACCATGAGTAAGCACCTCTTTCCTAACAACACCTACCACTACAACAGTGGCGGTGACCCTGAAGCCATTCCAGACTTAACTTACCAACAACTGGTGGACTTCTACAAAACCCACTATCACCCGTCCAATGCGGTACTCATGACGTTTGGAGACATCCCTGCTGAGGAGCTTCAAGAACGTTTCGACACCTTAGCGTTAAAACGCTTTGAGCCTTTGGATAGAACGGTAAGCGTACAACCCACTCAGCGATTCCACGCACCCATTCGAGTGGAAGAGGCCTACCCGACGTCCGATGAGAATCTGGAAAACAAAACCCACATCGTTCTGGGTTGGTTATTGGGTGAAACGGTGGATCTGGACGCACGATTGGAAGCCCACCTGCTCTCAAGTGTTTTACTCGACAACAGTGCGTCGCCTTTGCTGAAAGCACTGGAACAAACCGATCTGGGCACGGCACCCTCACCGTTATGTGGTGTTGAAGACAGCACGCGCGACATGGTGTTTGTTTGTGGCCTTGATGGTTCAGAAGCCGACAACAGCACAGCCGCCGAAGCACTCATTCTTTCCGTGCTCAACGATGTGGCCAAAAACGGCGTCCCCAAGGAACACGTCGATTCCATCCTGCACCAGTTAGAACTCAGTCAGCGAGAGATACGCGGTGACGGCATGCCGTTTGGCCTGCAATTGTTATTGGGCGGTTTAACGTCAGCCATGCAACGTGGCGACACGCTTGCCTCTCTGGATTTAGACCCCGCCTTGGAACGACTGCGCGAGAAAACTGAAGACCCTGCCTTCATTCCAGGATTAGTGCAACGCTTACTGGTCGATAACCCGCATCGAGTCAGACTGACTTTGCGTCCGGACAACGCCATCAGTGAACGTCGCAACCAGGCCGAGTTGCAGCGACTTGCAAAAACGCAGGCTCAACTGAACGAAGAGGAACGTCAGCATATCGTGAAAATGGCCCAAAAGTTGGCCGAACGGCAAACCTTGGAAGACGACCCTGAGATCTTACCTAAGGTCGGCTTGGCTGATGTTCCGGGCGATATTCATATACCCGTTGGCACCGATACCGTGGTAGACGGCACGCCAGCCATCCACTTCGATGCCGGAACCAATGGTTTGGTGTACCCACAGATCACTGTGGAGATGCCGCAGTTAGAAGATGATTTGCTATCGGTTCTGCCGCTTTACACCAGCTTCCTGACCGAATTGGGCTCCGGCGGCAGAGATTACCTGGAAACCCAAAATCGACAAGCAGCGGTAGCGGGCGGCTTAAGCAGCTCCGTGCTGAAACGCAGCGATGTACTCGACGAGCAAAGCGTCAGCGCTTATTTTGTTCTCAGGGGCAAAGCGTTAAAACGCAATGACGCGGCCTTAATTGAGCTCATGTCAGAAACGATGCACACGGTGGATTTTTCTGAGGTGGCCCGACTGAAAGAACTGGTTGCGCAGTCTCGAGTAGCACGCGAGCAACACATCACAGGCTCCGGTCATTCATTGGCGATGAGTGCTGCCGCGAGCCGTTTAAGCCCGCTTGCAAACCTGTCCCACAATTTAAACGGGCTGGCCAGCATACAAGCCTTGAAAGCCCTGGACGATAGCCTGGAAGATGCGGCTGCCGTGGAAGCTTTGGCCGAAAAATTCCGCGCTATCCAAGCGGCCATCCAGTCTGCACCGCGGCAGTTTATGTGGATCAGTGAAGCTTCAGCATCCGAGGATATGAGTGCCGCTTTTGCTCAACACTTTCCATCCAATCAGGCGGCCGAAGGGTTCAAGGCATTCACACTTCCTGAATCACGCGAACACGTACAACAGCTTTGGACAACCAGTACCGAGGTGAATTTTTGCTCCAAGGCGTTTGCTACGGTTCCGTCCGGGCATGAAGATGCTGCGGCTCTGACCATTCTGGGCCCGTTTCTGCGAAATGGCTTCCTGCATCGTGCCATTCGAGAAACTGGCGGTGCCTACGGCGGCGGCGCAACGCAAGACGCCGATACGGCATCGTTCAGGTTCTACTCCTATCGCGACCCAAGGCTGACCGATACGCTTAATGACTTTGGTGCATCAATCGATTGGCTGCTGAATACCCAGCATGAAGCCAGAGCGCTTGAGGAGTCGATATTGAACGTGGTCAGCAGCATCGATAAGCCCGGTTCGCCGGCCGGTGAAGCGCGTGGTGCTTACCAGGCAAGCCTATTTGGCCGAACCCCGGATCTGCGTCGCGAGTTCCGATCGAGAATTCTTAATGTGTCGATGGACGACTTGAAACGCGTGGGAGAGCGTTACTTAACATCCGCAGAGAGCAGCGTGGGTGTGGTGACGAGTGAGGCGACAGCTGGATTGGAGGCTGTTAAATCGCTTGGATACGAACAGCATTCGGTGTAACTTCAATAATGACTACCCCGCCGGTCGAGTGACCGGTGGGGCTTGAAGCAACCGTTAGGAGTTATCCTCCTGGTTGTCATCCGCTTCAGGCTTCTCAGCTTCACCAGCGTCTCCTGACTGGATGCGCTCGTAAATCTCTTCACGATGTACGCTGACATCAGAAGGTGCTGTAATACCAATTCTTACCTGCTTTCCTTTCACACTCAGAATTGTGATGGTGACTTCGTCACCTATGACGATGGACTCATCAGTCCGTCTGCTTAATATAAGCACGTGAACATCCTCTCATTTTGCGCATGGCTAGCGCAGATTGAAGCAGTCGCACACATCCGGCACTTCTACTCCACCATTGCACCTGTAACGATAACACCGGAAGGTTAAAAAGACACCAACCTCAACAGTGTCTTGTCAGATGTTTCTATGTAATGGGTCGCTTTCGAACATTTTATCGCTTGCGTTACGCCCATCTGCCTTTGTCCATGCGTAGCGCTGCAACGCTGTTAGATGATGTTTTTAACCGGTGTATTCCAGCGAATCGTTCAATTTCTTCGGTTTTTTTAATAAATATCCAACTAATTCCGCAAGTTTTAGCGTTTGTGTACGCTATTTGCTGAGCGACCGCACACTTGAATCATTATTTTGAGGAACGCTCCATGAAATCAACCGGTACGAAAAAGAAAGTGTCACGTAAACCAAAAGCGAGAACCACGACGGTAAAAAAGTCATCTGCTGGAAAGGCCAGCACAGCAAAAAAGCGAGTTAGCAAGAAAGCTGCTGCGAAACGAAAGCCAGCAACCAAAAAGCCTGCAAAGAAAACAGCCGCCAAGCGAACCACAGCGGCAACCAAAGCAACAAAGAAAACGGCAGCTAAGCGTAAGCCTGCGACAAAAAAGCCGGTGAAGAAGACAGCCACTAAGCCAGCAGCCAAGAAGACTGCAGCTAAGCGCAAGCCTGCCGTTCGCAAGGCAACCAAGAAAACCGCTGCTAAGCGCAAGCCAGCTGCCAAGGCTCCGGCCAAAAAGACAGTAGCCAAGCGCAAGCCTACGGTTCGCAAGGCAACCAAGAAAACAGCTGCCAAGCGCAAGCCTGCCGTTCGTAAAGCTACCAAGAAGACAGTAGCCAAGCGCAAGCCTGCCGTTCG
>JAHDCO010000108.1 GCA_020629835.1 Granulosicoccaceae bacterium
GACGAGCAACTCGCGCTTGCCGGAGTAGCCACGGGTGAAAATGGCACTTACACGGTTCACGATGAAATTCGGCGACAGCTAGCTACCGAAGAAATGTCTGACACCAAACGCGAAGCATTGGAGTCTTTATTACCCAAAGAGGACATGAAGCCTGTTAGAGCGATTGATGTGCGAATGAAGTTTGATAGTCGCTCATGTGTTGTACCCCGAAATTCCAATAGCTGGATTGGCGTGATGTTTCGCCCTAAATCATCAGCTATTCGTGGCACGAGTCTTAACGATCTGGATGAACTGATACTGCTTAGGGAACGTTGCGAAGGCATCATGATCGTGGAAGATACGCCAATCGAATTAAGTAGCAACCATGCAGACACAGACAAAGGTCTGCAGGAAACCCGTCGCGACGAAGTGAAGTACTACTTGTTGCAAAAACAGGTTCCTATCGAATCCATTCAAACCGTCAACCGTTAGATACTTTTTCCGTGATCAATCGTTATACCGTTATTGGCCAGCCGATCGCCCACAGCGTATCGCCCGACATACACCATGTTTTTGGTGAGCTGAGTCAACGCCGTATTCACTACACTCGAACTGAAGCCACCCCCGAAACCTTCGCCAGCGTTGTTCATGACTGGAAGCGCCAGGGCGGCCTGGGCTGCAACGTCACTATGCCTTTTAAACAACAGGCCTTAGAGGTGGTTGACCGAATCAAACCCTGCGCACAACGCGCCGGTGCTTTAAACACGATATTCATGCATAAAGACGGCAGCTTAGTAGGCTACAACACCGATGGTTCTGGATTATTGGCTGATCTTCGCTCCACGCTATCAGCAGACCCTGCGGGCAAACGTGTGCTTATGATTGGCGCAGGCGGTGCTGCTCGCGGAGTACTGGGTCCTTTGATGGACCGGCAACCCGAGGCCCTGGTGATCGTTAACCGAACCGTCAATAAAGCAACAAAATTAGCCGAGCAGTTTGACGTTAACCAAACACTCAGCGCTGTTGGGCTAGACGACTTATCCGCACAGCCTGCTTTCGATATTATTATCAATGCAACGTCATCGGGCTTAACCGGTGATGAGCTAACGCTGCCGGCCTCACTTATCGGCACAAGCACGCTGGCTTATGACATGGTGTACAGCAATCAGGATACGCCGTTCATGGCATGGGCACGGGCCAATGGCGCGCCCCGTGTGGTGGATGGATTTGGTATGTTGGTTGAGCAGGCAGCCGATGCGTTTGTGATTTGGCAAGGCGTGCGTCCCAAAACGCGATTGGTCTACCCACGCCTGGTGCATTTGCGCTGAGGGTTGTGTGTTCGGCCCCGTTACGCTTGTTAACCCAGCCGGTGGTATCCCGATGAAAACACGTCGACTCTACGCCGTAGCCCTACTTACGCTACTGGCACTCACGCAAACCTTCACAGGTGCGTCTGCACAGTCCGAAGCCCAGCCGCCACTACCAACGGTCACACTCGTTATCAACAACCACGAGTTAACCGCTGAAGTGGCGCAACGCATCGGTCAGCGTTACATGGGTTTGAGTTTTCGTACCGAACTTGCGCCCAACGCCGGCATGCTGTTTGTGTACCCGGCCGAGCAAATGCTGACGTTCACCATGCGTAATACCAAAATTCCACTGACCATCGCGTACATCAGTAAAGACTGGGTCATTAACGAATTTCATGACATGCCCGTTGGTCCGAATCAGTTGTTCCCTTCAAGCAAACCCGCCCAGTACGCATTAGAGGTGAATCAAGGTTGGTTTAAGAGTAAAGGTATTGCCGTTGGTGACCGGCTCACGGTACGCTAATGGGTATGAGTACAAATAACACTATCTACACCTATCACAGCGATGAATGGCAGCCAGGCAGTGTGCCAATTTTACGCTCAGCCGATCACGGCACATGGCTTGGCACTTTAGTGTTCGACGGTGCGCGATGGTTTAATGGGCAAGCACCAGATCTTCAGCCGCACTGTGAACGCGTGAACGCATCCGCCGTTGCACTGGGCATGGAACCCACTCAATCCGTGGAAGACATGGTTGAGTGTGTGCGTGAAGGGCTTAAACACTTTGGGCCTGAAGACGCGGTGTACATTCGCCCGATGTATTGGTCAACAGGCTACGGCCCGGGCTTTATCAGCGCCGATCCTGAGAGCACCGATTTTGCATTGTGCTTACAAAGCATACCGATGCCCGCACCGGACACCACAGCCAGTTTAACCACGACACAGTTTCATCGCCCTACCTTAGACGTTGCGGTCGTGAACGCCAAAGCGGCCTGCCTGTACCCAAATAACGCACGCATGATTCGAGAAGCGATAGCGAAAGGCTTTTCCAATGCCCTGGTGACCGATGCGTTAGGCAATGTGGCTGAATCAGCCACCAGTAATGTATTTATGGTCAAAGATGGTGAGGTGTTCACACCTGCACCCAACGGAACGTTTCTAGCCGGTATCACCCGTTCACGTTGCATCAATTTACTGCGTAGTGACGGGGTCACCGTGCATGAAAGCGTTTTAACCGTAGATGATTTTCATAGCGCGGATGAAGTGTTTCTAACGGGGAATCTTACGAAAGTTACCCCAGTCACTCATTTAGATGACACACACTTTAAGAATACCGGCAACATCGCAAAGCAGCTTCGAAATTTATACTGGGACTGGGCTGCGACCACGACCTTCTAATCGAGTAATTCGGCCTATGCGATTTCGTAAACTTGGCAAGACTGATCTTTCAGTGAGCCAGCTGTGCTTAGGCACCATGACCTGGGGTACACAAACCGAGGTGAACGATGCGTTTAATCAAATTGATTGCGCATTGGATGCCGGTGTTAACTTTATCGATACCGCAGAGCTGTACCCGGTTACCCCGACGTCTGCAGAAACCCAAGGCAGCACCGAGACTATCCTGGGTGATTGGTTGCAAAAAAGTGGCAAACGAGATGACGTTATCATCGCCACAAAAGTCACTGGCAAAGGCCCAAAGTGGATAGACGGTGGGCGCGCCATCAACGCCGATAAAATTCGCAAAGCCGTAGAGGGTAGCCTTAAGCGATTAAAGACTGATTACATCGATCTTTATCAACTGCATTGGCCAAACCGACAGTCCTACCACTTTCGACAAGTATGGGACTACGACCCATCAAAGCAAACACATGAGCACATGAAACAGTATGTGTTGGAAACCTTGCGAACCTTACAAGAGCTTATTAATGAGGGCAAGATTCGGCACGTCGGCTTATCGAACGAAACCACCTGGGGCACCGGTAAATTTTTAAGTATTGCGGAAACCGAAAATTTGCCACGGGTCGTTTCGGTGCAAAACGAATACAGTTTGCTGTGTCGCTTGTTTGATGTGGACTTCGCCGAGTTATCTCACAACGAGTCAGTTGGTTTACTGGCCTTTTCACCATTAGCTACCGGGCTCTTGACCGGCAAGTACGCCAACGATGTTATTCCGAAAGGCTCCCGACGCAGTATTCAGCCAGAACTCAGCGGTCGCTACCGCGAAGAAACTGTTAAAGCCTCAGATGCGTATGTGCAACTGGCTAAGTCCTTATCCATTGACCCCGCACAATTCGCACTGGCTTTTTGCTTATCACGTCCGTTTATGACATCCGCCATCATCGGCGCTACAACGTTAGAACAACTGCAAAACAACTTAAAAGCGGCCAGCGTTGAATTAACTGCCGAGCACCTGGAGGCAATCGCCGCCTTGCGGCGACAATACCCTATGCCCATGTAACGGCCTATGTAACGCTAAGAGATGCCGGTAACGTTTATCAGTGGTTAAAGTGGCGTATGCCAGTGAACACCATGGCCATGTTGTGTTCATTCGCGGCGTCAATCACTTGTTGATCGTTCTTTGAACCACCGGGTTGAATGACCGCAGCAATACCCACCGCCGCTGCATTGTCGATGCCATCGCGAAACGGAAAAAAAGCATCACTTGCCATGACTGAACCTGCCACCTGAAGGTTTTCATCAGCGGCTTTAATACCTGCGATGCGAGCTGAATACACTCGGCTCATTTGCCCTGCCCCAACTCCTACCGTCGCTCGGTTTCGTCCGTAAACAATTGCGTTTGACTTGACGCACTTAGCCACTCGCCATGTGAACAGTAGATCGCGTATTTCAGTTTCAGTGGGCGCGCGCGATGTGACAACGGTTAAGTCGGTTTCTGTGATTGCATGAGTGTCTTCGGACTGTACTAATAACCCGCCAGATACGGTTTTCAATGTTAAGTTTGTTGCAGTACTACCGGTAGCGTCAGTAGGCTTTGCCGCGTAAACCAACACACGAACGTTGGGGTATTTTGCGCAAACCGCTAAACACTCATCGTCAATACCCGTGGTAATAATCACTTCAACAAATTGTCGGGATAAGATGCTGGTAGCCAGCGTTGCGCTCAAAGGTCGGTTGAGTGCAATGATGCCGCCAAACGCCGATGTTGGATCTGTCAGGTAAGCCCCTTCATACGCATCTTCAAGCGACTCCGCTTCACAGACGCCACAGGGATTTGCGTGTTTCACGATGACACACGCGGGTTGCACAAATTGACGCACGCAAGCTAAAGCCGCGTCGGCGTCTACCATGTTGTTGTAGGAAATTTGTTTTCCCTGCAGCAGCTTGGCTGCCGCTAACGTGTCAGGCTGCGGGTCAATCTCCGAATAAAACGCAGCGCTTTGATGGGGGTTCTCACCATAACGCAGCGTTTGCACCAGGTTAAATTGGCGGTTCCATGTCCGAGGAAACACACTCGGTTGTTCATGTGATGCTTGCTCATTCTGCGTATCCGGAACTCGCTTACCGAGCCAGTCAGCAATCATTGAATCATAGTGCGCGGTATGCTCAAACGCTTTGACCGCTAGGTCGAAACGCAAGCTTGCCCTGGCATCTTCAGTTTGCTTTAACGAATCGATAACTCGACCGTAGTCGCTGGGATTGCATACCACGGTAACGCTGGCGTGATTTTTTGCCGCTGATCGCAACATCGCAGGGCCGCCAATATCAATGTTTTCAATCGCATCATCAAAGGCAACCTGCGGGTTAGCAACTGTTGCCGCGAAGGGGTACAAGTTCACGATGACGTAGTCGATGCGGGCTATCCCGCGCTCACGCATTACATCGTCATCGGTGCCACGTCGGCCCAAAATACCGCCGTGTACTGTTGGGTGCAGTGTCTTGACGCGGCCAGCCATCATCTCGTCCGCACCGGTGTGATCTGCTACTTCAGTCACGTTCAGCCCCGCATCGGCTAACAGCGACGCGGTGCCACCCGTTGACAGCAAATGAATACCGTCTGCCGTTAAGGCTTCAGCCAGTTCTACAACGCCAGTTTTATCAGACACACTGAGAAGCGCGTAGCGCTGATCAGATGAACTCGCCATTCACTGCACCTATCGAGATAACGTATCAGGGCAGAATGATAACAGTGCGACTGCACTTGCGCGGGCTGAACAGCTTTGCACAAACCACAAGGCTGGCAGCTTGCGTTTATAAGTAAATCAAGTTGATGACTCGATGGCGCGGCCACCGAAAAAGAGACTAACGCAGGTTCAGTGCTGCCAAACGCGTACGCAGAGTGCCACGGCTGATTCCCAACCACGCTGCTGCTTTACTTTGGTTGCCACGACATTCTTCCATAACAAAACCAAACAAAGCGGTTTCAACCTGTTGCATAACCAGACGGTGTAAGTCAGCCGGTGTTTCGCCGTTTAACACATCCATGTACTCGCGCAGTTCTTCTCGTACGCAATGATGGATGGGGGTCGTTCTTCCGTGAAGTTCGGTGTTGATTTGAGATAAGTCGGTTGCCCTTAAGTCTTGCGGGGCCGCCAAGTCTGCCGCAGTGGGTGCAGGGCTCTGTGCGTTGTGTGTGTTGTTCGCAGCCGATTGTGCAGCGATAGAGTTTGGCGTTTGTGTTTCTGATGTCATACGTTTTTTAGGCTGCGTAAAAATTTTCGGGGTTGTCAAAGAATTGCTGAATAATCAACGTTTGTTCCTTGGCCGATTCAACGTGGTTAACACGTTGCCGAAACACGTTAGCGTTTCTTAAGCCCTTGCAATACCAAGCTATGTGTTTACGCGCGATTCTGACACCGCGATACTCACCGTACAGTTTGTAGATTCCGTCCAACTGTATGAGAAGAGTATCACGTATTTCGTTATGAGAGGGTCTAACTGGAACTGCATTTCCGGCTAACACAGAAACCACTTCGTTAAACACCCAAGGGTTACCTTGCGCGGCACGCCCTATCATAATTCCGTCGGCTCGCGTGTGTCTAAGAACATTGACAGCGTCAACTGCACAACGTATGTCGCCATTGGCAATCACGGGAATACTGACCGATTCTTTTATGTGCTTGATAGTTTCGTATTCAGCGTTACCGTTAAACTTATCTGCACGCGTCCTGCCATGTACTGCTAAACAGGAAACACCTTCTTCTTCGGCAATTTTGGCTATTTCCACGCCGTTGCGTTGTTCCGGTGATGTGCCAGTGCGTATCTTTAAAGTAACCGGTACGTTCACACGCGACACGACAGACTTAAGAATGTCACGCACTAACTTTGGTGATTCTAACAACGCAGAACCTGCCGCCTTATTGCAAACTTTTTTCGCAGGACATCCCATGTTTATGTCAATGATGTCAGCACCTAATCGAACGTTAAACTCCGCGGCATCCGCTAAATAATCCGCTGAACTACCCGCTATTTGTACAGCGTGTGGCAGACCGTTATCACAACGTCTTACACGATGCTTTGTTTTTTGCGTAGCGTGTAACGTGCTATCGGATGAAATCATTTCCGAGGCAGCGTATCCCACATTCTCTCTGGCACACAACGCACGGAATGGAGCATCGGTAATACCAGCCATAGGAGCTAAAAATACGTTGTTGCGCAACGTGTACCGATCGATGTCAATTTTTTTAATCAAGCTTGACTGCTTAGTGGGTAGCGGCGAACAAGTCATAACGTAGGGTTAACATCAAATCAATACGTTGGATAAGTTTGTTAATGAACTTAGCTATGAAAATTCAACAACTAAACTTAAATTTTTTTAACGGGAATCCAATTAAATCCGTCGCGATACTTTCGCTCAGTAATCTACAAGCCTTAGTTAAAGTTTTGCTTGAAGTTCATCGCGCATC
>JAHDCO010000109.1 GCA_020629835.1 Granulosicoccaceae bacterium
CCTCGGCCTGAGAATCACCTGAAGCCAATGCCATACCCATACGACGATTACGCGATAGGTTATCTGTACAGGTCAAAACGAGGTCTCCCATTCCCGCTAGCCCCATAAACGTATCTGGTTTCGCGCCCATCGCAATACCCAGGCGCGACAGCTCTCGCAGACCTCGGTTGATCAGCGCTACGCGGGCATTCGCCCCAAAACCTAATCCATCTGACATCCCGGCACCAATCGCCAAGACGTTTTTTACCGCACCACCCACTTCCACGCCAATAACGTCAGAGGATGAGTACGCCATGAATCTTTGCGTGCGCAGGCGCTGACACATAAGGTCACCAAATGCCGTATTTGAGGCTGCCACGGTAATCGCAGTGGGTAAATCATCTCCCACTTCTTTGGCAAATGTGGGCCCCGACAACACGGCGTAATTCGGATGACCGGGTGCCACATCATTCACTACCTGGTGCGGTAACAAGCCTGAAGACATCTCCAAACCTTTTGTAGCCCAACAAAGGCCCAGTTCGGATAAAGGCTTTGGCGCCTCACGCTGCAATCGCTCCAGGATCGGTCGAAAGCCGTGACTGGGCACAGAGACCAAAACCATGTCAGCGCCTTGCAGGCATGTGTTCCAATCCGGCTCAGCACTCAAGGTTGCAGGAAACTGGGCATCGGGCAGGTAACGCTGATTTATCCGAGCTTGCTTCATGAGCTGAACCGACTCGGCGTCGCGTCCCCATAAAGACACGGTTGACCCTGCGCGAGCCAACTGGATTGCCAGCGCCGTCCCCCAGGAACCGGCTCCCAATACCGCGATTCGCGATTCAGACGAATTTGATGAATCATTCATGATGCTCTCCAATGACGTCACCGGTTTGAACGCCCCATTGCTTGGCGTAGTAGCCACGCGCCTCAATCAACGCATCGTGCGTTCCTCGCTCAACGACAACTCCGTCGTGCATAACTACGATCTGATCCGCCCTTACAATGGTGGACAAGCGGTGCGCAACAACAATAACCGTACGCTGTTTAGCGATTTTTGCTAACGAGCGTTGTATGGCTGCTTCAGTTTCATTGTCTACCGCACTCGTGGCTTCATCCAGTATTAAAACTGGCGGGTTTTTTAGTAGCGCACGAGCTAGCGACAGGCGTTGTCTTTGGCCACCTGATAGCTTCACCCCGCGTTCGCCTACCTGTGTTTCGTAACCTTGTGGCAACTGTTCGATAAAGCCGGTTGCCTCTGCGGCTGCAGCCGCCTGCTGCACAGCCTCTAATGATGCACCGGGTTGACCGTAAGCAATATTGTCGCGAACAGATCCATCGAACAGAAAAACATCTTGACTCACCAAGCCCAGGGTTTCGCGCAAATGTTTAAGTGGCATATCGCTGATTGATACACCATCCACACTGATGCGACCGTTCACCACAGGATAAAAACGCAATAGCAATTTCAATAATGTGGATTTACCCGATCCGGTCGCTCCCACTAACGCTAGCGTCGTGCCTGCAGGCACGGTGAGGTTGATGTCATTAACACCTGTGGATGCATCAGTGTATCTAAACGATACGTTTTCAAACATCACCTGACCTTTCACCGGCAGCGGCAAATGCGTGGAGCCGCTGTCTCGAACACGTGTACGCGTATCGATGAGTTTCAAGATACGCCGAGTGCTCGCCATGGCACGTTCATAAAGATCGACCGTTTCGGCTAAACGGGTCAGCGGCCATAACAGTCGTTGGGTTAAAAAGACCAGCATGCCGTACGCTCCCGCGTTTAGCGTGCCGTCAAGCACTTGCAATCCACCCATTACGAATGTGGCCAGAAATCCCACTAACACGGCCATACGAATCAGCGGTACGAAGGCTGAACTAACCTTGATAGCTGCGCGATTGGCTGCCACGTACTGATGACTGGATTGCCTTAAAGAATCTGCCTCACGCCGTTCGGCTGTAAATGACTTGATGGTTGCTATACCACCAATATTATTGGACAGGCGACGAGCGAGTTGGCCGACCTGCTCTCGAACTTCCGCGTACAACGGGGTAGCTCGACGCATAAAGAAAAAAGCGCCCCAAATAATGATTGGGATTGGCAGGATTGCCAAGAGTGCAATGTCCGGTGCGGTGTAGAAAAACACAGCCCCAACCAAGGCCACGGTTACAAAAACCTGTAGAAAGTCATTTGCACCACCATCGAGGAAACGTTCGAGCTGGTTTACATCGTCATTGAGTACAGACACCAACTCACCTGAACTTCGAGATTCAAAAAATCCCATGTCCTGCTTCTGCAGATTTTCGTAGGCATCCTGCCGCAGGTCACTCTGTAGATCTTGAGCAAGGTTACGCCAAAGGATTAAATACAAGTATTGAAACACCGACTCAAAAATCCAGACCAACAGTGTGGCTGCCGCTAATGCAAGAATTTGGCTTTTCGGTGTTTCAAAACCTAATGACGCAACAAAACTGGTGTCTTGATTGATAACAACATCCAAGGCGATGCCGATCAAAATCTCCGGCATAACATCGAAAAAACAGTTCAAAAAGGAACACAGTGCGGCAAGTACGATACGCAGCCGGTAACCTTTTGCGTAACGTAATAACGAAAGCAACGCCGCGAAACTGGAAGCGCGACTTGTCTTCGCAGGCTCGTCTATCGGTGTTTGAGTGGATAAATCAGTGGCCAATGAACATCACACCGTTGCGATTCATAAAATGAAAAACGCCCAGCTCGCAAAGCGATACCGGGCGTTCAGGCACTTCTTTAGGAAGACGCGTGCTGATCGGACTCCGTACAGAGTCAGACCAGACGCGTGCGAGAGGGTTACGCTTCTGGTCGGTCCACAAATTCGATGATAGCCATCGGTGCGTTATCACCCGGGCGGTTACCAATTTTCAGGATGCGTGTGTAGCCACCTGGGCGCTCTGAGTAGCGTGGGCCCAAATCAGTGAACAACTTACCCACAGCCGCTTTGTCACGCAGGCGATCAAACGCCAGACGTCGCTTTGACACGCTATCGTCTTTACTTAATGTCACCAAAGGCTCAACCACACGGCGCAGTTCTTTCGCCTTGGGTAAAGTTGTCTTAATGGCTTCGTGCTCTACCAACGATGCCGCCATGTTTCGAAACATAGCGTGGCGGTGGCTGCTGTTGCGGTTGAGTTTACGTCCGCTCTTACGGTGTCTCATGGTCTTAGTGCCTAGTGTTTAATTTTACTTGCCGAGCTCACGTTGCTTTTGCAACTCTGGAGGCGGCCAGTTTTCCAAACGCATGCCGAGCGACAACGCTTGTTGAGCTAGCACGTCTTTGATTTCAGTGAGTGATTTCTTACCTAAATTCGGCGTTTTTAACAGTTCCACTTCCGTGCGCTGAATCAAATCGCCGATGTAGTAAATATTTTCTGCCTTCAGGCAGTTTGCAGAACGTACGGTCAGCTCCAGGTCGTCCACTGGACGCAACAAGATAGGGTCGATGTCCGACGCTGTCTCTTCTTCCTGTTGCTGGGTTTCCGCCTTCAGATCAACGAAGACAGAAAGCTGCTCTTGCAGAATCGTAGCTGCTTTTCGAATGGCTTCCTCAGGATCTATTGTCCCGTTGGTTTCCAGATCCACAACCAGCTTATCCAAATCGGTGCGCTGCTCTACTCGAGCCGATTCCACGTTGTACGCTACCTTGTGCACGGGGCTGAACGATGCGTCGATCTGCAAAGAACCAATGGGCCGGCTCTCGCCTTCTTCCAGCTTTCGGTGTGAGCTTGGCTCATAGCCACGACCCACGCGCGCGCGCAGTGTCATGTTCAAGTTTGTGCCACCGGTAAGGGTGCAGATGACGTGCTCAGGATTAACCACTTCGATGTCGTGATCGAGGGTGATATCCCCGGCTTTGACGACACAAGGGCCCTGCTTGACTAACTTCAATGTTGCTTCTTCTTTTGCGTGCATAACTAATGACACGCCTTTGAGATTGAGCAAGATATCTAAAACATCTTCCTGCACACCTTCCATCGTGGTGTACTCGTGCAACACACCTTCGATTTCGGCTTCGTAGATGGCCGCACCTGGCATGGAAGACAACAGAATGCGACGGAGTGCGTTGCCCAGCGTGTGTCCAAATCCGCGCTCAAGTGGCTCTAGGGTCACTTTCGCGTGGTTTGAGCTGGTCGCTGAAACATCGACAATGCGTGGCTTCAGAAATTCGGTTTGCATGGCATTCAACCTGTTGATACCCCTGAAATACAAAGATCAGCACACCGAAACGATGTGCTGATGTCGCGCCTTGGCGCGCCTAGCTGGCTCTACCAGCCAAATAAAACGAGAATGCGCTACTTCGAGTACAGTTCCACGACCAGCGATTCGTTGATTTCCGCTGGTAAATCAGCGCGATCCGGAACCGACTTGAAGACACCCTCAAATTTCTTTGCGTCGACCTCAATCCAACCTGACATGCCGCGCTGTTCAGCCAGCTGCATGGCATCCGAAATCCGAGCTTGCTTGCGTGACTTCTCGCGAACGGAGACGGTTTGGTTTGGCTGCACCTGGTAGCTCGCCACGTTAACGATGACGCCGTCTACCATGATGGACTTGTGCGATACCAATTGCCGGGCTTCGGCGCGGGTCGAACCAAAACCCATTCGATATACCACGTTGTCGAGTCGAGACTCCAGAAGTCCAAGCAGATTCTCGCCAGTGCTGCCTTTTTTGGCTGCTGCTGCCTTGTAATAGTTTCGGAATTGCTTTTCCAATACGCCGTACATACGACGCAGCTTTTGCTTTTCACGCAACTGCAGCGCGTAGTCCGTAGGACGGCCACGCTTTGCACCTTGCATTCCCGGGGGAGTTTCCAAGTTGCACTTGGATTCCAACGGGCGAAGACCAGACTTTAAGTAGAGGTCGGTGCCTTCACGACGACTCAACTTACACTTAGGACCTATATAACGAGCCACTAGTTATTCTCTCCCACTAAATCTTTAAACGCGACGCTTTTTCGGCGGACGGCAACCGTTGTGCGGAATAGGCGTAACGTCGATAATGCTGCTGATCTTGAAGCCAACGTTGTTCAATGAACGAACGGCTGAATCACGACCTGGTCCTGGGCCCTTGACGTGCACGTCAATGTTTTTCAGGCCGTACTCCTTGGCCACCTCACCCGCTCGCTCTGCCGCTACCTGGGCTGCGAAGGGTGTGCTTTTGCGCGAACCACGGAAGCCTGAACCACCGGCCGTTGCCCAAGACAATGCATTGCCCTGGCGGTCAGTGATCATAACGATCGTGTTGTTGAATGAAGCGTGGATGTGCGCGATACCGTCAGTAACGGTGCGACGAACCTTTTTCTTTGTGCTTTGTGCCATGGCTGAATTCTTCTTAGCGCTTAAGCGGACGACGCGGACCCTTACGGGTACGTGCGTTTGTTTTTGTGCGTTGCCCACGCAGCGGCAGGCCGCGGCGATGGCGAATGCCCCGATAACATCCCAAGTCCATGAGACGCTTGATGTTCATTGAGACATCACGTCGAAGGTCGCCTTCAACCGTGAACTTGCCTACTTCGGTTCGCAGGTTCTCTATCTCAGATTCGGATAGGTCACGAACTTTGACGTCTGACTTAACGTTCGCCGCTTCGCATATCTCATATGCTCGCGTACGGCCGATGCCATAAATCGAAGTGAGTGCTATCCAGACGTGCTTCTGAACTGGGATGTTTATGCCGGCAATACGGGCCATGCTGGTATTCCTCTAACCTTGCCGCTGCTTATGACGTGGGTCGGTGCAAATGACGCGAATTACGCCTTTACGCTTAACCACTTTGCAGTTTCGGCAAATCTTTTTGACTGATGCTCTGACTTTCATCGGTGTCCCCGCCTCGAACGTAGCGCTTACCGCGCCCCGCCTTTAGCTCCTTTCATATTGGACTTCTTGAGAAGACCGTCGTACTGCTGGCTCATCATGTGTGCTTGTGACTGGGCAACGAAGTCCATAACAACCACGACAATAATGAGCAATGACGTACCACCGAAGTAGAACGGCACTTGCCACAGCAAAATTAAAAATTCCGGCAACAGACATACGAGCGTGATGTACAACGCGCCGTACAAAGTTAACCGGGTTAAAACGCCGTCAATGTAGCGCGCGGTCTGCTCACCTGGACGAATGCCCGGGATAAACGCACCTTGACGCTTCAGGTTATCCGCAGTCTCCTTCGCGTTAAAAACCAACGCGGTGTAGAAGAAGCAGAAGAAAATAATGGCAGACGCGTACAGCAGTATGTACACAGGCTGCCCCGGCTGGAGGGTGGACACAAGCGTGTTCAACCAAGAGCTGGTGTTACTGGTTGCAACGTCACCAAGGGTTGCCGGGAACAAGATGATACTTGACGCGAAAATGGGGGGGATAACACCCGCCATGTTCAACTTTAACGGCAAATGGCTTGACTGGGCGGCGTACATACGACGGCCCTGCTGTCGCTTGGCGTAGTTTACTGTGATTCGGCGCTGTCCGCGCTCCACAAACACAACAAAAGCTGTGACAGCAACGACCATAGCAAACAGGATTATAACCGTGAAGGCGCTCAGTTCGCCCTGACGCGCTAGCTCCAGGGTTCCACCGATGGCAGTAGGCAGCCCGGCCACGATTCCGGCAAAGATCAGAATCGAAATACCGTTCCCGATGCCACGCTCCGTGATCTGCTCGCCTAACCACATCAAAAACATGGTTCCTGTGATCAGCGTTACTGCAGCGGTTAAGACGAACCCTGGGCCCGACAAGAAGACCACGCTCTGACCACCCGCACCCTGGTTCTGCAGGGCTATCGTTATACCGATCGATTGAATGGTGGCAAGTAAAAGCGTCCCGTACCTTGTGTACTTGGTGATAACACGCCGGCCGCTCTCACCCTCTTTTCTCAATTGTTCCAGCTGAGGGATGACGTGTGTCATCAACTGCATGATGATGGACGCTGAGATATAAGGCATCACGCCAAGTGCGAAGATCGACATCCGGCTCAAAGCACCACCGCCGAACATATTCAGCATGTCCAGAATGCCACCAGCGTTCTGGTCAAAGATCTGCGCCATCACGCGAGGATCTACCCCAGGGATCGTGATGTGAGAACCAATGCGGAAAATAGCGATTGCCGCCAACACAAACA
>JAHDCO010000038.1 GCA_020629835.1 Granulosicoccaceae bacterium
GATTGCTGACGCAGTTGCTGGCGCGCTAAACGAGCTGTTTCAGCTTCTAAGTAGCCTTTTTTCTCTTTGCCTCGCGCATCTAACGCCAGGTATTCAAACGCTGCCATGGTGCCTTCGCGGGTTTAGCTTTCTCGTGTCACGCGCAGAACTTCCTCTAACGAAGTTTTGCCTTCCAGTACTAAACGTATCCCATCATCATTGATGCCAGGGCCGCGGGTTCGAGCGTATTTTTCCATATCGTGTTCCGAACCGCCGTCGTGAATCATGGTGCGCATGGACTCATCCACTTCCACCACTTCGTAAATACCGGTTCGGCCGACGTAGCCCGTGTGATTGCACTTGTCGCAGCCATGCGGTGTGCATACGTCTTTGGCCTGGCTCATGGGTACGTTCAGGGTTTTGAGTTCGGCCACGGTGGGAACGTGTGGTCGTTTGCAGTCGTTGCAGAGCGTTCTGACCAATCGCTGCGCCACCAAACCGACCAGGCTTGACGCAAGCAGGAACGGTTCTATGCCCATGTCGCGTAAGCGAGTTACCGCACCTACGGCAGTATTCGTGTGCAGTGTGGACAATACCAAGTGACCGGTTAGGGACGCTTGTACTGCGATTTCTGCGGTTTCGACGTCTCGAATCTCACCTACCATGACGATATCCGGATCTTGTCGCAAGATGGCGCGCAGGCCGCGAGCAAAGTCCAGTTCAACTTTGTTGTTAACCTGAGTTTGTCCGATACCATCCAAATAATATTCGATGGGGTCTTCCACCGTCAGGATGGTGAAGCGTGAGGTGTTAAGACGCGATAGTGCTGCGTAAAGAGTTGTGGTTTTACCCGAGCCGGTAGGGCCTGTCACTAAGATGATGCCGTGCGATAACGATAGAGTTTTCGTTAGTGATTCAAAACTTTGCTGCGGCATGCCAAGGTGTTCTAGATCGAGACGGCCGGCTTGTTTATCTAATAAACGCAGAACCACTCGCTCACCGTGGCCGGATGGAAGTGTCGATACACGCACATCAACAGGGCGGCCAGCAACGCGTAACGAGATACGACCATCTTGCGGCAATCGTCTTTCGGCGATGTCTAGTTTGGCCATGACTTTCAAACGAGAAATGACCAGTGGTGCAATCTCACGCGGCGGCTCTAAGAGCTTTTGCATTACGCCGTCCACGCGGTAACGAATCGATAAACGTCGTTCGAAAGGCTCTACGTGAATGTCAGAGGCTTGCTTGCGCACGGCCTCAGTCATGATGGCGTTGATCAAACGAATCACTGGCGCATCGTCAGTGGATTCCAGTAAGTCTTCAGGTTCGGGCAGGGCATCGGCCAGTTCGGCTAAGTCTAAGTCTTCACCGAAGTCGTCCATGATGTCCATGGCCTGGCCAGTTTCGCCTTCGTAGTGGCGGGTTAGGCGAGCATCAAAATCGTCGCTGGAAATGGCTTCCGGTGTTAGCGCCTCGCCTGCTTTTCGGCGGGCCTCAGTGAGCGCCGTTAAGGTGACGCCAGGCTTGTGCACCAGCACCATAGAACCGTCGGCTGCCGCCTCCAGCAATACGCCGTGACGGCGTGCGAAGGTGTAGGGCAGATCGGTGTTGGGCTTACGCAGCGGAACAGCGGGTGCTTCACTGCTGGCAGCAGCGTTGTTTTTCATCGCTTCGTTGGCCGCGCCTTCTTTCAAAGGCTTGCCTACGTCGATGAACTCCGCTGGTTTTATCATCATGGTTTAATCGATTTCGTCGAATGGCCCAATCAGTTCATTTTTCGAGCCAGCTGCAGCCGCTTGCGCGGGTACAACTTCGATGGCTGGAAGGGCCGAAGTATTTAGGTCAGGTTCCCCTGCCGGTGTTTGGTTCAATGACGTACTCGGAATAATGGTTCGCATGGCATCGTCCCGAGTATCGACACGCTTACCGTCAAAATACAGGTGTAGCTCAGGTAAGCGGGGCGCAGGTCGGTTTATTAACGCTTCTTCACCAAACTGACCCAATTGAGCGGTCCTAAGTTCTTCGTACTTTGCACGACTGTAATAATCAGAGTCATCTGGGTTACGCAGGATCGTTGGGTGCAGGAACACCATAAGATTCCGCTTGGATTTCTTTGCTGTTTTATAACGGAACATGCTGCCCAACAAGGGAATATCCCCTAAAAACGGGATCTTCTCAGCGGTGTTGTTGAATTGGTCATCGATTAAGCCACCGAGTACCAGCGTTTGGCCGTCTTCAACCAGAACCGTGGTTTTGATGGATCGCTTGTTCGTGGTGATGTCTGAAGCGCCTGTGACGGCCGTATTGCTGACATCAGACACTTCCTGCTCAATGTCCATCTTGATGTTGTTGCCTTCATTAATTTGCGGCTTCACTTTCAGGCTGATACCAATATCCTGGCGTTCGATGGTCTGGAATGGGTTGTCGTTACCTGACGACAGCTGTGTGCCGGTAACAAACGGTACGTTCTGGCCTACAACAATCTCTGCTTCCTGGTTATCCATGGTCACAAGCGTTGGTGTAGACAAAATGTTGTTGTCCGAATCGGACGCAATGGCCGAGATCAAGAAGCCAAAGTTCACGCCGTCGCCAACCTGACCCAGTGCTAATGACAAACCGCTGGACAGGTTTGCACCCTGGCTTGCCGCGGTGGCCACTAAGGCTTGTGTCGCACCGCCTAAGTTGGAGTAGGCCACGGGTCGGTCTGAATTTGAGCCGTCGACTGCGAAGTTCACGCCCAGTGCGTTGGTGTTGTTTTCAGACAGTTCGGCGATGATGGCTTCAACCAATACTTGTGCTCGTCGAATGTCCAGTTGCTCGATAACGGCCAGAATGCTGCGCATCTCATCAGGTGGCGCTGTGATGATTAACGCGTTGGTGTCGGCATCGGCCTGAATGTCTACGTTAGGACGGCTTGAGTCCTGCTGACCAGCCGTTCTTCTAACCACGGCCGCCGTAGGTGTTTGGGGAATCGGCGCGCCCTGAGCGTCAACCGTAGGCGTTGGTGCTGCAGCCGGTATTGCCGCACCGCCGGTTGTGTCGGTTGAACTGGTGCCGATTTGTGCCTGACCCGCGGATACGCCGGTCAAGATGGGTAAGAGATCTTCAGAGTTTGCGTAACGCAGGTAAACAACTCGGGTGTTGCCGCCGGATTCTACTGGTGTATCTAAATTTTTGATCAGGCTGCGCATCCGCACGCGGGTGTTGCTGTCACCACTTAATAGAATGCTGTTGGTGCGTTCATCCGCGGCAAATCTCACACCGCCCGTACCGCCGGCTTGCGCTGCACGAGATTGCAGGGATTGCAGAATACGGATGACTTCACTGGCAGACGCGTGACTTAAGCGAACCACTTCCACTTCTTCGTTATCCGGCGTGTCAATGCCCTTGATGATGTCTGTCAGTCGATCGATGTTGGCGGCGCGGTCCGTCACGATTAAGGTGTTGGTTGCGGCATAAGCGGCCAGGTGACCTTGCTGAGGCACGAGCGGGCGCAGGATGGGTACTAACTGCGCAGCCGGGACATTTTCAACTTTGATAACCTGGGTTACCAGTTGATCAGATTGGCTGTTGGTACCTTCGAATGAAGGAACCGGGCCTTGCTTGGCATTCACGTCAGGTACGATTTTAATCAGATCGCCTTGCGGTACGGCTGAGAAGCCATGCACCTGCAATACCGATAGGAACGCTTCGTAAATTTCGTCCGCGTTTAAGCGCTTTGCGCTGATTACCGTTACCCGAGCTTTCACTCGAGGGTCTACGATGAAGTTCTTACCGGTTTGAACCGACACCGTTTTAATCATCGTTTGGATGTCGGCGTTGTTCAGGTTAAATTCAAAACCCTCGTCGCTGCTTTGCGCTTGCACAGCAACAGCCCAGCTGCACATAGCGGCGAGGGCGATGGGTCGAAACATTGGGAGAATGCGACGGGTTGGCATGTTATTAAACCTGATCACGTAACCTGTTAAGTGTAGCTGCCGAGCGTCATTGAGCCAGTGAAATCGTCAACGGTACTTCCACACCGTCACGTAATACCACCACATCCAACTGCTCCGCCTTAACGACGTTACGCAGCGCTCGGATACCTTGTTTCTGAGAGTTTATTTGGATGTTGTTTACGCGAGTAATCACATCACCGGCAACAATGCCTTGGGCTTCAAGTATTTCTGGATTTTGTTTTGGGGTAATTCGGTAGCCCAGTAGCTTGCCGTTCTCTTGATAGGGCTCTGCGGCAACCACACGACCTAACATGGCCGGGTTGCGTGCTAGGTAATCGCGAATGGCGCCTGGGTTGGTGCTGGGTAATTCGATGGGTGCGTTGGGATCAACGCCTGCACCGCTGTTATTGCTGGCCGTTTGCTGCGGCTGTGAGCGTTGTATTTGACTGGCCGGTAGTGGCTTGATGTCTTCGGCCATGCTGACTTTTTCAAACTTGCCGCGGTTTTTAATGATGACGTGGTCGCGGTGCACTTCTTCCAGTGTGGTTTCCCCGACGATACGTGAGCCAATTTGAAACGCTTCCTGGTCACCGTTGTCGACTGAAAGGATGGCCATGCTGCGCTCAATTGGGTTGTAGGCGAACACACCGGCTAATTTCAAATTCAATCGCGTTTGCGCGACGGGGCCACGCACCGGCTCTTCCTTTTTCTCTACCGGCGCTGAGAAGTCCCCGAACAAATGTCGGCGGGAGATAGCGCTAGCCAGCTGCCTGACATCCGGTGCGTCACTGGATGGTCTATTAATAGTGCTGGCGGTGGTTGTATTCACAGGCACCGGGGCAGGCATAAACGCGGGCACCGCCTTAACGGTTACCAATGCCAAAGCAACACCGATGGCCACGACCAACAGTGTATTGACCCAACGCGGTAATCGCTCGGGCGTGCCACCGCTGAGAGCGGCAGAAACGGAGGCGGCTGCATTCACTGCATAACTCCAATTTGAGAAAGGGCTGTTACGACGGAAATCTCCTCAAACTGTTTAATCTTTGAACAGGGGGTGGGAGTTTCCCGCAGGTGTCGATCAGCGTCAACCAATCAAAATTGACGCCACTTGCGCGATAAATTATGTAAAGACAGAAAATGGATTTATTCGGCTTCCATTCCCGTCACTGTGCAGGTGGAGTGTGGCAAGCCGCGAAGGTTCCCGCCAGTTTCGTGACGGAAAGATTTGCCTACGTAAATTGTGTCAATTTGTTGACTTAATATTGCAGGCTGGTCATGTCTTTATGAGGCGGGAACGGTGAGCACCGCATTGTTTGTTTGCGGTGCTCACCGCGCAGATTAATTAACGACGTCTTTCAGTGCTTTTAATGCAACAACGCGAACTCGCTTAGAAGCTGGCTTCGCTTCACGGTACGCAGGTGGTGCATCTTTGTCGAACGGGTTGACGAAGTAACCGGCTTTTTTAGCAGGTACTTTCTTTACAGAGATTTTGAACAAACCGGGCATACGGAACATGCCGTACTTGCGAGAGGTTAAGCAATCGCCAACGTAGTCAGTGAACGAATCCAAAACTGCACTCACTTCTTTACGGCTTAGATCGGTTTCAGCCGCAATGTGGTTCAGCATTTCAGACTTGCTAGGGGCCTTACCACCAGCAGGACGAGCGGTGGCTTTCTTTTTAGCCGTCGCTTTTTTCTTAGTCGCGCGTTTTTTGGACGCCGCTTTCTTCGCTGCTACTTTCTTCGAAGCAGTTTTTTTAGCTGCTGCTTTCTTGGCCGTAGCTTTCTTCTTAGTGGCGCGTTTTTTTGCCGCCATGTTGAGAATCCTCGTACTAAAAATTGGATGTGTGGGTTTTAGTATGTGCACTGCAAGCGCGAGCGGAAGTTACCACAGAACTTGCAACTCAAGGGATGTGTATAGAGCAAGCCCAGCGAAAAACCCGTGTTTTTTCGGTTTTTTTTCTTATTTCACTAAAAAACACGGGGGAAATGGCAAATTTTGAACAAAAACCCCGTGTTTTCTAGTGTTTGAACAGGTGGCTAGGCACCTAATAAGGCAATTAACGATCCTACGATAAACATGCGAAGGGCATACAAACCGATGATGGCTACCATGACGGATAAGTCAAACCCACCAATGGGTGGGATCAATCCGCGTAAGGGGCGCATGATGGGTGCCGTCACCGAATCCAACACGCCTTGAATCGGATTGCCATGAGAATTTGGAATCCAACTTAAGATGGCTTTGATGATTAACGAAAAGATAAAAACGTTGAACAGCAAATAAACCACATCGATGAATGTGAATGCCAACAGCTGCGCCCAATTCCATGAAGCAGGGTTTACCACGTAACCAAACCCGGAAACTCCGCCGAGTGGTAACAATTTGAAAATTAAAAACTTCAACAATAAAACGCCATACACCATGACCAGGCTGGCGGTGTCATAGCGGCGAAAGCTCGGCACCACTCGGCGCAGCGGCACCAGGACGGGGTTGGATAGTTTCACGATCGCCTGAGCAAACTGATTGTGGTAATCCGCTCTTACCCACTGCAATACAAAGCGTAATGCAGGTACCGCGGCGTACAGGCTAAAAATGGTTCCAATGATGAAACCGATAGCGCCTAAGGCTGCATAACCCATCTAAGATTCTCCGAATTCCTGGCCAAGTTCGATGGCACGTTGCTGTGCGGCTTGCATCGCAGCGGCCACCGTCTCAGCTAACTGATGTTGATCGAATGTGGTAATTGCTGCGTGTGTCGTGCCACCTTTAGAAGTGACTTTCTGGCGCAAGGTTGCTGGTGAGTCTCCCGAATCCCGTGCCATGGCTGCAGCACCGACCGCGGTTTGTACTGCAAGCGCTTCTGCGCTCTCTTTTGATAGTCCAAGATCGATTGCAGTGTTGATCATGTGTTCTATTAAATAAAAGAAGTACGCAGGTCCTGATCCTGACAGTGCAGTAACCGCATCGAGCTGGGCTTCGGTGTCAACCCACACGCTAATGCCTGCGGCGTTCATTAAGTGCTCAGCCCGCTCGCGGTGGTTTTGCGTACAGGCCTTGTTTGCGAATAGGGCGCTTGCCCCCAAGCCGAGCAGAGCTGGAGTGTTGGGCATGGTTCTTACGATAGCAGTATCGTCGGGTAGCCACCTAGCCATTGCTTCAGCGGTCACGCCTGCGGCCACCGACAGCACAAGCTGCGGTGGTGTGACAGTTTGTTCGGTCAGGGCTTTGCAGACGGTTTGTACCGTATCCGGCTTAACGGCTATGACGACGGCGTCGTTAGCATCAATGGCCGACAACGTCTCGATACTTTGCACGCCGAATCGGGTTTGCACTGCGGCCCGCTGATCGGCGCTGACGTCAAACACTCGCACGTCGGCGGCGTCACAGCCGGCATTTAACAACCCACCGATCAGGCTGCTGGCCATATTGCCGCCGCCAATGAACGTCCAACGCATTAGTTTAGTGCTTTGCGTTTGTCGTCAATCGATTCCAACAGCCGATCAAACGCTTCAACAAACGATTGAATGCCGGCTGTCTCGAGTTCATTGGTTATATCGTCAAGGGAGATGCCGAGTTCGCCCAGTGCTGTGAGTTGCTTATGTGCCTCTGGCAATCCTTGAGTCAGGGTCACGCTGACTTCACCATGATCACGGAACTTATCCAGCGTGGCAGGTGGCACGGTGTTAACAGTCTGCGGGCCGATTAACTCTTCGACATATAAAACATCGGAATAGGCATCGTTTTTAGTTCCTGTACTTGCCCACAGCAAACGTTGGGGCCTGGCGCCTTGATCGGCCAGAGCTTGCCACTGAGGGCTGCCGAATAAATTGGCAAAGTGTCCGTAGGCAACTTTGGCATTTGCAATGGCGATTTTTCCTAATAAAGCGTCGCCTTGACCGTTAGCTTCCAGCGCAGAATCCACTGCGGAATCGACGCGGCTAACGAAAAAACTTGCTACCGAGGCCAGCTTGTCAATGGCGCCGCCTGCGGCATGCCTGCGTTCCAGTCCGCGAATATAGGCTTGTGCAATCTCGCGGTAACGTTGCACGGAAAACAACAGCGTGACGTTGACGTTAACGCCGGCCGCGGTCAAGTCTTCAAACGCTTGTATGCCGGCTTTGGTGCCGGGCACTTTAATCATCAGGTTGGGGCGATCAACACGGCCGTGTAAATCCAGGCCCATCTTCACCGTACCCGCGGTGTCGTGGGCTAAGTCCGGAGCTACTTCCAGGCTAATCATGCCGTCAACGCCATCGGTGCTGTCGTAGGTGCTGCGAAAGGCGTCTGCTGCCGCTTGTATATCTTTAATGGCAAGCTGATTAAACAATTCCAGATTTGAAATGTCTGGATTGGCATTGACTTCTGCCGCCAGCTGCTCATCGTATTCATCGCTTTTGGCAATGGCCTGCTCGAAGATGGCGGGGTTGGACGTCATACCCATGATGCGATCTTCGGTGATCATGGATTGCAGCTCTTCGCCGAGCATGCTGCGCTGGATGTAATCCAGCCACAGGCTTTGACCAGCTTCGTGGGCGAGAACTAATGGATTTTTGGAGCTCATGGGTTTTTGTTGTTTAAACGAGGAGAGTTGTACAGTTTAGCTTAACCGTCGCGTGCACCGAAGATTGCCGTTCCCACTCGAACAATCGTAGCGCCTTCTGCTATTGCTGCTGTCATGTCACCACTCATGCCCATCGACAAGGTATCCAATTGCGGGTGCGCCTGTTTTATGGCCGCCTGCGCTTGTGCGAGCTGACGAAACACCGCCCGTTGTTCGGTTTCGGTTTGCCGAGGGGCGGGAATGCTCATCAGCCCGCGCAGCCGCAGCGCAGGCAGTTCCGATATTTGCCCGGCGAGCGTCGCCACGTCGGTAAGGGCAATGCCGGCCTTTGTGTCCTCGGCGTCCAAATTGACTTGAATGCAAACAGACAGGGGTGGCAGCGATGGTGGGCGGTTGTCGTTAAGTTTTTTGGCGACCTTGAGCCTGTCGACACTATGCGCCCAATCGAAATGCTGGGCTATCGCTGCCGCCTTACGCGACTGAATCGCGCCGATGAAATGCCATTCAGGAGTTGTGTCCGGGTGCTTGTCCTGCCACGCACTGATTTTTTCCAGGGCTTCGTCCACATAGTTTTCACCAAACGCTCGTTGACCGGCTAGCCAGGCGGCCTCTATGGCAGCAAGAGGTTTTCGCTTGCTGACCGCTAACAGTTGCACATCTTCGGGGCTTCGCTGTGCGGCAGAGGCGGCGGTGGCCAGTTCGGATCGAACTGCATGCAATGCAGAGTTGATGTCGTGGTTTTCTGTGAAATTACTCACGGTCTTGGTCGTCGCAGGGTTAGTGGTATGCCAGCCATTATGTCGGGTAGATCAAGGTCGGGTGCGTATTTGCTAAGCAATTTTCTGAAGGGGTCGACATTAGCTTTGTCAGCGTCAGAACCGGCCGAGTGAGTCGTACGGTACTGGCCATCACTAATACGGTGACGGTGAACAATCGCCTCACCCTGGATTGAAGGTGTTTCATGGATATCGCTCAGCTACTGACCTTTGGTGTTAAAAACGGTGCATCCGATATGCACTTATCCGCTGGTCTTCCACCAATGATTCGTGTTGATGGCGACATGCGCCGAATTAATGTGCCGGCACTGGATCATGCCGGTGTTCAGGCCATGGTGTACGACATCATGAACGACAAGCAGCGTAAGGACTTCGAAGAGAAGTTAGAAACTGACTTTTCATTCGAGATTCCAGAAACCGCTCGCTTTCGTGTGAATGCGTTCAATCAAAACCGCGGCTGTGCTGCGGTGTTTCGAACCATCCCGACCGAAATCTTAACGCTGGAGCAATTGTCAGCGCCCAAGATCTTCCAGGAAATCGCTGCCTACCCTCGAGGTATTGTGCTGGTTACAGGGCCTACGGGTTCGGGTAAGTCCACAACGCTTGCCGGCATGGTAGACCACAAAAATGAAAATGAGCTGGGCCATATCCTAACGATTGAAGACCCCATCGAATTTGTTCACGAGAGTAAGAAGTGCTTGATCAATCAGCGCGAAGTGCACCGCGATACGTTTGGCTTCGCCGAATCGCTGCGTTCAGCGTTACGTGAAGATCCGGACGTGATTCTGGTGGGCGAGATGCGTGATATGGAAACCATATCCCTGGCACTGACCGCAGCTGAAACCGGGCACCTGGTTTTCGGCACCTTGCACACCAGTTCAGCGGCAAAAACCGTTGACCGTATCGTGGATGTGTTTCCAGCCGGTGAAAAACCGATGATTCGATCAATGTTGTCAGAATCGCTGAAGGCGGTTATTTCCCAAACGCTTATGAAGAAAAATGGTGGCGGCCGAGTGGCTGCGCACGAAATTATGATTGGCACACCGGCCATTCGTAACCTGATTCGTGAAGACAAGATTGCTCAGATGTATTCAGCCATACAAACCGGCCAGAGCGCGGGTATGCAAACGCTGGATCAAAACCTCAAAGAGTTAGTGAACCGTGGTGTTGTCGATTTGGCAGAAGCCAAGCGTAAAGCCACTAACCCTGACTCTCTCCATTAATAAACCGTTTAAGCGAGGCTTACCTTGGTAAGCCTCGTTAACTGCATTTGAATTTGGTAAAGCATTTAAGGACTTGATAGGTATGGATCTTCAAGTAGCAAAGCGCTTCATGGACGAACTGCTTGTTAGTCTGTACAAAAAAGGAGGCTCGGATTTATTCATCATTGCCGGGGCAGCGCCAGCGATGCGTGTGCACGGCAAAATTACGCCGGTGATGGATAAAAAACTGACCGCCGACCAGACCCTGGCCTTAACGCAGTCGTTAATGAACGAGGAAGAGCGCAAGGAATTTCGCGAATCCAAGGAATGTAACTTCGCGATAGCGTTACCCAAGATCTCTCGATACCGAGTCAATGCCTTGGTTCAACGAGGTAGCGCTGGGATGGTGGTTCGAATCATTCCAAATGAAATCCCCAAATTCGAAGATTTAAGCCTACCCAACATCTTGCGCCAAGTTGCCATGACCAAACGAGGGTTGGTTATTTTTGTGGGTGGCACAGGCTCTGGTAAATCAACGTCACTGGCTTCACTGATCGATTACCGAAACCAGAATTCCAACGGGCACATCATCACCATCGAAGACCCGGTTGAATTTGTTCATCAGCACAAGGGCTGTATCGTTACCCAACGGGAAGTGGGCACCGACACCGACTCGTTTGAAGTGGCCCTTAAAAATACCTTACGACAAGCCCCGGACGTGATTCTGATTGGTGAGATTCGTGATCAGAAAACCATGGAGCATGCCATTGCGTTCGCAGAAACCGGTCACCTGTGTTTGGCCACACTGCACGCAAACAACGCCAACCAGGCGTTCGATCGAATCATCAACTTCTTCCCCGAAGCCAGACATAAACAACTTCTGCTCGACTTGTCCTTGAACATGAAAGCGTTTATTTCTCAGCGCTTACTGCCAACACCGAGTGGTAAAGGCCGCCGCGCTGCGGTAGAGGTCTTGTTAAACACGCCGCTGATGGCGGATTTGATTCAGCGTGGTGATATTCACGAAATTAAAACGCTGATGAAGAAGAGTGAAGACTCGGGCATGCAGACCTTTGACCAGGCACTATTTGATCTACTCAGCGACGGCGCTATAACCATCGAAGAGGCCATGCGTAACGCTGACTCGGTTAACGACTTAAGGCTACGGATCAAGTTGGATTCAAACAGTGACAAAGCCGTTGATGACATGATCGCCAATTCCATGAGTTTGGAAGAGGATGATGATGATGAGCAGAAAGGCATGCTGATGTAATCTCAGCTTGCTGTATCCTTGCTGGGATGAATTTACCAGCGCTTATCCAACGTTTAAGCAGCCTAGCAGGGCAACGATTTGCAACGTCAGACACCCCGCAAGTGGTGGTGTCGCCGTACCGATTTAACCCACTCGGAGCACACATTGATCATCAAGGTGGCTCCGTGTTGGCGCGTACGCTGAACCAGTACTCGGTGGGCGCGTTTTACCCGGTTGAATCAGCCAATATAACCATCTCTGCTGCCTCGTTCGATTCGCCGGATGCGACTTTTCGTGTGGGCGATTCGCCCAGTGGCGAGAATTGGCATCGCTATGCCATGGCGTCTGCTGCGGTGTTCCAGGAATGGTTTTGTGCGCAGCATGGGGGGCGGTCCGCACCTGTGAAGGGCTTCGATATGGTCGTTGAAGGCACGATGGTCGGGGCTGGTCTGAGTTCTTCGGCTTCCATTATTCTGGCGTACCTCATGGCCTTGGCTGCCAGTAACGAGATCACAGTCGACAACCCCACGTTGGTGGAACTGACTCGTCGAGTTGAAAACGAGCACATGGGGCTTAACAACGGCGTGCAAGATCAAATGTCGGTGGTGTTTGGGCAAAGCACCGGCTTATCGTTACTGCATGTTGATGAGGTTGATGTGAGCTACTGGACTAACCCAGACTCCATTAATGAGATCAGTTGGCTGGTGTTTTACTCCGGGTTTTCTCGTGAGTTGGTGAGCTCGGGATTTAATGACAGAGTTAGCGAATGCCGGCAGGCTGCGCAGCAGTTATACCCAGGCGTGCAGCGTTTGGGTGATGTGCCTGAGTCCCACCGAGGCGCAGAGGCGATTGCAAAACTACCCGACGCACTGGCCAGACGAGCCCGACATGTGTATTCCGAGATGCAGCGAGTGAAACAGGCGCAAGCCAGTTGGGAAGCCGGTGACTGGAAGGCGTTCGGTGACTTAATGAACTTATCGTGTTTGAGTTCGATCGAGGACTACGAATGTGGCAGTGAGCCAATGCATTACTTGCACACCTTAGCGAAACAGACCCCCGGTGTGCTTGGCAGCCGATTTAGTGGGGGCGGCTATGGGGGCTGCTTGATTATGCTTATTGAACCCGAGCGTGCAGCGGCCATCAGCGAGTCTATGCTCAGTGATTTTCTGGTTCGATTTCCGGAGAAAACGGGTATTGCCCGGTCTTTTGTTGCTGAAAATGAAGGTTCGGTACGGTTGGTATGACACGCAAGGTGGTCAAAGGCGCTGTGTTGTTAGCCGCCGGGCGAGGTAAGCGGTTACGGCCTTATACAGACAACACACCAAAACCTTTATTGCCGGTCAACGGTCGGCCAACGTTAGATCTGTATTTCCAGGGTCTTGCTGAAGCGGGTGTGGAAGAGGCGGTGTTGGTTACCCACCATCTAGCTGATCAGGTACAGCATTACGCTGCTGGTGTGCACGCGCGTTATGGGATTCGTTGCAGTACGGTGTCTCAGCCTGTGTTGGACGGTACGGCTTCGGCGCTCGAGTCTGTTATGGAGAGTGCTGAAGCGGCACCCATTCTTGCATCGACGTTTTTGTTAATGGCTACGGATTACCTGATACCGTCGGACTTTATTGCAAACCTTCTTTCATTTCATCAATCGCACACGCATAACGTATCGGTGAGTTTGAAAAAAGTGCCGGAGGCCGAGTTAGCGCTGCGCAGTAGCGTTCGGTTTAATGCCGCGGGTGAGTTGCTTGAAATTGTAGAAAAGCCAGCGGCGGGTACAGCCCCCAGCGAATATTCGGCAAACCTTGCGTTTGTTTTACCCACCGAGGTTCAAGCGCACATTAAAGCGGTTGAAGCATCCCCTCGCGGTGAGCGAGAAGTACAATCGGCCATCAACGCTTACCTGGCTAACGGCGGTAGTGCAATGGGGCTGATACAACCCACACCATATGAATGGCAACCCCCTCAAACATAATTTGTCTCTATGGCTCAATTGTACTTTTACTATTCTGCGATGAACGCGGGTAAATCCACTACGTTATTGCAGTCTGCGCATAACTACCGAGAGCAGGGCATGGAAGTGCTGCTGTACACCGCTTCAATCGATAATCGTTTTGGCGCAGGCTTAATCAAATCTCGTATTGGGTTGGCAGAAGCGGCTGAAGTGTATGACGGGCAAACGGATTTTTTTGTCAGCGTTCGTGATCAGCTCGAGCAACGTTCAGAGACAGATAAACGTATTGCCTGCGTCTTGGTCGACGAAGCGCAATTCCTGACTCGCAATCAAGTTGATGAATTGGCTGACGTGGTGGATGCCTTATCGTTGCCGGTACTTTGCTTTGGCTTACGCACGGACTTTCAAGGTGAGACGTTTCCTGGGTCGGCACGTTTGCTGGCGGTTGCCGATAAGCTCAATGAATTAAAAGCCGTTTGCGATTGTGGTCGTAAAGCCACCATGACGATTCGTCTGGACGAGTACGGTGATGCCATTGCCGCTGGAAGTCAGGTTGAAATTGGTGGCAACGAACGGTACGTCTCGAAATGCCGCCAGCATCATCGCGAGTTACTACGCGCAGCGATGGAGCGCGTGGGTGATTAAGCGCCTGTGTGGTTAAGCGCTTGTGTGATTAAGCACCACGCCCATCAGGGGAGCATCTTCTCCGGTTAGCACTTTTACGTTGTTGATGCCAGTGAATGGGTTGTGGTGTGGGGCATCGCTTACAGTCACTGGGACATCGGGGTCAATGACGATGTAGCTGTTTACATCTTCAAAGTCGTACGTTAACCCTAAGACCCTGGCGGGCGCCGTTGTCACTGTTGGGAGTAACGTTTCAAGCTCTGTACCCAGTAACTTGGGTAAGGCTAAGAACAACGGAAGGAATTGCGGGTAGCACGCTAATCCGGGTGCCGTTGCCGGTAACGGTGCGAGTCGGGCATCGGAATCCAGTGGCGCATGGTCTGAGCAAATTGCATCGATGACGCCATCGGCTACGCCTTGTCGTAATGCGTCGCGATCGGCCTGGCCTCTAAAAGGCACGGCACTATGAAAGCGCGCGTCGTAGCCGCTGATTTGCTCATCAGTAAAAAACAGATGATGTATACCCACATCGCATGTGATGTTAAGCCCAGAGCGTTTAGTGTCTCGAATCATTTGAACCGAGCGTGCGCAGCTGATTCTGGAGATATGTATGCGGCAGCCACTGGCGTTGGCTAATTCAAGTAAGCGGGTAAGGCCTGCGGTTTCTGCAAGCGCGGGTATTGCCGGTAAGCCGTATTGAGACGCTATCGGGCCGTCATGAACGCAGCCGTTACCTGCCAAGGCTACGTCCAAAGCGGTAAGGCTTAGTGGAATGTTAAATGTCGCTGCGTATTCCATGGCTCGCAGCAACACCGCACTGTCATTGATCGGTTGATCGGCTTGCCCAAACGTGACGCATCCTGCGGCATGCAAGGTGGTAAGTTCGGTTAACTTAACGCCCGCAAGATCAGCGGTTAGTGCGCCCATCGGATGTAACTTACAAGCCGCCTGCGCTTTGGCAATGGATAGAATTTGCTCAACGGTGGCCGTACTGTCGATACAGGGTTGCGTATCCGGTGAGCACACCAGTCGTTTAAAGCCTGCTTGTTTGGCAAGTTCAGTTTCGTGTTGAATGTTGCCGCGGCGTTTTAATCCCGGCTCGCAAAGGCGAGTGTATAGGTCAATAAAACCTAAGGTAGCGAAGGTGTTGGCGCTGGGCTTTTGATCTGCTGTTATAGATAAACTGGCAGCGCTCTTGGGTACCGCTGTATCGACCGGCAGAGTGTATTTGGATATTGAGTGCTCAGCCACGGTTCACTCCTTCTGAAGCGTCCTGGCTACTGGCTTCGCGCAGTGGTTCAGCGTTACCCATGATGGTGGACATCACCGCCATACGAACAGCCAACCCGTTCGTTACTTGATCGAGGATGACTGACTGAGGTCCATCGGCCACATCGGCTGCAATTTCCACCCCTCGATTGGTTGGCCCTGGGTGCATAACAATGGCGTCCGATTTCGCAAGCGACAAGCGTTCGCGGGTCAAGCCATAGGTAGAGAAGAATTCGCGCGAACTTGGCACGGTGATACCACTCATGCGTTCGGTTTGTAGCCGTAAGCCCATGATGACATCGGCATCTTTTAAGGCCACGTCCACATCGCTGTACCAGGTAACACCTAAGCTTTCGACGTTGGTTGGCATAAGCGTACGCGGCCCCACCACACGAATTTCGCCGGCCCCGAGTGTGTTTAACGCTGCAATGCCAGAGCGTGCTACACGTGAATGGCGGATGTCACCGATGATCACCACACACAGCGGTTCAAACGCGCCTTTGTGCTGACGGATGGTGAACATGTCCAGCATGCCCTGGGTTGGGTGGGAGGCTTGCCCGTCACCGCCGTTAACGACATTGACTGTGGGTTTTACATGTCGTGCAATAAAATCCGCCGCACCGGATTCACCATGTCGAACAATAAACATATCGCATTGCAAAGACTCCAGAACGCGCAAGGTATCCAGTAGAGACTCGCCTTTGGTGGTGGAGCTGGTGACCAAATCAACGTTCAATAAATCGGCTGATAAGCGTTTGGCCGCTAGTTCAAACGCCGTACGCGTGCGTGTGCTGTTTTCGAAAAACAGGTTGGCTACGGTTTTACCGCGCAGCAGCGGTACGTTCTTGATGACCCGATCTCCCACCTGGGTGAAGTTTTCTGCGGTATCCATAATGGAGGTTAGGGTGGCTTTATCCAGGCCATCCAGGGTCAGGAAATGTTGCAGCGTACCCAGTGAATTGAACTGCGGACTCGGTAAGCTCACGAGCGCTCACCGATATCTAACGACCAGGGGTTGGTGTTGAGTTGCACATGCGCCGAATCGGACAAGTTCATGTTTTCGCCGACCACATCGGCGCGAATCGGAAGTTCATGACCATCGCGCTGCACCAGCACAGCCAATGTGATTCGGGACGGGCGACCGAAATCAAAGATCTCATTCATGGCAGCGCGTACCGTTCGCCCAGTACTCAGCACATCATCGACGAGAAGAATGTGCTTGCCATCAATGGGGGCCTGTAGGGTGGAAGGGCCAACAACTGGATGCAGCCCAACCGAACTGAAGTCATCGCGGTAGAACGAGATGTTCAATTCACCTAAAGGCGTTTGTATGCCCAGCGCTTCGTGCAGTGCGGCGGCAACCGACACGCCTCCGGTTTTGATGCCAATCATCACAACGGATGGATCAGACTCACAAAAAGGAGCCAGCTGTTGCTGCATTCGGTCAAGCATCTGCTCGACGGTGGGTGTGTCAACGTGCAAACCAGCGTTCCAGAATTAAGGCCGCGGCTAGTGTATCCACATCTTCCTTGCGTGTGCGCTTACGTCGTTGACCAGATTGTCGAAGTTGGGCCAGTGTCTCACTGGCCTGGATAGAGGAGTAGCGCTCATCCATCCAATGCACGGGCAGCGAGAATCGTTTCGCACAGCGCTTACCGAAGCCTTTGGCCTCGTAAGCGATGGATTGCATCTCACCGTCGGCGGTCAGTGGAAGCCCCACCACCAACCCTACTGGCTGCCATTCGGACACGATGCCATCAAGAACGGCCCAGTCAGGGGTGCCATTGGTATTTCTGACCGAGGATAGGGGGTCTGCTGTGCCTAAATGAACCGTGCCTTTTGCAACCCCAATACGTTTCAGCCCGAAATCGAATCCCAGCCAGAGACCATCGCTGACTTCGCCTTCAGGCATTTCCAGACTGTGTCACCAAAACGTTCATATCGATGCCAATCCGGTTGGCAACGGCCTCTCGTCGAGCATCCAGCTCTGTATTAAACAGGATGTCGGCGCTGGCGGGGCTGGTTAGCCACGCGTTGTCGGCGATCTCGGCTTCCAGCTGCCCGGCCGCCCAACCGGCATGGCCCAGCACCACCAGGTGTTCATCCGGTTCCTCGCCGGCCGCCAGTGCTTCCAGCACATCACGCGAACTGGATAAAGAGACTCCGCCGGCGAAGTTTTGTGTGCCTTCGAACCTCGGGCCGGGCGGGTGCAGCACGATACCATTTTGCTGATCTACCGGGCCACCACGCAGTACCAACTCATGTTGCAGCTCACGATTGGAATTTTTGATGTCCAACTGCGAGAACACCTCGCCCAGATGCAAACCCATGGGTTTGTTGATCACGACGCCCCAGGCGCCATCCTGGTTGTGTTCCACCAAATAAATGAGCGATCGACCAAACACATCGTCGGTCAATTGGGGCATGGACAGTAAGAAGTGATGCGTTAAATTCATGCCGATAGCACTTCAGTAGCTAATGACTGAGTTTGTGCTCTGAAATTCCCAGGTTCGCGTGATGTACAGGATATCGGTTTCATCCCCCAGGCGTCCGGTTAGCGGTTCGAAAGGACCGGACAGTGACACCAATTGCTTGGCGGATGCGTCGAGCACGGAAAATCCAGAGCTCTCTTCAATCAAGATGCTCTCGATATCACCGTTTTTGTAAATCCCGACTGTCATGACCAGGGCGCCTGTTAACTCACTTTTTCGCACGTCCTCGGGGTAATTAAGGTTTCCAATCCGCTCGACGCGCTCTACCCATCGGTACATGTACTCCGCCGAAACGGATTCATGGGTGCGGGCGGTCAGGTATTTTTTGCGGGGGCGCTTTGCGAATTCTTCTTGTTGGCGTTCGATTTCAGCGCTCAGGCGAGCGATGTCTAAATCCTGTTCAATGACCACCGTATCGATCACGGGCTTCTGGATGAGATTATCTGGCGTGATGTCTACCGAGTTAATCAGATCCTCTCCCAGGATGGAGGTGATGACGGTGGCTTCGGTCGCCGCGGCTGCTTCCGGAGCGCTCGCTTGAGCGGCAACCGGTGCTATGCCGTCCATTTCAGAGTCCAGTGGGCTGGAAAACGGCGAGGCGGGGCGGTCGTTTTCATCAGACTCCCCACCCCCGTCTTGGGCGCTCTGTGCCAGATAGTCGGCCTCTTCCGGGCGCTCCGAATCGGTTTCCTGTTGCACCAGCAACACCTCCAGCGAACGCGGGGTGCGCATGTCGTTTAAGAAGGGTTCGAAACTGATACCCAAAATAATCAATGCGTGCAGGGCAGCCGCCCCGAACAATGCCATGGTAAGCACGTCAGGGTGGCGCCCGGGCATTTTTTCAGCGATGCCGGCCATAGTCAGGAGTTTAGGTCAGGCTACGCCGGGTTGCTCAGCCCAATTGAGCTTCCAGCGCATCAAAATACTCATCGCTGATACCACGCGAATACCCATTGCTGTCCGCCGGAGCAGCCTCTGGCAGTTGCTTCCGATGGGCATCGATTTCTCTGGCGCAGGTGGGGCTTGTGACATTGATTTCTGTGAGGTAACGACCGATGACATCCAGGCCTACAAAATCCAGACCTTTTTCCAGCAACATGGGTGCAACCGTTGACGCAATTTCACGGTCGCGTTCGGTGAGCGCCACGGGTACGCCGCGGCCACCGGCCGCCAGATTGCCCCGGGTCTCACCGGCCAGGGGAATTCTGGCCAGGGCAAACGGGACCGGCTCGCCCGCTACCACTAAAATACGCTTGTCTCCGTCTACGATTTCAGGCACGTAGCGCTGCGCCATAATGGGCACTGTGCCAGCAAGCGTTGCTGTGCCTAATATCATGCTGATGTTTGGATCGTCTGGGGTTAGCCGGAAGATGCCCATGCCCCCCATGCCATCCAAGGGTTTAACGATGACATCCTGTTCCTCTTTGATAAACGCCTTTAATCGATCAACACTGGAGGTGACCAGGGTGGTGGGCGTTAGCTCGGGGTAGGCCAGGGTTGCGAGTTTTTCGTTAACGTCGCGAAGTGAACCTGGACGGTTGCTGACCAGCGTACCTTCCGCAGCGGCCCGTTCAAGCAGATAGGTTGTGAAGATAAAATTCATGTCGAACGGCGGGTCTTTGCGCATCAGCACGATATCGTGATTCGCCAGTGGCACAGCATCCTCGGATAGCACTTCGAACCAGTGTTCATTGTCATCGAACACGCGAACCTGTCGTCGGCGAGTGTGCACCGCGTTACCCGACACAAACAGGTCGTTCGGGTGCATGACAAAACATGACCAGCCGCGAGCCTGGGCGGCCAGCAGCATAGCCAGCGTTGTGTCCTTGTAGGGGGTGATAGATTCGATAGGATCCATCACAACAGCCAGGGTCAAACTCATAAATCGTTCACCGTCGTAAAATTACTTGCAGTATTGCATGACTAAGCGGCTTTTTAAGGGCTGCTCAATGGGGTAACCTTTGAGCCCCTTCTCCCCCTTTTCGTTCGATTGCGAGACCAGTGCATGACAGAGCCGGACGTTCCCAGTGCCAAGCCTTCCGAGATTCGGGTTTTGCTTGTTGATGACAGTAAGTCGGCTCGCCGCGTCACCACGGCGCAACTCAACGCGGCCGGGTATGAGGTCATCACAGCCAGCGATGGTTTCGCAGCCCTGGCGGATGTGGTGGCCCATCGTCCGCACATCGTGGTAGCCGATATTGTCATGCCGCGATTAGACGGTTATCAGACTTGCGCCTTAATAAAGCACAACCCGGATTACCAACAGATACCTGTTGTTCTGGTCTCCAGCCGCGACGGCCTGTTCGATCGAGCGCGTGGCCGCCTGGTGGGTGCCGATGAGCACCTGGCCAAACCCTATAGCGAAGAGACACTGCTGGCCACCTTAAAACGCTGTCTGGACGACACGGTCGAAAACACAGAACACGCAACGACGGCCACCGAAGACGATCTTGTTTCGCCGCTATGAGTGTTGTGCTGATTATTGAAGACTCGCCCACGGATGCACATGTGTATCGAAAGGCGCTGGAAGCCTCCGGCCACCGTGTGTTGCATGCACCAAACGCCGACGTAGGCGTACCCATGGCCGACATGGAAAACCCGGACGTCATTTTGATGGACATCGTTATGCCGGGTATGAATGGGTTCCAGGCCACTCGTCAGCTGAATAAGCAGCCGTCCACTCGACACATACCGATCATCATGTTGTCCACTAAATCTCAGGAAACCGATCGGATATGGGCGCTGCGACAAGGCGCAGCCGACTACCTGGTGAAGCCGGTGCCAAAACCTGTCCTGTTGGATGCGGTTAAAGCGGCATTGGTGGCTGCATGATCACACCAGAAAATGAGCAAGCGTGTTTGTTGTTTCGTGTAGCAACAACGCGTTGGGCAACGGACGTCGCATCCGTGCAACGCGTATTACAGGACGTTGTGGTTTATCCCGTCATGGGCACACAACACTGGTTTCCTGGTCTGTGTCATGTAGACGGGCAGTTGCTGCCAGTATCGGATTTAGCACTTTGGCTTAACCTGGCCGTTTCCGACAACCCGCAATCTGATCCGGTTATTCAATTGCATCCGCATCACGGGTTAGTAGGCTTGCGTGTCACCGAAGTCATCGGCACTGAAACACTGACCTTTCAAAGCAGCGACGCAGAACCTACCGGCACGCACTTGCCCGGCGCCGCAGAACTTACTGCAATGCACAACGGCCATGCCTATCGATGGGTGGATGCGTCTTCACTGATTCAATCACCGGCTTTTGTGGCTATTGGTGAAGTAGGCGCGGCGTAATGTTGACGAAACTGCGAAACGCCTTAAGTGATGTACGTACAGGCTGGGCAATGTGTTCGAGGCGGGCAATCGCGATCTGGTGTGTTTGCTTTGCCCTGTGTGTATTGATATGGCTAACAGGTCTTGCGGCAAAGAACCAGACTGAATCGTTGCTGCGAAACGCAATCCCCGGGCAGGTGCAGCAAACCGTAGAAAACGCGGTAGAGGGTGGGCCCACGCCGCTTGTGTTATTGGATGAGCCTGAGTCGCTTGATCAGAATGCGTTAAAACAAATCAGTGAAACCGCGCTCACGCTGCATTCACAGTTGCAACAACAAACACCAATGTCTGCTAACCATGCCGTGCATGCCGGGCGCGTGGCAGGTTTAGCGGTTGCGATGCGGCAGGACCAACTAACCAACAGTAACGCATCGTTCTGGCAGCCGATATCCGGCGCTATTGCTGAACTGGAAGCCGCTGTTCGGTTGGGTGATATCGACTCTGAAGATTCAAAAGATTTGATTGTTGAGTTACGCACTCGTTACGCGCAGCTTCGATCAGGGACCAGGACCGTTGGTGATACACCGGCTTCCGTTTCTCAAACAGCTGCGATAAGTCCTGCGATCACTGCCATGCCTTTGCATTGGTCGCTAGCGCTGTTGCCTTGGCTGCTGTTTTTATTGCCGCTGTTTTGCATCGGCTTTGCGTGGGTGGGTTTAGCGCGTATCGCACGTAGGCATTTTGAGCAAAAACCAGAAGCCGGCTACCAGCAACTCGTCAACGAAGAGGTTACCCGCAACATGACAGCGGCGGCTCCCGTAGTGAATCGCCACGCGGCCGAGCGGCGCACACAGGCGGCCATCTTGCAGCTTCTTGATGAGATGGAACCCTTGGCTGAAGGCGACTTGACCCATGAAGCCAGCGTGACCGAAGACTTAACCGGGGCGTTGGCCGATGCCTTTAATCAAGCGGTGCATAAACTTCGGCGCCTGGTCGTACAGATCAATCGATCCAGTGGTGAAGTTCGTGCTGCCGTATCGCTGTCGCGCCAGCGTACGCTAAGCATGGCAAAACAAGGGGCCAGCCAGGCACGAGAAGTCACGCGGACGTATGAGCGGTTAGAACAGATGCAAAAAGACGTCGCGTCTTTGTCTACCACCACATCACAGGTTGCTGAGCGGGCCTACGATGTAGCCACGCAAACCGACAGTGCCGCAGTCGCGGTTGCGCACAGCGCTGAATCTATTCAGGTTATGCGTCAGCAAGCTAACGCGGCGGAACGTTGTATTCAGCGTTTAGTGAACAGCACACAAAGTATTGAAGCGCGATTGGCGGATGTACAAAAAGCGGCAAGCCGTACGGAGCTCCTGGCCTTAAACAGTACGATTGAAGCGGCATCCAGGCAAACGGTCACCGATGGTGCTGCATACGCTGTCACGCAGCAAAACAAGTTACACCCATCTGCAAAGCGCTATGCCGAGCTTTCTACTGATGTATCGGCTTTGTCCGCTGTGTTGGGTAGCGCCAGTCGGGATATCGAGCAGTTGGTTGACATTATTCGTGATGAAGTCAAAGAGAGCGTCGATGCGATGCAGGCAACGCTGCATCAGGCTGATCAAACAGAAGCACAAAGCGTTCAAGCAACCGAGCATTTAAAGCAAATCGCTAAAGCTACCGATGCGCTTCAGCAAGCGGCCGCCGAGATTGCGCAAAGAACCGCCGTGCAGGCGCAAGGCCTGTTGGAAGTTGCTGAAACAACCGGCGTGATTAACGAGATAACACACAGTAATGCTACTGCGTTATCACAGGCTGTTAGCGATTTGCAAAAACTGGAAAATCTGTCCAACTCGCTGGATGCGTCAGTACACGGGTTTCGCTTGCCTGCCGAGGGCACATCATGACCGCGGCCTCGTTGGTTATCCCGGATTATGCAAGTGTTGCCGCAAAGGAGCTTGAACTGTCCGCGCAAGCGTGGGTGACGACAGCCGAGCGTCTGGTTAACGCGTTTGATAAACCGGCCATCCTGAGTTCGCTTCAGCAGCAAACGCTTACCATATCGCACACCTGTGAGTTGCTAAAGTTCAGGTCAGTTGCTATCGGCTTGAACGAGGTAACTCGGCTGCTTGACTACTGGTCAGCGCAAGGTCCCGGTGATGTTCATGAGGCGGCCTTGGTGCTCTTGCAGGTGGGCGATCAATTACAAACGTCGGTAGCGATGCCGGTTGCGCAAGCTCGACAAGAGTCTGCACTGAGTTGGCTTCCGATTATTGACAACTGTCGCAGTTGCCGGCAGGAAGCACCGATGGCAAAAGCGGTGGTAGCCGCAGCCGGTATCGCTTTACCGCAAAGCTCCCGCAAACCGATGCCAGCGCGCAGCGATTGCGAAGACTTTATCGCGTTAATCAAGCGGGTGCATAAAAACTTCACAATGCACTTGGTTGGGTGGTTTAAGCGACCGAGTGAAACCCGTGACCTCGCTGTTTCCGCGAGTACGTTTTTACGCGTAGCCGATGCGTGTGATAACCCATCAAAATTGTCCGAACTTGAACCGCTATTCAGGGCCTCTGGCGTTGTGCTTGATGCATTGGCCAATGACCCCCTGCTGTCCAGCTTTGCTTTGCAACGATTATTGGGTCGATTGGAGCGCTACTTAAGGCAGCTTGGCAGTACGACGGTAGAGGATTTACCTCAAGTATTGCGCGCCTTGCCACCAGAGCTGTTGCAGCAGCTGCTGTATTACGTGGCACGTTTCCCAAATACTTCCGATCATACTGAGCAGCTACGGCAAGCATTTGGCTTAGACGTTTTGTCGTTCACGTCAACCGCTCCTAATAAAACCATTCGTGCCAGTGAACCGCTGCGTGTACAAGTCATTGATCAACTCAGCCAGGAACTGGATGGCGTGCAAGCCTGGCTGGACCAAGCGGCCACCGATCCTGGCCACCCACAGGCGCAGAAACTGTTTAAGCGTTTGAATGAACAAGTTGCTGTATCGGGTTTGCTGGGGTTTGAATCGTTGCAGTTGCAATTAAAGGAATTGCACATTCGCTTGTTAAACCTCAGTGAGCATGCACCTCAGGTGCAACGCATGAGTGCGGCTGAGCAGCTACTGAGAGTCAGAGCAGAAATACAGAATCCTACTTACCAATCAACTGAGCCTGTTGATGACGCTTCAATTGCAGGCACTCCTGTCGGGGACGTTGCGCAACGGCTTAAACGGTTGTCGCGCCGCACAGAGAAAAATCAGTTTCAAGCGCTGGCTGCGGCTGCTTGCCTGCAAGCGGTGCAATCTGAATTACGGCGGTGTGAGGCAGACATAGCTGCGCTGTTGGAAGGCAACCCGATGTTGGGTGCTTCATCTGATGACATTGCGCAACGACTGAGTGCAGCTGCCAGGTCCGTCAGTGTGTTACCGCAGCCGGAAGTCATTCCGTTGTTGGATGGCTTAGCCGATGCGTTGCGTCGGCACACCGAGCAACCATTGAATGCTGACCACTGTGCGCAACTAGCGGAACTGTTGGTGGCGTTGGACCTGTATATCGATAGCTTACTAAGCGATTCTCAAAGCCTCTCGCCATTACTTCGACATGCGGTACAGGCATTAACGTCATTGCAGGGGCACCCAGAGCCTGCTGCTTTAGTGTCGGCGGAGCCTACCGGGGCAACTGAATTGGTGCTGGATGCCTATTTACAAGCCAATGAGCAAGTCACGCCCTGGTTAAATGGTGAAGTAAACAGTCAAGTAAATGCCCTGGCGGCTTTGGAAGGGTTACGCGATGCGGCGCAGCACGCCCACATGACAGACGTTACTCAGGTCACAACAGCCTGTGTGAACTTTTTAAAGCAGCCAAATTTACCCAACGATGCGCCGGCATTGGTTAATGAAACCCTGGCTGTGGTGCCGCAAATGCTGCACGCAGAACCTGGCACTCAGGAAACGGTTCGTGGATTAGATGTGCTGCTGCAACGGTTGGCCATAACGCAATCGGATGAAGACCCACTCGATAACACCCTACAAACGGTATTCGTTCGGGAGTGTGCAACGCATATAGAAACACTGCGTCAAGCGGTCAGAGTGGCTAAAGCAGATATCCCGCTGTCGAAATTACCCAGTGACGCTTTGCTTAGAGCGTTACACACGTTGTCTGGCTGTGCGCAAACGGTCAGCGCAGAGCATATTGTGTCCATCGTGCAACCGCTGCAAAAAGCGGCGTTGGCATTGCAGCGTTCCAATGATCATTTCTCGACCGCAGAAACCGACTTTATAAACGAACTTGCCGATGCCCTGGAAGCGCGTCTGGACAGTTTTCAGTACCAAACATCGGTTGCACCGAAAACAGTGCAAACCGAACGTGAATTACCGAGCTTTGTGGATGCTGTACTGGCTCGCTGTCAGCCTGAGGTGCCGTCAGCGCCGTTAGGATTGTCAAGAAGCCTGGCTGATATCAACGACAACAGTGGTTTGCCGGCAGATAACCCAACGGGTAACTTAAGTTCTATCTTCAGGGCTGAAGCCGATGACTTGATGTTGCGGCTACGTTCACATGCTGCAGCGTTATTAACTACCGATGATGCTGCCGAGTTAGATGATGCCGATACCGTTGGTAGCCGGGCTGCGTCGATAAGTGTGGCTCATGAGGCCATGCAAACCAAGGCGCGTGAAAATGCTTTGAAGGTATTGCACACGTTGAAAGGCAGTGCGCGTATGGCGGGTAATCACGCCATGGCCGATGCTGCACACGATGTGGAGTCGGATGTCAGTTCGTTAAGCGATGCGGCTGAGTTTGGTCAGCGAGTGCAGGCGGCACTGCCGCGTTTGCAGGAAAGCTTAACGGCAGACGGAGTCAAGGCAGAAGCCGCTGAATCGGAAAACGAACCGCAAGTTGATAAGAAGGCTCCCAAGTTACCGAATAGCCTGGATTCACTGCCGCTGAATACCTTGTCGTCATTACTCGACGATGGCAATACGTTGGTGTCGCGACAAGCGCAAGTGGATGATCAACTCGATCAGTTGAACGGTTCTATTCGAGATCTTCAATCCAGTGCTGATCGGCTGCAACGGCTTGCGTCAAACAATCCCGCCTTTGATGCCACCGCATCTCGCGAGCTCGTTGCCGATATTCAGGCGGCCCATCGTCAGCTTGAAAACGCGTTTCAAAATTTGCAGCGCGTTCAGTCGCTGGCCTCGCAGTCGGGAACCGCATTACACCGAGCGCTGGTTCAGTCGGGTTTAAATCGGGTGGATTCCTTATTGCCCCGATTGGAGGCAACATTATCGGATGCGAAATCGGTTTGTGGCGTTGATGCCAACTTGCTGATGGCCGGTGGAGAAACACCGGTATCGGTGTCGGTTTTAAAGTCTGTGGCGCCCTTGCTGGAACACTTAGTCAGAAATGCGGTTGCACACGGATTTACTTCTGCAGATGCTCGTAAGTCATCGCAAAAGCCAATCGATGGTGAAATTGCGGTGTCGGTTCGATTGGAAGGTTCCGACTTACTCATTGAAGTCAGCGACGATGGCGACGGCATTGATGAAGATGCCCTTAACCAGACCCGGGAAGAGGCAGGCTTGTTACCCATTGCGGACGCAAACCACTTAAGAGAAATTTTATGTTCGCCTGGCTTCTCCACACTGGATTCGGTTAATCCGGTGGCTGGTCGCGGGCAGGGCCTGGCTACAGTTCTCGATGGCGTTGAAGCGTTGGGTGGGAACCTCGAGCTGATTAACGATCCGGGTGAAGGTCTGACGGTGTGCCTGCGTATTCCACAGCGCGTGGTTGTGGCGCGCTCGTTGGTTTTTGGCGCGTTTCCAGGCCTGCATGCCTTACCCCTTAACGACATTCACGCCGTGATAGATTTTGACGATAGCGCCGATACGGTGACACACAATGGGCAGGACTGGCCGGTTCTGTCTGTCGAAACGCTAATGGGTGTGGCAGCACAAAAAACGGTTGCAGAGCGGTGTGCGCTGATCAATATGAATGGCGATCGATTTGCTATTCCACTGCCTGACTTGCAGGACGTAAAAGAACTGATCGTGCAACCCTTAGGTGCCCAGCTCCAATCGTTGGGCCGATATGTCGGCGGTGCGGTTCTGTCCGATGGGCATCACGCGCTGATATTAAATGTGCATCGGTTGCTCCAGGGTTACCTGGGCAGACATTCACACTTACACGGCAGCCCAACTCAAGCTACTCGAACTGAACCCGCGGAAGCGCTCATCGCCGACGATTCGATCACCATGCGGGTAGCAGGTGAGCGGTTATTGAATCGTCTCGGTTTTAAAGTGCACACCGCCCGCGACGGGCTGGAAGCGCTCGATTTTTTGAACCGTCGTTTGCCTAGCGTGCTACTGCTGGACATCGAAATGCCCGGGGTGGACGGATTTGATGTGGTGCGTCGCATGCGCCCTGAGCTGGTGGCGGCCGAAGTGCCGGTCATTATGATCAGCACTCGAAAAGGCCCGGTGGAGCGCGACCGAGCGCGGTCCCTGGGGGTGCAGCATTTGATTCATAAGCCCTACACCGAGACCCAGCTGCGCGAGGCACTGGAGGAGGTTGGGGTGTTGAACGATTCAACAAAACGGTAAAAACGCCGTTCAGAGTGCTTGCGATCTACCGCTACCGGTGTATGATTGGGAAAAAATTCCCAAATTTATCAGCACCTTTTAAGGAGATACCAATGCGATGGAATCAGCCCATGTGGGTCACGGTGGTTGCAGCTTGTGTGATCACAGCGTGTTCGAGCGACTCCTCAGTACCCTCGGGTGACACTCAGAACAACCCTCCGGTAGCCGCTGCAGAACGCCGATTAAAGCAAATTGGTTCACCGGAAGCATTTTATGACGCGCTGCGTGAAGCGCTCATTGCACAGAACAACCAAGACTACGGATACCCCGGTGACCCCGTACCGGTAGCTCTCGAAGCCGATACGGGTGGAAGCGCTACTGACGCTGCCAGTGCGCCACAAGCTCCCGCGGCAGAATCTACCGCCAATTCAGGATTGGATTTCACCACCACAAACGTGCAGGAGGTCGGTGTTGATGAAGCCGATTTGGTAAAAAACGATGGGGAGTTTTTGTATGTTCTAAAGCGCACTTATAACGATTTTGGGCCTGTGCCAGAGCCTTTCCCACTTCCGGGCATTGATCAGCCAGCCGTCGATACGGCATCGACGCAGCTTAGGTTGTCACTGCCCGCACCGGTTAATCAAAGTACAAGCTTGCGCATCCTGGGTTTAGATGCAGCGACGCCCAATGCCAGCCTTTTAGCTGAAGTGGCTGTAGACACCAAAGGCATGGCAACCAGTGGCATGTATCTGCACAAAACCGATCAGGGTTCATCGATCGTGATGACCGCGTCAGGCAATAGCGGCTTTTACGACATCTGGGGCAGTAGCTACGCGTTCAACGGTTCCGAAAGTCTGATTACCTCGGTTGATGTCACCAACCCCGGGTTGTCGGCGGTGTCAAACCAAGTGTTGCTGGACGGACAAATCATTAGCAGTCGGCGTATCGGCAATCAGATGTTTTTTGCGTCTCGTTACTATCCGGCTATTCCCGGAGTCAATCCGTATTCGGTCAGCGCTGATGAGTGGAAAAGCATTGTAGAGAGCACGGACTTATCTACCGTATTGCCTCAGTTCAGTAGCACCGGCACGGCAACGGATACCGCCTTGGTTGATCCGGCCAACTGTTTTGTGGCGTCGAAGCCTGATAACGCCTACTACACACCTGATATCATCTCGTTGGTCACGGTGAACATCGACACCATGACCGTGTCGGATTCTGTGTGTTTTCTGGGATCAACCGAAACCTTGTACGCGTCTCCCGAAGCGGTTTACCTTGCTACGACACAATGGTCGTATGAGACGTTTGATACCGAAACAGTCGATCCGGATGATCGACCTGGCGCTTCCGTTAGTGGCAGCACGTCCGCAGACCCACGCGTGGATACCGATATTCATCGGTTCGCCATCGGTGAGGGCAGCTTAACTTATCAAGGCAGTGGCACCGTTGCCGGACACCTGGGTTGGAACTTTACGCGTATGCCGCACCGCTTAAGCGAGTACCAGGGCCGCTTGCGCGTGGTGTCGCACAGTGCAACGCAAAACGCTAACGTCAGCCCGGTAAACGTCACGGTGTTGGAGCCGAACGGTGCAGGTGAATTGGCAACTATTGCCCAGCTGCCAAACAGCACGCACCCTGAGCCAATTGGTAAACCGTTCGAAGACTTGTACGCGTCGAAATTCTTAGCCGATAAAGCGTATCTCGTCACCTTCCGCCGTACGGATCCTCTGTACGTTATCGACTTTTCGTCACCAACGGATCCGTATGTGGCGGGGGAACTGGAAATCGATGGCTACAGTGAGTATTTGCAACCGGTTGGCGACGGTTACCTGCTGGGTATTGGGAAAGATGCATTTGCCACGCAAGACGGTACCGGGGCGTTGCCTCAGGGTGTGAAACTCTCTTTGTTCGATGTACGTGATGCCAGTAACCCGACTGAAGTGCAGTCCATGGTGATTGGGCAGCGCGGCACTGAGTCGAGCGCGCTTTATGATCACCGAGGCATCACGGTGCAAATGGGGAACGACAGCCGTCCCACACGCGTTGCAATTGGTATTTCAGTCAGTGGGGCGGTTGAACCTCCACCGTTGAATGAGAGTAATGCGTTTGACTGGTACCCGACCAGTTATACCGGGCTGCACGGTTTTGATATCCGAACCGATGGCGACGCTGGTATTGAGTTCAAGGGTGCGTTAAGGGCAAAAACCGATCAATACGGCTATAGCAGCAGTCATAACGATCGTTCCGTCCTGGTTAATAACGCAGCCTTTTACATCAACGATGCCGAGGTGTACTTCGCGCCTTGGGATGACTTGGCCAACGGCTTGGGTCCGCGTTAAGACCCGGTTGTAATCCAAGCCAACGCATTGACCTGCGTGTGTGCTTAGCGTCGTACAATGCAGCGCTCCACACGCACGCAGGTTGATCATGTCAGTTCGTTTCGCAGTATTAGGCGCTGGGCGTATCGGCAGGGTTCACGCCCAAACCATTCACACAGATCGTGACGCGCAATTGGTGGCAGTTGCAGACGCAATTGAAGCTGCCGCTGAATCGCTGGCCACAGAGTATGGTGCCGAGTCTCGCACCATTGACGATATTGCCGCTAGCGATGACATAGACGCCGTGGTGATCTGCACGCCCACCGATATGCATGCAGACTTGATCGAACAGTTCGCTAAGGCGGGTAAGGCGATCTTTTGCGAAAAGCCGATTGATTTGGATGAGCAGCGGGTTCGGGAGTGTTTGGCGACCGTTGAGGCTAATGACGCCACCCTGATGGTGGCGTTTCAGCGCCGCTTTGACCCGGACTACCTGGCGTTAAAAGAGCAGGTTCAATCCGGTGCTGTCGGGGATGTGGAAGTTGTGGTGCTTACCAGCCGAGATCCCGCACCGCCGCCGATTGAGTACATCGAACGCTCTGGCGGCATCTTCCGAGACATGTGTATTCACGATTTTGATATGGCGCGTTGGTTACTGGACGAACCCATTACGTCTGTACAAGCGGCTGCGTCTAACCTGGTTGATCCGGCGATTGGAGCTGCGGGCGACTTCGACACAGTAAACGTCATTCTGAAAACCGATAGTGGCAGGCAGGCCACCATTAACAATTCGCGGCGGGCGGCGTATGGCTATGACGTACGTGTGGAAGTGCTGGGTTCCAAAGGCATGGTCACGGCTATGAACACGCACGAACGACGCACTGAACTTGCTACTGCAGAAGGCTATCAACAGCCTGCCCTTCAACACTTTTTTATGACACGCTTTCTGGCAGCTTATGCGAACGAGCTAGCAGCGTTCATTCAGTGTGTGAAGCAGGGTATACCGGTAACTCCAAGCGGCGAGGATGGATTGCAAGCGCTGCGCCTGGCTAATGCTGCAGTGCAATCGGTCGAGGAACAACGGGTTATAACGGTTGCTTACCCGTAAAGAACAACGCGAGTTTAAGCCTCGTATTGTTGATGCGGTCTTTGCCATTTGGCCCAACGCGGCAGTAACCCAGCTCGACACACTGCAACCGCTCTGGAGTGACTATGGTGCCATCGTCAGAGTACATCTGTCGGATGCAGACTATGAAGGTGCCCAACTTAATCGCCTGATAGCGAAAGTGATTTCACCACCGCAATCAGCAACGCATCCACGTGGTTGGAATTCAGAAAAGTCGCAGTTACGAAAACTGCGTTCCTATCAAGTGGAACGGTATTTTTATCAGCGGTACGCTAATGCATGCCCAGACTCACATCGCCTGCCTCGATGTTATGGCTCCGAGGGTGTTGATGGCAACGTGGTTTTATTGCTGGAAGACCTGGACGTCGAATACCCACGCCGCCAGGATCATCTAGACCTAACCGGCGTTCGCCGCTGCCTGCATTGGTTAGCCAGTTTCCACGCCCACTTTTTGAGTAAACGCGATGGTAATTTATGGGAGCGAGGAGGTTACTGGTATCTCGCTACCCGCTCTGATGAGTTCGCAGTGATGCCCGAAGGGCCGCTAAAACAAGCTGCGTCTGCTTTCGATGGCCTGCTTGCAGAGTGTGAGTTTCAAACGTTATTGCATGGGGATGCAAAAGTGGCCAACTTTTGTTTTTCCCCTACGCTTGAGAAGGTCGCTGCGGTGGATTTCCAGTATGTTGGCCAGGGCTGTGGTATTCAGGATGTGGCTTACTTACTCGGCAGTTGCTTAAGCGAACAAACGCTATGGCGCCACGAAACTGAACTACTTAACGAGTACGGGCAATCGCTGGTTGCGATGCTTGAACAGAAACAGCCCGCAACAAAAGCCCGTGAGGTGGCTGATGCATGGGTGTCTCTGTACGCTGTTGCAGGCGCTGACTTTCATCGCTTTTTGAGCGGGTGGAGCCCGGGTCACAAGAAACTCACGGCCTACTCGGAAGATTTGGTTGCGCGAGCGCTGCAGTGTGTTGATAACCATTCCTAGGGCGCGTGTGCTACAACCTTCGCCATGATAAATGTAGGCATTATTGGTGGGTCCGGATATACCGGTGTTGAGCTCCTTCGGTTGCTGCTGCCGCGCACAGACGTTTCCATACGCTTTGTCAGTTCCCGAGCGCACGCTGGCACAAGAGTCGATGAGCAATTCACCAGCTTGAGGGGTCATTGCGATTTAGAATTTTCCGACCCCGCCACCATCAATCAAGCAGAATGTGACCTGGTGTTTTTTGCAACGCCTAACGGCACGGCCATGCATCAAGCGCCGGCGTTACTTGAAGCGGGTGTGAAAGTCGTGGATCTGTCTGCGGACTACCGAATCAAGGACATCGGAACTTGGGAGCGTTGGTACGGACTGACTCACACCAGTCCCGCCTGGGTTGAACGCGCCGTGTATGGGCTACCTGAAATCAATCGTGAGGCGATTCGCAGCGCTGATCTGGTAGCGAACCCGGGGTGTTATCCCACCACTGTGCAGTTAGGATTTTTGCCTTTGTTGGAGGCAGGTCTAGTCGACACCAAGTCACTGATTGCTGATGCTAAATCCGGCGTAAGCGGTGCGGGTCGCGCCGCCAGCGTGCCTACTCTGCTGGCAGAAGCATCTGACAATTTCAAAGCCTATGGAGTGTCTGGGCACCGGCACTTACCCGAGATTGAACAGGGGCTGACGTTTATGAGCGATAGCCCCATCGATTTGACCTTCACGCCTCACTTACTGCCTATCATTCGTGGCATACATGCGACCTTGTACGCACCACTTAAATCCGGAGTATCGGCGTCTGAAGAAGAGTTACAGGCCTTATTCGAAAGCCGCTTCAAGAGTGAACCGTTTGTTGATGTACTACCTAGTGGTGTTTATCCGGAGACTCGGTCAGTCAAAGGCAGCAACACGGTTCGACTTTCCGTGCTTAAGCCGCAGGGGCGAAACACCGTCGTGGTACTTGCCGTTGAAGACAATCTGGTTAAAGGCGCTGCGGGTCAGGCAGTCCAAAATATGAACTTGATGATGGGTATGGAAGAAACGGAAGGCTTACAGGGCCTGCCGCTGTTGCCATAAACCATGCCCGGAAGCCGCCGTACTCTGTTACTGATGTGCAGCAGTTGTTTGATGCTCGGTGGGTTATTGGGATTTACGATCGGTACGACTTCGAAATCAGTCAACCCATCGTCTGAATCCGCCGACCTTACGACATCTATTGAATTATTGACGGCCCATAGTCAGCAGCAGGCCAACGCATTGCAGATAGCCGAAGCATCCATGGCCCGACTTGCCCAGGAGATGGATGCGCAAGATCGAGATCATGAATTGGAAGTTCAGGAACTTGAGTTATACCGTCGCATAGAGTCCGGTGGTAGTCAGCAGGGTCTGAAATTGGAATCTGTTGAGTTGCAGATGGTGGATGATTGGCCGGCGCTTAAAATTACAATCTTCCAGGAGGGTGGGCGTGATAGAGCAAAAGGACGCGCAGGTGCGACACTGATTGGCACTGATCTGGCGGGTGCCGAGGCCGGTCGGTTAGTGCTGGTGGACGTGGAGTCATCTTCCGCGATGGCCTTCGAATTTCAGTTTTTTACCCGTTTGTCGATTCCATTACCATTAACAGTGCCCGCACCCGGTGATCAGACCAGCTTTGAGACGTGGTTGGAAGGTCTTGATTTAGTTGAGATTGACCTTATTCCTGAGGGGTTAGGGGAGACGCCTATGCGAATCACCGTTCCGGCTAATCAGATCACTGTTGGCTTTTTGGAATAGTTGACTAATTTACTAGGTCAAGTACACTTCTCCCCCGAGTCAGTGATTTTCACTCACGTTTTTCTAAGGAATGTTCATGTCTGCCGAGCTTGAGTTCGATGACTTTCAAATGCCCGACCCTCTGGTCTTTACTGAGGCTGCTGCGCTGAAAGTTAAGGAACTGATCGAGGAAGAGGGTAATCCTGACCTGATGCTGCGTGTATTCGTATCAGGCGGCGGCTGCTCGGGCTTTCAGTACGGCTTTACCTTCGACGAAGTACTAAACGAAGGCGACACCACCGTACAGAAAGAAGGGGTGAAATTGCTGATAGACCCGATGAGCTTCCAGTATTTGACCGGCGCTGAAATTGACTACACGGAAGGATTAGAAGGGTCGCAGTTCGTGATCCGTAATCCCAACGCGGTCACCACCTGCGGTTGCGGCAGCTCCTTCTCAGTGTGACTTGACGCCCGTCTGATTTCTTCGCAGAGACGTCGGATAAAACCTTACTGAGAAGCGCTAGCTACGGCAGTGTCAGCGGGTATCACGCTGCGCATCTGGGCAATCATCTCATCCGATACGGCACGCAGTGCATCTCGATACTTCGGATCAATCGGATCAGCCTTGGGTAAGCTGACTTTCAACGGATCCATGTGCACACCGTTCTTTCTGAATTCATAGTGTAGGTGGGTACCGGTTACACGACCCGTTTTGCCTACATACCCAATCACCTGGCCACGTTTTACTTTCGTACCTCGGTCAACGCCTTTCGCGATCCGTGACATATGGGCGTAAAGCGTACTGATGTTGTTGCCGTGCTGGATAGTTACCCGGTTGCCATAGGCGTTTTGGAAGCCGGAAGCTTTTACTGTGCCGTCGGCCGTCGCGTAAATTGGAGAACCGTAGGGCGAGCCGTAATCAACTCCGCGATGAGCGCGAATTTGGTTGAGCACAGGGTGGAGGCGGTTGGGATCAAAGCGCGAGGTAATGCGCACGACATCAACCGGGTGGCGCAAAAACGTACGTTGTTTGGTTTGACCGTCCGGAGAGTAATAGGTGGTTCGACCGTCTTCGGTGGTAAATCGAATGGCTCGATGAGCACGCCCGCCACGGATAAATTCAGCCGCCAGGATATCTCCGTCGCCAATGTACTTGCCTTCCCGGTACAGCCGATCAAACACGATGCTGAATTGATCGCCTTTCTGGATATCTCGAGAGAAATCCAGCTCCCATTCGAAGATGTCAGCGAGTTCCATGATCGTCGACTGCTTCAGCTTGGCTTGTTCAGCTGCTGCAAACAGTGAAGATTCGATGGTCCCGGAGGTGACGACGCGCTCTTTCTCGATCGGCAGGTCAATAGAGGCTACCGCAAAGTCGTTGTCCGCCTTACGAATGGTGACGCGCTTATCTTTACCAACTTTCGCCGTCAGGCTGTGAAAGCTGCCGTCACTGGTTTGAACAACCGTCAGCTTTTGACCGATTCGTAGGTTTGACAGGTGCTCAATAACAAACTTATCGGCCAGCAGTTTCGGCATTTGCTCAACGCTTACCCCATGCTCATTCAATATTCCTGACAGCGTATTGCCTGACTGCACACTGATGACTTTCTCAATGGCGTTGCTCGGTGCTTCCGCTCGTTGCCGCATGGCAGCGATGGTTGGGTGATTAACAAGAGGCGATACGGTTACGGTTTTTGTAGGCTCTTGCCCCGCAAGCTTTTCAGGCGTAAGCGACTGCATTTCCTCCAGTAACGAAGGTTGCGTCGTATACGTATCGATTGGCAACAGACCCAGCTCCGATGATTCATCCGCGGCGGCAAGGCCTGAATCTGGACGCAGAGCTGCAGCATAAAGTTGTTTACCTTCACCCAGGGCGTTGGTTGCGTCATCGAAAAAGAACGTCGGGCTGAGCATGGCAGCCATGCGATGAGGTTCAGGAACCGTTTCAACGCGACCGCTCAAGTCGGTAGAGGTGGTGGTAGCCATCAGACCGACAGCGACCACACACAAACCGCACATGGATATCTTTCTTATCGGAACGCGCCGCTTGGCCGCCGTGACACCGTGCACCTTGCGTACCGCGCCGACGCCTCCGCCCGAGGCCGGCTGACGTTGCTTCGCCCCTCGAGCCTTAACATTAAAGTCGACGTTTAAGGCATTATTTGTGGCGAGATCGAGAGTCAACGCGATGGCCCGATGATTGTCTGCGAAACGGTGTGGATTGAACTTTTTCGTTATAGTCCGCAGTACGCACGTAACGACATTCGCTCAATTTCACAAAGTTTAGAACAGTACTTCGATTTTTGTAGGGTGCCGTAACGTTTTTGTACCCTTGTTGAGTAGTTTTTGACCACCTTAGTCCTTTACCTTCCTTTAAATCAATGAACCCAACTCCTCTGGATGAACAACTCGCCCTGCTTGAACGCGGTGTGGACGAATTACTCTTGCGCGATGAATTGATTGAGCGCTTGAAGCTTGGTCGTCCTTTGAAGATTAAGGCCGGATTTGATCCTACTGCGCCAGACCTGCATCTTGGGCATACCGTGCTTCTGAATAAGATGCGTCAGTTTCAGGAATTGGGGCATGAAGTTACGTTCTTGATTGGCGACTTCACAGGGCGTATCGGCGACCCGAGTGGGCGCAACGTGACACGGCCACCGTTGGACGATAAGGCCATCGAAGCAAATGCGGAAACTTACAAGTCTCAAGTATTTAAAGTGTTGGACCCAGAGGCTACGAAAATTCGTTTCAACGCAGAATGGTTTGGGCCAATGGATGCCGTTGGGCTGATAAGGCTCGCATCGAAACAAACACTGGCGCGCATTCTAGAACGGGACGATTTCGATAAGCGTTATAAATCCAACCAGCCCATCGCCTTGCATGAGTTGCTGTATCCATTGGTACAAGGCTACGACTCCGTCGCGTTAGGGTGTGATGTAGAGCTGGGCGGCACCGATCAGAAGTTCAATTTATTAATGGGGCGAGAGTTGCAGAAAGCGAACGGCCAGCCACCGCAGATCATAATGACTCTGCCTTTGTTAGAAGGCTTGGATGGGGTTCAGAAAATGTCGAAGTCATTGAACAACTACATAGGTGTCAATGACGAACCCAATGACATGTTTGGAAAAGTCATGTCGATTCCTGATGACATCATGTGGCGGTATTTCGATTTGGTGAGCCTAAAGTCGAACCAGGAAATAGACGGTTACAAAAAAGCCGTAGAAGAGGGCAAGAACCCTCGAGACATCAAGTTTGAATTGGGTCTGGAGATCGTCGCTCGGTTTCATAATGAATCGCTTGCAAAAGCGGCGCAGGAAGCCTTTGTACAACGCTTTCAAAAAGGCCAGCTGCCTGATGACCTGGAAACCATCAACCTAGTGGTAGGGGATGAAGGTAAGGCTTTAGCGAATGTATTAACCGAGTTGTCGTTGACGAGCTCAACGTCGGAGGCGCACCGTATGGTGAAGCAAGGCGCAGTTCGGATTGACGGCCAAAAGGTTGAGGACTCACGCCAGTTACTACAAGCGGGTAATGAGGTGGTGCTTCAGGTAGGTAAACGTCGGGTAGCGCGAGCCAAGTTGACTTAAATACGCGCGTTAACGACGCATTACACTGCGTAGCCGTCAAAGCATTATTGACGCGTTTGTTGAGCATTTGGCATAGCTCCCTTGGAGTGGCACTTTTTTTCTTTGGGGCGGTTGACGTGGAAATTTCAGAGCCTACAATTCCGTCCTCCGCTGCACAGCAGGCCACACGTTGTCTGGGCGTAGCGGGCAACAATTTCTCCGGTGCCTGATCAGGCAAATTTTTTCCCGGAAAAAGGTTGCAGAGCGAAAAAAGTCTGTTAAACTTCTCGCTCTTCGCTGCAGACAAAGCAGCACGCTCTTTTACAATCGAATCAAGTAGCTTAGA
>JAHDCO010000110.1 GCA_020629835.1 Granulosicoccaceae bacterium
TTGTCATGTTTGCAGGCAGTGGCCCCATTGATCGGAACGAAAATCTACCGAACTTCGCATTAAACATCTTTAATCAATTGGCAGAAGCGTTTGCGGTAGCCGGCTACGCTAGCCTGCGCTACGACAAACGAGGTTGTGGAGCGAGTGGCGGTAACTATTTAACCGCTGGCCATAGTGATTTCGTTAGCGATGCCATGGCGGTAACCCATTACGTTAAAAATCAGTCCCATTTGAAAGCTCTACCGCTCATCTTGCTGGGGCACAGTGAAGGTTGTGCCATAGCACCTCAGGTGGCAAATCAAACCACCGTTCAGGCCCTCATTGCACTGTGTCCGTTCACGCAACCCATGCGTGATGTGCTTCTTCAGCAGGCGTTAAATCAAAAAGCAGAAATGCAAACTATGACGGGATTAAGCGGATACCTCACACGATTAGTCGTGGCACTTCGTGGCGGTCACGAGCGCATTCAGCAGAAATTCTTAAAGCGTATTGAGGCGTCTAGGACCGATACGCTCGCGTTTGGAAAAACCCCGGTTAATGCAAAATGGTTTCGCGAAATGCTGGCGTTGGATGTTGCTGCGCTCTGGCGTAGTGTCTCAGTTCCGACCTTCGCTTTGGGTGGGGGTAAAGACGTACAGTGTTCAGGCAAAGATACCCTGGCTCTGCATTCGCTCATAACCAATGCGCCAGTCACCACACATATAGAACCAGATCTAACGCATATTTTACGGTGCGATACAGCGCCCGCAGGAACCCGTCGTTATGTAAAACTGATTGAAAAGCCAGTTGCTAACGTGGTGGAGCAACGCTGTGTTGATTGGTTAGATGCGACAATTATCACCCAGAACTAACGGGCACCTGATTTGTTGCATATACAGTTAGTTGTTGCATAGGCACCATTTAGGCGCTCGTTCTCCAACGCTTGTAATGCGCATGCTGATCAATTTGCGTTAGGCAGTTGTTAATCACTGTTTGCGTATCCGCGTCAATGTTAACGGCAACGAAGGAATCAGATTCTTCAGAACCAGGCAACTCCAGCGTATCAAACTGACTTTGCAGTAAGCTGGTATTCATAAAATGATTTTCACGCGCTTCACTGCGCAGACGAATCACATCAAAGTCACCATAAAGGTGCACAAAAAGTACACTCGCGTCGCGCCGTAGAATGTCACGATACGCCCGTTTTAGTGCAGAACAAGCGATAACGTTTATGCCACTGTCGTTGCGCTTTACGCTTAAGTGTTGATTCAGCGAACTCAGCCACGGAAGACGATCTTCGTCGGTCAACGCAATGCCCTGTGACATTCGTTGCACGTTTTGTACAGGATGAAAATCATCACCATCGGCAAAGTGACCAGACAGCCGTTCTGCAATGGCAGCGCCTACTGTAGATTTGCCGCAACCACTCACCCCCATTACCACGATGCCAAACGGTTTATTTGGCTTACTCATTAATTTAGGGTACCCGTGTTTTCAGCCGAGTTTGTACCCGTACTTACACCCGTACTTACACCCGTACCAAAATTGATTTGGGCTTTCATGGCTTGATTACGATCGCTGGCGACTTCGAACGCGGTCAACGAGTCTTCTAAGCTGACGGTGTGTGTAATGAGCGGCTTTACATCAATTAAGCCTTTCGCCATTAGCGATACGGCAACCGCAAACTCTTCGTGAAAGCGAAATGACCCTTTCAATGATAATTCCTTTGCGGTGATTGCCATCATGGGTAAAGACATATCCCCGCCTAAACCCAGTTGCACAACCACGCCACCAGGCGCCATGGCGTGGATGCCTGCGGTGAGTGCGGGGGCGGCGCCTGAACACTCAAACAACACATCAAAGTACCCTTTATTTTCGGTGTAAGGCGCTAATGCATCAGCGTCTGTACCCGTGTTCAGCGTACGGTCAGCACCCGCTTTCGAAGCAAAACTCAAAGCGTTATCGGATAAATCTGTCGTCACAATTTCTACCGCCCCTGCTCTACGAGCGGCTAACACACACAGCACACCTATGGGGCCACAGCCTGTAATGAGCACCCGCTTACCCAGCAGTTCTCCGGCTTGCTTCATGGCGTGCAGTACCACAGACAATGGCTCTGCCATTGCCGCCTCACCGGCGCTTAATCCCACGGCTTTTACGCATTGAGATGCATCGGCATTGAGTGTTTGCCGAAACGCACCTTGGATATGTGGAAACGGCATGGCCGAACCATAAAAACGCATATTCAGGCAGTGGTTTCGCTGCCCCTTTTGACAATACAGACAGTGCCCGCAAGGTCGTGACGGTGAAACCGCAACCAGGTCACCGACGCTTAAGTTGGTTACGTTTTCTCCCACCTTGGTGATGTGACCTGCCACTTCATGGCCTAACACCATCGGTTCTTTCAGTTTAATGGCGCCAAAACCCCCATTATGGAAGTAGTGCAAATCAGACCCGCACACTCCGCCTGCAGCGATGGAAACCTGAACTTCATCCGGCGTAATCGCTTCGACAGGGTATTCCTCAATTCGCAAATCGTTGGCGGCGTGTATCACGAGGGCTTTCATACGCTAGATCACTGGCTGTACATTGTGGAATGTTACCGATAACATACCACGAACCTTCGCTACGGATCTGACAGAGCCTCTATGAACGCCATTCCAAGCAATACCCAATCGCTTTTCGATTTATCAGGAAAAACCGCACTGATCACGGGCTCCTCTCAGGGTATTGGCTTCACACTGGCCGAAGGTTTGGCGCGCGCAGGCGCTAATGTGGTGCTAAACGGTCGAGACGCCAGCAAGCTCACAACCGCTGCTGAGCAGCTCTCGAGTATCGATGGCGTGAACGTTCACACCCTTGCGTTTGACGTAACAGACCACGACGGCTGCGCGGCAGCGGTTAACGATTTTGAGGCCAATCAAGGTGCCATCGATATTCTGGTCAACAACGCTGGCATGCAGCACCGGACGCCACTGGAAGACTTTGACCCCGTTATGTTCGATCGTCTACTGCAAACCAACGTAGCGTCTATTTTTCACGTGGGTCAGGCCGTTGCACGACATATGATCAAGCGTGGAGAGGGTAAGATGATCAACATCGCGTCTATTCAAACCATTCTGGCTCGCCCAGGTATTGCTCCTTACACCGCCACCAAAGGTGCAGTTGCAAACCTCACTAAAGGCATGGCGACCGACTGGGCTCAGCACGGCTTGCAAGTCAATGCAATTGCACCGGGTTACTTCGATACGCCATTAAATGCCGCGTTGGTTGCTGACGAAGAATTCACCGCCTGGGTGTCCAAGCGCACGCCCACTGGTCGCTGGGGCAATCTGCCAGAACTGATCGGTGCGTGCATCTTTTTGTCTTCAGCCGGCTCCAGCTTCGTCAATGGCCACACACTGTTTGTAGATGGCGGCATGTCGTCTTGCTTATAACGCATTGGGCTAGCTAGCCACTGCGTTGGGACATAAGACCTGAACGTTTAACGAACGAGCACGACCGGTATCTGGCAGGCTCTGACCATCTCCGTGGTGGTAGAGCCTATCAGCAGGCTTCGAATGCGGGAATGACCGTAGGCACCCATCACCAATAAGCCGATTTTTCTTGCTGCGACTTCTTCTGCAATCACCTTTTCCGGCATTCCGGTTAAGGTGTCCACGACGACATTAGACGCAAAACTTTCTAACCGCTTGGCAGCACTTTCCATTTTGCCCTGCATCAACGATGAGCCGGTTGTGACCGACAAAAGATGCACTTCCATGTTTTGTAAACCCGGATTTTGTGCCATTAAATCGATGGCTTTTTCCACGCTTTTACCACCGTCATAGGCCACCATCAGGCGTTCAATAGGGTTAAACGTTCTGGCCGCAACCAATACGGGTTTGTGCGTTTGACGAATGACGCGTTCTAAATTTGAGCCAAGATGCAGTGATTCAAAATCAGCCGCTTCTCCGCGTTTGCCTAAAACAATCAAATTTGCTTCGGTTTCCAATGCGGAAACGGTTTCAGCGATTTCGCCATGCCTTAGCCGAGTGGTAACGTGTTGAATACCTGCATCGAGCAATCGCTTTTTAGCATCGTCTAATATGGCTCGGCCATGCTCTTGCGCAAGTTTTGCGCGTCGCGCATCCAATTCACTGAGTTCACTTAACAGACTGCTACGGGCACCCAATCCGATACTGCCGCTTAAGTCCTTATTCTCAGCGCCACCGTCGCGACGCGTGAGCACATGCACCACATCCACCGCACTGTCTATTTTCTTAGCCACCCAGGCCGCATGATCACAAACGCTGGTGGCGTATTGCGAGCCATCAATTAACATCAGCAATCGGTTATATGGAAGCGTTTCTTCGTTCATGCTCAGTGCTCCAGCAGCTTATCGAGTGCGCCAGGCTTGTTGTGTTCGCCCAAATCATCCACGATCGTTTTACTCGCCTCATTCATACCGATGATTTCAACCGTTGCTCCTTCACGACGGTATTTCAACACGACGGTGTCTACCATCGCCACACTGGAGATATCCCAGATGTGCGCTTCAGTAACGTCAATGACCACTTTGTCCAGGGCTTCCTTGAAGTCAAAGGAATCAGCAAAGTCATCGACTGATGCGAAGAACAGCTGCCCTTCAACGACGTAGGTGCGCATACGTCCATCTTCAGACAAGGTTGACGTAACCCGAAACAATTGCGCAATTTTCCACGCGAAGAAAATACCGGATAACAGTACACCTACGCCAACACCGATCGCCAGATTGTGCGTGGCGAGCACCACAACCACCGTTGCGAGCATAACGATAGAGGAGCTTCGGGGGTGAGTTCGTAAGTTCAGAACCGATGTCCAACTGAAGGTGCCGATAGACACCATGATCATTATGGCAACCAGGGCCGCCATAGGAATCAAGCTAACCCAATCTGATAAAAACACAATCATGATCAGTAGAAAAATACCCGCGCAAAACGTGGATAAGCGCCCTCGTCCTCCGGACTTAACGTTAATGATGGACTGCCCGATCATCGCGCACCCTGCCATGCCACCAATGAAACCGGTGCAAAAGTTCGCGATACCCTGACCAATCGCTTCACGGTTTTTATCACTTTTGGTATCGGTGAGTTCATCCACGATGGACGCTGTCATCAATGATTCAAGTAAGCCTACGGCAGCCACCCCGGCAGAGTACGGCAGGATGATCATGAGGGTTTCAAACGTTAATGGTATGTCCGGCAGTAAGAACATGGGTAAGGTATCGGGTAGCTCACCCATGTCACCCACCGTTCGAAGATCCATCCCCATCGCCAACGAAATTGCAGTCAATACAATGATGCAGACCAAGGGCGACGGCACGGCGTTAGTGACTCGAGGCAGCAGGTAAATGATGGCCAAACCTGCCGCGACCATGATGTAAGTCAAGGTGGGCACATTAATGAGTTCGGGCAGTTGTGCCATAAAGATCAGGATGGCGAGCGCGTTCACGAACCCGGTCATTACCGAACGCGAAATGAAGCGCATGAAATACCCGAGCTTCAATAAACCAGCGATGACTTGCAGCACCCCCGCCAGCACGGTGGCAGCCAGCAGATACTGCAGCCCGTGGTCTTTAACCAGGGTTACCATTAGTACGGCGGTGGCGGCGGTCGCAGCCGAAATCATGCCCGGTCGACCGCCGGTAATCGCGACGATGACGGCGATGGAGAACGAAGCGTACAAGCCCACCTTAGGGTCGACGCCGGCAATGATGCTAAACGCGATGGCTTCAGGAATTAGCGCCAGGGCAACCACGAGGCCTGCCAAAACATCGGCGCGCACGTTACCGAACCATTCACGGCGCAGTCTAGAAAGAGTTGTCGGATTCATTAGAGGGTGACTCTTGCACCGACCAAGCCAGATTGTGCCGTTAGTCAGCCCGGCAATCGGCAACTTACGACTTGGTGCTTACGTTGGCGAAGGCGAGATGTTACCCAAAACCGGTGCGGCAGGCGCAGGCGCCTGCCGATTAAAACTTATCCGGCCTCGCACACCGCGCGAAGCGTTACCAGCACTCGTTGGGCGCTGCACCGGTGGCCGTTTTCAAGCCCACGTGATTCAGCTGAAAACTGACGCAGTCTTCATCAGACACCTGCGGGCTTCCCGCCGCGGGGACCGCCGTCAGTTGCCATGTGAAGGTATCAATGTCGGTGTTTAACGTGTAATGGCCTTCTTCGGACGTTTGGTCTAACCGGCAGTTAGCGTAGCTACCGCCAAACGTTAAGCACCGCGTGAGTCTCGAGCTATTGATCATTAACAGCGCGCGTGCATCTCCTCGACGCTGCTTTTCAATGTATTCACCGTAGCTTTGAAAACCCACGGTAGAAATGATACCGATAATGGCAACAACGATCGCAAGCTCGATTAAAGTAAAACCAGCTGACCGACGCGGCCCATACACATTATCGGGTAAGCGCTTTACCGCCTTTTTCATTGGGGCATCCATTAGTACGTAAAGGCCACGGCGGTTTCCACCACCTTCTGGACTTTGTCGAAACTGCCAAAGCCGTGCGACTCAACATCAAACAGTATGATTTCACGTCCGCCACTGGTCGTACGTCCGTAGGCGGAACCACCAATGTCCAGATTCACCACACCGGTGCCACCGTCTGAAAGATAGTTGCCCACCATTTCAATGGAATACGTAGGCGGTTGCACCACACCTAACGCGGCATCGTCTTCAACGGTGTGAATGCCTAAGGATTCATTAGCCGCCCGGCCTTCATTAGCACGCCACCATTCGGCTGGCCGACTGTCACGCGTATAAAGACCGGATTGACCGGCATCATCAGCAAATACTCGACGTTCTAGAAATTCTTGAATACGGGCCTGTGCATGGTATGACGCACCGTCTGCGGCGTGAAATGAGCGGCTTTTCTGAATCGCATTCGCGGCGAGCTTTTCTGATTTTTCGGACGTATCCAGGCCGCCAGCGG
>JAHDCO010000039.1 GCA_020629835.1 Granulosicoccaceae bacterium
GGCTAAGAGGCCGGTCTGCTGCGGGTTTTGGGGTTACGTGGAACGCCCCCGAAAAAAAAATGTATTTTTTTTCGGGGGCGTGTCGAAATTCTGAATTGGGGGGCGTCCTTGGGGTAAGTCAACAACTAAAAAGGTACTTACTCATGACATTCACCGTCACTCCAATTTACGCCCTCGCCGTTTCTGTCATCTACTTGGCCCTGTGGTTCCGGGTTACCGCCATGCGAGGTGCCAAAGGCACATCCATCGGTGATGACAACGATCCCGCTTTGCTGCAGCGCATTCGCCAACACGGCAACTGCGCCGAGTGGTGCTCTTTTCTACTCATCCTGATGATTCTTGCTGAAGGCATGGGGGCACCGGCTCTGTACATCCACATCACCGGCGTTCTGCTGGTTATCGGACGAGTTGCCCACCCATTCGGTCTCAAAATCGACAACGCAGGTCATCCAGCACGCTATGTCGGTAACGGCACTAATCTATTGGCCTCACTCAACATTCTAATATGTCTAGCCGTGAACATCGTCGGTCTATAACGAATTTCAAAGCAGTCAGCGATACCGACTTTGTCATCGCTGATTTGCTTTCAAGCAGTGAAAGCAGTAAACACATAAGCAAACCCACGTAATACCTCCATACTGAAAAGGAACATTGACCATGAAATACATGCTTTTAATTTACAACAACCCTTCCGAGCAACCTGAGTACGGCACACCTGAATTCGACAGCATGATGGCTGACTACTTCGCAGCGAATGAACAAATGAAGGAAGCCGGTGTTATTCGCGAAGGGGAAGGTTTACAAGGAATAGAAACCGCAACGTCGCTACGTATTAAGTCGGACAAAGTTGAAACCATGGATGGCCCGTTCGCTGAAACGCGTGAACACCTCGGTGGCTACTACGTTATCGATGTGCCCGACTTAGATACCGCTTTGAAGTACGCGGCACTGATTCCATCAGCAAAATTTGGCACTATCGAAGTCCGCCCATTGATGGATTACAACCCGGCAGATTAAACGCTGCCAGGTTAACCACTTTATGAAAGACGCCGCCCCAAGAGCCATTGCGGTAAACAAAGCCGTAGCCGACATCCTTGCGCAAGACCAGGGTCGGCTATTGGCTGGCCTTATCGCCAAACTTGGTGATTTTGAGCTCGCTGAGGATGCCTTGCAAGAAGCAGCAATTTCGGCGCTCAGTCACTGGGGACGATCAGGTATACCGAAATCTCCAACGGCCTGGTTAATTAAAGTGGCCCACAACAAAGCCATCGACAGGATACGAAATAACATGCGCGAGGATAGAAAAGCTAACGAGTTAGCGATCATTGCTGAATATGAAAGCACTGACTACACGTCGTTAGAAACCATACCGGATGAACGCTTGCGGTTGATTTTTACCTGCTGCCACCCAGCGCTTGAAGATAAATCACGAGTTGCATTAACGCTACGAACGGTCTGCAACTTAACCACAACTGAGATTGCACGTGCGTTTTTAGATGCTGACACAACCATGGGGCAGCGTTTGTCCCGTGCGAAAGCCAAAATCAAATCCAAAGGCATCAGTTTTACGGTCCCCGGTCCTGAGCTTTGGCCCGAAAGGCTGAGCACGGTTTTATCTACGCTTTATCTTATTTTTACCACGGGTTACGTGAATGAAGACAACACCACCAGAGACCTATGCAAGGAAGCGCTATTCCTGGTTCAACTACTTCAACAACTGCGCCCTGATGACCCGGAAATTGAAGGTGCTTACGCCTTGATGTTATTAACTGAAGCAAGGCGACCGGCTCGCATCAATGCGTCCGGAGCCAGCGAGCCGATCGAATCTCAAGATCGATCTCGGTGGCACAACGAGATGGTGGTAAACGGCCAAGCCATTTTGGAAGCCGCCGTCCTGAAACGACAACCCGGGCCATTTCAAATCAAGGCGGCGATTGCCGACTGTCATATGCATGTCGGTGGCCCGGACTGGCCGCAAATAGCCTTGTTGTATCAATCGCTGTGGCGTTATGAGCCAACCGCAGTCGTCGCGTTAAACTGGTCTGTTGTGATGGCCGAGATGGGACAAGTTCAAGCGGCATTGACGAAAGTGGAAAGCCTTGCTGAAGAACTTGGTGAGTTTCAACCCTGGTATGCAGTTCGAGCAAGTCTGTTAGCAAAACTCGACCGACACGATGACGCAGCTGAAGCCTACAACTTAGCTATAGAAAAAGCGCCAACAGATGCCAGTCGATTGTTTCTAGAAAAAAGACTAAGTCAGATTGAAAAGTAGAGACACCGAAAAGCAAAAAATTTCAAATTTTCTAACTAGGGGCGCGCGCACGGCTTTGAGTAAGATAATCCGCTAGCTCATTCAATACCTCTAGCTTGAAGAAAACGCCGTGTGGTTTCAGCAATTACTGCTCCTTGCTCTTCCAGCGGAAAATGCCCTGTGTCAAGTAGCAGTAACTCAAAATCCTCCACATCCTTTCCGAAAGCTTCCGCCCCCTCGACAGTAAAAAAAGCATCATTCTTGCCCCAAGTAACTAAAACTGGCGGTTGGTATTCACGCAAATAGTGTTGCCAAATTGGATACGCTTCTACGTTATTCCGATAATCATAAAATAAGTCAAGGTGCATATCATGCTGACCAGGTCGCTGCATTCTTTCGACATCCAATAGCCAGTTATCGGGCAAGATAGACTCAGGATTACGAGTTCCATGTGTGTATTGCCACTGCAATGCCGGCGCACTGAATGCATTGGCAATTATTTGCTCTTCCAAACCCGGTGTGCGGTTTTGCCACAACTGTATTAAAGGCGCCGAGGCATTAGGGTCAATCCCCTCCTCATAAGCGTTACCATTTTGCACCAGCAAGGCATCCACACGATCTGGGTGTTGAGTTGCAATTCGAAATCCAACGGGCGCACCATAGTCATGCAGAACGAGTGTGTAGCTTTCCAAGCCCCGTTGCTCAAGAAACGCGTTAATCAATTTGGATAAATTGTCAAATGTATATTCAAATTCACTACTAGGCGGAAAATCACTCGCACCAAACCCAGGATAATCGGGAGCGATGACATGATACGCATCGCTTAGATCTCGCATCAGATTGCGGTACTGATGAGAAGAACTGGGGAACCCATGCAACATGACGATTGTTGGGCCCGATGACACACCGGCCTCTCGATAGAAGATTCTATGTCCGTCCACTAATTCGTAGCCGTAAGACATTGATTCCGCCATCGCCGAAGAAAAGAATATTAGTGAGAACGTACATCCAATCAATGTTCGGCGCACAAACGAGTTTGGCGTTCTAGTGTGTTTCTTTATCGTTCTACCCAAAGCATTAATTGCTTCGATTTCAATGGTCATAGTTTGAACTCCAATGCGTGTAAAAGTTAGCGTATGGCTCGCTTGCTTTGTTGATGCGAGTTGGGATAATCTTATTGTTTGCAAAAAACACTTTCAAATGAACATATTGTTCGTATTTACTTACAATGCAAAGAAATCAACTTAGCGATATAGCTATCTTTGTCGAGGTAGCGCGACACGGTGGATTCAGAGCTGCTGCCCAACGAATGAATCTTGGGCCTGGGTCTGTGAGTGATGCAATCCAACGTTTTGAGGATCGGTTGGGTGTGCGCCTTTTTGAACGGACCACCAGACGAATATCACTTACGGCGACAGGAGAGCTCTTATACAGCCGCTCAGTTGCTGCGATTGACGAACTGGACAATGCCGTACGCACACTCAACGATGAGAAAGACGAAGTAACTGGCATTCTTAAAATCAATGCACCTAGAAATACAGGTTCATTGTTTTTAAACGATCTTGTTACTCGATATTTAAAAGCTAATCCGCTGGTTCAAGTTGAAGTCAATTATGACGATGCGAAGATTGACTTGGTCAGCTCACAAATCGATGCCGTGGTAAGGCCCATGACGTTAGTAGAGAACGACTCTCACGCCTTACCATTGGGACCGGAACTGGAAATGTCTGTTGTGGCATCACGTTCGTATCTCAATCGATGTGGCGTTCCGCCCTCCCCTGAATCATTGACTGAGCACGATTGCATATGTTTTGCCTTTAATGGTGTTGGCACTTTAGCACCTTGGACTTTCATCGGCAAAAATGGCCCTTACACCGTTGCTACCAAACCGCGAGTTGTCGTGAATGATATACCCTCCATGTTGAAATACGTGCAGTCGGGACTGGGTGTAGCTTACGTATACACCTGCGAAATAGAGTCACTTGTAGCCTCAAAGAGGCTCGTTTCAATCTTACAGGGCAAGCCCGCTCCTCTACAGCGCTACAGCATCAACTATTTAACCAAGCGTCATATGCCATCACGATTGCGCGCATTCCTTGATCTTGCCAAGGCAGGCGATTCTAGAACCAAGAGTTAAGCAGTACGCGCCGCTAATTGCTCTTAGTCAGTCTTCTGTGCGATGACCACTTCCTGCCAGCTGACTTTAATCATGTCGTAAACGATCGATCTAAAGGCATTGCCTACAGAGCGCTTGGGAGTACGACAAACGACTCCCCTTTGATAGTTAGCTTAGCGTTAGGCCGCTTAATCACCAGCAATCAAATTTAGCCCAACTGATCGTTATAACGATCAATGTGTTGGGATTTGGCCTTGTTTAAAAAACATTAGCAGCCGCATATAGTTTCACAAACTGAAGGCAGCGTAACGATTTCGGCCTTCGAACTCACAATCCACAGATCATTGCAACACGAGAAAATATATGACGCCTCGAGAAGAAATAGAAGCGGTAATTAACGTTTGGAACAAAGGACTAGATGCTGGTGATATAGAAGCCATGGTCAGCGTTTGTCATCAAAACACGGTTACTGTCAACGAGCGACAACCGGTCACTGTAGGCACGCAAGCGATACGCGACAAGTACGTTCCTCGCATTAGAGCTGCAGAAATCACATCCAGCTACAACATTGAGGAGCTTCAGCTTTTCGGTGATGTAGCTGTGGTTTCAGGTCGATTCTACGGCACGATGAGAATGCGTGATACCGGGGACATTCGCAATTCACAGGGGCGACTAGTGCTCGTTTACAAAAGAGACGAGAACGGCGCATGGAAGATGATTCTTGACATGGACAATAACGATGCATCGTGAGTCGATAAGTATCGCTTTCATAACAAGTTTGCAAGCAAGCCAACCACATCATCAAAGCAGCGCAATATGGATACGCTAGAAAGAGTTACTCAACAGATCACCGATCTGCATAACTTTTTTACGGATTGGTTCAATGGAACCATCGAACGCGATCAGCTTGAACCTCGATTCCTATCGAACTTAGATTCAAATTTTGTATTGATCCCACCCGAGGGTCACATCCTACTTCGTCCTACGCTAGAGGATAGTTTTGTGCTGGGGTACGGTACTAACCCAAATTTTCAAACTCATATTCGAGATGTCATGGTGCGACACGAAGTAGGTAACTGTGTGATCGCCACTTACACTGAGTGGCAACGAGGCGCGTCACATTCAGGGTATGCCAACAACGGCCGTGCTACGTCGGTCTTCATGGACATCGACGATCACGTTAATTGGCGGCACGTCCATGAAACCTGGTTGCCCAACTCGCTGCAGAACAACACAGAATTCAACTCCTAACCAAACTGATGATCCCTTCATAAGAAAATAACCGAGAACTTCTATGAGCCTAAATATTGCCCACAAACCTCGCGACATTGCCGACTGCGTTAGCGCCTACTTACAAGCAGGTGATCTTGACGGCATTACGTCGATGTTCCACCCAGATTGCCAAATATTCTTTCCCCCCGGCCAACCACCAAGCGTTGGTATCGCCGGAGCTCGAGCTGCGTTTGAGGCTTTTATCGAAATGCGCCCGCAAATCAAGAGTGAGGTTTTCAGTGAAGTTATTGTTGGCGATATTGCACTAGTCCGCGCGAATTGGAGCGTTGTCACCAGCGACGGCACTGTAATAGCCGAGGGACGATCAACAGAAGTGGCCAAAAAACTCGACAATGGCGGTTGGGGCTATCTAATTGATTGTCCCAATGGTCCACCCAATCTGAGTGAGCCAGCAAACTAAGCTATTTATGACGATCAGGACCTTTCATAACGGTGAACTAGAACTACAAAAGCATACCGGCATGCGCGAAAAAATTGACCGTCTAGCACAACGCTTGATGCTGGATTACATGCCTGATGAGCATCGTTCATTCTTCGAAGGACTCGAATACATCCTGATGGGTATAGTCGATGAAAGCGGACACCCGAAGGCGTGCATTTTGACGGGTAAGACGGGATTCATTTCATCACCCAACGCTAAAACACTTGTCATTACAACTGGAAAGCGAAGTATCAACTCAGTCTTTAGCGGCCTCTGTATGGGGCAGCCCGTGGGCGTCTTGGGTATCGATTTTTCCAATCGACGACGAAATCGTATGCACGGCCGAGTTTCTGCGATGGATGACAACTCAATTACGATTTCTGTGGTTCAGAGTTACGGAAATTGCCCGAAATACATCAGTTTGCGAGAGGTGTCGAGACGTAAGGCACAACATGAAAAAAGTGCAGTGTTTGAGCACATTGAGCTAGACAACGAGGACAGTGAACTAATTGCTAGGGCAGATACCTTCTTTATCGCATCCTATATGCAAGACGCCTCCGGAGCCCCTTATGAGGGAGCGGACATTAGTCATCGCGGAGGCCGGCCTGGTTTTGTATTAGTGGACAACCCCTCACAGATCACCATCCCAGATTACACGGGTAATTTTCTGTTCAACACTTTAGGAAACCTACTCTTACACCCAAGAGCAGGTTTGTTGTTTTTGAATTTCCAGACGGGTGACCAATTGCATATCGACGGGGAAACTTTAGTCATCAACGACGCTGCAATCGTTACACGATTTCCAGGTGCGCAGCGTCTCCTCCAAGTGAAAATTCAAAGGGTCAGCCGGCAGAACGGGGCAACCTCATTAAGATGGCATTTAGTAGAGGCTTCTCCGTTCAGTCCTGACATCAAACGAAAGAAAGAATGAGAAGCTAATTTAAAATACCAACTCACTACAGACGACCCAGCGGTTCTACGTTAGAAATACACTTTCAAACCGAAGTTCACCGCAGATAACTCATCAAACACACCCGTATACTGCGTATACCGCATGTAGTCAGCAGTTAAATCAAGGTTCTTGGTTAGTTGTGTTTCTAATCCAAAACCGTAGGAAAAACCGGATTGGTAATTCGTGCTCTCGAGCTGGTCATTGCTTTGCGTTAAATCCATATAGCTCATACCAGCGAGTCCAAACAAAGCACTCTTAAATCCCAACGGCAAATAACCTTTAAGGTACACACCCGCATAGGCGGCTGAAAATTCTGTATCGAGCTTGGATTTTTCGTCAACCGCCGCACCAAGCTGAGCTTCTAAGTCGAACGAATGGGTAAGGCGCGTTCCAAATTTAAAACGTAAGCCAGAAGGATCGGCTGAGCTTGTCGAGTGATGGCTAGAGGAACCCACACTGACTGATGTGTGTTCGATAGAAAAGTACGTACCAATGTGGTCGGCGTACGACGGACCCACCGTACCGAGGGACAAAGTAGCAACACTCAGTGCAGCAACTGCAGCGCGAACAGAAACGTTCATGAATCATCTCTTATGTATGTGATGACCTCACTGTAAGAGAGTGAAACTGAACGGTGTCTGAATGCGGATGCAATACGGGTGTAACGCGGATGCAATACGGGTGTAACGCGGTTGCAATACGGGTGTATTGCAACCGCATTACATCCGTATTGCAACCGCGCAGTTACCAGCCGTTACGACGCCTCAGAGTTTTTGGGCTCTGCACTCAGGCTCAGATCGTTGTTGGCGGCGATTGGATCGTCTAAGTAGTCGGTCAACGGTGGGCAACTGCATATCAGGTTTTTATCTCCGTAAACATGATCCACTCGATCGACGGGAGGCCAATATTTAACCGCCAGCTGTGTGGTACCACAAGGGAACGCAGCCACTTGACGGCTGTAGGGCGCATCCCATGCATCATTGACCAGCACGTCAGCGGTATGTGGTGCGTTAACCAATGGGTTGTTGTCAGCAGGCCACTCGCCTTGGCTAACCCGTACCGCTTCATCGTAGATGGACAACATCGCGTCACAGAATCGATCAATCTCAGCCAACGATTCACTTTCTGTGGGTTCTACCATTAAGGTCCCGGGCACGGGAAATGACATGGTGGGTGCATGGAAACCATGATCAATGAGTCGCTTGGCAATGTCGTCAACGGTGATACCCGCTGAATCTTTTAGTACTCGAGTGTCCACAATGCATTCGTGTGCTACGCGACCGTGCTCACCCTGATACAAAATAGGGAAAACAGTGGATAAGCGTTTAGCAATGTAATTGGCATTCAAGATTGCAAGCTTCGTTGCCTGCGTTAGACCGTGGCTGCCCATCATCCGAATGTACATCCAGGTGATAGGTAAAATCATGGCGCTGCCATAAGGTGCTGCACTAACCGCGCCCTGCTGACGCTCCAGCAAGTCATGGCCAGGCAGAAACTCTGCCAAATGCGCACCCACAGCAACTGGCCCAATGCCTGGCCCACCGCCTCCGTGAGGAATACAAAACGTCTTGTGTAAATTGAGGTGCGAAACATCACCACCAAACTCGCCAGGCTGTGCGACGCCCACCATGGCATTCATGTTAGCGCCATCGATGTATACCTGCCCCCCAGCCTCATGCACGCGTTGGCATACCGTACGGACGTTCGTTTCAAACACCCCGTGCGTTGACGGGTAGGTAATCATAATGGCGGCAACCGCACCCTGGTGCTTGGTCAGTTTGCCATCAAGATCATCCAGGTCCACGTTACCCGCGTCGTCACACTTCACCACCACGACACGCATGCCTACCATCTGTGCGCTGGCTGGGTTAGTACCGTGGGCAGACGCCGGAATCAAACACACATTTCGATTGCCCTCCCCTCTACTTCGGTGATACTCCCGAATGGCCAAAAGCCCAGCGTATTCACCCTGGCTACCGGCATTGGGTTGTAACGACACGGCGTCGTAACCGGTACACGCGCATAGTCCCTTTTCAACGTCTGCAATCAACTGTTGATAACCCTGGGTTTGTGAAGCCGGCGCAAAAGGATGCATGCGTGAAAATTCCGGCCATAAGATCGGTAACATTTCACTGGCCGCATTCAGCTTCATGGTGCAGGAGCCCAGCGGTATCATGGCACGGTCAAGCGCCAGGTCTTTATCGGCCAACTGTCTGCAATAACGCATCATGTCCGTTTCAGAGTGGTAAGCGTTAAAACAGTGCTGCGTTAGAAAGTTAAGCGGTCGGTCACTGGCCGATTGCCGCTGACGAGGCGCTGCGTTAATCGCAGCGAGTACAGCGACCTCATCGTCTATTCCTAACCCGGCAGCACACGCGGTTATGATGCAGCGAACCTCGTCAGCGGACACGGTTTCGTCAACGCTGAACGTTAAAGTGTCGCCGTTATAGCGCCTTACATTAAAGTTGGCCTCAAGCAACGCCTCAATCACGTTGCCAATACGAGCACTGTCCACTCGAACGCTGAAGGTATCAAACCAGTCCTCAGTTAATACGTCGAAACCGAGTGCTTCTAGGCCCGCCGCCAGGTAATCCGCATTGGCTCTTGTGCGTGACGCAATATTTCGTAGTCCGCTTGGTCCGTGATAACAGGCGTAAAGCGTAGCCGCGATAGCCAATAACGCTTGCGCGGTACATATGTTGGACGTGGCTTTATCGCGCCTTATGTGCTGCTCTCGCGTTTGCAACGCCAGGCGGTATGCGGCTTGCCCACTGGCGGTGATGGATTGCCCTACGAGCCGCCCAGGCATATTGCGTTTACAGGCATCCGTGCAGGCCATAAAAGCTGCGTGAGGCCCACCAAAACCCATGGGCACACCGAATCGCTGCGCACTGCCTACAACGACATCTGCACCCAAAGACCCGGGCGCAGGCAGAACCATAAGTGCTAAAGGATCGGCAACGACAACGCTTAGCGCTTTTACAGCCTGCGCCGCTTTTATCGCAGGTTCTATGTCCTGCACATCACCGCAGGTGTGAGTGTATTGCGTGACGACCGCAAACACATCCTCTGCTCGTTCAGCTATCGCTTTGGGTATTTCAGCCACATCAGCCAATTCAATGTGTATGCCCAAAGGTTCTGCACGGGTATTTAATACGGCCAGTGTTTGCGGGTGGCAACCAGAGTCCACGACAACCCACTGCTTCTTGCCTCGTGCTGTACGGTGCGCCATGGCAACGGCTTCTGCAGTGGCGGTGGCTTCGTCCAATAACGATGCATTCGCAATTGGCAAACCGGTTAACTCCGCTATAAGAGTTTGAAAGTTGAACAGGACTTCTAAACGTCCTTGGGCAATTTCAGGTTGATAGGGTGTGTAGGCGGTATACCATCCGGGATTTTCCAGCACACAGCGCCGGATGACGCTGGGTGTATAACAATCGAAGTAGCCCTGTCCTAAAAGACTTCGTACAACCTGATTTTTAGACGCAATAGATTGCAACGCTGCCAGCGCATCGTGCTCGCTGAGTGCCTCATCCAACGCTAAAGGCTGAGTGTTTAGAATACTGCTGGGCACAACTTCGTTAAGTAATTCATCCAGCGAGTTCAACGACAACGCCTCCAACATCTTAGCGGTGTCGTTAGCGTTCGGGCCGATGTGTCGTGCTGGAAAATCCGGGTTCATGCGTTTTCTACCATCTCGTCGTATTCAGGGGCGTCCATCAAAGCGTTTAAGTCATCTTTGTTGTCCGGTTGCAGTGTAAAAATCCAGCCGTCATCAAACGGGCTATCGTTAATTATCTCGGGTGATTCAGCTAACGCCTCGTTAACCGCCACGACGGTTCCTGTTACCGGCGCATAAATATCGGATGCGGCTTTGACCGATTCCACGACCGCGATTGCGTCTTCAGCATCCACGGATGCATCGACTTCGGGTACCTCAACGAAGACGAGATCTCCCAACTGTTCCTGGGCGTGGTGCGAAATACCGACGGTGATCGTGCCATCATCGTTCAAGCGGGCCCACTCATGAGACTCTGCAAATTTCAGATCGCCTGGGGTTTCCATAATTAAAGGACTCCAAAAAAGTTAAAAACGGTTTTCAAGGTTGACGATAAAAGGGTAATTTCACACGCACCGCTTCCACGGGTTTGTTGCGAATAACCACAGTTAATTGTGCGTCATTATCGTCTACCTCGGGGGCACCGACGCGCTGCACACGCGCCAGCCCAATGGTTTTTTTCAGTGACGGACTGTAAGTGCCTGAGGTCACCTCACCCACCGCTTGACCTTGGCAGTGCACTGGCTGCCCAGCACGCAATACGCCGCGGCCAGTCAGCTCTACCCCGATCCGAATACTGGTTGATAGACTCTCTTTTTGAGCCTGTAGAACGGTACGCCCGATGAACTCTCTGTCGGGGTTAGACAGATCTACCGTCCAACCCACGCCTGACTCAAACGGTGTGTGCACATCGTCCAGATCTTGCCCATACAAACTCATACCCGCTTCCAGGCGCAACGTGTCTCTGGCACCCAATCCACACGGTTCCACCTGTGCGTCAACAAGTGCTGCCCAAAGAGATTCTGCATTGGCTTTGGGGACAATCAGTTCAACCCCGTCCTCACCGGTGTATCCGGTGCGCGCAACAAACACATCACCCACATAAACACAGTTAAAGCTCGCCAGGTGGGTAAGATCTACTGACTGATCAAGCACCGAAGTCAATGCGCGTTGTGTTTTGTCTATGGCGTTCGGACCTTGCACAGCTAACATGGCTAAATCACCTGCAGCAACGGTTGCGCAGTCTTCCACGTTATTCGCTTTCAACCAATCAAGAACGCTGTGGCGCGTACCGGCATTTGAGATAACGCGATAGTGCCGGTTTGCAAGGCGGTAAACGATGATGTCGTCAATCACGCCGCCGTTGTCCGTGCATAAACAGCCGTACAACGCTTCATTGTCACGCAGTTTCGACAAATCATTAGCGCACAGTGTATGTAACCGGCTAGCTGAATCACCGCGTATATCGCTTACAGTCATGTGAGAGACATCGAATACACCGGCATCAGTGCGCACAGCCTGATGTTCTTCCACCAGGGATCCGTAGTGAATCGGTAACGACCACCCAGCAAACTCTACAAGTTTGCCACCAGCGTTGAGGTGCTGACTGTAAAAGGGTGTCTTTAAGGGTTCGGGCATATCAATCAGTTTCAGTTGCGTTGGAACACCGCGCCCAACCCGCTTGGGTTGAGCAAGGCTCCTCTGTCCTGAAACCTGAGAGATTCAAATGCAGACTTAGCGCGGTTACCCGTTACGCATCGCCTGATTCTTTCCCCTTGGGCGGGTGCCGCGCTGGGCACCACTCTCCAGAGATGACTCGATTTTGGTGGTCCTGGGTACCTGAGCGTTTCCGAGCAGTTGCGCCTTCGGTGCCGGCGTTTAGCCGAACTCTCCCACCAATCAATTACGTCATGTCTAGGACTATACGCGACGCCGCTGGATTTGCAAGCCAATTGCGAGTGCGATTATGCCGAAGCTCAGTAATCCGACCGGCCAGTTACCGGTGGCAGCGTAAGGCGTTTGGCCTTGTTGAGGTAATACGGTTCTGTCCAGGACGCCTTTTTTATTGTGCGCGATACGACCACTTACCTCGCCTCTTTCATTGATAAAGGACGACACACCCGTATTGGTAGAGCGAACCATTGGCCTTGAGAATTCACGCGCTCGCATTCGGGCTTTTTGTTCATGCTGATGCGGCGCAAAGCTGTCACCAAACCAGGCATCGTTCGATACGTTAACCAGCACCGTTGCCTCAGGCAGCAACGCGCGCATCTCCTCTCCAAACACATCTTCATAACAAATGGATACACCCAAGGCGATGTTCTGTACCACGAGAGGCTTTAACGGCAAAGGGCCGGCGGATAAGTCAAAGTTTGGAATAGTGACCAGCGACGAAAACCACTGCAAAGCAAATCGAAAAGGTACGTACTCGCCAAAGGGTACTAGGTGGCTTTTACGATACAACGCCTGGTTGCCACCCAACTGTCTGACGGCGTTGTAGTTACCCGTATCATCAGAATAAAAACCACCCGACAGCACATCAATACCGCGAGCATCCATCTCCCTAACCCAAGGTGCGAGAACCCGTTCTACGTTTGAAAAATAGGTGGGGATAGCGGTTTCAGGCCAAACAATAAGCTGTGTACCTTCTGGGGCATCTACGGATAAGGCGGTGTATTCCTGTATGGATTGCTGCAGCCGCTCGCGACTAAATTTAAGTTCTTGCGCAATGTTTGCCTGAACAATTCGTACTTTAAATTCTTCGCCCGTTGGGGTGGAAAACGACACGCTATTCAGCGCAATTCCAACAATGGGTATGAACGCTAAACACACCACACTGCTCACCCGCGTTACCAATGCTTGCTTCGGTACCGCTAAAGTTGTAAGCAACACCGACCAAAATACAACGAGAAAACTAATTCCGTACACACCGACTAGCGGAGCAAAACTACCCAACGGACCGCTAGTTTGGCTATAGCCGATAAGCACCCATGGGAACCCGCCCATAATCTTCCCGCGCGCTAACTCTGCTACAACCCAAAGGCCTGCAAAAAGTAATGCGTTAAACGCTTTCATTCGCGCCGCATGTTGATGAGTAAGCTTACGAAACGCGAATGCTGTTACCGCGGGGAAACAGGCCATAACGCACACAAATACGGTGGTGAGGGCTACGGCAACCGGTAATGCGGCCCCACCGAAGACATGCAATGAGTTGTAAACCCATGACACGCTTACGCCAAAGAAACCTAACCCGAATAGGAAACCAATTAACGCGGCGCGCTTAGGTGCGACCGGTTGGATAAGGGTGTACAAGCACCCCAGGCATACCGGGGCCAGCCACCAGAACTCAAATGGCGCAAACGCCAGTGATAAAGCAGCTCCGGCCAGTACCGCTAGCGCAGCTTTGAACTTGAATGGCATCAATGACTCTCGTGGACCTACCTGACGGGGTGCCGGCGCATTAACCGGTTAAGCTAACGGCCATAACTCGCACGCGGCGTGAATCTGCTTCAACGATACGAAACTCACATCCGTCGATTTCGGTGGTCTCTCCTTCTTTTGGCATACGCCCTATATGCTGCATAACAAGGCCACCAATGGTATCGAATTCATCATCGCTGAACGATGTACCCATGGTTTCGTTAAAGTCTTCGATTGGGGTTAACGCGTTGACGGTGTAACCACCGTCAGCAAGGCGACGCATGTGCGCATCTTCTTCAGTGTCGTGCTCGTCATCAATTTCGCCCACGATTTCCTCAAGCACATCTTCGATGGTGACCAAACCAGCAACACCGCCATACTCATCCAGAACAATGGCCATATGATTTCGTTTCGCCCTAAACTCCTTCAGCAATACATTCAGTCTTTTGGTTTCTGGAGTTACCGTCGCCGGACGTAGAATGCTCTCCATATTGAATTCCGCACTATTCGAGGAGCCACCGGAATACTTCAGTAAATCCTTCGCCAACAACACGCCCACTACATTGTCTTTGTTTTCATCAATAACCGGAAAGCGAGAATGACCGGATTCAGTGATGATTGGTAACAGTTCTTCCAGTGGTGCCTCTTGGTCCAGCACCACCATTTGAGCGCGAGGGATCATGATGTCACGCACTCGCATTTCGACTACCTGGAAAGCGCCTTCCACCATTTGCAGCGTGTCTGCATCAAACACCTCTCTGGCCTGCGCATCTCTAAGCACTTCCAAGAGCTCGTCCTGGTCTTTAGGCTCACCCCCCATGGCGTGAACAATGCGGTCCATGAAAGAGCGATTACCGCTCGCCGATTCTGATTTTTCGTCACTCATTAGGTTTCGAACGACACTTGATAAGGATTAGGTATAGACAATTCAGCCAGCAAGGACACTTCCAACGACTCCATGAGTGTTGCTTCGTCGCTGTCGATATGATCGTGCCCCAATAAATGCAGCACGCTGTGAATCAACATATGAGCCCAGTGCTGTTCTGTAGGTTTATGTTGGGCTTGCGCTTCTGCCACCACCACATCGTGACAAATGACGATATCACCTAACGGGTGCAGACCTTCGGCGGGAGTATCGCCAGGTAGAACCGGCATATCGGATGGGAAGCTAAGAACGTTAGTCGGTTTGTTTTGGTCACGGTACTCACGATTTAACGCTTGTATTTCATCGCGGCCTACCACCGATAACGAGACTTCGAACTGAAGCAGGTTGTCTGATTCTATCGATGAAGCCAGGGTGTGCCAGACCCAACGTTGCATCAGATCTGGATTCGGCAATTGCGCTTCCGGCACACCATCGGAAACACGCACGGAGAACTGTAATCGACTCGACGGAGGTTCCGCGTCGTCTCGACTTAAATCACTGGCGCTCACGTTGACGACTCACGCTGGCGCTCTTTGGCTTTCTCACGCTCTTCTTCTTGCTTTTCTGCCACCGCGTACGCGGCAACTACGCGCTGCACCATCGGGTGGCGCACCACGTCATTGGCTTTAAACTCACAAAAACCGATACCGTCAACTCCCTGCAACACACCTTGCACATGCTTCAGCCCGGACAATTGGTGTTTCGGCAAATCCACTTGCGTTACGTCCCCGGTCACGATGGCGCGGGAACCAAAGCCGATGCGCGTCAGAAACATTTTCATCTGCTCAACCGTCGTGTTTTGCGCCTCATCCATGATCACGCAGGAGTGGTTCAACGTTCGTCCACGCATATACGCCAGAGGTGCGATCTCGATAACATTTCGCTCCACTAACTTGGCGACTCGTTCAAATCCCAAAAATTCGTACAACGCATCGTAGATCGGCCGTAGGTAAGGATCCACTTTTTGCATCATGTCACCAGGCAAAAAACCCAATCGCTCACCAGCTTCGACAGCCGGACGCACCAACACCAACCGGCGAACCTCTTCGGCTTCCAAGGCCTCAACCGCACACGCCACAGCGAGGAAAGTTTTTCCGGTACCCGCGGGGCCGATACCGAACGTTAGGTCCCGCGTCTTGATGCTTTGAACGTAGTCAATTTGTCGCTCACCTCGGCACTGAATAACCGCGCGGCGAGTTTTTATGGTGCTGCGTGTTCGCTCTGCATCTTCGGGTGAGTCGGTTAGCGATTCCAGCTCGGCTTCCTGCATATAAAGATGTACTCGTTCAGGTTCTAAGGTTTCTGATTCGGTGGCAGCGTATAAGTGGGTAATCAATCGTTTTGCGTTAGCAACGGGTTGGACTGTTTCCCCCGTTACCATAAACCGATCGCCCCGATGGCTGACACTCACCGATAAGCGCTGCTCAATCTGTTTTAGATGCTCATCAAACTGACCACACAGGTTCGCCAAGCGGTCATTATCAGGCGGCTCTACACGAAACGCTAATTCAGCCACAAACAGTCACACCTGAAGGCGCGTGAGCTTGTAACTCACCACGCAAGGAATTGGGCAGCGCTTCTGTGATTAGAACATCCGCGAATTCACCGATCAACGATGCGTCAGCGGTAAAGTTTACAACCCGATTGTTTTCAGTCCGGCCACTGACCTGCGCTGCGTCTTTTTTCGATAAACGATCCACCAGAACTCTCTGTACGGAGCCAACCATCGATTGGCTGATGGTGGCTGCCTGAGCGGTGATGGTGGCTTGCAAACGATGCAGTCTTGCTTTCTTCGTATCCATCGGTGTGTCGTCAGCGAGATTAGATGCAGGTGTGCCTGGTCGAGCACTGTAAATAAAGCTGAATGAGTGATCAAACCCGATATCTTCAATCAGCTTCATGGTGTCTTCAAAGTCTTTGTCCGTTTCACCGGGGAAACCGACAATAAAATCCGATGACAGCGTTAGAGAAGGACGCGCCGCCATGATTTTCCTGATTTTGGATTTGTACTCCAGCGCGGTATGACCACGTTTCATCGCAGCCAAGATTCTGTCAGAGCCTGTTTGTACCGGTAAATGCAGAAAGCTAACCAACTCAGGAACAGTCCGATACGCATCAATCAACGCATCGTTAAATTCGACTGGGTGCGACGTGGTAAAGCGGATTCGATCAATACCATCTACCGCTGCTACGTAGTGAATTAGCAATGCCAGGTCCGCTATACCACCATCATGCATCGGGCCGCGGTAAGCATTCACGTTCTGCCCTAACAGATGAATTTCCCGTACACCCTGGTCTGCCAGAGCAACCACTTCGGCCAACACATCATCAAGCGGTCGAGAAATCTCTTCGCCGCGGGTATATGGCACCACGCAAAAGCTGCAGTACTTGCTGCACCCCTCGATGATGGAAACAAACGCACTAGCGCCTTCAGCCTTGGGCTCGGGTAGACGGTCGAACTTTTCGATCTCTGGAAAGCTGATGTCTACAACCGGGCGGTTTGCCGTGATTGAGTCGTCCACCATTTCGGGCAATCGATGCAACGTCTGGGGACCGAACACCACATCCACAAACGGCGCGCGCTGATGAATAGCTTCACCTTCCTGACTGGCAACACAACCGCCCACGCCAATGACGACATCGCTGCGCGCATCTTTCAGTGGCTTCCATCTGCCCAACTCAGAGAACACTTTCTCCTGTGCTTTTTCTCGGATAGAGCAAGTGTTCAACAGCAGGATGTCGGCCTCAGCAGGGTTGTTCGTCGGCTCAACCGGGCCGTGCTCCCCTAATACGTCCAGCATTTTCGCCGAATCGTACTCGTTCATCTGACAGCCGTGCGTCTTGATAAAAACTTTGCGTGTCATGGATGTGCCTGGGTGGCACCTCTTTAAGTTTTGTAGCCCTTCAGGATACCGCTTTTGGAGGCTAAATTGAGGGAAAAAGATTCTGCCGCATCCGCACATTCGCCCGGCTGCGCATCGCCCAAAAAACACTCTTGCTTGCCGCCGAGCTTTACATAACACCTATACTTTAATACTTATCACAATATTTTCATATATATCAATGGATTAAGAGTTACTTAATAGACTGCAATGACTTTTGTATCAAGAAACAGCTTCAAATAGCCCTGAAGTGATATCCATATTTATTATTTAATAGCCAGCATATTTGTGACTGCTTCGACAGAAAGGTGAAAACACCTTAAAAGCGGCATAAGTTTTGTTACATTCTGCAGCTAAGAGGAAAAACAGACACCATAATTCGCTTTGAACACCAGCTCTACAACTATTAAAGATTTAAATGCTCGACGTATTGATGCCGTCAAACGCCGTCTGGCCGGTGAATCGCTAGCAAAAATAAGTCAATCGGTTGATTTAAGCGTACCTACCGTTGTTGCAGCTATTAAAGCATTTGAGAAAAACGGTTGGGGTGGTGTTCCAGTCAAAAAACGAGGACGCCCTACCCGTGGCAAGGCGCTCTCCACGGCACAAATTGATTCGTTGCGCCTTCACTGGATGGAGCAATCCATCGTCGCCGACAAGGCACTGAGTGAAGCCAACCTACTCACTATCGACCGCTTGCATAACTGGCTATGCGGTCAAGAGCTGACGGTCAGCGCGGCAACCACCCAACGGTATGCGAGAAATTGGGGGTTAGCACCCGCCTCACCCGCTCAACGACTCGGCTCCAAACCCGGCGGCGAGGTAAAACGCTACATCGACCAGGCGCGACACAACAAACGCCGATTGGTGTGGGTAAGCGCGCACACGCTTCAACTTAACAACGAACCAGTGACCTTGCTGTGTGCACACACCGCACGTGGGCTCTGTCTTTCGGTACTGGTTCAACAGCTTCATTCACATACGTTGAGTGAATTTCTATCTGCGGTAACTACCCATCTAGGCACAGCCCTTGCGCCAGTAATGCAGCTATCTCCGGCTTTAGAGAAGTCGTGGATTCTGCCGTGGCAAACGAGCACTGGACTCAAGGCTCTGATCCTGCCGCCCGGTATGGAATCGAACACTCTCGAACGGACACTTAAATCAACGGCTTCAACTATGACAGCGCTTAAAGACATCAAAGACAACGACAGCAACCTACTGCTCGCACCTGAGCGACTAACCCACCTTCAACGATTGGAAGCAGAAAGCATTCATATCATGCGTGAGGTGGTGGCTGAGGCTGAAAACCCCGTCATGATGTACTCGGTAGGTAAAGACAGTGCTGTCATGCTGCACCTGGCCGTCAAAGCCTTTTATCCAGCACCACCCCCATTTCCTTTACTGCACGTGGATACGACGTGGAAGTTTAAGGCCATGTATGAGTTTCGTGATTCGATTGCGAAAGAGCTCGGCTTTGAATTGCTTGTGCATCAAAACGAAGAAGGTATTCGCCAAGGCGTTAGCCCGTTTACGCACGGCTCTGAACTTCATACCGACATCATGAAAACGCAAGCGTTAAAACAAGCCCTGGATAAGTACGGTTTTGATGTAGCGTTTGGTGGCGCGCGGCGCGATGAAGAAAAATCACGGGCGAAAGAACGTGTCTTTAGTTTTCGTACATCAGCTCATCGCTGGGAACCCAAAAGCCAACGGCCAGAGCTGTGGAATTTATATAACGCTAAAAAACGTCAAGGTGAATCCATCCGAGTGTTCCCAATATCCAACTGGACAGAATTGGATATTTGGCAGTACATCCACCAGCAGTCCATTCCTATCGTACCGTTGTACTTCTCCGGGGAACGGCCCGTTGTTGAACGCGATGGGCAATTAATTATGGTAGATGACGATCGAATGCCATTGCGAGATGGAGAAACCCCTGAAATGAAGCGTGTTCGCTTCCGAACCCTGGGCTGTTATCCCTTAACCGGTGCAGTGGAGTCAAACGCTACAACGCTCACCGATATCATTCAAGAAATGCTGCTGGCCACCACGTCGGAACGACAAGGCCGACTCATCGATCACGACACCTCCGCCTCAATGGAGAAGAAAAAACAAGAGGGTTACTTCTAATGAATCAGCCAAACCACGATTTAATTGCAAGTGACATCGACGCGTACTTAAACCAGCACGAAAACAAGAGTCTGCTTCGCTTTATCACCTGCGGAAGCGTTGATGACGGCAAAAGCACACTGATTGGCCGTTTGCTTTACGAAAGCAAGGTGTTGTTCGAAGACCAATTAGATGCGGTAGCCAGTGACTCAAAAAAGTGGGGCACGCAAGGTAAGGCCATGGACTTTGCACTCCTGGTGGATGGTCTGGCCGCTGAGCGTGAACAGGGTATAACGATTGATGTGGCTTATCGCTTTTTCGCCACTGACCACCGGAAGTTTATCGTTGCCGATACCCCAGGGCATGAGCAGTACACTCGTAACATGGTTACCGGTGCATCCACTTGCGATGCGGCTGTTATCTTGTGCGATGCACGTCAAGGTGTGTTAACACAAACCCGCAGGCACAGTTACCTACTCTCTTTATTGGGCATTCGCAACGTTGTGTTAGCGGTGAACAAAATGGACTTAATGAAATACGATGAATCGGTATACGAAGACATCGTTGAGGATTATCAGGCGTTTGCCAAAGAGATTGGCTTGAACAACGTTACCGCCATTCCGATGTCCGCGCTGGCCGGCGATAACATTCTGGTTCGTAGCGATCAAATGCCTTGGTATCACGGCCCGACATTACTTTCGTACCTTGAAACCGCAGAAGTGAATGATGAGCATCGAAAAACCGCGCCGTTTCGCATGCCGGTGCAATGGGTGAATCGCCCTAACCTGAATTTTCGTGGTTTCGCCGGTACGGTTGCCAGTGGCTCTATTAAACCCGGTGACACGATTCGCGTTCAACCTTCAGGTAAAACCAGTTCAATCGCACGCATCGTAACTCATGATGGAGACTTAGCAGAAGCCATTCCCGGCCAAAGCATTACGCTAACCTTGAATGATGAAATTGATGTTTCACGCGGGGACGTAATTTCAACTACTGATGAACCGGCAAGTACGGCTGATCAGTTCGAGACAACGTTGGTGTGGATGCACGATGAACCCATGCACAGCGGGCGTCCTTACTGGCTAAAGATTGGCACCAAAACCGTATCAGCGACCATCACGCAAATTAAGCATGAAGTTAACGTTAATACACTAGAACATACGGCCGCAAAGCAGTTAGAACTGAACGCCATCGGTGTTTGCAACATCAGCACCGATCAACCGATCGCATTTGATGCGTTTGCAGACAATCAAGAAACCGGTAGCTTTATCCTAATCGACCGAGTGAGCAATCACACCGTTGGTGCTGGGATGCTGCACTTTGCCCTGCGCCGTTCTGCCAATATTCACATGCAGGCTACCGATGTGAATAAAGAACGCCGCGCCGAGCTTAAAGGACAAAAGCCCGCGGTTGTCTGGTTTACCGGATTATCCGGCGCGGGCAAATCAACCGTTGCCAACCTCGTTGAAAAGAAGTTGGCTGCTGCGGGGCATCACACCTACTTACTCGATGGTGACAACGTTCGTCATGGATTAAACAAAGACCTTGGCTTTACCGATGCGGACCGCGTTGAAAACATTCGACGTATTGGCGAAGTCGCTGGGTTAATGGTGGACGCGGGTATGATCGTACTGACGGCATTTATCTCTCCATTTCGTTCAGAACGAGCGCTTGCTCGCAGTATCGTGGGTGAGGACGAATTCATCGAAGTGTATGTGGAAACACCACTGGCGGTTGCTGAAGAACGAGACCCTAAAGGCTTGTACAAAAAAGCACGTCGTGGCGAATTGAAAAACTTCACAGGGATTGACTCACCGTACGAAGCGCCTGAGAACGCCGAGATCTTAGTGGATACAGGTACCTTAAGCGCCGAGCAAGCCGCTGAGCGGGTAGTGGCAGAAATGAGAAAACGTGGTTTACTAGAAAGCTAGTTTCTATCCCTACGGTTTTTTTATGCGACGACTGATCATTGATACCGACACCGCGTCTGACGACGCGGTGGCTATCATGATGGCTTTGGCACAGCCTAATATAAGCGTGGATGCGCTGACGATCGTAGCCGGTAATGTGAACCTCAGCCAGGCCAGCCAGAACGCGCGTTTTGTACTCGAGCTATGCAACGCTTCGGTACCTGTTTACGAAGGCTGCCCTGCACCATGGCTACAACAGGCAGCACCGGCTGATTGGTTTCATGGTGAAGACGGCATGGGCAATCAACACTACCCGCCGCCACAACAACCAGCCGAATCCTTGCACGCAGTCAGTGCGCTCATCGACCGGTTTAAAGCAGAGCCAGGTGAGATAGAACTGGTTACGCTGGGGCCACTGACCAATCTCGCCACAGCCCTTGCTATGGAGCCGCAATTAGCCGCGTGGATCAAACACACTTGGATTATGGGTGGTGCCGCTAACACGGTTGGTAACGTAACGCCTGCAGCGGAATACAACATCTGGTGTGACCCTGAAGCTGCACAATGCGTTATCCAGTCCGGCCTCTCCATGACTCTGTTGGGTTGGGAACTTAGCTGTGACGAGGCGACGTTAAACCGCGCAGAAATGCAAGCAATTCGCGCACTGAACAACCAACGCGCAACCGTGGCTATCGATTGCAACGTACACGCGCTGCAAGCGGTGGAAACGCTACAAGGCCAAAATGGCCTAGCTCTGGCAGACCCGGTGGCCATGGCCGTAGTACTGGATGAAAGCATCGCCACGTCCTTGGAACATTTTCACGTGGAGATCGCCGTGGGAAACACCAATACACGAGGTATGACCATCGTCGATAAGCTTCACGTAACTGGCCAGCCAGCAAACGCTAGAGTTTGTCACGCTATCGATGCGATGCGATGGAAATCTCTGTTGACCTACGCTTTGTCATGATTAAAACCAACAAACTGTGACTCAATCGAATGAGCACTGTACTGCTGTGGTCCTAAATTCGCATCCTTTCCAGGCACCTATCCATGGATCCAGATCTTGGTCTGCATGCGCAATTTTGCTTCTCCAACAAAGAAGGCCGTTAAGAGAATGGCCCAAAGCGCGCTTTTGAGTAGCGTGTGCCTGCTGTCCGCGTGCGACCCCATCAGTGGAGGCAGCTTGCTGCTGGACTGCATTGATGACGACGGCCCGGTTTTGAGTCCGCGTATCCTACCCACACCCGTTTTGAACTACAGCTACGAAGCGGTTATTACCGCATCGATTGAAAACGAACCTTACGACGATCGATTTGAATATACGTTCACGCTTGGAGCAGGCTTACCCGAAGGGCTCATCGTAGATACGTTTCAGCGGCAAGTACGCATTACCGGCGCCCCGACAGAACTGGGTGACTTTGCAATGCGCGTTGAAGTGGGTGTTGAAGACCCCACATCGGCCGATAGAGACCGGCGTTTATGCCGACGTAGTACGGCAATTAACTATGTCTTTAGTGTGGCTGAAACACTTGAAGAAGAGCAGGAAACGGCAACCGAGTAAAACCCTTCTAAGCTATTGCCGGCTTTTGTTCGGGTCGTACCAGGTTTGACATAACCGTTTTGAGTAAAGTGCACCGGGTATCAGAACCATCACAAACTGCATCAACAGTTGCTTTCGAGAGTACCAGTTCAGTTTCCGGGCGGATGTCTTGATCGTTTGATCAGGCAAAATCAGAAACGGCAGGTTTACTTTCTTACCCCATCGAGTTAGTCGGCGTGTTAACACCAGTTCTTCGCCCGCGTACAGTCGCGTATCAAAACCGCCGATCGCTTCGAACGCGTCACGTCGGCAAAAGATAAAACTGCCTGCTGCTAATCTAAAACGCTTTGATAAAAAATTCCATACGCGCAACACCCACTCGGCCGACCCTGTTGCCGGTTCATCCAGAGCAATAAGCACCCCACCGGCAACTGCCGCGTCTGCCGCTAAGGCGTCTAAACCTGATTGCAGTAATTCAACGGTCAATGTCGTGTCTGCATCAAGGAACACTAACGCATCCGTATCTGCTGCTTTAGCCCCCGCATTGCGGGCGCGAGCAATCTGATTCTCTGGCTCAAATACGACCGTTGCTCCCGCTTCAGCTGCGATGCGTGCAGTGTCATCGGTTGAGTTGTTATCCACGACGATCAAGCTGCCGGCGTGAGTGCAGGCGTCCATCGACTGTTTCGCGTGATGCAGCGTGGACGGAAGGTAAGACGCTTCATTCCACGCAGGTATGATCAAGGTGTAATTCATAGGATTTGTACGCAGCTGCTGCGAAAACAGCACACAGAAAAGCTTACACAAGCTACAGTGAATGTAACTACTGCGTGAATCAAGGAAATACTCATGCTACCGCGCCTGTACAAGACAAAAATTGGCCCATTCGGCTCGGTAGTCGTGCTCTCAGTTTTGTTATCCGGGTGCGACCCGATAACCGATTTACTGGTGGACTGCCTGGATGATGATGGCCCCGTAATCACACCCACTGCGATACCCAGCCCCATACTGAATCAAACGTATGACGTCAGGCTAACCGCCTCGATTGAAAATGAACCTAATGACGATCTTTTTGACTACGCAATTTCGGTATCCAACACGCTACCTACTGGCTTAAGCGCTGAAGTCTTCGAACGCCAAATTCGCCTAATCGGAACCGCCACCGAGCTGGGTACCTTTGAAGTGGATATCTCCGTTGTCGTGACCGATCCATTTTTTTCCGATCAAAGCACCACATCGGGAACCAGTAGCGGCTTATGTCGTAACAGCACTCAGCGCACGTATTTCATGACCGTCCTGCCTACCAATTAATGGTCGCGCTCATGATAAAAATTTTTCTGATTATCCTGGCTGCAAGCTTTACCGTTACTACGTTTTTGCCCGTGCTAAAACATAAGCACTGGTTGGTCAGAGCCTTTGAATTTCCGCGTCTGCAAACCGTTGGCATCATCCTGAGTTGGCTGCTAATTGCCACAGCTTCCGGGCTCATAAACGAAAAACCCGTTGTCTACTTCACGGTGCTGGCCGTGATATGCCTGATTTATCAATTGAAATGGCTTGTGCCCTACACAAAGCTGAAGTCGGTTGAGCTAAAAGACACCGAATCCAGCGACGATCCTGAGATATCGTTACTGCTTATGAACGTGCTCATGAGCAATCACAACAGCGATGCGTTTCTAAATTTAGTAGAGGTATTTCAACCGGATTTAGTTATAACGCTTGAGTCAGATCTTTGGTGGCAAAACAAACTAAACACACTCAAAAACTATCCCCATCGCGTTCAAAGGCCAATGGACAACTTGTACGGTATGCATCTTTATTCAAAGCGGCCGTTGGTATCACCCCATATCGACTACCTGGTGGACGACGACATTCCATCCATTTGCGCCAGAGTTCGTTTAAACGATAATTTAACGGTTCGTCTGCATGCGATTCACCCAAAACCACCTGCCCCTGGTGAGAGTGAAACATCACTCGAACGGGACATTGAGCTAATTGTTCTGGCAAGTACGCTTAAAGATTCGAAAGAACCGATTATCGTCGCAGGCGACTTTAACGACGTGCCCTGGTCTCACAGTGTCAGGCAATTCAGAAAAATCAGTGGCTTGTTAGACCCACGCGTTGGCCGAGGTTTCTACAATACTTTTCATACCACAAGATGGTATTTTCGCTGGCCACTAGATCAATTCTTTACGTCATCCCACTTTCGAGTAAAGCTATTCAAACGCTTACCGCATATCGGCTCTGATCATTACCCGCTATTTCTGAAATTAAGCGTTACGCCTATTGCAGACCCTGAGCAACTGCAAGAGACTTTAATAGACGATACGGAGTATACAAAGCAAACCATGTCCACCGACAAGGCCGTAAATTCACGCAAACCTTCGATTCATTAATTGAACAGCCGATCGGTGCGCTGGGCTACTGATCAGCCGGTGTATACCGGGATAGAAAATCGAAAACATCCTGTTTCGCATCATTCAAAAATTCCAGTCGAATAGACAATCCGGCCACCACTTGAGCATGCCCTTCTCCTTCCAACAACAGCGCGGTATGCTCAACGCCTTGTTCCTCCAAAACCTCAGCGTAACGCTTCGTGTGTTTCGGTAGTACACGCTGATCATCGGCACCGTGTATCAACAAGCTGGGCGGGTGGGTCGATGTAGCAAGCGCTGTGGGATTTACAGAATCAGGGTCAGCAACATCAGGAAATACGCGAACGACCTCTTCCAAATCCAGGGGCAAATCGTAAGGGCCTGACAAACCGATCAACCCGACTAACCAGGGTTCGTCTTGAAAGTATTCGTCACTCGCAGTTAATAGTGCCGCCGCATGGGCACCGGAGGAATGTCCCATCAATACAATGTCAGTAGAGGCTAGCCCTAGCGTTTCACTATTGTCGCGAAGATAAACAACCGCGTCTCTGACGTCATTTACGATGTCCGGGTAAACGACTTCAGGATGCAAGCGATAATTAGGAACGACCGTGGTGTAACCCTCCGACGCCAATGCGTGAGCAACAAACTCGTAGTCCTCTTTAGCGCCTTCACGCCAGGCGCCACCGAAAATAAAAACAACGGTGGGAGCGGATTTGGGCTCGTTAGAATGATACACATCCAGTGTTTGCCGTTCGTTTGATCCATAGGCCACATTGGCAATTAGTGTATAACCGCTTTGTGGTGTGAGCTTATTTAATATGTCCAGCGGGCCAAGGTTGCCGCAGCCTGCCAGAAACACACTCGCCGCAACACACACTAATTGACTTGCTCGCTGTCTAAACATGGGCTTCTAGCTCGGCTGGTGATTGTCACCGTTACCTGATTGTTGCACGGTGCTCTTTCATTAGGGGCCACATACTTAAAATGCCCAATGCCGGTCCTAGTGCCATGATGGCAAATACACCCGGCCAGCTAATGAGCTGAGCTACCACGGGCGTAAGTTGCACCGTGGCGATGGTCAGCAAGAACCCCAGGGCTGTTTGAAGCGTGAGTAAGCTCCCTGCGCTCTCCGGCGGAGCCAAGTCAGCCACTAAGGCAGAGAACTGCGCTGAATCTGGAATGATAAAAACACCCCATAAAACAAATGTAATGAAGACCCAAATGACTGGACCTCCGAACGCTATGGCACTAAGTACAGCAAAGCTACCGCTGCATATCAGCATGATAATTGTAAGTTTTGCTTTACCAATCGTATCGGCTACTTTGCCCGCAAAAGGACACGCCAATGCACCCGCACCAATCGCAATAAAGGCGGTTAGCTTGGCCAGCTGCAATGCATCATCTGAGGTCATGTGCAGTTGATATGACACCGCAGCCGCAACGCCCAGCCACGACCACATGGCATAAAGCTCCCACATGTGTCCTAGATAGCCGCCAAAGGCGCGACGAATGCTGACATTTGTCCACGCCTCCTTAATTGCCATAGGATTAAAGCGAGCGGCTGTGGCGTGCGCTGGCCCCAAACTCGTGCCCATAACAAGCACACCACTGACTGCTGCAAAAAACGATGCAGCCATGACCGTGTGCTGCCACTGAGCGCCGCCTAACCACGCCAGTAAATGGGGTGAGGATGACCCGAGTGTTAACCCGCCGACCAGCAGTCCAACCAACCAGCCACGATCATGGGTTCCCCAACCCACCATGATTTTCATGCCAACCGGGTATACCCCCGCCAACGTAAAGCCTGTGAAAAAACGTAAGACCACCGTCACGGCACTATCACTGGGGAACACCAACATCAACAGATTAAAACCCCCACCTAGCCATGCGCTAAACGCAAAAACCACGCGCGGATCAATCCGATCAGCAATCCCACTGACAGCCACCAGTAAGGCACCCACCACAAAGCCTGCGGGCACAGCAGAACTTAGCCACGCCCCCATCAGAGTATTGATCGCACCTATCGCCTGTAAGTCATTCAGGATGGCCGCTGAAACAAACCACAGCCCCATGGCGCAGATCTCAGCCACAACTAACAGCGTTACGGTGCGTTGCTTTTCGCTCATGGGGTTGTGGGTATCGATAAGTAATTCGCCTGATTATCTGCGATCCTGTAAACCTGTGAAAGTTCGACAAAGCAACCGCAGGATCAGCGTGTTTCAATAGTACCGAGTACAACGGGGCTACCCGAATCAACGCCAACAATGACTATCTCACCAGACGCTGGGAACACACCGGTAAGGCCAGTAATGTTGACTTGGTGACTCACCAAGATGGCGGTGCGGCTAGTGCTTTTTTCTGTGTTTTGAAGCCTTGACACAATCCATTGCTTCAAGCTAAGTGTTTGCTCGTTGGCGGTAGATCGGTCTTGAAAAAAGGAATTGAGTATGGGTAACGGCTGAACATCAGCCAAGCCAAACCCCGTAGCGGTATCCATACAGCGACACCACTCACTGCTGAATACCTCAGCATCCACGATACCACCGCGTTTAAACAATTCACCCATCTGCTGTGATTGACGATGACCTTCTTCGGATAGATTTCGTTGCGTGCTGCAATCATCAATCGAAAAATTAAACGGATCACCGGTACCCGGTGCGATAGCGTGCCGCACCAACGCCACCGCCCTACCTTGTTGAAGCGCTTTCCACGCTCTGTCGGTATACACATCAGACGGAGTATTGGTCTGCGCCACTACCGGTGATAGCACCACACTGCTCAACGTAATGAAAAATCCTAACGCAAGAAGTCGTTTCAACATGTGTTTTAGCGCTCCAATAAAAAAGCCCGCTGCCTGAAACCAGTCAGCGGGCTCGATCATTCCAAACGACTGACTATCAGTAGCGGTAGTGGTCAGGTTTGAATGGGCCTTCCTTATCAATACCCAGGTAAGCAGATTGCTCATCGCTTAATTCGGTCAGGTTAGCACCAATCTTTTTCAGGTGCAGTCGTGCAACTTTTTCATCTAAATCTTTAGGCAGCACGTGCACGTCTACCGAATACTTATCCGGATTGTTGTACAGCTCCATTTGTGCAAGAACCTGATTGGTAAACGAAGCACTCATAACAAAACTTGGGTGCCCTGTAGCGCAACCTAAATTAACCAGTCGCCCTTCAGCCAGCAACGTGATGCGCTTACCGTCGGGGAAAATAACCTGATCAACTTGCGGCTTAACGTTATCCCATTGGAAGTTACGTAGCCCTTCCACCTGAATTTCGTTATCAAAGTGACCGATGTTGCAAACGATCGCTTCGTTCTTCATGTCTTTCATATGGTCTAGCGTTATGACGTCGACATTACCTGTGGCGGTTACGAAGATATCGCCTTGGTCAGCTACATCATCCATGTTCACAACTCGAAAGCCTTCCATCGCTGCCTGAAGAGCGTTGATGGGGTCAACTTCTGTGACCATTACCGTGGCGCCCATGCCGCGGAATGCCTGAGCACATCCTTTACCCACATCACCGTAACCCAGCACGACCGCAGTTTTACCCGCAATCATCACATCAGTGGCACGCTTGATACCGTCCAGTAAAGACTCTCGACAGCCGTACAAATTGTCGAACTTAGACTTCGTTACTGAATCGTTGATGTTAATCGCGGGCACTTTGAGTTCGCCGTTTTTAGCCATCTCAACCAGTCGATGTACGCCGGTTGTTGTCTCTTCAGATAAACCTTTAACACCCTTCAACAGCTCAGGGTAGTCTTTGTGCATCATGACGGTTAAATCACCACCGTCATCCAAAATCATATTCGGTACCCAACCGTCTGGACCTTCGATGGTCTGCTGGATACACCAGTCAAATTCTTCTTCAGTTTCACCTTTCCAAGCAAACACGGGAATGTTCGCCGCAGCAATCGCAGCAGCTGCTTGATCCTGTGTTGAAAAGATATTGCATGATGACCAACGAACTTCTGCACCCAGGGCAGTTAAGGTTTCAATCAGCACCGCTGTTTGAATGGTCATGTGTAAACAACCCGCAATACGAGCACCTTTCAAAGGTTGCTCGCTTCCGTACTCCTCACGCAACGCCATCAGACCAGGCATTTCATGTTCAGCGATGGTTATCTCTTTGCGGCCCCACTCAGCTTGGCTGATGTCCGCGACTTTATAGTCGGTAAAGCTCATAGTTGTTTCTCAAAAATATCGATAAATTAGGGGGTAAGCAGCGCCAGTTACACACCGGCCGCTTGGCGAATGGCGTCGGCTTTGTCAGTCTTTTCCCAACTGAATTCCGCGTTCTCACGGCCAAAATGGCCATAGGCTGCTGTTTGTTGATAGATGGGCCGAATCAGGTCTAGCATGGTGACGATGCCATACGGCCGTAGGTCGAATACCTCTCCTACGATGGCTTCAATTTTTCGATCATCAATCTTTCCGGTACCAAACGTATCGATTGAAATTGATGTTGGCTTGGCCACACCAATGGCGTAAGACACCTGGATCTCACAACGATCCGCAAGACCTGCGGCCACGATGTTTTTCGCTACATATCGGCCTGCATAGGCAGCCGATCGATCTACTTTCGATGGATCTTTGCCGGAGAACGCGCCACCACCGTGACGCGCCATGCCACCGTAGGTATCAACGATGATCTTACGACCGGTTAAGCCACAATCACCGACCGGGCCACCGATGATGAATTGACCGGTTGGATTGATGTGTATGTTGTCCGATGGGCAGTTCGCCAACCAGTCTGCCGGTAACACAGGCTTTAACACGTGTTCCATGACCGCTTCGCGCAAATCGTCCAGCGACACATCCGGATCGTGCTGCGTAGACAAAACCACAGCATCAAGACCAACAGGCTTGCCATCCTGGTAGCGCAACGTGACCTGACTTTTTGCATCCGGGCGCAACCACGCTAAGGTGCCGTCGCGGCGCACTTTGGATTGTTGCTCTACCAATCGGTGAGAGTAAGTAATCGGCGCCGGCATCAGCACATCGGTTTCGTTAGTTGCGTAACCGAACATCAGCCCCTGGTCGCCAGCCCCCTGCTCTTCTGGTGCGGAGCGGTCCACACCCATGGCAATATCCGGGGACTGCTTTCCGATACCGTTCAGAACGGCACACGTCTCGCCGTCAAAACCCACATCAGAGCTGGTGTAGCCAATGTCAGTTACCGTTTTTCTGACCAGGTCTTCCAGGTCCACCCAGGCGCTCGTGGTGATTTCGCCAGCTACCACCACCAAGCCAGTTTTTACCAAGGTCTCGCACGCAACGCGCGCTTTGGTGTCTTGCTTGAGGATGGCATCAAGCACGGCATCAGAAATCTGGTCAGCCATTTTGTCCGGGTGGCCTTCGGACACTGATTCTGATGTAAAGATGTAATCAGAGGACATGTAACGGTCTCTTTAGTCGCAGGTAATCGATCAAGACGCTGTTGCAGCGCCAGTCCAACCCACATTGTACCGTTATTCACATAAACATTTCTTTATATGTTTATGCTAACAAGATTGAAATCCCATGCATTGAAGGAATGAAAACGTGGCCGAATGACAACTCGCGCACAAAAAAGGCCCGCCGGAGGGTCCGACGGGCCTGATAATTACCGTTAGCGTATGCCGCTGCTAGAACGGGATATCGTCATCGAATTCAGCCGCTTCCGCTACCGGTTCCCGCTGCTGAGGGGCGGGCTGACCACCGCCGCGGTTCATCGGCGCAGTCGCACCGCCGGGTGCACCCATACCGGGGTTTTGCCCATCCGCTCGACCGCCCAGTAGCTGCATATTATTAGCGATGATTGAGGTGGAGTATCGGTCTTCACCGGTTTTCTTATCTTGATATTTGTCGGTTCGGAGCGATCCTTCGATGTACACCTGCGAACCCTTGCGACAGTATTCACCCGCAATTTCGCCCAAACGATTGAACAGCGTGACACGATGCCACTCGGTTCGCTCCTGGCGTTCCCCGGTCTTTTTGTCCGTCCAGGACTCGGAGGTGGCAATGCTGATGTTGGCTACAGCGCTGCCGCTGGCCGAATACCGTATGTCGGGATCTGCCCCGAGGTTGCCCACCAAAATGACTTTATTGACACCACGTGCCATTGACTTCTCCTTGTAACGCACTCAGTCCGTGAGTGATTCCGGGCCAGATATTCCCTATCTGACAGGCGCTATGGTAACCGATAAACGATGCGTTCAAAACGTCTTCGGGCACAGCATGTCTTTGCTTACGCCGGGGATTCGTAAACCGCTTTGTCCACTTTCAAGTAGGCCACGCCTTCTGCTTCAACGAAACCCACCTCGGCCACACCCGGGCGACTTCTTAAGGCCTCAAGCACAGCCGGTATTTGCTGCAGCTCAGCCGCACTCAGACGGTGTCGGCGCATGAATAATTTTTGCGGACTGACAAAACCGCGCAGGAACACCAGCCACGCCACGCAAATCACACTTAAGGCTATAAAAACACCCTGGGGGCCATAGGCGCCGTACAACCAGCCACCGCCAGCCCCGCCCACAAATCCACCCATGAACTGACTGCTGGAGTAAACCCCCATCGCACTGCCTTTTGCATCAGCAGGAGCAATGCGTGAAACCAACGACGGAAACAACGCTTCCAGAACAGTTAGAAAGCTGAAGAACAACACCACCCCAATAAACAGGTTAGTTACCGAACCTGGAGCCAGCCAAAAAAACAACTGTGTAGCCAGTAAGCCAGCGATACACGCCAATAGTATGGGACGTAGATAATTGCGTTCGGCCCCCATCATCATCGGCACCAACACAATGGAAGCCAGCACCATCGCTGGTAGGTACACGCGCCAATGTTGCTCAGCGGCCAAGCCATAGTCGCGCAGCAACAAAGGAACCACCAAAAACGTGGCTGTAATAATCAGATGCAGCACAAAAATACTGACATCAAGCCTTACCAGCTGAGGGTTTCTGAGTAACTGCCTCATGGTGCCCAAGTTGGCCGCAGTTTCTGCTCGGTGCACTTGCACTTCAGGGTCAGGTACGACCGTGTGCAACAGCAGTAAGCCCACCACGGCCGTGGCAGCGGTTAACCAAAATAATGCGCTTATCGAAAACCACGTGATGAGCACTGGGCCCAACATCAGTGCCAACACGAATGCAAAGCCAATACTGGCTCCTAAGATTGCCATGATTTTAGTGCGTTGCTCATCACGCGTAAGATCTGCCGCCAACGCCATGATGACTGCTGAGATAGCACCCGCACCTTGCAACGCCCGGCCAATGATGACCCAGTAAATCGAATCCGCGGTGGCGGCCAGCACACTGCCTACCGCCAGCGATACCAACCCGATGGAAATCATGATTTTACGGCCATAGAGATCGCTTAACATACCGAACGGCACTTGCAGGAGGGCCTGAAAAATTCCATACACGCCGATGGCTAAGCCCACCATAAAGGGTGTGCTGTGCTCGTACTCACCCGCGAACAAACTGAACACCGGCAAGACAATGAACAACCCCAACATGCGAAAGATGTAAATAGCAGACAGTGACGCGGTGGCGCGACGCTCACTGGGATGCATTGCAGATGATGTTGATGAACTGGCCATGACCACCCGTACGGATATCGACACAGGTATATTACATGGCTTATCGCTTGGCTGGATTCACAATGCAGACGATTAAAATTCGTGGTGCTCGCACCCACAATTTAAAAAATATCGACACCGATCTACCGCGCGATAAATTGGTGGTCATCACCGGGCTATCCGGCTCTGGCAAATCATCACTGGCCTTTGATACGTTGTTTGCTGAAGGTCAGCGACGGTATGTGGAGTCACTGTCAGCGTATGCCCGACAATTTCTATCGGTCATGGATAAACCGGATGTGGATTTAATCGACGGGCTGTCACCAGCCATCTCCATTGAACAAAAGTCCACATCGCACAATCCGCGTTCTACCGTCGGCACCATCACAGAAATTCACGACTACCTGCGTTTGTTATTTGCACGAGCCGGCACACCCACCTGCCCCAAACACAACGAGCCCCTGGAAGCTCAAACAGTAAGTCAAATGGTGGATGCGATTCTGGCTCAACCCAGTGGCAAAAGTTACGCCTTACTCGCCCCGGTGGTAAACGGCAAAAAAGGCAATCATGAAAAACTGATTGAGCAAACTCGTGCACAAGGATATTTACGCTTGCGGGTAAATGGCGACATCGTTGAGCTGGACGACGAGATAAAACTCAATGCGCGAAAAAAACACTCAATTGATGTGGTAATTGACCGGTTTAAAATTCGTGAAGACTTATCGCTTCGTTTGGCTGAATCCCTGGAAACCACACTTGCGATGAGCGAGGGGACGGCCGTTTTGGCACCACTGGATGGCGACGGTGAGGATGTTATTTTCTCTAGCCGATATGCGTGTCGTTTTTGTGGTTATTCGGTTGCTGCGTTAGAACCCCGCTCGTTTTCTTTTAACAGCCCCCACGGGGCCTGCCCCGATTGTGATGGCCTGGGTGTCAGTCAGTTTTTTGATCCTGAATTAATTGTGACTCAACCATCCAGTAGCGTTGCTGACGGTGCAATACGCAGCTGGGACAAGAAGAACCCGTACTTTTTCCAAATGGTGACATCGCTTGCCAAACACTACGGTTTCAGTTTGACCGTGCCGTTCAACGAGTTATCGAAGCAGCATCAGGATGTGTTGCTCTACGGTAGCGGGGATGAAGAGATAACGTTTACCTATAAAAGCGACGGAAAAAATTCACGTAAACGCGTACATCCGTTCGAGGGCGTTATCCCTAACCTGGACCGGCGGTACAAAGAAACTGAATCCAACGCCGTGCGCGATGAATTGTCGAAACTCTTAGCTCAGCGTCGCTGCACTACGTGCGATGGCACACGCTTAAACGAGGCAGCACGTTATGTGTTTATTGATGGGCAAACCTTGCCGGTTATTGCCGCTTGCTCCATCGTTGAAGCCAGACAATTAATTGCTGACTTAACGCTGGCCGGCCAACGCAAAGAAATTGCCGACAAAGTTCTGATTGAAATTTTACAGCGCTTGGATTTTTTAATAAACGTCGGGTTGGATTACCTGTCGCTTGATCGTGGAGCAGACACCTTATCTGGCGGTGAAGCGCAGCGCATACGACTGGCCAGCCAAATCGGTGCAGGACTTATGGGCGTGATGTATGTCCTGGATGAACCTTCTATCGGGCTGCACCAACGTGATAACGATAAGCTGTTGGGTACACTAAGGTATCTCAGAGATTTGGGTAATACCGTGATCGTGGTTGAACACGATGAAGATGCCATCCGTACCGCTGATCACGTTATCGATATTGGCCCTGGCGCTGGCCGCCATGGTGGTGAAATTGTTGCCTCCGGCACTCCAAAAGCCATCATGCGATCAAAGCAATCACTCACAGGGCAATATTTGTCGGGTAAAAAATCCATTGACGTACCGGCTCGCACGCCACCGGGTAAACAATGGATATCCATCACCAAAGCGCGTGGCAACAATCTTAAATCGGTCAGTGCAAAGTTGCCCGTTGGATTATTTACGTGCATCACCGGTGTTTCCGGTTCAGGCAAATCTACACTGATAAACGACACACTGTATCGTCATGCAGCAAACACTATTAACCGAGCTCGCCATGATGTAGCGCCCGTTCAACGCATTACCGGGCTAAAGGTGTTCGATAAAATTGTAGACATTGATCAAAGCCCGATTGGCCGTACACCGCGCAGTAATCCTGCTACCTACTCCGGTCTTTTTACAGGCATTCGGGATTTGTTCGCAGGTACCCGTGAGGCTCGCTCACGCGGTTATAAAACAGGGCGTTTCAGTTTCAACGTTAAAGGTGGTCGCTGTGAAGCGTGTCAGGGCGATGGCCTTATAAAAGTTGAAATGCACTTTCTTCCTGACGTCTATGTGCCCTGCGATGTCTGTGAAGGTCGGCGCTATAACCGAGAAACGCTGGAAATTCGATACAAGGGTAAGAACATTCACGAAGTGCTGGAAATGACCGTTGAAGATGCCTGTGACTTCTTCTCTGCCGTGCCGGTGTTGTATCGGAAACTTAGCACCCTAATGGACGTTGGCCTTTCCTACATTACACTAGGGCAAAACGCCACAACCCTGTCCGGTGGCGAGGCGCAACGCATAAAACTGGCCCGTGAATTATCCAAGCGTGACACCGGGAACACGCTGTACATATTGGATGAGCCCACCACTGGCCTGCACTTTGAAGACGTCAAAGCGTTATTAGCCGTGTTGCTTCGGCTGCGTGATGCCGGTAACACGATCATTGTTATTGAGCACAACCTGGATGTTATCAAGTGTGCCGATTGGCTGGTAGACCTTGGGCCTGAAGGTGGCTCAGGAGGAGGAACGATCGTGGCCAGTGGCACCCCGGAAGATGTTGCTAAAGTCAAAGCGTCTTACACCGGTCAGTACTTAACGCGCATGTTATAGCCGCGTCGCGTTTCAACTCAACGTCAGCTGGACACGCTACTGACGTTAAGCTGGCGCGCGACGTGGACGCATTCAGTTCGAGTGCGCACATTCAGTTCGCGGAATAATCCGGCAATGTGAAATTTAACCGTTGACTGGCTAATCCCCAGAACGCCCGCAATCTGTTTATTCGTCTTGCCACTTTCCATCAAATCCAGTATTTCATGTTGGCGACTTGATAGTGCTGGGGCTCGACGGTCGGAAGGCGGAACCGTGGCACGACGAATCTGAGTGCTACTGGGTGTGTGAAGACGACTCCACAGATCGTTAGGTAGATAAATCTCACCGCGGAGCACTTTTTCCACTGCGCTGAGCATCGCATCGGGTGCCGTGCTTTTGGGTATGTACCCGCGCGCACCCGCTGCCAATGCTCGTTCGACTTCGCGCGTGTGCTCTGTGGCAGACACAATGATGAGTGGTGTCGAAATTTCACGAGCTTTTAATGCGATCAGTAGATCAATTCCGCTGACTGAAGGCATCTCGATATCGGCCATCACGATATCGTAGTCACCCACACGTTCCAGTTCGGTGAGGGCCTGCATACCGTTGTAGATTTCTTTGACCTCTACCGGTCGGGGCAACATGCGTAAAACCGAAGACATGCCCGCTGCGAACAACCGGTGGTCATCTACAACGAGTATCTTGATCTTATTGTTCACGCTAGTGCCTGCATTATTACCCTTATGCAACCTACAAGCGATTGTAACGCAGAGCTACTGTACTTATGGCTAGCCCGCTACAAACCACCGGAATCCTGACCACTTGCACGGCTCAGTAAGTCGGTGACAGCCTGCTGCACCGGCTTATCTTCGTGCAATACGGCGTAGATTTGCTCCACGATGGGCATAGACACATTCATCGCTTTGGACTTCTCATACACCGCCTTAGCGGCGGGCACGCCCTCTACCACTTGCTGGATTTTCTCCGCAGCCTCGGCCTGAGAATCACCTGAAGCCAATGCCATACCCATACGACGATTACGCGA
>JAHDCO010000040.1 GCA_020629835.1 Granulosicoccaceae bacterium
CATCGGGCGCTGAATCACTGGCTAAGCAAGCATTGAAAGTCACACTACGAAGTAACCAGCGAACCAATATACAAGCGCTGTTAAATGATTTCTCATTGGTCTTTAACGATGACTTTACCGGCACACAGCTTGATGCCAGTAAATGGAACACTCGATTGCCGTGGGGACCAGACACCATCATTAACGGCGAACAGCAGTACTTTGTAGACATTCAGAATTCACCCGATTTCGGCTACGACCCATTTAGCCTGACCGGTAATTCGTTAACTATTGAAGGCGTTGCAACCCCTGACACATTAAGCAACGCGGCCGCTGGTCAACCGTTTCTATCCGGCGCCATTACCACTCGAGACAGTTTTAACTTTACCTACGGGTACGTCGAAAGCCGGGTCAAATTTGCCGAAGGCGCGGGCATGTTATCGAGCTTCTTTCTGTTCCACCAATGGGCTGCGCTTAACGCCCCGGAAATCGATATTGTTGAATACTTAGGGGAACAACCTAACCGAGCTTTTCAGACCTACCACTATCGTGACGAGCGTTTTAACGATGCACTGCATTCCACCCCAACCATGTCAGTGGCGTCTGATGGCAACCCTTTTTCTGATGACTTCCATGTATTTTCCGTTCTATGGGAGCCGGATCTGGTGGTTTGGTTTATCGACGGTGAGGAAGTGTTGTCGATACAAGGGCCCGAGGTGGCAAGGCAACGCAGCTACATAACGATGTACCTGGTACTGGGCAGTGAGTGGACACAAACCCCGGATATCAACTCAGGGATTTTTCCAGGCCAATTCGAAATTGATTACGTTCGCGTGTACCAGCGTAACAATTGATGCACGGACGCACCGCCATACCAAACTGACTTACTAGTAGTGAAAACCAAGCAGCGGTAAGTAGTGGTCAACCAACATGACGCCAAACAACCACATCAGGTAGTTGATGGAAAACACAAAGGTTTTGATGGGCTGACGCTCTGCGGTGTCGTCAAACAGCTTCCACGCATGAAACAAGAACCGTGCGCCAAGGACTAACGCGCCAATGAGGTAGAACAGCCCATTCATTTGAATGAGGTAGGGAAACACCGTCACGATAACCAGCAGCACGGTGTACAACATGATTTGCACGCGTGTGAATGGGATGCCGTGAGTAACTGGCAACATCGGAATATCCACCTTGGCGTAGTCGTCGCGCCGATGGATAGCAAGAGCCCAAAAATGCGGTGGTGTCCATACAAACACGATCAAAAACAGTAGTAAGGCACCGGCAGTGACTTCGCCGGTTACAGCTGCCCAGCCGAGCACCGGAGGCATAGCGCCCGCTGCGCCGCCGATCACAATGTTCTGCGGGGTAGCTCGTTTGAGATACACGGTGTAAACCACGGCGTAACCGATCAATGAAAAAAACGTGAGCACGGCGGTAAGCACATTAACGAAGGCAACCAACAGCACCATGCCCAGTGCGCCGATGAAAAATGCAAAGATCAAACACTGGCGAGTAGAGAGCGCACCCTGCGGAATGGGGCGGTTTTCCGTGCGTTTCATGATGGCGTCGGTGCGCTGGTCGATCACGTGATTGATTGCGGCAGCCGAGGAAGACGCCAACCCAATGCCCACCAAACCAAAAAAGGTTTGTTGCAGCGGTAACCATCCCGGCACGGCAAGTGCCATACCCACAAGCGCAGTAAAGACCAACAACAAAACCACTTTAGGTTTGGTTATTTCCAGGTAGTCCCGCCAGTGCGCTAACGCATGGCTGACCGGGTTGTTTAGGCTTGTTGAAGTCATGACAGCCGCGAGGTTAACCGATGCGGGACACCTTTAACAGGTGCTTGAGGTCTTTAAGCATTTTCCCGGGGTCAAGATCGGGAGAAAACCGCATCATAACGTTGCCAAACGGATCGACGATGTAGATTGCATCACTCAATTCGCTCATGTCACGCTCACCTTCAGCGGACTTGATCTGGTTTCTTAGCGCAGCCACCTTATCGTCTGAACCACTCAGTACTCGCAAACCGAGATGCTGAGCCAAGAGTTCATCATCCAATTGCGCTGGCGATTCAAGTACCGCTACACGTTGCACGCGGTTCATTCGGTTATTCAGAGCCAGCCTGACTTGCCGCATGTGGTACAGATTCTTTTGGCAGGTCTCCTCGCAAGCGCCTTGAGGTAAGTACACCATTGACCAGATCTTTCGAAACTCTTCCAGCGTGAAATCGTCAGCAGGCTCTCGAAAAGCATCGGCCACATCCTGACTGTTGTTTTTCATAACGAACTGATTCAACGAAAATTCGCTGAGTGGCTGAGCTGGGTGAATGAGTTCACCCCACGATTTATCCCCCCAGGTGCCGCCTTGCATGCGCACAACCTGCAACCAGATAATGGCCAACAGCAAAGGGATGCCAAAGCAGGCAATGATGATTAAAAATCGCTTACGAGCCGCTTTTGCGTCCTGATCGCCCGTTGGGGCCTCATTGGGAGTAGCAGCGTTATCGGATGTTGTCATTCGAATTAATCTTGTCTATTTGGAGGCACGCGCCGGTCTTAGCCCGTACCAAAAATATAAAAAACACAGCGTTATCAAAAGCGCAAACCACTGCACGGCGTAACCCAGATGCCGAGACGGCCCGAAGGTTTCGGTTGGCTCCCAATTACCTTTTAGATGCCACGCTTCCGAAACCGGTGCATCAATTCCCCGAGCTTGCACCAGGGCTGGCACCAGACTCACACCCAATGCTTCGCCAAATACTGCGTAATCGAGGTACTGCACACGCTTGGGCCAACCCGTTGAAGGCTCGATAGCTGGCCCACTGGCAAGCCCTTTCGATGGTCGAGTTAACACCCCTTCAATGGTGATGGTCTGAGGCGGTTCGATCCCACTGTCTATGGTTGTGGCTTGCGGGTTATCAAATCCGGCAGACACGTCCGGCAACGTTGAGCGCGATTGCCCAACGGGCACCCAACCGCGGTTAACCAGAACCGTGAGCCCAGACAGGGTTTGGAACGGAGTGAGCACTTCATACCCTGCCTTCCCTTCTGAGATTCTATTGTCCCAAAGCCATTGGTTTTTGGGTTTCCAAACACCCGTGATGGTGACTCGGGCATATCGCTCAGCAGCATCAAACAGAGAGTCCTGGTATTCAATCAACGGAACGGCAGGTGCGGCTGCCGATGCTGCCGCGAGCTCTAGCATCGTCCGCTTTTCTTCTGCACGATTTAATTGCCAAACCCCAAGACTCAGCAACAACGCACTGACGATAAAAAACGCGCCATGAACAATGACCGTTCGGCCTGTGCTGCCACTGGTAGGGTGATTTTCTACAGATGCCTCGCTCATAGTATTGAAGGTGGTACCCTGCCCGGCATGTTATTAGTCAAACTCATCGTGTTGCTGCTGCTCGGGTTCACTGTGGTTAGCTTGTTTTCAGCCATGTTTTTTATGGTGAAAGATAAAGGGCAAACGCGGCGAACAGTCAACGCTCTATCTTTACGTATCGGCCTGTCCATTGTGATCATCGTAGTCATCATGATCGCCGGCGCTACAGGCGTTATTGAGCTGAATCCGAACCCGTCCTATTCCAACTGACGAGTGAACGTGTCAATAAGCCCGCTTACGGGTTAGAGCTTTGCCGCCGTTAGGGGTTTGGCACTGACCAAGCGCTCGATCAACGTATTAGGGTCGGACGCCACGTGCAATAAGTCGCGGTGGGCCAGCTTCATAAAACCTTGTGCAGCTGAGTGGTCCAGGAACGCCAGCAGAGAATCGTAAAACCCATTGACGTTCAACAGACCAATGGGTTTTTGGTGGTAACCCAGCTGAGCCCAGGTCAGCACCTCGAACAGCTCTTCCAGTGTGCCCAAGCCGCCAGGCAACGCAATAAAGGCATCACAACATTCGGCCATTTTCGCCTTACGTTCGTGCATACCATCAGTCACGTGCAGTTCCGTCAGACCCGGATGGGCAATTTCCACATCCACTAAAGATTTGGGTATCACGCCGATGACTTTGCCGTCACCTGCTAGTACTCGATCGGCAACCGCACCCATCAGCCCGATGTCCGCGCCGCCGTACACGAGTGATCTTTCTGACTGCGCAATGCAATCGGCCAGCGCAAGGCTGGCCGAGAGGTAGTCAGGCTCTACCCCCGCGCTGGACCCGCAAAAAACACAGATCGAGCGCAGTGGTACATTCGTCACGTTAGAAGAGGTAGACAAAGACAAACAACCCTAGCCAAACCACATCAACAAAGTGCCAGTACCAAGCGGCTGCTTCGAAGGCAAAGTGGTTTTCCGCGGTGAAATGGCCCTTCATGCCGCGCAGCATGACCACGAATAGCATGACGGCACCCATGCAAACATGGAAACCGTGAAAGCCTGTGAGCATAAAGAACGTGGATCCGTAGATGCCACTGGACATCTTCAGGCCAAGGTGCGCGTAGGCTTCGTAGTATTCGAAGGCCTGGCAGGCGACGAAGATGAAACCCAGAGCAACCGTTGCACCCAACCAACGGACCATCTTTTTCTGATCACCGTCTTTGATAGCGTGGTGCGCGACCGTACAAGTGAATCCACTGGTCAGTAGCAGTAAGGTGTTGATTAGTGGCAACCCAAACCAGCCCATGGGTTGGAATCCGCCACCGACGTTAGCCGGTCCATCGGTTGGCCAGACGTAGTTGTAGCCTGACCAGAGCACGGCGTTTGTGACATCAGCGCCGCCAGCGCCTTCACCGCCGAGCCACGGGCCTGAGAACTGACGTGCGTAGAAAAGCGCACCGAAGAATGCTCCGAAAAACATGACTTCAGAAAAGATGAACCAGCTCATGCACATGCGGAATGAGGTATCCACCTGGCCGTTGTAGGCGCCCGACTGGCTCTCTTTAATGACGGTTGCGAACCAACCAAACAGCATGAACACCATGATGGCAAGGCCAGCATAAAACGTGATTTCGCCAACGCCCGAGCCGTTTAACCAGCTGCCCAGCCCCATAAACGTAACGAACAACCCAATGGAGCCCACGATGGGCCATTTGGCTTCATGCGGAATGTAGTAGCCGTCTGTCGCAGTACTCATTGGCTGATTTCCTGTGTAAATCCGGTAAGTGTCGGGCTCAGACTGGCCGTGCTGTTGGCGTCTGGGGAGTTAAAAAAGGTGTAGGACAACGTCACCCTGTCTACATTGAGCGGCAAGTCCGGATCAATGATAAAGATTAACGGCATATCCTTTGATGCTCTTGGCTCAAACAACTGTTGAGTAAAACAAAAGCATTCGGTCTTATTAAAGTACTTTGCCGCAGCCGAGGGTGTGACGCTAGGGGTCGCTTGGCCCACGGTGGTGCGGTCTGTCAGGTTTTCCGCGTAGTAGGCTGTTTGATAGGTCTGGCCTGGCTTCACGCGCATTTCGCGCGTCGTGGGACGAAACGTCCAGGAACCGGAGGCGTTGATGGTTGAGGTGAATTCCACAATGACTTCACGATCGGCAACCGCTTGAGCGGCCTCGGCTTCTGCAATGGATACGCGGCCGGTTTTTCCATTTAGCCCGGTGATCTCACAGATGATGTCGTACATCGGCACCATCGCGTACCCAAAGCCGAACATACCCACAGCCAGAGCCAGCATCTTGCCCGCCACCATGGCGTGTGCTTTGGACGTTGCCCGTGGGTGCTGTGCCGCCGAGGCTTGCTGTTCGTGACCCGCGCTGGAATCTGTCATGCAATTTGGCCCTTCCCGAACATGATGTAAAGGATGCTGCCGCCGTACAGACACACCGCCAACAAGCCCAACAGCAATGGCAGCCGATAGCGCTTGAAGAAACCTGGCGATGTGTCATTCGACATAACGGTACTCATAGATTCAGTGTTCCGGTCACTGCGACGCTTAGCGCGTCACAGTGTTCGGTGTAATAGTCGGAGACTCTTCGAACGTGTGGTACGGAGCAGGTGACGCCACTGTCCATTCCAGACCGCGAGCACCTTCCCATACTTCACCGGTGGCCTTTTCGCCGCCCTTGATGCACTTGAAGATGATGTACACAAACATCAGCTGGCTGAAGCCAAAGCCAAAGGCACCAATGGTTGCAATCATGTTCCAGTCAGCGAACTGCAGGCTGTAATCTGGAATTCGGCGTGGCATACCAGCCAAGCCCACGAAGTGCATTGGGAAGAACAGCACGTTTACGAAAATGGTGGAAATCCAGAAGTGCATTTTCCCGAGCTTTTCGTCGTACATATTGCCCGTCCACTTCGGTATCCAGAAGTAGCAAGCCGCCATCAGTGAGTAGATTGCGCCGGGTACCAGAACGTAGTGGAAGTGGGCTACCACGAAGTAGGTGTCGTGGTACTGGATATCCGCCGGCGTGATGGCCAACATCAATCCAGACAAGCCACCAATGGTAAACATGACCACGAACCCGATAGCAAACAGCATCGGTGTTTCAAAAGTCATGGAACCGCGCCACATGGTGGACACCCAGTTAAACACTTTCACACCCGTCGGCACCGAGATCATCATGGTGGAGAACATGAAGAAGAGCTCTGCCGCCAACGGCATGCCCGTAGTGAACATGTGGTGCGCCCAAACGATGAACGACAAGAATGCGATAGACGCGGTGGCGTACACCATGGAATCGTAACCAAACAGCGGCTTACGAGAGAAGGTTGGGATGATGTGCGAGATGATGCCGAACGCTGGCAAGATCAGGATGTACACCTCAGGGTGACCGAAGAACCAGAAGATGTGCTGGTACATGACGGGGTCGCCACCACCTGCTGCACTGAAAAAGCTGGTTTCAAAAAAGCGATCAGTGAGCAACATGGTTACCGCACCCGCAAATACCGGGATGGTGGCGATAAGCAGGAATGCAGTGATCAACCAAGTCCATACGAACATAGGCATTTGCATCAACGTCATGCCAGGCGCACGCATGTTGAAGATCGTGGCCACGATGTTGATTGAACCCATGACGGACGAGATGCCCATGAAGTGAATCGCGAACACAACGAACGCAAAGCTATCACCCATCTGCAGAACCAACGGCGGATACATAGTCCAGCCACCTGCCGGGCCGCCCGAATCCATAAAGAGAGTTGACAGCAGGATGGTGAATGCAAACGGCATGATCCAGAACGACCAGTTATTCAGTCGTGGCAGAGCCATATCCGGCGCACCCAACATCATTGGAATCATCCAGTTGGCCAAGCCCACAAACGCTGGCATAACCACACCGAAGATCATGACCAGGGCGTGCATCGTGGTCATGGAGTTGAAGAACATGGGATCAACAATTTGAATACCCGGTGCCCAAAGTTCTGCACGGATAATCAGCGCCATACCACCGCCGATGAAAAACATGATGAGCGAGAACCACAGGTACAAAGTACCAATGTCTTTGTGGTTAGTGGTTGTTATCCAACGCATCAAGCCTGGCGCAGGACCATGGTGGTCGTGGTCACCATGATGCGCGTCATGACTGGTATCCACTTGACTCATTAGTTCACCCCTTGAGTAAGATTAAATTGGTCTATATCAGCGTTGGTCTGCAAGAGCCCCTGCCGTAGTGATTTCATTTGGTACGGCTGCACTGTGTCGCCTAAATCGTTGCCAAACGCGTTGCGCTGGTAGGTAATAACGGCGGCCAGGTCGATATCGCTCAATGTGGAACCGTAGGCAGCCATAGGCGTATCCGCAACGCCCATCAATACCGTTTGAACGTGCGTTTCAATATCGCCAGTGGCAATGGCGCTGCCAGCGATGGATGGGAACATACCGGGAATGCCCTGGCCTTCGGCCTGATGGCAACCCATGCAGTTAGCGCCGTATACCTTTTCGCCCTGTGCAACGAGTTCTTCCTTCGTCCACTGACGCTCACCTTGAGTGGCATTGGCCGCCATGAGTTCTTGCTGCTCTGCTACCCACTGGTCGTATTCTTCCTGGGGTACTGCGTGCACAACCACCGGCATAAAGCCGTGGTCACGACCGCATAATTCTGTGCATTTACCGCGGTAGATACCAGGCTCATCAATCTTTGCCCAGTTTTCGTTAATAAAGCCTGGGTTTGCATCCTTCTTAACCGACAAGGCTGGCACCCACCAGGAGTGGATAACGTCGGCAGAGGTGTGCAGGAAGCGAATTTTCTTGCCTACCGGCACAACCAACGGCTTGTCCACTTCTTTTAAGTAGTTGTCAAACTGACTCAGATCGATGTCCGACCCTTTCTGACGAGCCGCGTTGTGATCCGGGTGCAACTGGCTGTAGAACGAGATACCTTCATCCAGGTACTCGTACTGCCAACGCCACTGGTAGCCTGTGACCTTGATAGACATTTCAGAATCACTGAAGTCTTCCATCTTGATCAGCACACGAGCTGCCGGGATAGCCATAGCGATCAAAATGATCAGTGGCACGACCGTCCACACAATTTCAACCGTGGTGCTTTCGTGGAAATCCGCCGCTACCGCACCTTTCGATTTGCGGTGCTTCAGGATGGAATAAAACATAACGCCAAACACGAGCGCGCCGATCACACAGCAGATGTAGAAAATGGCCATGTGCAAGCCATAAACACGCCGGCTGATGTCAGTCACACCCTCCGTCATGTTTAACGCGCCCCAATCGGCTAGCGCAACGCTCGGCAATACAGCGGCGGCCAGTCCGAGAAGCATCCATCGAATGATGCCAAACCTCATACGGTTCTCTCCAAAGTCAAAACTCATGTCTTTTCGTATACCTGCAACGTTTCGCTGCCCCTAAGCCCATCAACTAGGGGCCAATCAACCAAGTCAATCAACTTAAGGCAGCCAAACTTTCAATTTGTTGTAGAGAATCCTTTTCTCATCTCGCCCCAGCGCCTTGCCGAGGGCATAACGACGTCCATGCGCCCCTACCGATAAATCACCCACTTCAAACTCGCTCTCGGGGCAGTCGTACTTCAAGCGAGACCAGTGCCGTGGCAAAGCAACTTGCCTGTCCGGCTGGGTTTCGCCCCATTCCAACTTCACCGCATCATCTGCAACGGTGATTACTTCTTTGCGAGCCAAACGCTTCACGGTGAGGTAAAGGCAGTACAAAACCAGAAGCACTTCCGCTCCGGCAAACGGAATAATCAGCCAAAGCCCTTGAGATGCCATCGCCAAAGCTATACCCATAATGACGACGCCAAGAGACCCCGCCAGCCAAAGGTTCGCTCGCCAGCTCATTGACTGGTTGCCTTGAACAACAAAACGAACCGCGTTTGGTGATAAAGATTGTTCACTGATCATGAGGATCTTTAACCTTAGCTGAGTACGCAGGACATCTCATAAAACAACCCTTCTAGTTTACCGTTTCCACGAACCTTTCAGGTTGTTAACAGGAAAAGCGAATTCGTCAACAGAGCTATTCCTTCTTGGGTTCAATTCTGCTTTCCACGCATGACCGTGCACCAACTCAAGTCCAACCGTAAAACGAGACGTTTCACCACGTACTTGCGACGCCATTCTCGGGGTTAGCAATCCCTTTCTTCGACCATAAGCGCTGTTCACTAATCCAAACACTTGCAATTCGTTTTCCAATGCGGTGACCGACGGGTAGTCCAACTGCAAATTGTCGCGATCCAATACTGGATCGGCGAGGCCTGCGGCTAACATCGCATCGCCCAAGTCGTGCATATCGATCAGCCCAAACACATGAGGATAGTCATCAACCCTGGCCCATAACTGCCTGTATTCCAGCAAGGTGTCAGGGCCCAGGCTGCTAAACATAAACGCACCGCCGGTTTTTAAAACGCGAGCGACCTCGGCAAAAACCTCGCCTGGGTTTTGACAAAAAGGTAAACAGCAATTTGAAATAACCAAATCAAATTGTTCATTTTCAAAGGGTAGTAAATGTGGGTTACCCGTCACTATTTTTTGTCTTGTCGATTGACCAAATGAAGTGATGCGGTCTAACCACCCCACTCGGCCGTCGTCTTTTGCGTCTGCACTCTGTTCATCCGCCAGGCGCAACCCAGTCACACTGGCCTTTGGATACAGCGCCTTTAACGCTGAAAACTGCTCCCCATCGCGGCAACCCAAATCCAGTATTTGGTTCGGTTCCAACAGCAGCAATGGCAGCCGCTCAATCAGCTGTTTACTGATGGCCTCAAACACGCCCATATCAGCCTGCAGGCCCTGAGCTCGCGCTCTGAGCTGTGCTTTTCTCTGGGCACGAGCAACCACCGGGAAATCGTCGGGTGCAAAACCGTCAACGCCCATCAATCGGTACACTCGCTGTCGATGTTGCTTTTCTCTACCAAGGATTACTCACGTGCTAACCGCATTAGTTGCTAGTTTGCTGGCTTACGCCGCAGGTTCTGTGTCTGCTGCCATTTTAGTCTGTAGAGCGCTGGGTTTACCCGATCCACGTAGTGATGGCTCAGGCAACCCCGGCGCTACCAATGTTCTTCGCATCGGCGGTAAGAAAGCGGCGGCAATGACTTTGGCTGGAGACTTGGCCAAAGGCTTAATACCGGTTGCTATTGCGAACGCACTAAGCGACAACACCGCGCTCATCGCGCTAACCGGCTTGGGAGCGCTTCTAGGTCATTTATATCCGGTGTTTTTTGACTTCAAAGGCGGTAAAGGGGTGGCGACTGCATTTGGTGTTTGCTTTGGCTTGCACATACTGGCAGGTGTGGCAGCAGCACTTTGCTGGTTTGCATGCGCAGCCGTATTCAAACGCTCTTCACTGGCCGCGCTAATCACGTTCGTTTTGATGCCCGTTTACTGGCTGCTGATGGGGCAAACCACTTACGCTGTGCTGGCAGTGATGATGGCGGGGTTAATCGTTTATACCCACCGTGAAAATATTCAACGCTTACTGCAGGGAACTGAACCCAAAATTGGTAAACGTTAAATAGGACTCAGCTCATGCAGCGGCCAACGCGGCTTGACTGAGAAGCCTTCTCTACTGTCTCGCTGTCCGGCTTCGATCCGGAGCGCTCCGGCCAACGCGATCATGGCGCCGTTATCAGTACAAAATTCCAGCGCTGGGTAGAACGCATCTGCAGAGCGCGCTTCACAGAGTGCCTGCACCCGCTGACGCAGTTTCCTGTTGGCACTGACGCCACCGGATATCACCAATGTGCGGTGGCCCGTTGTGTCCAGCGCGCGCTCACATTTGCGCAGCAGCGTATCCACTACGGCTTCTTCGAAAGAGGCTGCCAAATCACTAAGCCAGGCCGCGCGGTCAGTTTCGCAGCCCGTTTGGCTGTCCTGCCATTGTCTGTGCTGCACGATGGCAGCGGTTTTTAAGCCACTGAAACTAAAATCCAGCCCGGGACGATCCAGCATGGGTCGCGGCAAACGCACCGCTTTTGCGTTGCCTTTTTCGGCCAGAGCAGCCAAATGCGGCCCGCCAGGGTATGGCAAGCCGAGTACCTTGGCAGTTTTATCAAAGGCTTCACCGGCGGCGTCATCAATGGATTCCCCTAAGATTTCATAACGTCCAACGCCTTCCACATTGACCAGCAATGTGTGCCCTCCGGAGACGAGCAAACAGACAAATGGGTACGTGGGCGCAGGCGTTTCCAGCATGGGAGCTAACAAATGCCCCTCCATGTGATGCACACCCAAAGCCGGCACCCCAAGGCCAAAAGCCAGGGATGTGGAGAACTGAGCACCGGTCAATAGGGCTCCCGCTAAACCTGGCCCTCGGGTGTAGGCAACGCCGGCAATGTCCCGTCTGGCTACTTGCGTTTTCGTCAGTAAGGTATTGAAAAGTGGAACTAAACGCTTGATATGGTCACGTGATGCCAGCTCAGGTACCACACCGCCATACAACGCATGTTCGTCGATCTGACTGTGTAAAACGTGCCCCAAAAGACCGGCCTTTGTGTCGTACAAAGCCAGCCCGGTTTCATCGCAAGAGGACTCACATCCTAGGATAATCATCAGTGATTGAATTTCTGGACCATTAATCGCTATAATAACGGGCTTTTCGCGAACAATTTCCCTGAGTCCAGCAAGCAATGCCGTCAGTTAAGGTTAAAGAAAACGAGCCGTTCGAAATGGCTCTGCGTCGATTCAAGCGCTCCTGTGAGAAAGCAGGTGTGCTGACCGAAACACGCCGCCGTGAGTTTTATGAAAAGCCCACCGCCGAGCGTAAGCGCAAGGCAGCCGCGGCTGTAAAGCGTCACCAAAAGAAACTATCTAAAGAACAGTCTCGTCGAAACCGACTGTACTAGGGTCTTAGCCAGTTAGGTCCACCCTGACTGGCAGATCAACGACTCCCAGCAAACTAAGCACGCTGCACCGAACCGTTCGGGTTCGGTCGCTGGGCCCCATCGGTCGGCATCCTGCTTGACCAGGCCCGATCACAACCAGACTATCTCTACGGACACGTTAATGAGCGACACCCGTACTCGTCTGCTGGACGACATCAAATCAGCCATGAAAAATGGCGAAAAAACCCGTCTCGCCACGTTGCGATCCATCTCCGCTGCGGCCAAGCAGAAAGAGGTGGATGAGCGCATTGAAGTAGACGATGAAGCAATGTTGCTCATCCTGGACAAACTGCTGAAGCAGCGACGTGAGTCAATCGCCCAGTATGAAAAGGCAGGCCGAACCGATTTGGCCGACGTAGAAATCGCGGAAGCGGCCATCATTCAGGAATACCTGCCTGAAGCCTTAAGCGACGAAGACATTGCCGGCATTGTGGAAAAAGCCATAGCCGACAGCGGTGCCGCGAGCATCAAGGACATGGGTAAGGTCATGGGTCTGGTGAAGCCTCAAATGCAGGGGCGCGCCGATATGGGCAAGGTCAGCGGTCTGATCAAATCCAAACTCTCAGCTTAGAGATAGAACCGTCATGAGTAACGATTTTCAATTCCTGGACGCACCACGAGCAGATCCTGAAAAGGTGACCGCACCGGTACGCATTCAAAACTGGAATGAAATTTACGGCTCTTTCGACCCAGAAAATGCCGCCACGCAATCCGACCGGTGTCTAGCGTGTGGAAACCCGTATTGCGAATGGAAGTGTCCGGTTCATAACTACATTCCGAACTGGCTCAAGATGATTTCTGAAGGCAACTTGCTGGAAGCGGCGGAAATGTCTCACCGGACAAATTCACTGCCAGAAGTCTGCGGAAGAGTCTGCCCGCAGGACCGACTGTGTGAAGGCGCATGCACACTCAATGATGGATTCGGCGCAGTCACCATTGGCTCGATCGAAAAATACATTACCGATGAAGCCTTCAAGCAGGGTTGGCGCCCTGACATGTCGCAGGTGGTGGCAACCGATTTCACCGTCGCTATCGTAGGTGCAGGGCCTGCCGGCCTGGCCTGCGCTGACGTCCTCGCCCGCAATGGCATTCAAGCTGTGGTGTACGACAAGTACCAGGAAATCGGCGGCTTGCTCACCTACGGCATACCACCGTTTAAATTAGAAAAAGAAGTGGTCTTCACGCGCCGGGAAATATTGGAAGGCATGGGCGTAAAGTTCGTGCTAAACACAGAAATCGGTAAGGACATTCCCTTCCAAACCCTGGTTGATGAGCACGATGCGGTGTTTTTAGGCATGGGCACCTACACATCGATGCGAGGGGGTTTTCCGGGCGAAGAATTAGAAGGCGTTCACGAGGCTCTGCCGTTCCTGATTTCCAATGTCAATAAGCTGTACGACTGGGCAGACCAGCCCAGTGACCACATCAATATGCAGGGTAAGCGCGTGGTGGTACTCGGTGGCGGTGACACCGCGATGGACTGCAACCGAACCTCAATCCGCCAGGGCGCGGTGTCCGTGCAGTGCGCGTACCGACGTGATGAGGCCAACATGCCTGGCTCTCGGCGTGAAGTGGCCAACGCCAAGGAAGAAGGCGTTGAATTTTTATGGAACCGACAGCCAATCGAGCTGATTGGCGAAAATGGCAAGGTAACGGCTGTGCGAACGGTTAAGACTCAACTTGGTCAGCCCGATGCGCGCGGGCGACGCATGCCTGAGATCGTGGCCGGCAGTGAAGAAGACCTACCCGCCGATGCCGTCTTGGTGGCGTTTGGCTTCCGCCCAAACCCCGCACCGTGGTTTGTCGAGTTCGGAATCGAAACGGATGAAGGCGGGCGAGTGGTAGCGCCGGAAGGCGGACAATTCACCCATCAAACAACCAACCCGAAAGTGTTCGCCGGTGGTGACATGGTTCGCGGTTCTGACCTCGTGGTCACGGCTGTATTCGAAGGCCGTAACGCAGCCGATGGGATTGTGAGATATTTAACGGCATGAACGCGCCATTACAAAACGACTTATACCTCCGTGCCTTAAACCGCGAAGCCATCGAACGAACTCCCGTATGGGTTATGCGTCAAGCGGGCCGCTATTTACCTGAATACAAGCGGGTCAGAGCACAAGCCGGCAATTTTATGAACCTTTGCTCTAACCCCGAGTTAGCGTGCGAAGTGACGCTGCAACCCATCGATCGATTCAACCTCGATGCGGCCATTTTGTTCTCTGACATCCTCACCATACCCGACGCCATGGGGCTGGAACTTGCATTCGAAACCGGCGAGGGCCCGAAATTTGGCAAACCAATCAAATCTCGTGCGGACGTCGATGCCCTACCCATTCCAGACCCCAACGATTCGTTGCGCTACGTGATGGACGCGGTTTCAACCATCCGACGCGAACTCAATGGTCGTGTGCCGCTGATCGGGTTTTCAGGCAGTCCCTGGACCCTGGCTACCTACATGGTTGAAGGCGGTGGCAGTAAAGACTTCTCGAAAGTTAAAGGCCTGTTGTTCTCAGACCCCGAAACCCTGCATGCCTTGCTGGCTAAAAACGCCGAAGCGGTTATCGCTTACTTAAACGCGCAAGTAGAAGCCGGTGCGCAAGCATTGATGGTTTTCGATACGTGGGGCGGCGTGCTGTCTCCAGCGAACTACCAGGAATTCTCACTGCGCTACATGCAGCAAATCGTGGATGGTGTGACACGCGAGGCTGATGGCCGCAAAGTACCGATTACGCTCTTCACTAAAAACGGTGGCCAATGGTTGGATCTTATGGCCAAGACCGGCTGCGACGGCTTGGGTGTGGATTGGACAACCGATTTATCGGTAGCGCGCAAACTGGCCGGTGATGGGGTAGCTCTACAGGGCAACCTCGACCCATCGGTGCTCTATGGGTCTCCCGAAAGCATTCGCGCAGAAGTTAAGAAAGTGTTGGATAGCTTTGGGGATGCGCCGGGTCATGTCTTTAATTTAGGCCACGGCATACATCAGTTTGTTAACCCGGAACATTTGACCGTCATGGTTGAAGCGGTGCGTGAGATGAGCGGACGCTAAGGCGTCGCTTTGTTCAAACGGTATAAGCAGTAGCTGGAAGTACCCCACTTCCTGTCGTGCAACGTAACTCACAAAAAACAACACATCGACTGTAAACAACTGTGTCCAGTGCCGAAACACTCTGTAAGCATTGCGATGGGTGTGTTGATCACGGATTGCGCACACCGTGGGTCGTCGGCCTTGAGGGGGGCCGGCGATTCTAAATAAAGTAGTTCTCAGGGTTAGTACTTCCGAGCGTTAGTACTTCTCAGGGTGAAGGTACTTTTAAAAAAGTTGATTGGTGATGAACTCGCTACGCAGCGCGACGATAGTAAACCGGTGCTTCCTGGCTGCAACTTTCATATACACCCAGCACTTGGTTGGTCACTTTTTCCCAGGTAAAGCGCTCCTGCACTGTGCCAAAACCTTCCTCGGCCAAGCGCGCGGCGAAAGCATCGTTACTCAATACGCGCTGCAAACCACGAGCAATCGCTTCGGGCGAATCGTCAACCAATAGCCCGTCCACTTCACTCTGGATAACGCAACGACTCACCGGGCGGTTAAGCGCAATAACGGGTGTACCGCAGGCCATGGCCTCGATATAGACACCGCCTAAGCTCTCTCGTCGGGACGGAACGCAAAGTACTGCTGCCTCTTCCAACAACGCACGCTTCATAGGCTGAGAGACGTCTTGAATCAAATGCACGCGCTCGTGGCGCCGAAGCTCGGCCATCTCATCTTTGAACGCTGTGCTACTGCCCTCTGCCGGAATAACGACTACCAGTTGAGTTTCGTCATCGGTTTGTTTGAGCAGGTTGAACGCGGCAAGTAATGACGTATAGCCCTTTTCAGGAACCAAGCGGCCAAGAAAAAGTATGAACTTCTCAGACAACAGATGATTGTGTTGGCCCTGTTCTTCAATCGGGTTCCGGTCTTCCAAAATCGGGGCATAAGGCACGATCGATATTTTCGAAGCCTCCACACCGTGAGCGCTTAGCCAGCTTGCCTCATGAGAGGTTAAGGCAATAATGGCATCAGCTTTACTGTACAACCAATGGAAACTGGGAGAATCCCAGGCGCTGCCCTGGTCGGATGTGTCCAGTATGTTGGGTGTAAATACAAACGGAATATTCCGCTGCTTCGCAATGATTGCAGCCAAACACGCCGCTTCAGTCAAGCCGTTGTATATGAAATGAATGCGATCGGCATCAGCCAGCGCGCTTTCTGCAGATGCTTTGAGGGCTTTATAAAAACACAGATGAAACAGACGGCTTGCCACTTTGCTGCGTGAGCGCTGGGAACCCAAGACGTGTAGCAGCCAGGACCACTGGGGGTCTGGATCAAGCGTTGTTGTGCATACGGACTGATCCCATTTTTTGATGGGCTCGGCAACAGCTGCAGCCAGTGCTAACGGCAGGTGTAAGTCCTCTGTGCGCGTGCAGTGCGATACCACACTCACGGATTGATGCCGCGCCAGGTTTTGCGCAAGTTCGCGGGAGTGAAACTCAGTCCCACCAACGGCTGGCCAATAGCGAGGCACCCACAGCACAGTATGTGAATCGGATAAGGATTTCATTGATTCATTGTTGTTCTTTTACATCGAACGCTAAACACACCATCTCCTCAGTATTTAAACGTTCTGATTCGGAAAATGATCCTGTCGGATATATCGGTACACATTGAGTTTCATTTAGCCAAAAAGCTAGGCCCCTACCTGCCTGAACTGTGAATCGGATCTGGTAACCGGTTCTCATCACCGTGCCAATGAGATTCTCGAACTTTAAATCGCTTCGCCCAAGGCCGTCCCTATACGTAATGCATGTCCTTATATAGCAGGGCACGCAACCATGATCATTTTCGGAAAAGGGAAGCCTTGATGAACAAATGCAAATTTTCGACCGGTAGTGGCCTGGTCATTCTCTCTTCGCTGTTGGTGGCCTGCGGCTCACCCAGTAATACAGGCGACCAGCCACTGCTCGGCGCTGCTCAGGGCGTTGGCCCAGCAGTGCCAGCGGTAGCGGAATTACCCGCCACGTTTGTAGAACTCTCTAACGAAGAACTCACCGATTTAGCTGACGTTCCCGAAACAAAAACCTCCGACCTGTTAGTTGCGAGTGACTTCACATTCAGTACCTCGCGTCGTGTTGGCGTGTCTTTAGATATTCCAGAAGCGAGCGATATGCAGGCAGAGGCATCAATTTGTACTGACTACACGCTCTTGCCAGACGGAAGTTTTGACATCAACTACGACAGTTGTGTGATGACAGCACCACTTGCCGGAGGCGTGTTTACCGACAAAGTCAATTTGGTTAACCAACACCAGAGCGCGGTGGCTGTGGTTTGGTTAGAAGACACAACTATGCAACCGATTTTTAGAGAATTCGAATTTTAATTAATACCAAGCAAACAGCCAGACGTTGACTTCACGAGCATCAGTTTGTACTGAGGCTTAATCATCGTCAGTCAGTAGCTTGCCAAAGAACTGTTTCGTGCTTTGGCCAAAAAATTAAATAAAAAATATAACGTTGTAAAACGCAGAGCACACACATGACTAGAGTACTCAAGCACTCCCTTGTTCCCTCCTGCTTGTTAGCAATTGGCCTGAACTTTTCTCCCGTGACCACAGCGGTTGCCGACCAGTTTGCTGGAAACGATTTTGCCCCCACAGCATTTACAGAATGCGCAGCCGAAGCGTTTTTAACGCAGGGCTCACAATCGATCACTTACGGTGTAAACCTGTTAACTGGTGACTACAGCGTGGCCAGCAGTAACCCAAATAACGATCCGGTCAAACTGAATGGCATGGGGTTTAATCCGCAGGATCGCTTTGCCTATGGGTGGAGCTACATCCACGGGCAACCCGCTCGCATACATTCTGACTGGTCGGTAGAGCCGTTTGGTACAAACACCAACATTACCAATTCAAATTTCTACGTGGGTGATGTTTCGATTACTGACAATCGATACTACGTGTATCGCAATGGCAGTTCTTACGGGCTGTATTACTTTGAATTAGATCCGGATCACCCGAATTATCAAGAGATGCAGCTGGTACCTAACAGCAATACCATGAATATCGGTATTGCTGATTTTGCGTTTCATCCTTCCAACGGACTCGCGTATGCGGTTGATAGCTCAGGCAACCTCTATTCGATCAATGCCTCTGCCGGCACACGCTCGTTATTAGGCAATACGGGGGAAACCGGTACTTTCGGTGCCGCTTATTTTGATCCGGATGGTAACTTGTATATAGGGCGTAACCAGGACGGTAAGATATTTCGAATCGCCATCGATGCAGGTTCCACAACAGCAGAAATTTTTGCCTCGGGTCCATCGGCATCATTTAATGATGGATTTCGTTGTGCGATTGCCCCAGTTGGCTTAAGTGGCGGCGAATTACTTGATTTTGGTGATGCACCTGAAAGCTACGGTACATCCATTCAAACAAACGGCCCTCGACACGGCTTTTCTTCCGAACCTTCAAGTATTCGTTTGGGTAGCGTTGTAGACGGCGAATCCGACGCCTATGCACATCCGCTAACCGATAACGACTCTGGCGTTGACGAAGACGGTATTACGTTTATCACGAACATTGTTCAACACCAAACCACGCGTGTGTCAGTTGATGCGCCCAATGGTGGATTATTGAATGCCTGGATTGACGTTGATCGTAATGGAACGTTTGATCTGACTGATCAGGTGATCACAGATCAGGTACTGTCTGCCGGTCAGCAAATCGTATCTTTCACCACACCATCCAACGTGGTAGAGGGTTCATCCTGGGCGCGTTTCCGCATCTCAAGCGTTTCAGGCGTTGAAGCAAAAGGTGGTGCGCCCGATGGCGAAGTGGAAGACTATCCGGTCAACCTGCTGCTAGACCCGGTCACGGTATCCCACTACCCCTCACGCACTGGTTTGGTAACCGTTGCTTTTGAGGATAACTGGCCGTTTGAGGGTGACTATGATATGAATGATTTAGTAACCCAACTAAGAACAACCACCTACAAAGATTCTCGTGGCTTCACTCGCGTAGATATTACTGGACAAGTCAGTGCTGCCGGCGCCTTCTATGAAAATGGTTTCGCCATCCGGCTGCCTGGAGTAGCTAGGGCTGACATTGATGAAAACAATCTCGACTTTCAAATCAACACCGTAAGTCAGAATGAATCACCATTAGAAGCCGGTCGGCAGGAAGCGATTTTTATTGTTACCGAGAACGTGTTTGATCACGTCGCTAAAGGCCCCGATTGCGATTTTTATCGTTCGGAAGCAGGATGCGGTGCAGCCATTGAATTCACATTTAACTTAACCATCCCGTTTTCACAGCCTCAAAGCGTGCAGCTGTCAGGCGTATTTGATCCGTTCCTTTTTGCTACACCTGGCGCGTTCCACGGTGCTCACTTTACATCACCTCCAGGACGCAGTTACGAGATTCATGTGAAAAATCAGGCGCCCACAGAAGCGTTTGACATGAACTTGTTTGCCAACGTTGGGCAGGATGCATCGGATCCTGACAATGACCTGTACTACTTAACGAGTAATGGTCTACCCTGGGCGTTGATTATCGGTGACGATTGGTTACACCCTAGAGAGCATGTGGAGATATCGGATGCTTATCCAAACTTCCAATCGTGGGCTACCAGTAACGGTGCGCTACACACTAACTGGTTTGAAGGTGAAAACGCGGATATGCCGTTGGTCTTTACTGAATAGCCAGCCTACTTCTTAAAGGCTGATTAGTACCCAGCCGCAGCTTCTAACATTTAGAAGCTGCGGCTTTTTTATGCCCTGATGGTAGACCGACTCTACAAGAGTGTTAAAGCGCCTCATTATCTAAAGTAAGACAAAAAGTTTCACTTAAGCTGGTGCAAGGGCTTTGCGCTTGTCTTTAGCTGCACTCTATTACCAGTTTGAGAACTACGACTGCAAACCCGTTCTCATCCTTTCTCACTTGCGCCAACGAGGGCTTCATATCCACCTGTATCAGGACGATTTACAGTTTGCCCGTGGCCGCGATACAAAAGTCTAGGCCATTTCTTTAACCCTCAAGGGTGTAAGTCTTGATGAAAAACCAAAAAATAAAATTAGGCACTGCCTTCATCGTTATGTCTTCATTACTTACTGCTTGCGGGTCACCCAGCAGTACGGGAGACCAGCCCTTACTAGGAGCCGCTGTTGGATCGGGAGAGCCGGTAAACAACGAACCTGCACCCGCGTCATTTGTCACTTTGGATAATGAAGAACTCAGTAACATCACGGACGTACCTGAAACAAAAACTGCTGACCTGTTAGTACAAGACGACTTTACCTTCAGCACAGCCCGCTTGGAAAATGTTTCTTTATACATACCTGAAGCAAGCGCCATGGAAGCTGAAGCATCGTTTTGCACCGATTACACAGAGCAAGCAGACGGAAGCTTCGACGTGAACTACAACAGCTGTGTACTAACGGCTCCGTTAGTTGCAGGCGCACTGACCGAGGAACTGGACTTAGTTAACCAATTCAACAAAGCATTAGCGGTTGTTTGGTTTGAAGATACCTCTATGGCACCTGTGTTCAGAGAGTTCCAATTCGATTAAATCCGTTTGACAAAGAATTTTTTGATCCTTTACTACCAGAACCCGCTTCCGCTAGCGATCAAGAGTGAAACTCAATAGCGTGTACAAGACAGGTGGTTTGGAGGACCTTAAGTTTTTCCGTCAGCCACGCTAACCCTTAAAATAAAAAGCAAGAGTACGCATCATGAAAAAAGTACCTCAGCTCAGACTAGTCACCTCCTGCCTAATGGCGATTGGTCTAAACGCATCTCCCCTATCAACTGCCGTTGCAGACCAATTTGCAGGCAATGATTTCGCACCTACAGCCTTTAGCGAGTGTTCTTCGGAAGCGTTCCTGACACAGGGTCGGACGTCAGTCACCTACGGCATAAACCTGCTTACCGGCGACTATCACATTGCAGACGATGACAACGGTGGCGATGGAAGCGTACCTGTCGTTCAGTTAAACGGATTAGGGTTTAACCCTCAGGATCGATTCATCTACGGTTGGAGTTACACACACGGCCAGCCTGCCAGAATTCATTCTGACTATTCTGTTGAGCCATTTGGCACTGACACAAACATTACTAACCAAAACTATTACATCGGTGATGTATCGATCACACACAACCGTTATTACGTCTATCGACAAGGGAGCAGCTATGGGCTGTACTTCTTTGAGTTAGACCCATCTAATCCTAACTACCAGGTCATGCAACGAGTACCGAACAGTCAGAATATGAATGTTCGTGCCTACGATATCGCGTTCCATCCAACCAGCGGTGCAGCTTATATGGTGGACCGTTTTGGCATTCTGTTTATGATCGATGTTGATGCTGGTACTGCCACAAGAATGGGCGATACCGGGGAACCGGGCACTTACGGGGCAGCCTACTTTGATCCAAACGGCAATCTGTACGTGAGTCGTAACCAGGACGGTCAAATCTTCCGTATCGCTATTGATGCAGGCTCTACAACGGCTGAATTTTTCGCAGCGGGTCCTAAGTCGGGTATCAACGACGGCTATCGATGTGCGATTGCTGACTTACCGGTTGCTGCAGCCGACAGCATTGATTTCGGTGACGCACCGGACAGCTACGGAACCACACTGGCAAACAATGGCGCGCGGCACGGCATATCCGACCCTAGTGCGACTAACACAGTACGTTTAGGCAGCCTTCTAGACGGTGAAACCGATGCGTATCATTACCCGTTGAGTGACAATGACAACGGTGCGGATGAAGACGGCATTGTGTTCATCTCAAACATCGTTCAACACCAAGTTGCGCGTGTGTCTGTGGATGCACCGAACGGCGGTATCCTGAGCGCGTGGATTGATGTAGATCAGAATGGTAGCTTCGACAGTACCGAACAAGTTATCACAGACACCTTGTTAAATCCTGGTGAGCAGGTGGTTGCTTACACAGTACCGTCTAACCTAGTCGCAGGCGACTCCTGGGCTCGATTTAGAATCTCCAGTGTGTCAGGTGTAGAAGCCATTGGTGGTGCACCCGATGGCGAGGTTGAAGACTATCAAGTTACGCTGATCGAAGATCCGATTGTTGCTTCAACGTTTCCTTCACGTACGGGTTGGGCGACAGTGGCTTTCGAAGACAACTGGCCCTTTGAAGGTGACTACGACATGAATGATTTAGTCACACAGCTTCGCACCACGACTTATCGAGACTCTCGTGGCGCTCTGAAAGTGGACATCAGCGGGCGAGTCATGGCGTCCGGTGCATCGTACGAAAACGGTTTCGCCGTACGCTTGCCGGGTATCGAACGCGCATCGGTTGATGAAGCTAACGTAACCTTCACAATCAACGATCGCGCTGTGCCACAAAATCCACTGGAGGCTGATCGAAAAGAAGCCATCTTGATCATTACCGAAAATGTGTTTAATCACGTAGGTACGGGTCAAGACTGCAGTTATTACCGAACCGAGCCTGGCTGTGGTGTACCTATTGAATTTACGTTCAAGGTAACCGTACCGTTCAACGAGCCGCAAACTACAAAGTTAACCGGTATCTTTGATCCCTTTTTGTTCGCAACGCCAGGTGCGTTCCACGGTGCACACTTTACCTCTGCACCAGGTCGTGCTTACGAGATTCATCTTAAGAATCAAGCGCCAACTGAAGCTTTTGATACAAGCTTTTTCGCTAGCGTGGGTCAAGATCGATCAAGACCAGAAGAAGATCTGTATTACCTGACCGGTAATGGCCTACCCTGGGCATTAGTCATCGGTGACGATTGGCTACACCCAAGAGAGCATGTGGAAATCTCGGATGCGTATCCAAAGTTTAGAGACTGGGCAACCAGTAACGGTCAACAAGACGCTGACTGGTTCACTTTGGAGAATGCGGAGCTACCACTGGTGTACACCGAGTAACTGCTAAACGTATCCCGGTTTAACAGCCGGTGCACACAAAGCCGTAAGTTCGCAAGTAAGCGGGCTTACGGCTTTTGTCGTTTCAAAAAAAAGATAAAGAACCCTCGAGCTAACAGACGCTTCTAAAAGAGTTCTTCAACCGCTTCTTTTTGATCTTGCCGACTGGCGGGAGCGGCAACAACACCGTTACTGGATGCCGTGGTGGCTCGTGGCGCAGCTTGTGTCTTGGTGACTTCGGGTTGGTTCTCGGCGTAGAAGTATTCCAGCAAGGTTTCACCGCCACTGTCTCCAGCAGATGGCTGACCTGACTTCCAGTCGATACGTACACGTTCTAAACCTTCAGGCTCAGGCAGCGGTTCGTCTTCAACCCCTTGCAACATGGTTTGCATGTACTCGGTCCAGATCGGCAACGCGGCTACACCACCGGCCTCTCCTCGCCCTAAAGGATCGAGCCCATCTGAGCCAATCCAGGCCGCAGCCACGTGGTCTTTGCTAAACCCGGAGAACCACGCGTCCAATTGGTTATTGGTTGTACCCGTTTTACCGCCTAAGTCGGATCTACCCAGCGCTTCTCCCGCCCGTCTGGCGGTGCCGCGGCGAACCACATCGCGCATCATGCTGTTCATGATGTAGGCGTTGCGAGGGTCCACAACCAACGGGGCGTTTACGATATCCAGTTGCATGACTGCCTCGCGCGGGTCGTAGTCCGAACTGATTTCACCGGTGTCGGGGTCAACTTCAGCCACTAAAGTCGGTCGGGTACTCAGGCCCAGTGTCTCCGCGCGCATTTCTTCAACCATGGTGCTTTTCACAGCCGGGTCGCAATCGTCGCAGAGCACCACTTTCGGTGCGGTATAGATCACGTTACCGCGGGGGTCTTCAATACGTTCAATAAAGTGCGGTTCAATTTTGTATCCGCCATTGGCAAACACACCAAACGAAGAAGCCAACTCCATGGGCGTCACACTGGCGCTGCCTAAGGACAATGACAAGTCAGGCGGCATGTGCTGCTCTTCAAATCCAAAACGCTTGGCGTGATCGATGGCGAAGGGCACAGTAATTTCTCTGAGTACTCGAATGGAAACCAGGTTACGACTTTTCACCAGCGCTTCTCTGAGGCGCGTGGGGCCGAAAAAACGTCCACTGTAGTTTTGTGGCCGCCATTCACCCTCCAACGCTGCATCGTGGAAAACCACAGGGGCGTCGTTGTAAATGGTGGCCGGCGTATCGCCGTATTCCAATGCAGCGGAGTAAATGAACGGTTTAAAGGTGGAGCCAGGTTGCCTGCGCGCCTGTGTTACGCGATTGAACTTACTGCGGTAATAATCAAAACCGCCCACCAAGGCCTGGATTTGCCCCGTGGTAGGAGACACCGACACAAACGCGCCTTCTACGCTGGGTTCCTGTACAAAGCGGGCTGTGCCGTCGTTCCGCATTTGAATGTTGATGACATCACCGACGTTGAGTACCTCATTAACCGCGGTAATCTCATCACCCCGTTCATCCACGCTGATGCGCTCTCTGGCCCATTCCACGGCAGCCAAATCAAAACTAAACTCCGCGCCTTCCCGGGTAATTACCACAGCCTGCTCTGGCGAGACAGCCACGACCGCGGCCGGCATGAGGTCACCGTATTCGGGGTAGGTATCCAACTGTTCGAACAATAGATCGGCATCGGCGAGGATTTCCGGGTCCAAAGTATCCACAGGGCCTTGATAGCCGTGACGCAACTCGTAGTTATACAACGCGTTGCGAAGCGCCAGATTAGCCGCTTCCTGGGCCTTGGAATCAATGGTGGTGAACACCCGGTACCCGGCCGTGGCCCAGGTATCTCCAAACAGGTTCTTGATGCGCGTGCGCGCCATTTCACCGACGTAGTTGGCCTCCACATCGGGTTTCACCACATATTGACTGGCGGTAACCGGGGCATTTTTGGCTGACGTGTAATCAGTGGCGCTGATCATGCCCAAATCCAGCATACGACCGAGCACATAGTTTCTTCGAATCGTGGCCCGCTCGGGGTTGACGATTGGATTGAACGTCGATGGGGCTTTGGGCAAGCCGGCCAGCATGGCCGCCTCGGGCAGCGTCAGATCGCCGATGTCTTTGTTGTAGTAAACCCGTGCGGCGGCCGCAAATCCGTACGCTCGTTGGCCTAAGTAAATTTTATTAATGTAGAGCTCAAGGATTTGGTCTTTGGCCAGTTCCCGTTCGATTTTCAGTGACAGGAAAATCTCAGTGAGTTTTCGTGCGTAGGTACGATCACGGGTTAAGAAGAAGTTTCTGGCCACCTGCATGGTGATGGTACTGCCGCCCGGCCCTTTTTTACCGGTTTTGACCAAGTGCAAACCGGCGCGAGCCAGACCTTGCCACGCCACACCAGGATGAGAATAAAAGTGCTGATCTTCAGACGCGATGATGGCGTTTGACAGAATGTCGGGCACTTCAGAAATAAACACCGGCTCACGCCGTTTCTCGCCGTATTCAGCCACCAACTGACCATCGCTGGTAAACACGCGCATGGGCATTTGCAACTGCACCTCGCTGAGGTGAGCCACGTCAGGCAGCGTGGGAGAGATTTTTGAGTACAGGTAGCCCGCACCAGCCACGACGATTAATGCTGCACAAAAACCGAATATGGCAAGCCATTTGAATGTTATTCGCCACCAGCTGGTTCCAGTGCGCTTGCTACGGCGGCGTCTATGGTGGCGGCGGGATGATGATCTAGGCATGAGGTGCCGTGAAATCCTGATGTGAGGGTCGAATTATATCAACTGAAACAACGCGTCAATGCGATGTTTTGGTGGTTTTCAACTTCGACACAAACCGTCAGTATTCTGCCGCTTTTACGCCCGGATCGCAGCTGAACACTCAAGGCCCTTGACCCGGCCAACGGAGGACTGCAGCACGAATTAGCCAAGCACTGTGAGCGAATTCACTCGCGAAACTAAAGCTTTGTCTCAGTTCGGGCGCTAAACACGACATGGCACTCAAATCTAGAAAACCTGGCCTCGTAGGCTTAGATATCACCGCAACATCGGTCAAATTGCTTGAACTAAAGCTGACCGGTAAGAAACCAAAAGTGGTGAGCTATACCGTTGAGCCTTTACCGGCTAATGCGGTCAACGAGAAAAATCTGCAAGACGTGGAAGCCGTTGGTGAGGCTATTCGACGTGCAGTAAAGCGCTCAGGCACCAAAACCAAAACTTGCGCGGTAGCGGTACCCAGCGCCATGGTTATCACCAAAGTCATTCAGATGCCCGAAGGGCTGAAAGAATACGAAATGGATGCACAGATTCAGCTTGAAGCGGATCAGTACATTCCCTATGCGCTTGAGGAAGTTAATCTCGATTTTCATGTAATCGGTCCTTCCAGCGATGCCGATGGCTACGTTGACGTATTGCTCGCTGCCTCACGCAGTGAAAACGTTGAAGACCGAACCGCAGCTGCACAAATTGGCGGATTGGACGTACGAATCGTAGACGTTGAACCGTACACGATGGAAAGCGCGTTTCAGCTAATCAAACATCAAGTGCCCAACGATGGCATGGAACAGACCGTTGCCATTCTTGACGTGGGTGCCAGCATGACCAGCTTATCTATCCTGCGCGATCAGAAGCTGGTCTATACCCGCGAACAACCGTTTGGCGGAAAACAACTCACCGAAGAAATCATGCGCCGTTACGGCCTGTCTTACGAAGACGCAGGCCGGGTTAAGCGAGTCGGTGGTTTACCTGACAACTACGAACCCGAAGTTCTGGCGCCGTTCCGAGACCTCATGGTTCAGCAAGCTAACCGCTTCTTGCAGTTCTTCTTCTCTGCCGACAAGAACGACTATGTGGATCAGATCGTTTTAGCTGGCGGTTGTACGGGTATTCCCGGTATCGCAGAACTGATTGAGCAGCGCATCGGCACACCAACCACCATTGTTGATCCGTTCGCGCACATGGCGGTCGGTTCTGACATTCCATCACAACGTTTAAAAGACGACGGACCTGCAATGATGATTGCCTGTGGGCTCGCACTGCGAGGAGCCGACTGATGTCGACAAAGATCAACTTACTGCCCTGGCGTGAGGCGCACCGAAAGACCAAGAACACGGAGTTCTTTGTGGTGCTCGGTATATGCAGTGCGCTGGTGGGCTTACTCGGATTCGGCGGGTTTAAATACGCCGAGGACAAAGTTAACTTTCAGAACGAGCGCAACGGTCGACTAAACAACGAGATTGCGTTGTTGGCTGAAGAGCTAAAAGAGATCAAAGAGTTGGAGCAAACCAAAGCCAACTTGCTGGCTCGTATGGAAATCATTCAGCAACTGCAAAGCCAGCGTCCGCAAATTGTTCATACCTTTCACGAAGTGGCTACGCGCATTCCTGATGGTGTGTTCTTACAGAACTTAAAGCAGTCCGATAACAAGCGCATGATTATCGAAGGCCGAGCAGAATCGAACGCTCGTGTATCAGCGCTGATGCGAACGCTTGACCGAAGTGACTACTTCAGCAATCCGAAGCTAGAAGTTATTGAGGCTGATCAGGACGACGGCGTTAGTACGTTTCGCCTGGTGATGAGCCAGGTATCACCGCACGCAGAAACTACGGAGGAAGAAGACAATGGCCTCTAGTAGCGCGATTGAAGAACTCAAGAACATCAATTTTGAGGAAGACTTAGTCAAGCGCATTGGTACGGCACCCATCATCGCCAGAATACTGGTGGTGGTACTGGCCGCCCTAACCATTCTTGGCTTGATGTGGCATTTCATGATCACACCTCAGTTCGATGCGCTTAAAACCGCTGAGATGAAAGAGATTGAGTTAAGAACCATATTCGATCATGAGTCAGCCAAAGCAGCCAACCGTGGCGCGTACGTCGAACAGCTGGAAGAAATGAAGAAGACGTTCAACGTCATGCTTCGTCAGCTACCAAACGAAACCGACATTGAAAGTCTGCTCGTGGATTTGTCTCAAACCAGTGTAGCCAGTGGCTTGGACGTTGAATACTTCAAACCAGAACTTGAAGTACCCAGAGAGTTCTACGCGGAATATCCGATCAAAATCAGTGTGACTGGCGGGTATCACCAGTTCGGTCAATTTGTTAGCGGCCTTGCAGCTCTACCCCGAATCGTTACGTTATCGAACATCGAAATCCGAGATTCAACCGAGAGTGAGCGCCAACGAAACGGCCAAGACATCCCCATTGGTAAGAAGCTAAAGATGGATCTTACCGCAACCACCTACCGCTACATTGAAGAGGAATAACACCATGGCACGCTTGAAGCTGTTACCGCTGCTTGGCCTCGCCTCTGTGCTGAGTGCTTGCGGCGGCGACATGAGCGATCTTGAGCAGTTCATCGAAACCACCAAGGGTAAACACCATGGTTCGGTTGAACAACTGCCCGACTTTCCACCGTACCAGATGTTTGAGTACACCTATGTCGATGTTCGAGATCCGTTCCGCCCACAAACAGACATTAACGTGTCGATTGCGCAGTCCGCTTACGACGGCCCGCGCCCCGAGACGCAACGTTTGAAAGAACCTTTAGAGAGCTACCCGGTTGATGCCTTGAAGATGGTCGGCTTATTGCAACAAAAGTCACAGACCTGGGGCTTAGTACGAGACCCGGACGGCACCATTCACCGGGTTCAGCCTGGAAATTATGCGGGACAGAATCACGGCAAGATCGTATCTGTTTCCGAGTCACGAATAGATATTGTTGAGCTCGTTCCTGACGGATTGAGTGGCTGGGTCAATCGCGATGCAATGCTCGCGATGGCTGAAGAGAATTGATTGGAGACATGGTAAAAATGTACGTCAGCGAAAAAACGCAACGACTCAGCCAAGCCGCGAAACAGTGTCGCAAAGGGTTGCTTCGAATTGCCCAATTAATCACCGTTACAGGAATGGCGCTTGCTGCACAAACAGCGATGGCTGCCAATTCCTTAGTGGATATCAGTCACGTTACGCTACCGGGTAACAAGCAGCAATTGGCGCTTACGTTAAGCGGCCCTGCTTCAGATCCCAAAGCGTTTACCATCGACAACCCAGCACGAATTGCGCTGGACTTGGCCGACACCACGAATGGTTTAGACCAACGCAACATTCGGGTGAGCGCAGGCTTACTGCAAAACATCACAACCGTTGAAGCCGGTGGCAGAACTCGCGTGGTAATCAACCTCGCCGCCATGGTGCCCTACAGTACTGCGGTACAAGGCAATCAACTGTTAGTCACTTTGGATGGCGATCAGAATTCTGGCCCTGCCCCATCAAACTTACTGGCCCAAAGCTCAGCACCGAGCGCCGGTCTAGTAACGGCCGATGGCTTATCAGGTTCTGAACGTTCAATTAAGAGCATCGACTTCCGACGGGGCCCCCTGGGTGAAGGCCGAATCTTATTTGAATTATCCAGCCCGGGCATTGTTACCGACATGCGCGAAGAAGGCGGTCGAGTGGTTGTCGAATTTCCTGACACAGGCTTAGCATCAGAACTTCAGCGTCGCCTCGATGTTATGGACTTCGGTACACCAGTACAGTTCATTGACACCTTGTCTAACAAGCGCGGTACTCGCGTCATCATTCAACCAGCTACTGCTGAATTTGAACAACTGGCTTATCAGTCCGACACACTATTCACTGTTGAATTGAAGCCAATGACGCGCGATGAAATTGAAGAGAATCGCAAAAAGAAATTTGGTTACGTTGGCGAGAAGCTGTCACTGAACTTCCAGGACATTGAAGTGCGATCCGTGTTGCAGCTATTGGCTGACTTCACCGACTTGAATATTGTTGTAAGTGACACCGTTCAAGGCAAACTCACGCTACGTTTGAAGAACACGCCATGGGATCAGGCACTGGACATCATCCTGCAGACCAAAGCGTTGGATAAGCGTCAGTCTGGTGGTGTCATTATGGTCGCCCCAGCAGAAGAGATCGCAACACGCGAACGTATCGAACTGGAAGGTTTACGCCAGAAGATCGAGCTGGCTCCAATTCGTACGGAGTTCTTTCAAGCTAACTACGCCAAAGCATCGGAGCTTGCCGAACTACTGCAAACTGACGAAGGTGGCGGCATGTTAACGGATCGCGGCAGTGTGACAGTTGACGATCGAACCAACACCCTATTGATTAGTGATACCGCTGATCAACTGGCTGAGATTCGTGCCTTAGTACATCGCTTGGACATCCCTATTCGTCAGGTATTGATCGAATCACGCATCGTTATCGCAACCGATGACTTTAACCGAGATATCGGTGTACGTTGGGGCGTTAACCGCAATACCGCAAACCCGGGCGGCTTGGAAGATCCCGACGGTGGTTTCGCGTTATCCGGTAGCTCTGACGGTCTGACCGACTTACTCAACAACGATGAGTTATCCGCACCGGGTCGCTGGAACGTTAATCTGGGTGCAAACAACGCTGCGGGTTCTTTAGGCGTCGCACTGGCTAAACTGCCCTTTGGTACCTTGTTAGAGCTGGAACTGTCAGCCATGCAAGCAGAAGGCATTGGTGAAGTTATCTCAAGCCCTCGTGTAATCACGGCCAACCAGCGTGAAGCGTACATCGAGCAAGGTGTTGAGATACCGTATCTTGAAGCAGCTTCCGGTGGTGGCGCTACGGTTTCATTCCGTAAGGCTGTACTGGCACTGAAAGTAACGCCACAGATTACACCTGATGATCGAATCATTATGGATCTGACGATTAATAAAGACACCGTCGGTGAGATCTTCGGCGCCGGTAACCTGCAGGTACCTAGTATTGATACTCGCGAAGTAGCTACCCAGGTGTTGGTTGACAACGGTGAGACGGTTGTTCTTGGCGGAGTTTATGAACAGCAAAAGCTTGACAAGACAGATTCGGTACCCTTCTTTGGCAGCTTACCGCTAATCGGCAGCTTGTTTAAGCACACGATCAAAGACGATGACAAAACTGAGTTACTGGTATTTGTCACACCAAAGATCGTAAAAGAGAATGCTTCACTGTCCTACTAACGACCCATCGCTGCAACCGCAGCGTTGAAGTACCCAAAGGGCTTCGTCATACGACGAAGCCCTTTGTCGTTGGGCACTCGAAAGGTTATGATTGCGGCATGGCCAATTTGATTTTGATCGGACCGATGGGGGCCGGAAAGACATCGGTCGGTCGAGCGCTGGCCAACCGCTTGCAGCGCACTTTCTACGACAGTGATCGCGAGATCGAAGCACGCTGTGGTGTCGATATCCCCACCATTTTCGAATTTGAGGGTGAAGAAGGCTTTCGCGAGCGTGAAACCCGCATTATCGACCAGCTTACGTCCGAGACCGATATCGTCCTGGCGACTGGCGGGGGTGCGGTGCTGCGCGAGGAAAACCGGCAGTACCTATCCAGCCGCGGCCATGTGATTTTGTTGTCGGTGGAACTCAAAGAGCAGATCCGTCGCGTAAGCCGAGACAATAAGCGCCCGCTTCTTGCCGATGTTGATCCTGAGGTTCGATTGCAGCAGCTCTGGGAAGCACGTGGCCCCCTGTACAAATCGGTTGCAGACGTGGAGATCTCCACCGACTCCCGACGTATGTTGCACGTGGTTAACCGCATCTTGCGGCACCTGAAATCACACTCTTTAATCTAGCCAACCACCAAAGCGGCTTTATGCACACCTTACAAATTGAACTTGGCGCGCGCAGCTACCCCATCGTCATTGGGCACGATTTGCTAACGGCGGACAATCTGCTGCCGAACGTTACGCACCAAATAATGGTGGTAACGAACCAGACCATTGCACCGCTGTATTTGGATAAGGCGTTGGCTGCGTTATCGACTCGATCTGTGCAGCACGTGATACTGCCCGATGGGGAGCAGCATAAAAGCACACAAACGCTGGACCTCATCTATGAGGCATTACTCACGCACCGCTTTGATCGGGGGTGCACAGTGCTCGCCTTAGGCGGAGGCGTCATCGGCGATATGGCAGGCTTTGCCGCAGCCAGTTATCAACGTGGGGTCAATTTTGTGCAAGTACCCACCACCCTACTGGCTCAAGTGGACTCATCAGTAGGCGGTAAAACCGCGGTGAATCATCCATTAGGTAAAAATATGATCGGGGCGTTTCATCAGCCCAAAGCCGTCTTCGCCGACATGAACGTTCTGCAAAGCTTGTCCGACCGAGAGTTCAAGGCGGGTTTGGCCGAAGTGATCAAATACGGCTTCATTCTGGATGCTGAGTTTTTTGCCTGGTTAGAAGACAACATTGAGCCCCTGTTGGCGCGCGACAGCGATGCCATTGCGTGGGCGGTGCGCCGCTCGTGCGAGGTCAAAGCCGCCATTGTGGCCGCCGACGAGCTCGAACACGGCCAACGTGCATTGCTAAATTTTGGCCACACGTTTGGCCACGCCATAGAAGCCGGTATGGGATATGGAGTTTGGCTTCATGGTGAGGCCATCAGTGCCGGCATGGTCATGGCACTTGATATGTCTGAACGCACAGGCAGAATCGGAAATAACACGGTACAGCGCGGTGTTCATCTTCTTGAACGCGCTGGCCTGCCGATTGCCCCGCCCAGCAGTATGACGCCCGAGCAGATGCTGTCGTACATGGCGCGCGATAAAAAGGTCAGTGCAGGGCAGCTGAAACTGATACTGGCGCGCGCCATTGGTGAGACCGAAGTGACTACCGAATTCACCGAACAGGAACTCAATGCAACCTTGGGTAAGTTCTTAGGCTAGACGCATGAGCGCCGGTTCAATGGTGTACTATCGGCGGTTAATTGAACCCCGCGACTGCGCCAATGACAGGCTCTGAAGCCCTCCTCGATAACCAAGGTTTACTGTCCCACGCCTCAATGGAGGCGCTGGCGCTGGAACATCAACCTTTCGCCGCTGCGACCGCCGGTGGCGAGTTATTCGAAGACGATGCCACCCGAGCGCTAATCGCAGATATAAACAGCGCGCTGTACGGCAACGATGATGTATTACTGATCCTGGGTACACCAGGTAGCGGGCGCAGTACCTTACTGCGGCAACTGGCCGCAAACTCCCAGTCACGAATCGCTTGCTTCAGCGTTAAGGGCACAGCCAGATTCGACACAGCACATCTGTTCGGCAGCATATTAGACGCCTTCAAAACGCCCGTACCTACCGATTTGAAAGACGCTCTGGATGCGTTAGTACCCAACCTGCATGGCACGTTTGAACGTTACAACCGTCTCAGCACTATCGTGCTGGACGATGCCGATCAAGTACCGGTAGACGAATTGACCAAGCTACTGAGCAGCGTGCTCTACCTGAACGGCCAGGAAGAGCCCCTGCTGCGAGTACTCCTGAGCGGCTCTGCAGAGTTTGAAGACCGTTTGCCAGATGCCTTACCAGAGGGCGCGGAAATTCGGTACGCCTCCTTAGTCATTGAGCCGTTGGATTTTGAACGCACAGAAAACTATCTGGAATTTCGTTTGAATCAGGCGGGCTATTTCGAAGAATTCCCGTTTACCGACTCAGATACCCAGTCCATCATTGATGCTTCCGGCGGCTTCCCCGGTACCATTAATGTTGCTGCGGCGCTAAATCTTAATGAACAGAACGGATCGGTTCACGAGTCGTTACTGCCGCCGGAGTTGGTCGAAAAACGACGCAGCGGCAAAGCGATCAAAATGCTGCTAGGTGGGATGGCCTGCCTGATGATTGTGGCCGGCTTATTCATGTTCACTCAAAGCGAGGGCGAACGCAGCCCTGCCGCACAAGCTGGCAACGAATACCGCACGGTAGAAACGGTTGCCGTTACCCCCGCCAGCTCGCAACCGCAAGCCGCGGCTGAACTGCAGTTAGTGGACGAAGCGGATAACTCGGCAACGCAGCTGGCCAGTGGCACAGCGATCACTACCCCACCCAGCACAGATGCTTCCACCGCATCAACGGACACCTCAACGGCCAGCGGATCCGGCACAGGCAATAGCGCATCGAATACAGCGGCCAACGCCACAGGAACCGCAGAGAGCGGCACCAGAACAGCTTCAGCAGCTGTACCCGCGGCCGTACAGGCACCTGCCAGCGCGCTTGAAGCCGATTCTTCAGATGAAGGAACTGCAGCTGCACCCGCAACTGCGTCCGCAAGCGAAGCGACTAACACTGCTGCGGCCGCGCCCTCTACTGAGACGGCTTCTGAATCAAACTCGGCCACCGAGCTAGCCTCGGCAGCCACCACTGCCACCAGCACCTCAGCTGCTGCACCGAACTCTGATGAGGATCTACTGGCGGATACAACCAATAGCAGTCCAAATACAGCCACAGCCGGAGTTACCGGGGTTCTGGAATCACCAAACTGGATTTTGGTGCAGGACGCGTCCGCGTTTACGGTGCAAATGAGCGCTTCGACCGACCGCGCTTCGGTCGAGTCATTTTTCACTCGCAACGAGTTACCCGGCCCCAGCAGTATATTTTCATTCAATCGCAACGGCGCTACGTGGTATGCGCTGGTTTACGGGTTGTTTGAGGATGTGCCCGCTGCGCGGGAAGCACTGCGTGCCCTGCCCGAAGGCGCCCTACGAAACCAGCCATGGATCCGCCGGGTTGGGCAGGTACAGTCCGCACTGAAAGAGCAAAATTGAACCGCGAAAACACTGATTCACAAGGGTTTTCCACGGTTTAGTCAGGCTTTCGAATTTTTGAAATAATTTCTGTCTCGTATAATGTCAGACCGCCGCTCGCGTGATGACTTTATATGAATAATTACCTCGACAATCTCGCCGAACAGGGCCTGTACCAGCCTAACTTCGAACGTGACAACTGCGGCTTCGGCCTCATTGCCCAGATGGATGGCAAAGCCAGCCACTGGTTGGTGAAAACGGCTATTACCGCCCTGGGCCGGATGACCCACCGCGGTGCGATCGGCGCTGATGGTAAAACCGGTGACGGCTGCGGTTTGCTTTTACGCAAACCCGAAGCGTTCCTGCGCAGTGCGGCAGCGGAAGTCGGCATCAACCTTCAAGGCGAATTCGCGACCGGTTTGGTATTCATGAGCCATGATGAAGCGATTGCCCAACAAACCCGCGAAACCCTGGAAACCGAACTTAAAAGACGTGGCCTGACGTTTAATGGCTGGCGTGCGGTGCCGGTAGACATTAGCGCTTGCGGGGAAGAAGCGAAATCCACAGTGCCGCGTATCGAACAGTTATTCGTTACTGCCACCGAAGATATGGATACCGCTGAATTCAATCGGCATCTGTTTGTGGCGCGGCGCCGCTCGGAAATTGCACTGGCCGACGTCTGTGACGACTTTTACGTCTGCTCCTTGTCCAGCGATGTGGTGCTGTACAAGGGCTTGGTGATGCCGGAGTATCTGTCGTCGTTCTATACCGATCTGGAAGACGACCTACTCGAATCATCCATCGCGGTTTTCCACCAACGCTTCTCTACCAACACCTTGCCTCAGTGGCGACTGGCTCAGCCGTTTCGTTACCTTGCGCATAACGGTGAAATCAACACAATCCAGGGTAATCGAAATTGGGCAAACGCCCGAGCGCCGAAGCTTCGCTCGGACATCCTGCCAGAGATACCTGAGCTGCTGCCTTTAGTGAGCCAGAGTGGTTCGGATTCAATGTCGCTGGACAACATGCTGGAATTATTGCTGGCTGGTGGAATCGATATTTTCCGCGCCATGCGCATGTTGATGCCGCCGGCTTGGCAGAACACATGGGAACTGGATTCTGACTTACGCGCGTTCCTGGAATACAACTCCATGCATATGGAACCGTGGGACGGACCCGCAGGCGTCGTCATGAGCGACGGCCGGTATGCCAGTTGTGTATTAGACCGTAATGGTTTGCGTCCAGCGCGTTATGTCATCAGTAAAGATCGCCACATCACCTTAGCGTCCGAAGTCGGTGTGTACGATTACACCGCGAGTGAAATCACCACAAAAGGCCGGTTAAAGCCGGGCGATATGTTGGCTGTTGATACGCAATCCGGTCGACTGATGTTGTCAGACGACATCAGCGATTTACTAAAACAACGCCAACCCTACGCAAAGTGGTTACAAAAGAATAAGCGCCAGCTGCGTTCACGCCTACGCGATGCGGCACCTGCAAGCCCTGCATTCTCAGATGATGTCTTAAGCACTCATGAAAAGCTGTTCAACGTAACCTTCGAAGAGCGCGATCAAATCATTCGCGTGTTGGCTGAAGGTGGGCAAGAAGCCATTGGTTCAATGGGTGACGACACACCGTTCCCGGTTATGTCTGAACACGTTCGCTCGTTGTACGACAGCTTTCGTCAACAGTTCGCGCAGGTAACTAACCCACCCATCGATCCATTGCGTGAAACCATTGTCATGTCGTTGGAAACGTGTCTGGGGCGTGAGAAGAATCTGTTTCGTGAAACACACCATCATGCGAACCGTTTACTGGTTCGTTCACCGGTATTATCGCGTGAGAAGTTTCAAACACTGATTGCAATGGACGATGAGCCCGGGTATTCCAACGAGCACATCAGCTTGCAATACGACCCCACAGAACGTTCGCTTAAAGAGGCCATCGACGGTATCTGCAA
>JAHDCO010000111.1 GCA_020629835.1 Granulosicoccaceae bacterium
GTTGGAGTTGGAGTTGGAGTTGGAGTTGGAGTTGGAGTTGGAGTTGGAGTTGGAGGCGGCTTTACCGGTTGTGGGAGTTGCGTTGGTTCGGAGGCCGGCAGAGCGGGTGGCTTCGTTGCACAGCCCGTGAATATCAGGCATGCACAGCTTATGGCGGCTGCGTTTCGAAATTGGCCTCTGGCCGCTTGAAGCAGGAAACACAAAGCGTTGAATCGCATGATGTTTGGATTAGGTCGTCAGAGTATCCCGAATAAACTTGAACAACTGCCGAGCAGAGGGTGGCTGGCGCAGTGCGGTGTTAGCGTCAAAGTCTGGTGCTTGCTGTTGCTTATTAATCTCCTGCAAGGTCTTCCGCTGCAACTGGGTCAGCGTTTGGCGCTCAGCTTGAGGAAATTCATTTAAAAAATCTGTCAAAGCGCCTTTGGGGTCGGGTTGATCATTCAACCCCATCAACCGATCCCGCCACATTTCAATGGTGTGGTGCACTTGGGTGTGGGCTCGGGCGGCTTGCCGCTGACGCTCCATGGCAGCCTCGATAGGCGCTACATCCATATTGCGCATGCGCTTCGTCAGAAAGCCAATATGCCGCTTTCGTGCATTTTTGTGCCTAATTCGGTCCAATTCTTCCATGCCGGCAACTAGCTCTTCGGGTAGGGGAAGTTTGGCGCGAGCGGCAGGGCTCAGTTCACCAATTTCGATGGCCAAATACCGGATAGCCAAGGCCTCACGGCGCAGTTGGCTGCGGCTTGGGCCCATTTCTTCGCCTTCCCAGTCCTCTGGGTTTGACTCTTCGTAACCGGCGTTATCTTGACTCATACTTGGCCTCAACTCATATTGTGGGCGCAAACCCTTCTATCATCGTATTAATTCACACGAGTTTGCCATTAATGCCGTTGTATTTTTACGACAGGCAGGATCTAATACTCAACATGAACTACTCGCCCTACAGAGCTGCTGCAGAAGGATTCGCAAGATCATCTTGCGTACGCGGCATTTTCGTGGCGTTGTTTTTAAGCCAATCGGCATTAGCTGATGGTTTACCAGGCGAATCCGCCGAGGCTAGCAGCTTCGAGCTCGACCCCGCGTTAATTGACTCTTTGCAGTTTAGTCGAGTAGAGGATAACGATTTACAGCTATCTGACGACTATGACCTTCGCACAGAAGTGTCTTTTAAGTTACGTCCCACCATGCCCAAATTTAATCGGGAAGGTGCCTACGGGCTCAACATGTTCGGTACGCCCACCATGGAGATTCGTCAAAGCACTCAGCGGGATCTGTTTTTTGGCGAAGCACTGCCTGATTTGCACGATGGGTTGTCCTACTCAGCCGGGGTGCGGATAGAACACAACGACGAAACCATTGATAGCACGGCATTCGTTAGTAGTAGCTTGTTGGGTGTGTCTTACGGACGGCTTGGCAAGGTTTGGTATGGCGGGGTAGATGTAAATCTGGAGCAGTTCTCTGATGAGATCAACGGCACGTCTAAAGATGATGTGGTGTCTCTGGACTTCACGACAGGTCGTCGCCTGGGTTTCACCGGGTTAGATGCCGCATCACCGTTATGGTTACTGAGCTTGCAGGGCAACTTCGATATAAACGACGAAGAATCGTCGAATCAACTGGAAGACTCTGGCGACTGGTTTTTAAATCCCAGCCTGTTCTGGCAGCGTCCCGGGTTTACATTCTCTGCGCAGGTCCAGGTGCCGATGCAGGAAGAAACCTTCAACGATGACGCGCCCGATTACCGCTTACGCGCCATATTCGAAAAGCAGTTCTAGAGCCCCTATCCTTCTCTACTGCGCTGTTGCGTAGTTTTCAATCGACAAGCGCGCCACCAAGTCGCCGTTTTTCTGTTGTTCGATGCGCACGGGTAGATTGTTCATTGACGGCGCGAACCAGGTTAGCGTTTCGCGCGAACTACCGGCCACGTTACGGGTTCTTATCCGCACGGTTTCCAGTGTGCCGAGCTTCGTCCTGAGTGTTTCTCCACCTTCGTTGATCATTTCCATTTGCTTGATCTGACCACTGTCGAAGACATCGAGTGTGAAGTTTTGAAAATCGGGCGTTAGGTTACTCATCATGGCAACCGTCATGCTCATGCGGTCCAGCGTATTGTCCTGCAGTACATCAGTTGATTGGTTGTTGCCTCGCTGGAAGTAGATTTCCCGCTGTTGCCAATTGAAGGTGGCATCGACCGCGCGTTTTTTCTCGTTATCCTGACGGAACTGATACGTTTCTGGCTGCAAAACCAGTGCGTCATTATTTTGCACGACACTAAAAACGGCGGTCTCTTGCAGATGCCCGCGTCCGGCAATTTTGAATAGTCCGGTTGGACGGGTGTTAAGTGAATACTGCCATTGGCCGGGTTTGTCCAAACGGGTTAATGACACCGTGGCTTCACCGGCTTCCAACATATCATTGCCGACCGAATAGGTAGCATGGTAGGCCACCAGGGGTGTCTCTAATGCCCACGGTTGATTAGAGGCAGCCTGTGATGCAGCTGCGCTGGTTAACACAATCACTAACGCAGTCAGTAACAGCCATGAACCACGGCCAGCGTGTCGTGTTGACGGCCGCTGCTGCGGCGTATGGTGTATCAGCTTTTTTAAAGGCATCAAGTTTGGCGTTTGCTCACTGCCTATCAAGGCGTGGTGAACGAAGCGTTTCCTTTTACACAGCGCTTTAGGGCTTTCACTAGCAGCTTATGTTCTTCACGTAAAACTCGAGCGGCCAGTTCGTCAGCGGTATCGCCCTCTAGTATGGGCACAGATACCTGTTCAATCACAGGGCCTGCATCTAATTCCGGAGTAACAAAATGTACCGTTGCACCGTGCTGGGTATCACCTGAGTCCAACGCCCGGGCATGCGTGTTCAAGCCCGGATACTTAGGCAGCAGTGACGGGTGGATATTGATCATTCGACCGACAAACTGCTGCACGAGTTCCGCTCCTAAAATTCGGATAAACCCTGCTAGCACAATCCAATCCGGATTTAGCTCTTCCAGCATATTCGCAAGCGCGAGGTCGAAATCGTTACGATCGGGGTAGGTGGTGTGATCGCAAACAATTGCGTCGATGCCGTGAGCTGCGGCGAACGTTAACCCGGCCGCATCGGGTCGGTTGGCAATCACCGCTACGACGGTTGCGTCAATTTCCCCACTTTCACAGGCTCTGACTACAGCCTCCATGTTGGAGCCTCGGCCAGAAATCAACACTACCACTCGGGTCATGCAGCGCGTTCCACAAAGGGGGCCTGGCTATCGGCTGGTGCAATCTGGCCTAACTCGAAGGCGTGCTCGCCCGCTTCTGTCAGCCGGCTAATCACGTCGCCTGCCTCAGATGGCGGGACCACCAGCACCATGCCCACCCCGCAGTTAAACGTTAGCCACATATTCTCGGGGCTGACATTCCCGGTTTGCTGAATCCAATCGAAAATTGCGGGTTGCTGCCACGCGGAATCGTGCACCACGGCTTTGCAGCCATTCGGTAGGCAGCGCGGAATATTTTCAGTGATACCGCCGCCTGTGATGTGTGCCATACCGTGCACCTCGCAGTGCGCGATGACATCCAGTAACGGCTTTACATAGATTTTGGTTGGTGTGAGTAAGGTTTCACCGAGTGTAGAGCTACCAAACGCTGTATCAACAGAATCACGCTCAAGTATTTTTCGAATCAGTGAATAGCCGTTGGAATGTGGACCGCTGGATGCAATGCCAACCAGCACATCACCCACTTGCACCCTGGATGAATCGATCAGCTTGGGTTTATCAACCACACCCACAGCAAAACCTGCCAAATCATAATCGCCGTCCTGGTACATACCGGGCATTTCGGCTGTCTCGCCACCCAGCAGTGCCGCGCCGGCCTGTTCGCAGCCGGCAGCGATGCCTTTAATGACCCGAGACGCGTGGTCAACATCCAAATGACCGGTGGCGAAATAATCCAGGAACCACAGGGGTTCTGCACCCGTAACAACGATGTCGTTGACGCACATGGCAACCAAGTCGATACCCACCGTATCGGGGTTTTGCAGATCAATAGCAAGGCGTAGTTTAGTGCCCACGCCATCGGTTCCGGACACAAAAACTGGTTGGGTCCATTGGCCTTCGGGCAGTTCAAACAGGCCGCCGAACCCGCCAATGCCGCCGAGCACTCCAGGGCGGTGTGTACGGCGAACGCTGGGTTTTATTACATCAACTAAACGGTTGCCAGCTTCAATGTTGACGCCCGCGTCGCTGTAGGCGAGGGCGTCGGGGAGCGTGTCATCAGTCATGTGTGACATCATACGCGTTCAGGTCCGATGGCTGAGTTTGAGAAGAGCAGATAGTGGAGAACAATGTCATGTCCTTGCGCGCCTTTATCGGAGTGCTTTTGCTGCTGATTAGCACCTTTGTGTTATCCGGCACTGCTTTCGCACAAGCGGCTTATACGGTGGAAGTTGCTGTGGCCGACCGCTCACCGGCGGAACAGGAAGCGGCGTACCGAATCGCCATGCGGCAGGTGTTGCTGGATAACTCCGGCGACAAAACGCTGCTCAACCGTACCGATGTTCGGAATGCGTTGGCGGATGCCAAAACCTACGTGGTGCAATTCAGTTATCGAGCGCCCTCGCAGGGAGAAGTCATACCCGCCAGCATGGCCGTAACGGATCTTGTGCGCACGAGTGGAGAGGCCACACACATCATGAAGGTGCGCTTCGATCGCAACCGAATCACTGAAGTGATAAGGGGGCGCCTGCAAGGAAGGCCGCAAAACCGAGCACAAAACGCTGGCACCGGTTCTCAAGCTGTGCAGTTTCAGAGTGCATTGGTGTGGATGGTCATACGTGATAACGGACGTGATTTGTTAATGGGTGGCAGTAACGGCAGCAAGGTGATGCAGCGCTCCCGTGAAATTGCTGGAGGCAAGGGGGTCGTACTGTCGTTTCCAGCAGGGGATGCAGCCGATGTTTCGGCGTTAGGCGGTGAACCGTACACACTGACCCCGGATGTCGTATTGCCAGCATCGTTACGTTACGTTGCGCCCGCAATCATCACGGCTGATATTCGTCGCAAACAGCCCGTTGGCTGGATGGGTGAATGGCAACGTTTGGCCAACGATCAGGTTGCTACTGAATCGTTTGAGGCAAACACCCTGGACGAGCTCTTAAGCTTAGGGTTGACGTGGATGGCGCCGCAACAGTCTACCAACGTGGTGGCCAGTACCATTGCCAGTCCATCGGCACCCTTGGCGTCTGAAAGTACGATTTGGTTTAACGGGGTTCAAAGCACAAAAGACTACGCGCAGTTGATGAAGACCGTCAGCGACATCGGCGGTGTGCGATCTGTCTATGCAAAAGAACTTCGGGAGCAGGGCATCGTGATTGCCATTCAGCCGCGTATTGCCCTCGGGCAGGTGCGGGCACGCCTGGCGCAAATGCCCCGCTTACGTGAAACTGCCGCGCCGGTATTTAATGACAGAGCACGTTTATCCGTTGATGCAGCCTATGAGTTAGCCCGATAACACTTGTATGTGGCAATTAGCCTTACCGCTGGGAGTTACCGCTGATCAAAGCTTTGATGCGTTTCATGTCAACGCCGATAACGCGCTGGCAGTCGCTGCGGTTCAAGCGTTAGTGCACGGCCGCAGTGATGAACCACAACTGTTGGTTTGGGGAGAGTCGGGCGTGGGTAAAACTCACTTGTTGACCGCGGCTTGCCATGCAGCCAGCGCGATTGGGTGGCGAGTGGCGTACCTAACCGGTGAAGATGTAAACGACCAGGAAGCTTTGCTGGGTGTCGAGGGAAGTGATCTTCTGTGTTTGGATGATGTTCAACAACTGTCGACGGCAGCCGAAGAATCGTTGTTTCACGCAATCAATCGCTGTCGGCAAACGCACACTCGCTTACTGTTCAGTAGTATCGCAGAGCCTGCCAGTTTGAACATCGAGCTTGCTGACCTGACAACGCGTTTACAGTGGGGGCCGCGTTTTCAGTTGCTGCCATTACGGGACGATGCATTGCACGATGCATTAGAGCAGTTGTTTATGGCAAGAGAGCTGACTTGGAATGAGGACGTTGTGCCTTATATGCTCAAGCGCTTTCCGCGTGATATTGCGCAGCTCAGGCGCTGTGTACAAACACTTGACGAAGCGTCCTTTCACGCTAAACGCCGAATCACCATTCCGTTTGTTAAGACAGTTTTATCTTTGGACACCGACTGAACAGTCAGTGTTCTGTTGTTCTTACATTGTGCTTAGTCGATAGCTGCAAACGCCACTGTTTTAACGGGCTAAGAATTTTCCGCTTGCGACGCCGCTTTTAACGCCGCAGCCTCTTCTGCTTCCCGTGCCAGCCTGGCCTTTTTCTCTTTACGCGGCTCTCTTGGTGGGCCAGCGTGTTTTCC
>JAHDCO010000112.1 GCA_020629835.1 Granulosicoccaceae bacterium
GTGGTCGCTGATATGGGTATCAAAAAGCATACTGACGTTGGTCGCAACGATTCTTGCCCCTGTGGCTCGGGTCGTAAATACAAAAAGTGCTGCCTCAATGCGTCTAGAACCGCGCAAAGCGCTACGCTCATAACTGGTTCAGAAAGTGATTCCGCTCTAGATTTCTTTAGCTCAGGAAAAAATTCTGGCTCATCGTCAACTACTGAAGTTTCAGTTGAAAACAGTCTGAATCCGTTTCTGTCCCGTCTTGCTTCCGAGGAGTTACAGGCTGCACTTGAGAACCAGGAATTTGAATCCATAGAAGCGGCGCAGACTTTCATCAATGCGCGAATAGCGCGAAGTAATAGTGTCCCGCTAACAGAATTCCACGGCCTGTCACCAGATCAGATGCATTGTTTAATCAATGCACCCTTCGATAGTCCATCACTTCTTCGGTTTCCTGACGATTACAGGGTTTCTGATACGGTTCCGTATGTATTCTTTTTTAATAAGATTTTGGGTGCGGTGGGCGGTGGAGGCCTGAAACCGACTGCTACAGGTAATTTACCGCGGAACCTGTGTCGCGCAGTGGCACTGACGTGGCTGGGTGACGATGCTTATGCTGAAAGAATACGGTATGGAGGCATTAATTCAGAAACAGACTTTCGGGAACTGAACGGGTTTCGGCATACGTGCGAATTTGCTGGTTATTTGCGAAAGTATCGTGGCAAATTCATCATTGGTAGTGAATGTCAGCAGCTGTTAAAAGCCGGGGGGCAGTCGGCGGTATACAGAGGGTTGTTCAGAAGCTTCATTGAGGAATTAGATTGGGGATTTAGCGACAGATACCCTGACGAGCTATCGTTGATTCAACATTTCTGGGCCTTCTCGATCTATTTATTGCAACGCTATGGTGACGAATGGCGCCTGTCTACATTCTACGAAGAAGCTTTTTTAACCGCTTTCCCTTCTGTTGCAGATCTTCCCATGCGTACGGTTTACGGAGATCCCGAGTCCCTTGTGAAAAATGCCTACCGTCTACGTGTCGTCCAACATTGGTTTGTTTGGTTTGGGTTGGCAGAAGTCGAGAACTTAGATCCAGCGGATGTGATATCAAAAAAATTTCGTTTGCGTAAAACAGCACTTGCCGACCAGGTAGTTGTATTTAGCCTGTAGCCATTTTCTTTTATCGTGATTCCTTGGATATTGGTGGATGGGAGCTAAACCCCAACATTTTGAGACCCTAGTGAGTGCGCTCGGATTTTTGAGTGCTTTGCGGGAGAGCGTGCTGAAGGGTTCCGGTCCCGAATGTTAGGTTGCTGCATGTTCCATTGAAACCAACAAACGAAGAATAATTTTCTTGCTGATTAGCTAAATGAAGAACAAATATCTTAATTGCTCTCAATACGTTGCTATTTGAAGGATAACGCTCAGTATATGCAGCAGATTTGGAAAGAATTTATGGATGTCAGCCATGTACGAAGATCTGGGCATTGATTGGCTTTCGCCACTCCAAGCGTCAGCCGTCTTTGGAATAGTTGTTGGACTGCTGTTCGGTGCGTCCGCGCTTTACACCAATTTTTGTATTCGTCGTGCCTTGGTGAGCGCTGACGCAAGCACGCGTTCAAGCGCATTGGCGGTTTGGGCGACTGCGTTTGGCGTCGCGGTGGTTGGCACACAACTGGCGGTTCTGGCGGGCTGGATCGACTTCTCCGAACACAGGCTTCACTCAGCAAGCATTCCATTCGCGCTCATTATCATAGGCGGCCTACTGTTCGGTGCGGGGATGGTACTTACACGAGGCTGCGCATCCCGGTTGGCGGTACTCACGGGAACCGGTAATCTAAGGGCTCTATTCGTTATTGTTATCTTTGCGATAACGGCTCACGCGACATTAAAAGGTATTCTTTCTCCCCTACGCATTAGTCTTGCAGAGTTTGTTTTTGAGACATCAATAAATGAACAGCTGGTCCAGTCTCAGTTATCCGTATGGGCGATAGTTTTGTTGCTAGTGGCAGCTGTGGTTCTCATCATTCGAAGAAGCCAGGTTTCAAAAAGCCATATCATGGTTGCAGCTTTGATTGGCGCATTGGTGCCTATCGCATGGGTTGGAACGGGCTTTGTTCTTCTCGACGACTTTGACCCAATTGTATTTCAATCACTGAGCTTTACTTCTCCCAGTTCTGAATGGTTGTTCTGGGGGATAGCTTCAACCTCAATTGGTGCTGGGTTTGGCGTTGGTCTTTTGTCTGGAGTCGTTGTGGGCAGTGCTTCAGTTGCTCTAACAACAGCGAAGTTTAAATGGCAATCATTCACATCACCACGCGAGACAGGACGCTACTCATTGGGTGCGGTATTGATGGGTATAGGCGGCGTATTTGCTGGTGGTTGCACTGTGGGTGCTGGTATGAGCGGGGTAGCCAGTTTGAGCATAAGTGCGATGCTTGCTTTGGTGTTCATCGTGATAGGTGCAAGAGTAACGAACGCGATATTAATCGCTCGGGCTAAAGAATCTTCTTCCCTGGTATCTGCGTTGATTTAGGGCGTTTTGCAAATAGATTTTTTATCACTGGGAAGAGAGAATAGTATTTGAGTACCGCAATTTTCCATACTATTGATTTGAACGCTGGACCCATGTAGCTCAATGATGTTTTTAACGATTGACAAGCCCAGACCAGCATTTCCACTGTAATCATTGTTACTTGCCATTTTATTGCCATTTACCGTTTCAGGATAATGTCGACTGAACACCTGATGAAGTTGTTCTTCAGATATGCCGATACCCGTATCCCGTACGATAACGGAGACAGCGTTAGGTCTGTCTCGTTTTAATTCAATGGTTATGGCGCCGCCTGCGGGTGTAAATCGTAATGCGTTTGCCAGTAGATTCTCGAACACACGTTGAATAAGCCCAATGTCCGCAATGACATCATAGTACTGTCCATGATCTTCTGATGGTTTTACCGCTAATACTATTCCACGTTGAGAGGCTTCTAAGGAAAATTGCTGGATGCAATCAAAGCTCAACTCTAATAAAGAGAATCGTTCAGATTCTAAAACCACACTGCCCGAGGTTAACTTGGATAGCTCGAACAACTGCATCACTAATCGCCGTAACCGCAATGTTTGCTTGTGTGCAGTTTCCAAATAGCGTTTTCTATCAGACGCTGATAGGGAGTCTGAACGCTGAACCAGAGTTTCCAGATAACTTTGCATAGTGGTCAGTGGTGTACGCAAATCGTGCGAAATATTCGCGAAGAACTCTCTGCGATTTTTATCACTTGCCTGCAAGTGTTTGTATTGACCTAGAAGCTGATCGGCCATCGAATCATAGGTGGCTGCCAGTACATCAATTTCGTCTCGTGATGAAACCTTAAGCCGATCGGTTTGAACGTTATTCTGAAATCCTATCGTTGAGGTTGCAGTAGCTAGGTTCTGAGAATGCATTTGCAAATTACTCTGCCAGTTAGAAGCTTTTTGTGTGAGGGCAGTTAATCGGCGTGTGAGCAGGAAAAATACCGCTATTCCTGCTATCAGTGCAAACAATAGGGTGCCGGCCAGGGTCAACGTTAAATTTTTAATACTGTAACTATTGGATAAGGATTTTAGTAATGATTGATGTCGCTCGCCTGCTAATACAACATAAACATAGCCGAGTTGCTCAGTTTCCTGGCCAATGGAGGGAGAGGTGTGCAAAGGTGCTACTGAGAAAATACTTTTACTATCTGGCTTTTGAGGGTTTGTTCCGAAAATAGGATAAGTCGAGCTGGAATCAAGGAAACGTTCTATGGGTTTCATATCAACGTAAAGAGCCGTTGGTTCAGCGGATGCAGAACCTTGCGAATAGTCGACAGATTCGATGACCTTACCCTGAGGGTCCAATATATATACTTCGACACTGGGGTTTATAACTACAACGTGTCCGATCAGCTGTGCAAAGGCCTCGGCATTCACTTGCCGGTTTACAAACAACTCGGCATTCTCTGCCATATACATGGCAATTGGGCTATTGAGTTGCTGAGTGAATTCCAGATAATAATCTCGACTGTTTTGATGGGTCACCCACAGAGTGGTTAAGCCGAGGGTTAGAAGCGTTAACAGGAAAAACAGCGAAAGTCTTGCAAACAATGACGAAAATAACGGTGCCATTGTTAAGACGCCAGCTTGTATCCGACACCCCAGACGGTTTGAATATATGCAGGCTTGGCTGGATCACACTCAATTTTGGATCTCAGTCTATTGATATGTGAGTTAACCGTGTGTAAGTAGCCATCGTGCCGGGTGCCCCACACGTTCTCTAGAATTTCAGAGCGATTAAATACCTGGCCAGGTGACTTTGCAAAGTGTAAAAGCAAATCAAATTCTCTTGCAGTCAGATTCACAGCCCGGCCCGATACTGTTACGGTATGCCTTGCGGGGTCTAATACAATGCCGTTTACGGTTATGACGTCTGCAGGTGTTAAGCCTTGTAATGCGTCAACACGACGCAGAACCGCTTTAACACGAGCAATCAATTCATCAATACTGAAGGGTTTGGTTATGTAGTCGTCGGCCCCTATGTCTAAACCCAGCACTCTTTCTTCTTCACCGCTTCGAGCCGATACAAGAATGATGGGTGTTGCTGGATTTGATTCTCTAACCTGTTTGCAAATATCAAGACCGTCTATCTTAGGGAGCGTTAGATCAAGCAGGATCAAATCCCAGGAATCTTTCAACGCTAATGTTAAGCCTTTAATGCCATCGGTGGTGTGAGTGATCTGATAGTTTAAATCACCTAAATGCAGGGTCACAATATCCGCTATTTCCTGTTCATCCTCAACAAACAGAATCGATTTACCATTGCACTCAGCGTTCATCTCGATATCGATTGCACCGGGCGGAAAAAGTTCATACCGCTTTCGCGTTTTTTGACCGGCTCACAGACGAGTTCGGAAAATCGACACGCGGGAATAGAGAAGCCGGGCTCGTGTATTCACAAGCCCGGCGTATGCAGCTCACCGGAAGTTGAGCAAGGGAACTTTTACTGGAACGTTGTTACAGATACGGCAGCGCTTGGTCCGCGTGCACCGTTTGCATCAACGGCACGAACTTCATAGCGATATTCAACACCGGCTCGTAGTGAGTCATCAAAGAAGCTCAAAGCATCGCGGGTATCAACGAGGTTTCCGTTACGGTAGATATCGTAGGCAACAACAGTTGAGTTGTCTGACGTTGCTCTATCCCAAAAGATTTCGATGCTGCTGGATGAATAGGCGACCCCAGTCAATCCTGTAACGGCACTAGGCACACCGGCATCTCCACCGCCATCGCCCATACGTGTCACCGTCACTCGCGCAACCGGGTTTAGCCAACGATGGACGGCAGCGTTAATATCACTGTCCCCGCCTGATGGGTTTAAGTCACCAATAACGTTTCGATGAATATGAACGAACCCTTCAGGGTGCGCTGGAATGCCGTGACCGCCAGTACCGGTGCCAGTAGCAACAACCGGTGGTGGTGCTGGAAAACCTGCCTCACCGGGCGCGCCACTTCCCACCAGTTCGTCGTTAGCTTCTGTTCCAGCATCATATCCATTGACGTTCCAAGTGCGAGTCGCTGGCCCGTCTGCGCCCGGTAGCGGCACTGAGTTCAGGCCGAGGAAGCCATCGTTTGTTGGCAAAAGCATACTGGTGACAGACAGAACCGAATTCCCTGCGTTACCGGAATCCTGCAATGTCAGCGTTACCGTAGCGCCGGGAGCCACCAAGCCATCTCCGGTTGCCACCGAGGCCCCAACACTTTCAAGCAGAGCGGCCATGGGGGCAACATTACCGCCTTCCGCAATGGCTTGAAGTTCTGGGGAAGCCGGAGTACCAGAGCGAAACATAGCAACGCTACCTGCGTGTGCACTGGCAATGACGGGAGTGAAGTAAAGGCCACTGGTTAAGTTAGTAACGGTAACCTGATATTCAGCCGCGCTGGCTGTGGATACACTGCCAATCACTGCCATGGCCACAGCAGCACCCGTTGATGTAATTCGGTTCATAAAGATTTCCTGTATCTGTTAGTTGGAGAAAAATCACACGATCACTTGCGTATTCGTTGACTCAGATACAAAGAGGCTTTAAGAAGTTGTCACGAAAGTATCCCGAATTGCGGACAAATTTATATCGTTTTAATCCACGGTTATCACTCATAAATATTGACGCAGCGACGCTTAGCCGTATGATGAATCCATGAGCGACGAGCAGACTAAAAACGACCACGACCACGACCACGACCACGACCACGACCACGACCACGACCACGACCA
>JAHDCO010000041.1:0-10277 GCA_020629835.1 Granulosicoccaceae bacterium
AGCACTAAGCACTAAGCACTAAGCACTAAGCACTAAGCACTAAGCACTAAGCACTTTAATCGCGCTGATAGGAGTAACGTTATCTTCGTTATACAACGGTGAAGTATTCGCTTTCCTGAGAACCTTGCCCTTTACAATAAAAGGTAAAACAACACTTAGGTCACCCAGCGAAATTTTTTCTGATATTTTGAACGGCGCACCGGGTTGAGCATCTCGCCCAAATATTCGAGACTTAACTTCGCCCAGGCTACCCAGCGCGGAGTGATCGTCTTGCTTGTAAGCATTGTGCATAACGCCACTCCACGGGAACCCAGGCCGTGAATTAAGAATGGGAGAATTACAACAAGATGTTGCCCACCGATCTAATCCGCGCTCGTGCAATCGGTAACAGGTCAAGAGGGAAAGCCCCTCCAAAATCCGTATTTCATTGGGATAAACCGGCACGACTTCCGTGCCACCGTAGGCGTCGAGTACATCCACGCGCCCCAATCGATTTAAATAGTCTTGGCAATCTTTGCAATAGCAGACTAGCCTGCCCGGGGTATTTTTAGGAAAACCCGTTAGCTCAGCTCGAAAAGCTTTACAGTCACACGATACGATCGTCACGTCACACCTTATAAAACCAAGCCACGCCAACGGCGAGTACGCATCACAAGCAATAGCAGCAACGTAACAAAACCAACTGGCGAGACCGCACCAAATGAACTGGAACCACCACCGGTTGACGTCGGTGTTTCACCCGAACCATCGCTTGAGTTGCCATTCAACGGGCTGTGGTGTGCATCGAAAGCTTGCTGCGCAAAGGTAGTTGCGTCTGACAGTGCGGCGCCAATCAAATCCGCGCTGGCGGAACTGCCCGACGGGCAGGCCTCTCCACCCAGCAAATCATTGTCGATGCATACATCCAGCGCATGCTCAGCTTCCTTGAACAAACGGAGCTCTGACGGTACGCCTTGATCAGAATCCATCGCACTGCACGATACGCTGCGACTTAATTGTCCTGCAGGAACTGAAAACTCTGTCATTAGTGAACGATCGGCCAGCGCATTGCACAATCGAATCGATTGAGATGCGTCCACCAGCTCATCCGCCTCACCATGCAGCAACATAACCGGAGCCAAGCCGTCGGGTTGTTCAGCCACCCGTAACGGGAATGAATTTTCTGGAATCGGGGATGCGGATAAATCCGCTGAAGCCGCATCCGTACCCAGCACTTTCTCTAAAATGTCGATGCCGTCCGGGTTGGTGTATTCGCCTAATCGTACGCTTTGAACGAAGTGCGTAAAGTCGGTGGGTGGATACAGTAATACCGCCGCACTCACATCATCGCGCCGATTTAACCAAAGACTACCTGCCAGATGAGCACCGGCAGATTGCCCCAGAACCACAGGACTTCCCTGACTTCCATAACGTTCTGCATTGGCCAGAACCCAGTTCAGTGCGGTTTCTGCATCTCCCGTCAGGTCCTCTATCGATGCGTTCTGACAAGCCGAGGAACCATCGACGTCATCAATCAAGCGATAGAACGGCGCATACACAACGAAACCCGCGTCTACCCAATGAGCCACACTGGCTTCAAGGCCAAAAAAACCTAAACCGCGAAAACGCCAGGAACCGCCGTGTAGCGCAACCAAACTTCGTAGGCCCGAAGAATCCGGATACGGTGAATACACTCGCATCTCAAGTTCGCATTGGCCACGCTCGGTGGTAAAGCTTGCGTACTTCACCCGCTGCATATAAGGCTGCGGCACATTATCCAATGAGAGCGCACCGATATCCAAACGATTACCCGGTGTCAGTGTCCAACTGTTCGGAACAATATTCTCCGCCGCCCCCAGCACAGACCCTCCGGCAATATCTGCACAAAACGCAGTAAGGGGTGTGGGCACGAATAACGTATCGTTCACACAGGCTTCATCGGTATGCCATTGCAAACTTTCCGAGATGGATGAACTTCGAGGATTCTCACTAATGCATTGCTGACCTGAGGATCGAAACAACGGCGCTACCGGCATACTGGCCCCTGCCGTACCGATAACAGCACAGCCAGCGAAGTTACCGGCAAGTTCCTCTAAAGATTGCGCTGATGCATGAGGTGACATCGAAACAAGGGCCAGTACCCATAGCGCTCGTAGTGCAGAGCGAATGCATCCGATGGTGTTTGGGAACCTCACCCGAGGCGTCATCAGTTCACCATTCTTGCGTCTCTTACATAGACGGTCAGTGAATTCATTTGCTGTAGCGTCAAACGTGTTCCGGTATTAATGATGCGCTGCTTACCTGCCGCTACGGATCCGCTTATGCGGGACTGTTGTCCAGAGCGTGCGTTCCCGAAGCGATACTCCAACACAATGTTGTCGATAGCTTTTGATGTGGTGTTTGTCAGCTCTACCCTCAGTAAGCCATCTTGCCCTGGCCCATGCCGTACCTTTAAAAACTTACCCGGTGTCTGATCAAACTGCAGCTCAGCCAATTGCTGATTGGCGTATTTGGCGGTCGCACTTTGACCTTGTGCCGCACTACTGTAAAACTTCGCAGCAGTGGCGTTATCACCACTTAAACGTGCAACGTCACCTAACCCCACTTGCGCATCTTCTGTGGGCAATAGCGCCATGCTGCGCTGAAAATCAGCCTTGGCTGCGCGAATATTATTCGTTTGCTGGTGCACTTTGCCGCGCTGCAAATAGTAATAAAACAGTTCTTCATTCAATGAAATCGCTTTATCGTAATTACGCTTGGCCGTGTTCCATTGTTGTTTGTGCCCTGCAACATCGCCTAACAACGAATAGAAATGCCCATCACGAGGTTCGATCTTGATCGCCTCATTGGCCAGTCGTTTGGCGGTGTCGAAGTTGCCTTCCGCATAGGCTTTCTGCGCTTGCTCAAACTTTTCATACGCCGGTTGCGTTTGGTTTAAACGCTTCATCACTCGCTGGTAACGGGCTTCGCCTGAGACGCCACCGGTGCCAAGCCGAACCGCTGTGGCAATGTTGGCATTGACCCGAGCCTGTGAGGGTGGATGCGAGGAAAACAAACCAGAGATAAAATCTTGCCGACGACCCTCAGACAACTTTACGAACGTGCGTTGCAGATCCACCGCTCCCTGCACGTCAAAACCCGCGCGCTTCATGTACTCCATGCCGTATAGATCGGCCTCCAGCTCTGCATCACGACCGTATTTGGTCGTGATGAGCTGCGCACCCAGACTGGCACCCATCTGCGCAAGTTGCCCATATCCTTCACGGCTGCCGGCCACAGTGGCAGCTACCACACCCACCTGAGCCAACACATTCTTGGACATCCCCCGGGCTCCGTGTCGAGAGGCGGCGTGAATGATTTCGTGACCCAGCACCGCAGCCAGTTCCGCCTCGCTGTTCATCTCGGTCAGTAAACCTCGGTTGATTGAAATCTTGCCGCTGGGCAGCGCCCATGCGTTTGGTACGGAGCTGTTGATGACGTTGAATTCGTATGGAAGCTTTACGTCGCTGGCTGCGGCTAACTTCATTCCAATTTCCCGCACGTAAGCTTCAACTTCAGGGTCAGCGGTGTAATCCCCTCCCTGCATCTGGCGAAGCGGCAGGTACTGCTGCTGGCCTACCTCTCGATCCCATTCGGGGCCAACCAACAAAAAGTTCTTGCCGCCGGTAACCGCGTTCTCTGCACACGCTGCAATGGCTAAACACAGCGCCAAAGCCGCTGCGGTAAGCGCCATCTTCTTAGATTTCAGAGCTGGCATAGGTCTCTCCTTCCCGAGTCGTTAGTGCTGGTGGCCACCTGGCCCATGAGCGTGCCCGTGGGCAAGCTCGCTCTCAGTGGCCGGGCGCACGGATTCTATTGTCACCTCGAAGCGTAAATCTTGCCCTGCCAACGGGTGATTGGTATCGACATCCACATTAAATTTACCCACTTTCACAACTGAAGCTGCTTGTCGGTGGCCCTGACCGGCGTCCATGTGAATAACTTGTCCAACGCGGAACGATTGCTGCTTGCCCCCGTCTATTCGTTTACGGGGCAATCGTTTCACACGATCGGGGTAATAACGCCCATAGGCCTGTGTGTGCGGCAACTCGACGGTTAATGTATCACCGACTGTCTTGCCAGCTAGCGCAGTTTGTAGCGCGGCTAACACGTGGCGGTCACCGTATAGAAACAAAATCGGGTTCTTCCCGTCCGTAGATTCAATGAGGTCCCCCTCGGCCCGGTACAAGGAGTAATGCATGCCTACAACCTGCCCCTGCCCTATCTCCATCGTGTCACTGGCCATACCGTATCGTTCCCATTATCGTGATCGAACTCGCTTGCGCTTATTACTGAGTGCCCATCCATGATACCAACGCTTTGTCCACATTCTCGGGTTCGCTACGCACCTAAGACACGCTTGCGCATTTTTTTAGCATTAGTGTTACTTCTTGTTACAGCGGCCTGTTCCAACAGCAAACTCGTCCTCAGCCCTTTGTACAACCGCCTGGACGACATGATGCGCAAAGAGTTCGACAAGCTGGGCGACTTTGACGAAACACAAATCCGCGCCTTTGAACAACGTCTGCAGACGTTCCATCTATGGCATCGCCGCAACGAACTGCCGTTGTACGCCGACCTATTGGACGATCTGGAAATGGCCATCTCCACGCCTAAACGAAAGACCGCAGAACAAATTGCCGAATGGTCCGAGCGTATTGAAGAGCGATCCAGAACCGTTCGCGTATGCCACCCGGTAAATTTTTCATACGAATTGATGAAAACGGTGACTGACGAGCAGATTGATTTCATTGAAAAACGGTTCGCTCGGGAACAAACCCGTAACAGGGCTGAGTATCTGGAAAAAACACCCGAAGAACGCATCGAACAACGCTATAGCAATGTAATCAAATGGTCCGGTCGTATCGGTTTAAAGTTCACCCAGGAACAAAAACAACTTTTAAAGGCAACCTTAGAGAAACAAATTCCACTGCGGCAGCGCTACTGGGAGTTATCCGGTGCGTGGAACAAACAGTTCTTTGCGCTGACACGCGCCCAGAATTCGTTTACCTACGATAGGCAAATGACAGCGCATTTAGAAAAGCTCTGGAATTTATTAGAAACAAACGAAGCGGAAAACTGGTCTGCGAATCGCGCCTTGTGGTCGCAATTCGCTTTAGACTTTGTTAACAGTATGACGACCGCTCAGCGCGAATGGGCCGATGCCTGGTTACCTAAATTAGCGGACACCTTGCGCGATATTTCCAATGACTCAGTTAAATTTGAATCCTCGCCCGACTTTGCCAATCGAGCGGAGTTTGGCTGTACCTGAGCAAGTTGTTCTGCAATAAGTGCTGGATCGTGTAACGTGCGGATTCGAGAGAAAAGTTCTGCCGCTTCGGGATACGTCCGCTTCAGATACGCTAACCACTGTTTGGTGCGATTGCCAACGTAGCGTGGCGTTTGCGAATCATAGCGTTCAAACTGCGTGGCAATAAAGGGTAATAAATTTGGCCACGGTAGTGGTTTCGCCGTAACGTCGTTTGCCACAATGCGTTTCGCAAGATCCGGGGCGGCCAACGCACTTCTTCCCAGCATCACAGTATGACAACCGCTTTGCCGCATCGCTTGCTGTGCATCTTGCACCGTCCAAATTTCACCGTTGATACGTAGGGGGAAAGCACCGCTTTGGTCGGCAGTTACTGACGCCACCTTCCCCCAGTGGGCTGGTGGTTTGTACCCATCGAACTTCGTGCGAGCGTGTATGGCTAATTCATCCGCTCCAGCACTTCGGACCTCATCGACAATGTCGTGTAGCTTATCTGCGTTGTCGTAACCCAGCCGAATTTTTACTGTCAGTGGCATCGCTGGAGACAATGTGCGACGCACACTGCTGACAATCTCGCCCACGGTGGCCGGCTCACGCAGCAGTATTGAGCCTCCCATGCTGTTATTTACTGTTTTGGCGGGGCAACCGAAGTTTAAATCTACCCCTAAAGCTCCCAGGGTTTCGGCTCGAGCGGCATTGTCGGCTAAGGCTGCCGGGTCACTACCCAGCAGTTGCACAAAGACCGGAACACCTGACGTGGTGCGTCCACCGGTTTTCAGCTCCGGGCACAGACGATAAAAACTGCGTTCAGGCAACAAGACATTTGTTACCCGTACAAATTCGGTCACGCAGCGGGAGTACCCGCCCATGCTCGTTAAAAATTCCCGCATGGATGCGTTAATCACCCCTTCCATAGGGGCAAGCACCACCGACTGTTTCGCAAGGCGCGAACTGTGTGTATCGGTGGTGATCGAAGCCGACGGGGGAACTCTCATGCTGTCATGATACTGGCTCTTCCCGGCTTCAGTCCGTACACTCTCGTCACTATGGCAATTCAATGGTTTCCGGGTCACATGCACAAGGCCCGCAAAGAAATGGCGGCCGCGTTACCCAGCGTTGATGTGGTCATTGAAGTGCTGGATGCACGTCTGCCCTACAGTAGCCAAAACCCCATGCTGCAAGAGATCCAAGGCGATAAGCCGGGGTTACGTGTACTTGCAAAGACGGATTTAGCCGACCCGGCTCGAACCCAAGCCTGGGTAGAGTCCCTCACCACGGACACCATTGATGTGCTTGCTCTGACACCTTCAGAACCCGGCGGAGCCAAACCCGTATTAAAGACTCTGGGCCAACGCTTTAAACCCGTACCGAACGCATTAAAACCCCGTGTGGCCATGGTCGTGGGTATACCGAATGTGGGAAAGAGCACACTCATCAATGCCCTGGCAGGCCGTTCAATTGCAAAAACCGGCAACGAACCGGCAATCACCAAGCGCCAGCAACACGTCATTTTGAACGACCATTGGGCGTTAAAAGACACCCCTGGTGTGCTGTGGCCTAACGTGGAAAACGTGCACAGCGGCTTTCGCTTAGCGGCTGTGGGCTCTATCCGAGACACCGCCATGGACAACACGGAAGTGTGCTTAACCCTGTTGGATTATTTGTTGATAGCCTACCCGGACTTGCTGAGAACACGCTACACCAACGAAGCTGTTGACCCGGTGGATAGCACAAGAACACTGGAACTGATTGGCCTGCAATCTGGATGTTTGGGCGCGCGAGGACACGTAGACTACGATCGTGCAGCGCGCATTGTTATGCAAGATTTTCGTCAAGGCATCCTAGGGGGGATCACCCTGGAAACACCTGAAATGCAAGTGGAAGAAGAGGCTGCGGTTGTACAGCAACGCGCAGAACGAGAAGCTCGCAAACAACAAAAACGCGAAGCACGCAGAGCCCGGCGCAAAAAATGACTTTTACCCTCCCCAGAGCCGTTTACTTACTGAGCGTTTGCAACGGATTTTTGTTCATTAACCAATCGCTGTTGATCACCATTTCGGCGCTTATTGGGTTTGAACTTGCCGACGATAAGCGCTTGGCTACCTTACCGATGGCCTTGCAATTCGCTGCCATCATGGTCACGACCGTTCCGGCGTCGTTGTTCATGGGCCGTTTTGGGCGGCAGGCTGGCTTCTTATTGGGTAACGCACTCGGCATAACTGGCGCTATCATCGCGCTAATTTCACTGTTTAGCCAAAGCTTTGAAGGGTTTTGTGTCGCCACCGTGTGTTTTGGCATGTTCGCAGCATTTAGTAACTACTACCGATTTACCGCCGCAGAATTGGTAAACGAGGAGCAAAAAAGCGTCGCTATTTCGTGGGTTATGGCTGGCGGCTTACTCGCGGCTTTAATTGGCCCGAACCTCGCGAACTGGAGCTCCAAAATGTTTGATACGGAGCCCTTTGCCGGTCCCTTCGCTGTACTGATTTTTGTTTACATCCTGTCTATCGCAACCATGTTGGCAGCGCGACTGCCAGCGCCGGTAGAAACAGCGAATACGCAACCCGTGCGTTCGCTGGGTGAGATCATTACACAACCCATATTTATCGTAGCGGTGGTTTGCCAAATGCTGGGTTACGGCACCATGAACTTAGTCATGACGGCCACACCGCTGGCTATACAGGCACAGGGTTTAGGCTTAGACAGTACCGCGGTTGTTATTCAATGGCATGTCTTCTCTATGTTTGCGCCATCATTTTTTACTGGCAGCATTATCAAACGATTCGGATTGATCCCTGTTTTAATTTGCGGCGTCATTGCAGGCGTGACGGCGGTCGGCGTTAACTTCACCGGTAATAGCGTCGCTCATTACGTTACCGCTTTGGTTTTATTAGGTATCAGTTGGAACTTTTTGTTTGTTGGAGGTACTACTCTACTGACTGATGCGCACCAGCCAGCAGAGAAAGCGCGCACGCAAGCAGTCAATGATCTTATTGTGTTCAGCACGGTGACACTGACCGCGCTTTCGGCAGGTGCACTGCATCATGAGTTTGGTTGGCGAGCTGTCAACATGACGGTGCTTCCCTTATTTGCTCTAACACTTGCCGCCATTACCTGGCTGGCGTTTGTTCAAAAGAAAGATCGATACGAAACTTAGCGCGAATCTCAAACAAACTGGGCCGGTTTCGGAACTATCCGTATAACCTCCGGTCACAAGTTTGGCTTGCGCAGCACACGAGTGTGCTTGGTCATAAACGCGCTGCGCCTGACAAAAAAATTTCATCTTTTCGCACATATCGCAGTGCCATCAGCTCACCCCTTAAGAGTGACTTGATTGACTGCCTGGACCCTACTTATGATTCAAAAACGTTATACGTCGCTGCAAAAAACGTTGGCGGTTATTTTCGCCTCAGGACTCTTTTTAGCCGGTTGCAGCTCATCTTCTAATGATGACTCTACAACCGATGGTTCCACACCCGACGACACTGTGATGCCCAATCCTGACGTCATGGAAGTAAGCATCACACTTGATAGCACCAGCACGGTACCTCCTGCCAATGTTGACGGCGCCGGTGGTGAAGGCAGCTTCACTGTTGATACAAGCACCGGTGCGATTAGCGGTTCAGTGACCGTCTTTGGTTTAACTGGCCCTGCAACGGATGCACACATCCACGCCGGTGCTGCCGGTGAGGCTGGTGGAGTGGTCGTTGGGCTTGAACCTAACGCTGATAACACCACATGGTCAACACCTGAAGGCACTACGTTGGATGCAGCAAGTATTGCGTTATTTAACGAGGGGCGTTTGTACGTTAACGTTCACACCGAAGCAAACGCACCGGGTGAAGTACGAGCACAACTCATCGATAACACGACGGCCGCGCCGGGAACTGTGACAATATCTTTTAGAAACACGTCAACTTCGCAGCCCATCACGCCACCGGTTGTTGCTCTGCACAACGCTCCTGGCACCGACAATGGCATACGCTTATTCGAAGTGGGCCAACCCGCCATTGGCGAAGTCATTGAAATTGCAGAGAACGGAAACAATACGCCTCTGGCAGATGTTGTTACTGGTCAAATCGCAAACGGTACAGTTACCGCAGGTGGCGTAGCTGTTCCTGATCCCGCAGGCCCCTTGTTACCTGGTGGTACTTCCTCTATCACCTTAGATCTTGCATCGGCCGATCAAGTACTGAGTATCGTTGCTATGGTGGTATGTACTAACGACGGTTTCACCGGCGTTGATTCACGCGCTCTGTCTACAGACAGCACCGAAACATTCACCACGCCTATCTATGATGCGGGTTCAGAAACTAACGTACTCACGCTGGACTATTGGGTACCACCATGCAGCGATGGTGCAGGCAGCCCGAACCTAGGTGACGTCGAAGGCGGTGCCATCATGGCGCATCCTGGTCAAAGCGGCTCAGAAAACCCAAGCTTCGACTTTGAAGCAGGCAGTGAATTCCTGGAAGTGACTGTCACGCGTAACTGAGTGCAATAAGCATTAACCTTATCAGCATTAACCTTAGCGGCCGTGGTACCACTGTGAGTGATACCGCGGCCGTTAAGGCAATTTATTTAACTGACAAATCAGTCCAGGCACGATCGGCCGCAGCCTTAAACGCATCAATAGTCTTAGCGCCCACCCACCGTTCACGCCCCTCACTGGCGTAGAACAAATACAGTTGTTGGCCAAATATTTCCCAGACCGATCCATCGGTTTTCACTAATCCATTTCCAAGGCTCAGCGCGTTTGCGCAAAAGCCGTTGTAAGCCGGTGCGAACGCTTCAGGATCTGCTCTGAATTTATCAGCACTTTCCGCCGATGCGAATCGCCATTTAGCACCTTTGTATGTCACGGTATTACGCTTACTGCCCTTCACCGCCTCTGCACGAGGTTCACGCTGTAATGTGTGATATTCCACGGTGTCCCGTCCGCCAATGGCCACACCACCGAATACGGATTGACTGACCGGTTCTGCCGCAT
>JAHDCO010000041.1:10377-35023 GCA_020629835.1 Granulosicoccaceae bacterium
CGTCCGCCAATGGCCACACCACCGAATACGGATTGACTGACCGGTTCTGCCGCATGAACAGTAGCCGGCAGAGCCACGGCAAAAACAATCAGTGCGTAGCGGATCAACCTGATCAGCGCCACTGCGTGCGCTGGTCGATACAGTGATGCTCGAGCGGACTCTGAGTCCGCTCTCACGTTGCGATTTAATGCAAAAGCAGAGCGGATCGTGTTGGTGTGAAATTTGAAAGTGCTGGGCATGGAGAAATCCTATCAGTCGTTCAATGTTCGAATCGTTGAATGGATGACACCGAAACGATGGCCTCGTTCCATGGATGACACGCTGCACTTCGGGCCCTGGCTCCGGCGCGCCCCTGGCAATGCTCAAGTTCGCGCGAGCTAAGTCGCACGAGCTAACAGATTTGCTGTGCGCCTTGTCACGCCCTGCTGGATCGCCAATCAGATTCGGGTTCGTTCGCCGATACCAATTACGACATTACACCACGTATCTGTTGAGCCGATTTCGCCATGGAGCAAGCTTTCCACACACACAAAGCAGTCGCTGTTCTGCTCATAAGCCTTGCGGTAACCACAGGCTGCGCTAGCTTCAACAAAACGCCCATCAGTATGGAACAGGAACAACGAGCCGCTCTGGAACGCTGGCAAGCCTGTATCGATCGGGCTATGGCCACGAATGAACCCACCCTGTCGGTGCGTTCCAGTGATGCCGTGATTGATCACTGTGAAGGACACCACCGGGATGTGCTGCTCAGCTTCCCGGAAAACGTGGAACCACAGCTGGACGGAATGCTGAAAAAACGCGCTCACGAACACGTACTCCGCTCAGCGGCGCTTCAAGTGGCGCGCTGATCCTTCGAGCGCCTGCCTTACGTATTGATAATGTTCGAAGCTGAGCACCGCGCAGCCTGACAGTGCGGGCCCGGGGTTTGCATTAATCGATGGAACCAAACCCGTTGGCTAAAGACTTAGCTAAGTCCAGCCCGCAGTGCTTGAGAAGTGTGCGATAGTGCGGGCGTCTTGAAACTTATCAACCCTACTGGACATAGAACCGTGAAGAAATTGATTTTGGCTGGACTTATCTCCGCCATGCCTATCATGTCCGCTTCCGCACAGGAAATCGCATTGGACACAGATGAAGATAAGCTCAGCTACAGCCTTGGCATGCTTGTAGGTGAACGTGTACTGAAAAACTACGGCGATTCATTAAATTATGAAGCCATAACCGCTGCCATGACCGCTCAGCACTCAGGTGAAGAGACCCTCTTAACGATCGAAGAAGCTCAGCAGGTGTTGGGTGAGTTCGAAGAGAAGCGTCGCCAAGAAGCTGCCGCTGCCGCCGTTGCACAAGGCCAGAAATTCCTCGACGACAACGCTGCACGAGACGAAGTCACCGTGACTGAGTCCGGTTTGCAATGGGAAGAGTTGGAAGCTGGCGACGGCCCCAAGCCTTCTGTTGACGACACCGTAACCGTTCATTACGTCGGTACACTGATTGACGGCAGGGAATTCGACAGTTCAATCGCCCGTGGCCAACCCGCAGAATTTCCATTGAAGGGCGTGATCCCAGGTTGGACGGAAGGCCTTCAGTTGATGAACGTGGGCAGCAAATTCCGTTTTGTTATCCCATCCGATCTTGCCTACGGTGAACGTGGCGCGGGTCAAAATATCGGGCCAAATGAAACGTTGGTATTTTCCGTTGAGCTGCTCGAGATCAAAGGTCAGTAACTAGTACCTAATGGCTAATGGCTAATGGCTAATGGCTAATGGCTAATGGCCAGAGGCTTACTGATTAACGATTAAATGCGTTATAAGGCCAGCCCTGGGGCTGGCCTTTTTTGTGCGCGTTACATACGATTCAGCCTTTGGTACGACTCAAGATTGCTTTCCAACGTTTTTCAAGATTTCTTCGTGGTTTTAGGCGGCTTATCAAGCGGATACAGTTCCTGCATATCCTTATAGGCCGCTTCAATTATTTGTTCGAGTACGGCTGTGTCAATATCGCTTAAACGCTTTATGTACAAACACGAGACGCTGTGTTTATGCGGGCCAAGCTTTTTTAAGAACGATTCATAGCGTTTCACTTCCGGATGGATATAAATCGTTATGTCGCTTTTTCGTGAGGCGAATCCGGTGCGAAAGAACACCCCTTCACGTCCGCTGGCGTAGCGGTAAAAGTATTGCCCAAATCCCACCATGCTGGTGCCCCACAAGGTGGCACGCTTACCGGTCACACGCCGCATCATAGCGCTGATGGTTTTGCAGTCTTTGCGTCGATGATCCGGCAAGGCTGCCAGTAACTCTTTGACGGCCCCAGGTTGCGGTTGAGTTTTATTCTCTGTTGCCATCATTCACTCCTGCATAGTTTCAGATAACGAACTCGGTACGGGTACAAACTGCCTAAAACGTCGTATTCAAACCCCCGAGATTTGAACCATCAACCACGGTTGATGACGTGTGTCACGACGGCACACCGGTACTTTGACTCGCATGCCCTTCGGCACTACGTTGCTCAGTCTGCCAGTTGTTCGGAGTCCACACGGCCATCGGCTCTGATGGCAATAACTTTCCTCGAACAATATCAGCGGCTCGTTCGGCAACCATCATGGTTGGCGCGTTTAGATTTCCGTTGGTGATGGTGGGAAAGATAGACGAGTCAACCACACGCAAACTTTGTACGCCGCGCACCTCGCAATCGCTATTAAGAACAGCCATCGGATCATCATCTGATCCAAGCTTGACCGAACAAGACGGATGGTAAGCGCTTTCCACATTGTCCCTGACCCAGGCATCAATGGCGTCATCGTCAGTGATGTGCATTCCGGGCTGAATTTCATCGCCACGAAACGGCGCTAAAGCATCCTGCTGTAAAACTTCTCTGGTTAAGCGAATGGTGTCCCGCCAATCGATTCTGTCCTGCTCTCGTTCCAAGTAGTTGAAGAGGATCGAAGGGGCTTCAGAGGCACTGCTACTCTTTATCGCCACACGCCCTCGACTGTGCGGCTTGTTCGGCCCAACATGCACTTGATAGCCATCTCCAGCAAAGGCCGCACGCCCGTCGTAACGCATGGCACCGGGTAGAAAATGGTATTGAATATTGGGTTGCTCAAGCCCGGCACGTGAGCGTATGAATCCGCAACTTTCGAAGTGGTTAGTCGCACCTAAACCATCCCTGCGAAGCACCCACCGAGCACCAATCAGACCTTTCGCCCACCAGGATAAATGGCGATTGAGCGATACTTTTTGTGTGCACTCATACTGAAAGTACACTTCTAAATGATCCTGTAAGTTTTCACCCACTCCCGGTGAATCTACTCGAACAGGAACACTGGCGTTTCGGAGAACAGACGCTGGGCCGATACCCGATCGCTGCAGTATGGAAGGTGACCCAATTGAGCCTGCGGATAAAATGACTTCAGCGTTCGCATTGATATCCAACGTGTGCCCGGCAGAGTGATACCGAACACCGACAGCTTTATCACCATCGAACAGGATTTGATCTACAAGCGTATGCGGGATGATCGATAGGTTCTTTCTACCGCGCGCCGCATTTAAATACGTGTATGCCGTGGACTGACGCACCCCGTTAGACACATTCATGTGCTTCTGACCAAAGCCTTCCTGTTGATATCCGTTGTAGTCAGCAGTGAATGGATAACCAGCTTCAACACCAGCATCAATAAAGGCTTGATACAACGGGTTTAACGCCATGTCGTTACCTTTGTTAACCGCGATGGGCCCGTGCCCGCCCCGGAAATCACTGGCGCCATACATCCAGGTTTCCATCTTTTTAAAATACGGCAGACAGGCGCTGTAGTTCCAACCCGCTGCGCCCTCATCCTCCCACTGGTCAAAGTCACGTGGGTTGCCGCGTACGAATGCCATCCCATTGATGGATGAAGACCCACCCAGCACTTTGCCACGCGGACAGTCCAACCGTCGGTTGTTCACATAGGGTTCGGGTTCAGATTCAAAGCCCCAGTTGTATTTCGGCATGTTCATCGGAATGGACAACGCCGTAGGCATTCGAATAAACAAACTACGGTCTGAACCGCCGGCCTCAAGCAAAGCAACCGTGACGTTGGGGTCTTCGCTTAAACGCGCTGCCATGATGGCGCCCGCCGAACCTGCGCCTACCACCACATAATCAAATTGTTGGTTAGCCACGGTTTATTTCGTTCCAAAAATGCGATCACCCGCATCACCCAAACCCGGCACGATGTAACCGTGATCATTTAAGTGTGTATCCACCGCTGCGGTTACGATGCTCACGTCCGGATGCGCCTCGTTGAATGCTTTGACGCCTTCAGGCGCTGAAATCAAACAAACAAAACGCATATTCTTAGCGCCACCCTGCTTCAAACGTTCAACCGCTGCAATCGCTGAATTCGCGGTTGCCAACATGGGATCCACCACAATGATGAGTCGATCTTCCATGGCCTTAGGCACTTTGTAGTAGTACTCGACCGCTTGCAACGTTTCTGGGTCACGATACAAACCCACGTGCCCCACCCTTGCCGATGGGATCACATCCAACATACCGTCCAGCAGCCCATTGCCTGCACGCAAGATAGAAATGAACGCCAATTTCTTACCTTGTAACACCGGCGCTTCCATTGGCGCTACTGGCGTTTCAATAGCCCGCATCTCTAAAGGAAGGTCTTTAGTTACTTCAAAGCACAGTAGCCAGGAGATCTCACGCAACAACATACGAAACGATGCCGACGCTAAGTCCTTGTCGCGCATAAGCGTTAACTTATGTCGCACCAAGGGATGAGTTAACAACGTAGCTTGTAAGCCTTTTTCGTCAAGTTCTTCTTGTGTGAGCATGCGGATTGCCTATGTATCAGGGGACGTTTGAATGAGCCGTTAAGCGGTGAGTTTTTTGTATTTAACACGCTTGGGTTGAGTCGCTGCCTCACCTAAACGTTCGCGCCGATCAGCTTCATACTCGGTGTAGTTACCCGCGAAAAAGTTAATTTCACTAGGGTCTTCGTACGCCAATATATGAGTCGCAACGCGATCAAGAAACCATCGATCGTGAGATATCACCACCGCGCAACCAGCAAAGTCCAGTAGTGCTTCTTCCAATGCTCGAAGCGTTTCCACATCCAAATCGTTTGAGGGTTCATCGAGCAGCAAAACGTTCGCACCCTGCTTTAGTGTCAGTGCAAGGTGCAACCTTCCCCGCTCACCACCGGACAGGTCCTTCACCATTTTCTGTTGATCAGCGCCTTTAAAGTTGAAACGCCCAACGTAGTTTCGTGCCGGCATTTCGTAATTACCGATCGTGATGTTGTCGGCACCGCCAGATAGGGTTTGGAACACCGTTTTTTCACCGTCCAGATCATCACGACTTTGATCAACGTAGGCCATCTCTACCGTTTCTCCGATATCGATGCTGCCAGAATCAGGCTGCTCCTGCCCCATCATCATGCGAAACAGCGTGGACTTACCAGCACCGTTACCACCAATCACACCCACGATAGCTCCGGGCGGGATAGAGAAAGACAAGTCGTCAATCAGCACACGGTCGCCAAAGGACTTGGAGACATTATTGAACTCAACGACCTTACCGCCAAGTCTGGGCCCAGGTGGTATGTAGATTTCGTTGGTTTCAGCGCGTTTTTGAAAGTCCTGCGACTGCATTTCTTCGTAGCGCTGCAGTCGGGCTTTGGACTTGGTTTGCCGGCCTTTAGCCCCTTTTCTGACCCACTCCAACTCAGCCTTCAACGCCTTGGAGTGAGCACTTTCTTTCTTTTGCTCCATTTCCAGGCGTGCCGATTTTTGATCCAACCAACCCGAATAGTTGCCTTCAAAAGGGATACCGTGGCCTCGATCCAGTTCTAAGATCCATCCGGCCACGTTGTCCAAAAAGTAGCGATCGTGAGTGATGGCCACAACGGTGCCAGGAAACTGATGAAGAAATTGCTCTAACCAACCAACCGAATCTGCATCCAGGTGGTTCGTCGGTTCATCGAGTAACAACATATCCGGGCCTGACAACAGCAGTCGGCACAAGGCCACACGACGCTTCTCACCACCAGACAACACGCCGACCTTCGTGTCCCAGGGTGGTAATCGCAACGCGTCTGCGGCGCGTTCTAACTGATTCTCCAGGTTGTGCGCATCCGCGGCCTGTAGCACCGCTTCGAGCTTGCCCTGCTCGTTGGCTAAGGCATCGAAGTCCGCATCGGGTTCGGCATAGGCTGCATAAATTTCGTCCAATCGCGCCTGTGCCGATTTCACCTCGTCCACAGCTTCTTCCACAATGTCACGTACTGTTTTTTCCGGATCCAACGCGGGTTCCTGCGGCAAGTAGCCCACGTTGATGTCGGGCATCGGCCGGGCTTCGCCGTCAATTTCGGTATCCAGCCCCGCCATGATTTTCAAAAGTGTGGATTTACCCGCCCCGTTTAGGCCGAGCACGCCGATTTTTGCGCCCGGAAAGAACGACAGGGATATGTTCTTCAGAATTTCGCGTTTGGGTGGAACCACCTTACTCACGCGGTTCATTGTGTAAACGTATTGGGCCATAACCTAAAAAATACTCGTAAAGGCAGGAGAAAAGAACTCTTCGAGCTCTATTGTATCGAAGCTAGCAGGGCTCAGCCAAGAGCGTTGGCCGGGCGGAGCTAGACTATAGTTAAGTACCAGATTCTGGGCTGGTAACCCCGCCCGCGTGTCGGTTGCCTGCCCATCACCTGTTTTTTGCTCAACCCGGTAAACAAACTATGTTTGATTCGTTTTTTCCCAAACCCAAGTGGTTTTTTCTTTCCGCCTTTGGGTGGTTTCTATTAGCGGTGCTCGCGTGGCATTTTGCTGGCTTGAGCGAGTTGCACAGTTCATTGAGCTTTTTACAGAATCCAGAGCTAGCCGAGGGTGAAAAAGCTCCGTTTTTAACCCCCGAAAAAAAATGGACCTACCTGTTCATCGTGCTGGTTTCACTGCTCTTCTGTGTTATCTGGTTTTGCATTGAACGACACCCGTGGTACCGATGGTCAGTGTTTGGGTCAGCCTGTATTTTGGTGTTCACCTATTTCAGTGTTCAGATCAGTGTTTGGCTGAATGATTGGTATGGCGAATTCTACGACCTTATCCAAGCCGCCCTGGGTGACCCGGGTTCAGTAACGATTGATGAGTATTTCGGATTACTGATCACCGTGGGTTACGTGCTGTTTCCGTACATCATATTTCTAGTGGTCTTCCGTTTTTTTAACGCACATTACGTCTTTAGATGGCGTACCGCCATGAATGACTACTACATGCATCACTGGGGCAAGCTACGAAAAGTGGAAGGTGCCTCGCAGCGAATTCAGGAAGACACCATGCGCTTCGCCAGTATTGTGGAGGACCTCGGTTCTGCTTTCGTCGGCTCCATCATGACGCTACTGGCGTTTCTTCCAATCTTATGGACGCTGTCGGCACAGGTGACCGAACTTCCGTTTATTGGTGAAGTGAAGGGTTCATTAGTATTTATGTCATTAATGAGTGCCATGTTCGGTACCGTGTTACTCGCCTTAGTAGGCATACGATTACCAGGGCTGCAATTCAATAACCAAAAAGTTGAAGCGGCTTATCGTAAAGAACTGGTGCACGGAGAAGATGATATTGAACGAGCGGCTCCACCAACAGTGAAGGAACTGTACAGCGGTGTTCGAAAAAATTACTACCGGATTTACTTGGAATACACCTACTTCAACTTCTTCCGCTTCCTTTACGCTCAAGGATCTAACCTCGTACCTTTTATTGCGTTGGGCCCTACCATTGTGGCTGGTGCAATCACCCTAGGGCTGTTTCAACAGATCAACCAGGCTTATGGACAAGTAGAGTCATCGTTTCAGTTTCTGGCGAACTCCTGGACAACGATTATTGAGCTTATCTCCATTCACAAACGCCTGAAGTTGTTTGAACAAGCCATTGATGGTGACGGCAACATCGATATGTCTCAGTTTGAAGGTACGCCAACGTTATCTTAAGCCGATGACCGCTGCTGCTGTGTTTGAAAGCAACGGTTAGAAAAGTGTCAACGAGTGGCCTGAAAACACGGGCCACTCGTTTGATACCCGTTAGGGCAACGGCGTTAAACCCTGAGCATAGACAGCAATTTTTTCCTGATAGTGCCTTGCACCCGCGGCCATCATATCCAGCGCGCCTTCGCCCAAAGGCTTCACCACCTTGGCGGGTGAACCCAGCACCAAGGACCCATCCGGGATTTCCATACCTTCGGTTACCAGAGCATTTGCGCCTATCAAACACCGTTTACCGATGACGGCTCCATTGAGTACCACGGCGTTCATGCCAATCAAACTGTCATCACCTACCATACATCCGTGCAAGATGACTTTATGACCTATGGTGCAATTTTCACCAACTGTGATGGGGTAGCCATCATCGACGTGTAGGACGCAGCCATCCTGTACGTTGCTGCCTTGACCGATGTTGATGTCGTCGTTGTCCCCGCGTAGTACGGCGTTGAACCAAACGCTAACCCGCTCGCCCAGGTTCACTCGGCCGATGACCGCTGCGCCTGGTGCCACAAAGCAGGATTCTGGCACCGTAGGGATGTAATTTTGATATTGATATTTCATGGAAAGATTCAACCACTGAGCCACGTGAGACAGTTCGCACATCCTAGCGCCGAACCTCACTGAACACCATCGACTCGTGAACTGAGTCTTTAGAATAGGCGCGTCGCAACCGATAACGTTACCAGGCATTTATTATCTGGCGACGCGCGAATGAGCTCAGAAGTGATCGATCAACTTGCAGAGCTGGACGACGATGGCAAGCCACGCCGTCGCTATAGAAGGCGATGGGTCAACGCCATTTGGGAACCATTTCTGCAGTTCAAGCTGCTCATGTGGATGTTGGGTTCTACCGCGGTAGTCGCGGTGGCACTGGGTGCGTTTTTATATTTTGCATTCAGCGAACTGATTAGTGCGGTGACAGTGGACGACGAATCTCGCAGTTACTACGCCGACATGATACAAATTCAACTTATTCAGTTGTTTCGCTATTGTGCAGCCCTCTTTTTTCTTTATGTGATGTTGCTCGCCGCCGTCTGTGTGGCCTATACACACCGCATGATGGGCCCACTTCAACCAATCAAGCGCCATGTCGATGAGTTGTTGAAAGGCAACTACAGCAGCCGCGTATCCGTGAGAAAGAATGACCTTGAAGTGTTTGACGACTTTGCCAAAAAGCTGAACCATCTGGCTGTTAATTTCGACGTCGCTCACAAGAACGACGGTCGGTTGAAGTAATCAACGCGATAGCCGATTCTGTCAGGGATGACTTTTCCACATCGCTAGAGTCAGAAGTCAGAAGTCAGAAGTCAGAAGTCAGAAGTCAGAAGTCAGAAGTCAGAAGTTAGAAGTTAAGCATTAGGTATTAACCAACAAACTTAACCGCCACTGAAGCGATGCCCACACTCAGGGTATTCAGGCACATTGTCCTCTACCTGAGTGAATTTCCCGGAATTCAAATACTCAATCACCTGCTGTATCACAGCCTCATCACTCATGATGAACGGGTGAGACACCGGCATCGTTAAGAACCCGCACATACCGTCTACTCGCGCGCTCGCTACGGATACCTTGCCATCATCGGGGTTGGGTAAATAGTTCGACAGCAACAAGTTAATGGACGTTGTGCCTGCAATTACCGCCGTATCGACCGTCACAGGCCCCAGGCTATTGGGCACACTGGTAGGTTCAGTACCCAGTTGTAAGCCAGCTGGGCCATTTAGAGCTTCAAAGCCCGGAATATCTCGTAAGTTATCAACCACTTCGCTACCGTGGTTTGGTGGGCCTAGCATAACCAATCGACCAAACGTATCTACGGTGTTCGTGTTAAAGAATTCGCGCATTAGAATACCGCCCAGCGAGTGGGTGACGGCATCAATGCGTGTAGCGCCGGTGCCTTCGCACGCTGCCATCCCCTGACCCACCGCCGCCGCACTAAGCTCAGCCACCTGGTGATCACGCGACGGATAATCAACGTTGGCCGTGTGCCAACCGGCTGAATTTAACGCTTGTGCTAATTCTTCCATTGAGCCAGACGTTCGCGCTAATCCGTGCAGCAATACAACGCAACGATCCAGCGGTTTCTCTGCAAGCCTTACGGTGATATCCACAACCAAGGGTGCAGCCAGTAGCGGACTTACCCCACCCGCGAACAATACGAAAGCGAAAACGCCTAAGGCTGATTTCATCCGGATTGATCTCAAGCGGGTAAAGCGATTCGATTGGCTGTTCGGCGTATTCATCACAACACTACTCGCAACGTATGAGTACCTTTCATCAGTGGCCATCCTGACAGTTAGTGGTTTTGATTGGGACGACTCTCTGGGGCACTGACTAAATTTTGTTTACGTTTTACTTCGCGATGCACGGTGTATACCGAAGCCAACGCGATGATAGCTGCACCAACCAGCGTTTCTTTGCTGGGCCATTGCTGAAAAACCCAGGCACCTAACGCCGTGGCATAGAGCAATCGCACATAGTCTAACGAAGCAAGAACTGACGCCTCGCCAAAGCGATATGCCCAAATATTCAACTTTTGGGCAAAGAAAGACACCACGCCAACAACAAGCAACAAAAACCATTGTTGAGCGGTGGGCGCTACCCATTGCCACCAAGCCGGTATGATCATGATTACACCAATACCAATTGCCTGATACGCAAGGATGGTATTGGGTGAATCCGATCGATTCAGAATGCGGATAATAATCATCACACAGCCCGCAGCCGCCGCTGCAATCAAGGCGAGTACACCGTATAGCGAATAGCTTTGGGTACCCGGTTGCACCATAAAAAGCACGCCCACAAACCCTATCACCACCGCGCCCCAGCGATGTATACCTACCGTTTCTTTCAAGATAATTACAGCGAATATTGTGACGAAAAAGCTTTTCACAAAACCCAGCGCTGTGGCGTCGGCTAGCGGCAGGTGAACAAAGGCCGTGAACCCACACAACATAGCAACCAATGCGAAGCCTATCCGCATCGCTTGAAGATCGGGGCGCCTGGTTTTGAACTGAGCAGCGCCACCTTTGATAAATACCGGAAGCAGCATCGACACCATGACCCATTGGCGTACGACCAGTATTTGAGTCACCGGAAGATCCGACCCAAGCAGTTTGATTAGCATCACCATGAGGCTAAAACCAAAAGCCGCCGCAACCAGTATCAAAGCGCCTTTGACATTGGGGGTTAGCGCATTAAAAAGCGGTCTAGGGTCTATCACTCTTGCACGATAATACGCAAATTTACGGACTCGGATTGAGACGGATTTTCGGTGTTAACGGCGGTCACCCGAAAGCTATGTTCGCCTTGATCGCTGGTGCCTGGCCGCCACTGGAACTGACGATTGCCATTGGGTAACGGATCAAACGAAGCGCCATTAGGCAATCGGTCAATTTGCACTGCCACATAGTCCTTCACTGTTTCTGAGCTTGCGTCCAAAGCAACTTCGAACCGCACCCATTGATGAGGCGTCACTATATGGCTGGCTAAAGGTGCCAAGGACCATTCAGGCTCACTCACCAAATCATTGCGTTCTGGCTGCGGGCCTTGAGATTTCAGCTCATCATTCGCCGCTTCAAAATTCACGGAGTCTGGTGGCACTGACAGGGCCGAGGCTTCGACGATGACCGGATCGGGATCGGGATCACTGACCTGCACTGGGCCGTCCCCCACAATGAACGTAAGTTCCTCGGTTTCAATGACGACGCTCGGCTGCCCACGTTCGGTAACCAGTATGCGCACAGCATGAACTCCCTTATCGCGAACCGAAGGTGTCCATGCAAATTCCCAAAGCTCATCACCTATTCGCCGAAACGACGCACCCACAGAAAGCTCGGCCGCATACAGATCCAACTTGGTGTTCACAGCACTGCGAGCTGGAGCACGAGACGGACGTATCCCTAAGGTATACCGTTCACCCACCCGTATTTCCTGCAGGGGCAACGGATCTAGAAATTCGGCACTGATAGCTGGGGTTACCCAGCACAAGGCCAGCGCGAGGGCAATGACAGACGAGTAGATTTTCAATAATCGTCTTGCGCCAACGTCGCCATCGAATTGACTGCAGAGATTTTTACCCAACGACCTGGGGTCACCGCGTGAAAGCACTTGGCTTTTCAATCGCGTACAGCGCATCGCGCAATGAGTCCATGCGGTCTTCCAATACCAGCTGAGCATCTTGCAGTGCACGGTTGTAATAGTGAGGACCAACGGTTTCGGTAAAGAAATCTAATAGAAAGGTAGCTGGAAACTGGCCGATGGTTTGATCAAGCTCTTCTTTGAAGTACGCCTGAATTTCCTTTACTAGAGCGGCTTTTTCTTCCTTAGTAAACTCAATATTCGACATACTTGATCCATGAACGATACATTCCAATTTTCAACAGACTACCACTGTCCTATCGGCGAACTGGAAACGGTGGCGCCGGGTCTGCGGCGAATCACAGCAAACAACCCGGGGCCACTAACGTTCAAGGGCACCGGTACTTATGTAGTTGGTCAAAAAGACGTGGCGGTTATTGACCCCGGTCCACTTGACACCTCACACATCGATGCCTTGATCGATCAACTTGGCGGGGAGCGTATCACGCACATCCTGATCACGCACACTCATCGAGACCATTCGGCCGCAACGAATCTGCTACAGCAACGCTGCGATGCACCCAGCTATGCGTTGGGCACCTGTCGGGCATTGCAGCGGCCTAGCGCCTTACCCAGTGAACTCGATAGCGCCGGGGACACTGAATTTAAGCCAGACCTAGTCCTGCAAGATAAGCAAAGTATTCACGGGCGTGATTGGTCACTGCAATGTCTATCCACACCCGGGCATGCATCCAATCATGTGGCCTTCGCAGAAGATGCCTTTCAGCGAGTGTTTGTGGGCGATCTGGTTATGGGCTGGTCAACGCCGGTATTGCTGCCACCCGACGGCCATTTGGGTGATTATCTCGGCAGCCTTGAGCGGCTGATGCGAAGACAGGACAAACAGTTCTGGCCCACACACGGCGCGCCGATTGCGCGCACGCAGGCGGTGTTGAAACACTTAAAAAACCATCGCTTAGCACGAGTGGAATCGGTGTATGAATCGGTTCGTCAAGGCCACACCACCTTGTCAGCGATCGTATCGGCCAGCTATCCGGATCTATCGGAAAACTTAGTACCTGCGGCTTTACGAAGTGCGCTGGCGAGCGTGGTTTTCCTGATCGAACAGCAACGGCTGACCGGCGACTTAACACAAGGCTTGAACATAACTTGTGGAATAGCGAAGTAAATAACTGCGTTATCCTTCGGCTATGACAGATACGCATACGCTTGCCACACAATTTCCTGAAGACTTTATATTCGGCGTGGCCACCTCAGCCTATCAAATTGAAGGTGCGACAAAACGAGACGGGCGAGGTCCGAGCATCTGGGATGCATTTTCCAATATGCCGGGGCGCGTATACAAAAGACATAACGGCGATATTGCCTGTGAGCACTACGACCGCTGGGAGCAAGACCTGGATCTTATTCAGGCCTTAGGTGTAGATGCTTACCGATTTTCCATTGCCTGGCCACGAGTCATTCCAAACGGTGTCGGTGCCATCAACGAACCGGGTCTGGACTTTTACGATCGATTGGTTGACGGCATTCTGGAACGGGGCTTACAAGTCTTCCCTACGCTTTACCATTGGGATCTACCGTTAAACCTGGCGGGGTACGGCGGCTGGACGAGCCGAGATACCGCTTATGCATTTGCTGAATACGCGCGCGTGGTTACGCAACGATTGGGGGATCGGTTTGATACCGTTACAACCTTTAATGAACCGTGGTGTGCTTGTCATTTAAGTCACTTGTTCGGCGTGCACGCACCGGGCGAAAAAAACTTGGAAGCCACGTTGCACGCGGTACACACCATGAACCTGGCGCACGGCTTAGCTGTTCAGGCGATACGAAGCGAACAACCTGATGTGCCAGTGGGAATTGTGTTGAATCCCACATCCATTGCAGCGGCGTCTGACGATACAGCTGACAAGGATGCAGCAGAGCGTCAGTTCCAATTTGATAACGGCGTATTTTTTGGCCCGTTGTTTAATGGCTCTTACGACCAGGCGTTCATGGACGATTTAGGCTCCATGATGCCCATTCAAAGTGAGGATATGGCCATCATTCAACAGCCCTTGGATTTTTGGGGCGTGAACTACTACACCCCCATCAGCGTGGCCGATCACAGTGATAACAATAAAGTGTTTCCGAGAGCTAAATTAGTCAGGGCAACAGATCGCAAAGACCGCACCGATATCGGCTGGGAGATTGGTGCTTTCGGTTTATCGCAACTGTTAACCCAAGTGTACGAACGCTACGATTTACCACCGGTTTACGTCACCGAGAATGGGGCGTGTTACAACACCGGGCTGAGCGACGACGGACGCGTTCATGACGCCGAACGAACCCAGTATTTAGATGAGCACTTGACCGAAGCGGCAAAGATCATTGCATCAGGCATTGATTTACGTGGTTATTTCGCCTGGAGCTTGATGGATAACTTTGAATGGGCTGAAGGGTACAACATGCGTTTTGGCTTAGTGCATGTGGACTATGACACCCAGGTGAGAACCATCAAAGACAGCGGGTACTGGTACGCGGAGCTCGCCCAGGCGCATCGTGCGTGGGCGGACGGCAGGGACAGCACGTCAACATCGATCGAGCCGGATAATGATTTCGCGCGCTAGCGTGTACGTTGCACCCAGCGCTGCCCTGCTTTTTGCGTAAAGTGCGGATAGCCCTGCCAGGCATCAGGTTCAGTTAACCAGGTGCTTAATTCATCAAGCATAAACCGAGTGATCGTTCGCAGCGGTAGCGATTCGGGGTTGTTAATGGGCACCCATTGCAGGTCGAGCAGTTCGTCGTTTTGCTTAAGCTCAGCTTGTTCGTGATTGGCAACGCGTGTCCAATCGCACACAAAGAAACGCGCATGGAAGCGTATGGGTTGGTCGGCAGGCGTTGTTGCCCGGGCAAAGTACTGCAGCGCGGACAAATCCGCTGACATATTTTGTGACGCTAACGTCTGCCACGTTGCATCCTTTACCGTGCCCGGGTTACCGGGCTGTCCGATTAACACCCCCGTTTCTTCGAACGTTTCGCGAACGGCGGCTACAGCCATCGTTTGAGCGCGTGCCTTTGAACCGGCTACAGCCATATGCTTTGCGCAATCGGACATCAACGAGGTAGCGGGTTTTACTCGGGCGTCACACGGGTCAACCGCGCCGCCCGGGAAAACAAAGACGTTCGGCATGAAACGAGACTTAACCGGGCGTCGTCCCATCAGTACTTCATGACCACCGTCACTCTGACGATGAATCAGTAAACTCGCGGCATCCTTGGGCTTCACAGCCATGTTTTTAACAACCTAGTTGATCAGCTAAATCAGCAATATCGGTGGCATGCCAATCGTTTTCATCCCGCCGCTCGATAACATTCCCACGGATAGGCCCGTACTCATCCGGACGTTCAATAAAAGCGGTTTGTAAGCCAAAGCCGCGAGCGGCGTCCAAGTCGTTTTGATGAGCCGCTACCATCATGACCGCACTCACCGGCACATCAAACACTCGCGCTGCGCCACAGTAGGTATCGGGATGCGGTTTGTACCGCTTGAACACTTCAGCAGATAACACACAGTCCCAGCGAATACCTGCGTTCTTCGCCATGTTCGTTAGTAAGCTTAAATTGCCGTTGGATAACGAAACCACAGTAAAGCGCTGTCGAAGTCTTTCAATCGCTTCAACACTGTCTGGCCAGGCAGCCAGTTTGTGCCATGCTTTGCACAGTGACTGCCGAGTTTTTTCATCCACATCTTGCAGGTTAAACTGAACCAATACCTCATCGAGTATTTGTCGATGCAGTACATCCAGGAGCACCCAATCATTCGATGCATTAACAACCGCCATGGCAGGGGCATAGCCATCACGCCAGGCAAGTGTAAACGCATCAGCATCTACCGTAGGCAACGTTTTTTCTATTTCCTGCTTAATGGAACCGTACCAGTCAACCACTGTGCCGAATACATCAAAGGCAAGCACCTTAGGCGGTATGTTTATCGATGTCACTAGGCGGCCTGACCTGCAGAGTTATTAGAAGCTTCGGTACCGTTTAGTTGAGCTAACAGTGTCTGAGCCTGTTGTCTTGCCTCAGCAACGCTCTGAGCTTTAACCGGCCCGAACCCGCGCACATTAAACGGCAATGACAACAACTCACTCAATGCATTAGCTTGTAGATGAGTGTCAGTGGATTGCTCGCGAAGGGCTTTAACCGCGAATTGTACGTGCTGTTCGTATTCACGAACTAAGGCAACTTCCATCTTACGTTCATCGGTATAACCAAAAACATTCAATGGCGTATTCCGAAGCGATTTGCATTTAGCCAGTACTCGCATGGCCTTCAACATCCACGGGCCATACTGTTTTTTTATTGGACGTCCTGAGCTTTCGCTGATCCTGCTAATTAACGGAGGCGCAAGATGCAGTTTCAGCTCATAGTCGCCCTCAAACTGATCGTTCACGCGTTTAATAAATTCACCATCGCTGTACAACCTCGCAACTTCATATTCGTCTTTGTATGCCATCAGCTTGCAAAGCGCATCCGCTGCAATACAGGACAGTGGCTTATCAGCCGAGGTTTCGGCATCCATGAGCGGTTGTAACGTGGTCTTAAAACGCCTGGCGTAGCGGGTATTTTGATACGCGGTTAATCGCGTTTCACATCGTTGCAAAACATCATCCAGTGATTCGGATTTTATCTCAGATGGGAACGACACGCTAACCGCTTGAGCCGGGCTTAACTTAACTGCATCATGTACCCATAGGCGGCCCAGGGCAAACGCCTGTCGGTTGAAATCAACAGCAACGTTGTTCAGTGCAATGGCTTGATCAATCGCCTCAAACGATAGCGGCAGGTAACCTTTCTGCCAGGCGGCACCTAATAAAAACAAGTTCGCGCCGATGCTATCACCCAACCATTGCCTTGCGAAATGCGTTGCATTTACAAAGTGAACACTTGGCGCGTGAGCGGCGGCCTGCAGACGCGAGTACATGGTATCGGTGGGCAAGGTGAGATCACGTTGATGGGTAAAGTCACTGGGCATCATTTCATGCGTATTCACCACAGCCCGGGCCGCACCACTCTTAAGCCCAGCAAGCGTTGCGTTACTGGCACTTACAATCAGGTCACCGCCGATCAGAAGATCTGCCGTACCCGGTGCGATGCGAATAGCGGTTATATCCGACGGCGTGGGAGCAAGCTTTACGTGGGACACGACCGACCCACCTTTCTGCGCAAGTCCGGCCATGTCAATAATGCCGCAACCCAATCCATCGATATGTGCTGCCATACCGATCAATGCCGCTACCGTTACGATGCCGGTACCACCAACGCCTGTAACCATTAACGCGTAAGTAGCATCCAATTGTGGAATCGTGGGTAGCGGTACATCCGGTAACTTGACGGTGGGTTTGTCCGGCTTCTTTAAGGCCCCGCCAGATACCGTAACAAAACTAGGGCAAAACCCTCGAACGCACGAGAAGTCTTTATTGCATGCGGACTGATCAATCTGACGTTTACGACCCCAGGGCGTTTCAGAGGGCACAATCGCAACGCAGTTGGATTGCGTGCCGCAATCGCCACAGCCTTCGCACACCGCTTCATTAATTACAATTCGTTCCGCCGGGTCAGGATGCAATCCACGCTTTCGTCGTCGTCGTTTTTCCGCAGCACAGGTTTGATCGTAAACAAGCAACGTTACACCCGGGGTTTTTGCAAGGGTTCTTTGCACGCTTTGCAATTCGGAGCGATCCGTTATCTCTACCCCTGGTGGTAACTGCAGGCCTGCATGCCGGCTGACATCATCGGTCACAAAAGCCAAACGTTGCACGCCTAAACCTGCAACTTCATTCACTAGCGATTGCACCGTTAACCCGCCATCGTGGCCCTGGCCACCCGTCATCGCAACCGCATCGTTGTACAGCAGTTTAAAGGTCATGGTTGTGCCAGCGGCGATGGCAGCTCTTATGGCCATTAACCCAGAGTGGTTGTAAGTACCATCGCCCAGGTTTTGAAACACGTGCCCGCGGGTTGAAAATTTAGATTCGCCCACCCAGTTGGCGCCCTCACCGCCCATGTGGGTATAACCCTCCACATTGCGATCCAGGAATTGCACCATGTAGTGACAGCCGATACCCGCGTACCCGCGTGAGCCTTCCGGTATCACAGTACTGGAATTGTGGGGACAGCCTGCGCAGAACGTAGGTTTACGGACTACAGATAAGGCCTCACGTTCTGCTAGCAGTGTCTGCTGCAGTTCAGACGTTCTAGCCAACACCTGCGCATCCTCAACCACTTGAGTCAGGTGCTCACCAATCCCTACGGCAATTTGAATCGGGTTTAACGCACCTTCTGATTGAAAAAGCGATTCACCGTCGAGTTTTGTTTTTCCAACCACCTGGGGCGCGCTGGGTAAACCGTATAACAGCGCTTTAACCTGCGATTCAATTAACGGACGTTTTTCTTCGACCACCACCAACATATCCAGGCCTGCGGCAAACGCTGTTAATTCTGTCGGTTCCATTGGCCAAGCCAGGCCGATTTTATATAAACACACCCCTAACTGACGTGCGCGCGCTTCGTTGATGCCCAGTTCGTCCAGCGCTTGTCGCGTGTCCAGATAAGACTTACCAGTGCTGATAATGCCTAGTCGCGAATTAGTGTCCTGTCCCCAGACAATATCGTTTAGGGGATTGGCGCGTGCGTAGGCGTGAACCGCCTTTAATTTATGCTGATGTAATCGCGCCTCCTGCACCGGCGGCGGATCATTCGTTCGAATGTTCAGCCCATCACTGGGTAACTCATCACTATCGGGCGTATTGAACACAAATTGCTCCAAAGAGGAATCTATGGACGCGGTGGATTCAATAGTGTCTTTAACTGCCTTTAAACCACACCAGACACCGGCAAATCGAGACAGTGCCCAACCGTGTAAACCGAATTCAATAATTTCAGATACGTTGACGGGATTCAAAATAGGCATCATGGCGTCAACCAAGGCGTACTCACTTTGGTGCGCTGTTGTCGAGCTTTCGCAGGTGTGGTCGTCCCCCATCAATACCAACACCCCGCCGTGGGGTGAGGTACCAGCAAGATTTGCGTGACGAAATACGTCACCGGAACGATCAACACCTGGCCCTTTGCCATACCACATACCAAAGACACCATCAAAGGCACCATCGCCTCGAAGTTCCGCTTGTTGGGTACCCCACAGTGCCGTGGCGGCTAAGTCTTCATTAAGCGCGGGTTCGAATACCAGATTGCGCTCTTCCAGTGCTTGTGCGGCTTTCGGAAATTGCTGATCCAGCCCTCCCAACGGAGAGCCTCGGTATCCGGTAACAAACCCAGCGGTGTTAAGCCCCTTCGAGCAATCAAGTTCGTGCTGCATTAAGCACAGGCGCACCAACGCTTGAGTACCGGAGAGAAACACACGGCGTTGCGTCAGATCAAATTTATCGTTCAGTGAAACGCTGGGTAGGCTCATAGGTTAAGTCTCTCACATGGCCTTTCTGAACGTAAGATTCCAGCGGAAGGCGCCCCAAATTGGATCTTCATTGGGTTTGAGTTTTCGAATGCCGTGATAGTACAGCCGCGCAGGTCCACCAAACACCACCACATCGCCGTCAGTCAAATCCACGGGTGTGGAGGTGCCGCGCTTCTCCAATCCCAGCACAAAAAACCGGGCGGGTATCCCCAGTGACACCGACACTATCGGCTGGGTAAAGTCCTGCTCATCGCGATCCTGATGTGCACCCATCTGCACACCGGGTGCGTAACGATTGATCAGGCACGCATCGGGCTCGAAGTCGCTGAAGCCAGCTTGGCTCGCTGCCTGGACCGCGAGGTCTGACAGCGGCTGGGGCATGCTCGGCCACGGTACGCCTGTTAAGGGGTCGGTGTCTGTATACCGGTACCCTTTGGTGTCCGACACCCAACCGTACTGGCCGCAGTTTGTCATGGATACTTGTATGGTTTGGCCACGGCGCGTTTTCATTTGCCGAATTGGCGAGACCGTGCACACCGATTCCAGGCACGGCTTTAACAACGCAGAACTGGCGAACTGCGGCAAGAGCGTCATGCCAGGAAGGATCGCGATGGGGTCTTTAAACAACGGCGATGACTCTGCCATGGGCGTGTGTGGGGTTTCAACCAGAAAGGCTTAGTCTAACGCGTTGCCGTGGGCTACCTTCTTACGCATGCTCGCCCAAGCTGCGCGACACCCACAGGTACTGCGTAATTTTTTACGCCGCTTTTGTTTGTACCGGTTGCTGCAGCGCGGCCAGCATATCGGGTGTGACGAGTACAACGTGGGATTCAGACACCTTAAACCGACGAGCATCTTCCAACACATCGTAGCCAATCACCATGCCATCAGGCACAACACACCCTCGGTCCAACACTACTCGCTTCAAACGGCAATGCTTGCCGATTTTACTGTCCGGTAACAGCACGCTGTCCACGATGTGGGTTTGTTCATCGGCGGTAACGTGAGTGCACATCACGGTGTTCTTAATCAACGCACCGGATATCACACAGCCTTCGCAAATCAATGAGTTAACAGCGGCACCGCACACTTCAGCGGAGTCGTATAAAAACTTAGCTGGTGGCGCTTGATTCGTTAAGGTTCTTATTGGCCAATCCTGATCGTATAAATCCAGCTCAGGTGCAGAACCGATGAGTTCAATATTAGCCTGCCAGAACGCGTCTAATGTGCCCACGTCTCGCCAGTATCGAGACACCTGGTTATGACCGTTAAACGAATACGCCATAACGCGATGCTGTTCGATGAGCGCAGGGATAATGTGCCTGCCAAAATCATCCCCGTGTTGGGCTTGATGATTTTCCGACAACACGTTGTACAAGTATTTTGCGTTGAACACATAGACACCCATTGATGACAAGCATCGATCGGGTTTTCCAGGAATGGGCTCGGGATGATCCGGCTTTTCATTAAAGCGAACAACGGTGTTATCAGCATCAATACTAAGCACACCAAACTGACGCCCTTCTTCCAGCGTGGTTTCAACGGCGCTGATAGTGAGGTCCGCACCGGTTTGAACATGTTGTTCAATCAGTTGTGTGTAGTCCATCTTGTAGATGTGATCCCCGGCTAACACCAACACATACTCAGGGTTGTATGACTTTACGATGTCTAAATTCTGGTAAATGGCATCCGCGGTGCCGGCGTACCAGTTTGATTCGTTGGTACGTTGTTGAGCTGGCAGTAATTGCACCATGGGCGTACCGTCATGGGCGCTCATACCCCAACCCTGCTGAACGTGCTGGTTGAGTGAGTGAGATTTGTACTGAGTCAGGATGCCAACACGTCCCACGCCTGAGTTCAGACAGTTTGACAGTGCAAAATCAATCAGACGGTACTTACCACCAAACGGTACAGCAGGTTTTGCGCGATGGTCTGTTAGTCCGTGTAACCGGGTACCTCGTCCGCCAGCCAGCACCAAAGCCACGGTGCGATTCATATGGACTCTTGCGTTTAGAAGGGTGGTTACCGCCATGCTTCAAACCTATTCTCTGTCTCTTTTGTAGCGGCGTTGACCCCCAATCCAGGTCTCTTCCACTTTTACCTGCCGAATATCAACGGCTGTGATGGGATTCTCAGAAAGCACCACAAAATCAGCCAACTTGCCTTCTTCCAATGAACCAACGCTTGATTCCTGGAAGGCCTGCCAGGCCGCATCGATCGTTACAGCTCGCAGGGCGGTTAGGCGATCCAGACGTTCAACCTCACCTAAAACCACGCCGCTACGAGTCATCCGTGTTGTCGACGCCCACATCACAAACAATAAATCCATCGGTGTTACTGGACTATCGGCGTGTAATGAAAAACGTAAACCGTTTTCTACTGCTGACATTGCAGGACTTAGGCCAGCGGCGCGTTGTTCGCCTAACGTTCGCCGATGCCAATCGCCCCAGTAGAAGGTGTGAGCGGAAAAAAATGATGGGCTGAGCCCAACTGCCGACATGCGCGCTAGTTGATCCGGGCGAACCAGCTGCGCGTGCACCAGGATGTGGCGTGCATCTGTGCGGGGTGCTTGCGCCTGGGCATGACCAAGCGCGGTAATGATTTGTTCGATTGCCGCATCGCCATTACCGTGCAGGGCCAGTTGATATCCCAGCTGGTGGTACTGAAGGATCAGCGCATTGAGCTGCGCCTGGTGATACAGCGGGAAACCCGCATTGCGCTTGCCAAATGCAGGAACACGATACGGGCTTGATAAATAGGCCGTTAGACCCTGTGGGCTGCCATCAACTATGATTTTGACAGTCGTGTTGGCCGGATACTGAGTTCGTTTCGCTGGGTCCAACTTGTCGTGCGCTATCCAGGTATTAACGCGTTGAGGCAGTACCCCGAGCGTATGCAAGCCGTTCAAAAATTGCCGCATAAGCTCCGATGCATAGCCGTTTTGCACTGTGGTAACGCCAGCAGCTAAATACTCGTCGCGAGCTTCCGACACGATGCGCCATTGATCTTGCCAAGACAGCTCTTTGAGAAGGCGGGTCAGACTGGGCGCTGCCTTTTCCAATAACAGCCCATTCAATCGCCCATCGACATCCACGCCACGCTGACCGCCCAACACAGCAGGTGAATTCTCATTCACACCCAATTTCTCCAGCGCGGCCGAGTTGGCTACCCCCAGGTGTCCTGAGTTGTGCCAAAGGTAGATGGGATGGCCGTTGCCAATCGCGTCAAGTTCGTCTCGGGTGGGGTGGTCGGCATCAGAAAACACGGTATTGTCGTAGTTGAATCCCAGAACAAACGCCGAGTCTGCACTGCCGACCTGTTCGGGGATGGCGTCCTGCAAGGCGGCTAGTACCGCCGCTTTCGACACCCCTGGCCCATCTGGCGGCGGCGCAATATTGACACTGACAGCAGATAATCCCGAAACGGGAAAATGACTGTGCGCATCGACAAATCCCGGGATGATTGTGCGGCCCTGCATATCAACAATTCGAGCCGCACTTGAGGCTTGGTCGAGTACGGATTCCTCATCACCGATGGCCACGATGGTTTGATCGCGGATGAGCATGGTCGTCGCCGTTTCTGCGGCGTTACCAAGTGTTAAAAGTTGTGCATTAACGATCACACTTTCACCGCGACCGCGGCCTAACAGCGATACTGTCAGCAGTGCCAGTGCAAGCAAGACAACCCACTGCCAGCGGGTTGATTTAACCAATAATTTTGCCTGCCACATAATAAGGATGAGTGGTTTTACCGGATTGAAGTTCCCGGCTCTGATAAGGCCGTGATGCGGTGAACGCTTACGTAGCTCGGGGTTGTATGTGCCGAAAACTGGCTCACAGTTTCAGGATTTTGACACACCCTACCCTGGTGACAATGAATGGAACGCAGAGTCGTTCGCAGCCCTGAAAATTTCGAAACGTATACTCGCCAATATGAAATCAGCCGAAACCGCATCTACCGGCCCGCTTACCGGCCCGCTTACCGGCAACCTCACCGGCCATTGCAGACGCTGGATAGCTCTTGTTATCAGCGTGTTCCTGTTGTTAGGGCACACCGTAGGCGCGATTGCGCAAACAGTGCCGGATATTGAGCCTCCGAAAGTAACGCTTGAAGTGGTCGAAAGCTCCCCGGCGGATTTATCGCAAGTGTTTACGCTGCAAGCGTCTGACGACATTGGCCTTGGAGATGTGTCGCTGCACTACCGACGCAGTGGTGAAAACGCGTTTAAGCGCGTGCTTATGCAGCCGATCGGCGATACCGGTTACTTTAGCGTAGCCGTCGATACCGACCCAAATGACTTACGCGAATTTCTCTATTACGCACAAGCGCTCGACCTAACCGGAAACCGAACCGTTGAGGGTTTCGCGTTCGATCCATATATTCGAACCATTACTCAATCCGATGTTACCGCTTTAGCCCAACAAAACAATCCAGCTCCTGCGCCTAATGACTCCCCTGCGGCGGCTGTGGTGGCGGCCAAAGCGGCTTCTGACACCGTACAGCCTGAAGTGAACAACACACGTCGATGGATTTACGTGGCGTTAGGTGTGTTAGCCGCTGGCGCTTTAGCCTCTCAGCTGGGTGGCAGCAGTGGTGGAGGCGATACGCTTGACCCCACCGGCAATCCGGCTGTACCACTCACAGTTATTATTCGAGACCCTTTGCCATGATTCGACTACACCACTCGATTAAGCCTGTCGCGGTGCTGGGTATAGCAACTGCGGTTTCTGCGTGCCAGCCGCATAACACAACCCCGGTTGAGTTTGACGATAACGCGATGCGTTTATCGCCGCCTGCCATGCTAACCACAGCGCGCAACGTCAATAAAGATGCACTGTCTCCATCGGTGTATCTCAATGATGGCACTGTCATTCCCATGAGCAACGAGGGCACAGAAGGTTGGCGCGGCCAAATCATGGTCCCTGCTAACAGTAACTACCGCATAACGATTGAGTGGCGTGAAGCCTTACCGCAACGATCTATTGTGTTAGCCGTTTTAAATCGAGATGTGTTCGTAGGTCCCGATGGTGAAGTGGTGGATTACGTTATCAGTAGTGAGTACAGCA
>JAHDCO010000113.1 GCA_020629835.1 Granulosicoccaceae bacterium
CAGGGCTTCTGAGCAGTAGTTCACTTAGAAGTGCTCTACCGCTGCTAAAGACCAATCGATCTTCCAAGCGTCAGGTCGTGTGTCGTCTGATAACAGGCAGCCGGAATCGATGGTGGGGTACAGCTCGGCGTAGGTTCTGACGTCGTTACCCTGTATCCGGCGTTGAATGTGTCGAGGTTCTAATTCCTGGATGCTGTTCAAACCGGCAGCACCGGCAAGTTCGACGAGGTTTTTTACGGTTTCGGCGTGGTAATTCGCGACGCGCTGAGCTTTGTCGGTCACCACAAGGGCTTTTGCTCGCTGAGGGTTTGATGTAGCGATCCCGGTCGGGCAGTGATCGGTATTACAGCTTCTTGCCTGGATACAGCCTAAGGACAGCATAAAGCTGCGCGCTGAATTCACCGTGTCTGCGCCCAGTGCCATGGCGCGCACGATGTGAAACGCCGAGAACATCTTGCCTGAGGCAATGATTCGCATGCGGTCCCTTAAGCCAACGCCAATTAGTGTGTTGTGGATGTACATCAAGCCATCCCGCAGAGGGGTGCCTACTGAGTTCGTCATTTCGATTGGGGCAGCGCCTGTGCCGCCCTCTCCACCGTCCACGGTGATGAAGTCAGGCGTGATGTTCGTCTCCAGCATGGCTTTACAAATGCCCAGGAACTCATGCTTGTTGCCGAGGCACATTTTAAAACCGATGGGTTTACCGCCTGACAGCTCTCGCAAGGTTTTGACAAATTCCAACAGCTCTTTCGGGGTGGAAAATGCCGAGTGCGCTGCCGGGGATGCCACGGTGACCCCAACCGGCACATCCCGGATGGCTGCGATCTCTTCGGTAACTTTTGGCCCGGGTAATAAGCCGCCGTGCCCGGGTTTTGCCCCTTGAGACAGCTTGATCTCAATCATTTTTACCTCAGGCAACGTGGCTTTTTCGGCGAAGGTTTTCGGGTTGAAGTTTCCTTCGCTGTCTCGGCAGCCGAAATAGCCTGTGCCTATCTGCCAGATAATGTCCGCCCCTCCAGACAGGTGATGAGGGCTCAGGCTGCCTTCTCCGGTGTTGTGGGCAAAGCCGCCAATTTTTGCGCCGCGGCTCAAGGCCTGGATGGCATTGGAGCTTAAAGAGCCATAGCTCATGGCGGAAATGTTTAGAGCCGACGCCGAGTAGGGTTTGGTGCAATCCGGCCCGCCGAACAGTATGCGCGGGTCGTGATTACCGATGTGTTTAGGTGCCAGTGAGTGATTCATCCACTCATAACCGTCCCGGTTTACATCCATGATAGTGCCGAATGGGCGGGTATCTCGCGCACCTTTAGCGCGTTGATACACCAGCGATCGAAATTCTCTGGGTATCGGCGTGCCGGATAAATCGCTTTCTACAAAGTACTGCTGAATCTCGGGGCGCACGGCCTCCAACATATAGCGAAAACGCCCAAACACCGGATACAAGCGCCGAATGCTGTGTGTTTTCTGCAGCATGTCTTGCACGCCAAGGCCGATGATCGGCAGTGCTACAACAAAGGCGTAAAGCGCGGGAGACCAAAAGTAGCTAAGCAGCAGTATAAGTGCGCACGTGGCGACGCTTACGATGACAAAAAGCTGTCTGATAGTCATACGGTCAAGACTCGGAAGTGGTTATGCGGTTGTTATACTGGGCATTATGCCTGTGTCCCGCTTCGACCAACGCGTGCTGAACTGGTTCGATGAATTCGGACGAAAACATCTGCCGTGGCAACAAAACCCCACCGCTTATCGCGTTTGGGTGTCTGAAATCATGCTGCAGCAAACTCAGGTCACCACGGTTATTCCCTACTACGAACGCTTTATGGCTAGCTTTCCGTCAGTCCAGGCGTTAGCAGACGCACCCATAGATGCCGTATTGGCACATTGGTCGGGATTGGGGTACTACGCTCGGGCTCGCAACCTGCACAAATGCGCGGTTATGGTGGTGCAGGAGCATGGTGGAGAATTCCCTAAAGATCTGGAAGGCATGCAAGCGTTGCCGGGTATTGGGCGATCCACCGCAGGCGCTATTCTGAGCTTATCGCAGGGCATCGCTCAGCCAATTCTCGACGGCAACGTAAAGCGTGTGTTGGCGCGCCATCAGGCGGTGGCCGGTTGGCCAGGGCAAGCCTCAGTGCTTAACGAGTTGTGGGCGTTATCGGAAGACGTAACGCCGAATGAGCGTTGTGGCCCGTTCAATCAGGCCATGATGGATCTGGGTGCCACCCTGTGCACGCGCAGTAAACCGCAGTGTGAGCGCTGCCCACTGGCAGAAGATTGTAAGGGCCTGGCAACTGGGGACCCAACCCAGTTTCCTGGCAAAAAACCCAGGAAAGATAAACCTGTGAAATCCACCATCATGCTGCTGGTGAAAAACGACGCTGGGGAGACCTTATTACAGCGTCGTCCACCGACGGGCATTTGGGGCGGGCTGTGGAGTCTGCCAGAGGCTGACGAGGGGGCGGCATCTGAGCACTTGTCTAAGCACTGGGGGGCGTCGCTGATGCGATTTCGGCATACGTTTAGTCACTACCACCTGGATATCGACGTAAGAGAAGTACATCACGCGCACAGCAGTCCAGCGGGTATTGGGGAGACAAGCGATTGCGTCTGGTGGGATAATGAGCAAGAGTTGCCGGGCGGTGTGGCCGCGCCGGTGGCAAAAATTTTGACGGCAACGTCCGGAGACTTATTGTGACCAGAATGGTGCAGTGCGCAAAGCTTGGTAAAGAGGCCCCAGGCCTTGAGCGCCCAACCTACCCAGGGGATCTTGGGAAACGTATTTGGCTCAACATCTCGCAAGAGGGTTGGAATGCCTGGGTGCAGCATCAAACGATGCTGATCAATGAATATCGCTTAACACCGGTTGATCCGAAAGCCCGGCAGTTTTTAGAAGAGGAAATGGAGAAATTCCTGTTCACCGATGACGCAGCTCCGCCACCGGATTTTGTACCACCTAGCAGTTAAGGCGCAGCAGCATTACTTCTCCAACGGGCCCACTTATTGGCATTGACCTCGGTACCACCAATAGCTTGATCGCTGTGTGGCGCAGCGTGGATGGTGGTGATCCTAAAGCCGAGCTCATTGCCAACAGCGCTGGCGCAGTCTTAACGCCCAGTGCCGTTAGCCTGGCGGATGATGGCAGCGTGCTCGTGGGTGATGCCGCCGTACAGCGCCGTGTCACTCATCCTGAACTCACCGCCACGGCGTTCAAGCGCGATATGGGCAGCACGCGCACCTACCGCTTGGGTGAACGTAGCTTTACGCCTGAGCAGCTGTCTTCCATGGTGCTCACGTCGTTAAAGCAAGACGCCGAAAGCGCCTTGGGTGAAGCGGTCACGCACGCCGTAATCAGTGTGCCAGCCTATTTTAATGACACGCAACGTAATGCCACGATCGCAGCAGCACGTTTAGCCGACATCACCGTGACCCGGTTGGTGAACGAACCAACCGCAGCTGCTATTGCATACGGTCTGGCCAATGAAGGTGATGACGATGCACCATCGTCTTCACTCGTGTTCGATCTGGGTGGTGGTACGTTCGATATATCGGTCGTCGAGCAGTTTGACGGTGTGATTGAAATTAAAGCGTCTACTGGTGATAACTATCTAGGTGGCGAAGACTTCACAGACGTACTTGCAGCGGCATTGGCAAAACGTGTGGGATTGACTGATGAAGAATGGGCTGTATGCCCGGGTTCTGAGCGATCGTATTTTTTAAGTGCTGCAGAACGACTAAAACGTGCGTTGTCGTCCGAATCAAAAGCGCAAGCTCATGTGACTTATCAAGGCACGACTCACGACATAGACTTCACGGAAAAAGATTTTGAACACACCGTTGATGCGTTGTTGGAACGTATTCGCACGCCGGTTAAAACCGCATTGCGTGATGCACGCATCGAACCTGCACGGTTAGACAACATCGTATTAGTGGGTGGTGCCACCCGTATGCCGGTTGCTCGCAAGTTAGTCGCCAGGTTATTCGGACGCTTTCCAGAAACCAGTATTAATCCTGATGAAGCCATCGCGTTAGGTGCGGCTACACAAGCGGCATTGTTGGCACGTGATGTAACTTTAGAAGAAGTGCTGTTAACTGATGTATCACCGTTTACCTTAGGTGTTGCAATTAACTCAAAGAACACTGCCGGCCAAATCGTACCGGGTGTTTTTTCTCCCATAATTGAACGCAACACGATTATCCCAGCCAGTCGTGAAGCCACGTATACCACCGTGGACGATGATCAAACCGAGATAGAGTTGCAGGTGTTTCAAGGTGAACATCGCTTTGTAAAAGATAACGTAAAGTTGGGTGAACTCAGCGTACCCGTGCCAAAGAAAGCAGCAGGGGATGTACAAATTGTGGTGCGCTTTACGTATGACGCATCGGGTATGTTGGATGTTGATGTATCTGTTGAAGAAGATGGTACAGCCGTCAACATGACCTTGTTAGGTAACGCTGCCCGGCTGGATGAAGAAGATATTCAAGCGCGTAAAAAAGAACTTGAGAAGTTAAAGTTTCACCCACGTGATGATTTACCTAATCGTGCCGTGATGGAACGTGCTGACAGGTTGTATGTAGAACTCTCTGGCCTGAATAGAGAACAGGTTGGTCAAGCCATTAACGATTTTACGCTTGTGCTTGAATCACAAGACCCAGAACGAATCAATGAAGAGCGCGCTCACTTTGAGCAGTGGTTGAACGAAGTGGAATCCCACTGGTGATGCATCTGCATCACGACTTAACGCGTTTATGGAAGTAACTGCTGCACGAGCAGTGCTGGGCTTAACCGAGCATGGCGAAGATGACGCGGATGAAAAAACCATACGCCGCGCTTACGCCAAACTCGCAAAGCGTTTCCGGCCGGATACTCACCCTGATGAGTTCTCGCGCATTCGTACGGCGTACGATGTACTGTTAGCCGCTGCGCAAGGCACAGCCACCTATCAAGAGCCCGAACTAACGCCTGCGCCTATAGCGTTAGCATCTGAGACGACCTTACAAAAACCTTCGGGTCCGGTTGTGTCTTATGTAATGGATGCAAGCAATTTTTCACGTGCACCGTTGCAGATCGAGGCTTTAAAAAACGATGTACATAACGATACGCCACCGAGTTATCAGGTTAAGCCTGAATTCAACCCATTACAAAAACTAGAAAATGACCTTGTAGACGCCATTAAGGTGGTGCAACCCGGACACGCTGAAACTGAAAATCGGGTGGTCGAACTGGTCGATCAATATTTATCTGCTGCAGGACGTACGTCGAACACCTTACGCGATTACGTCGAGCGATTTATGGTGGGTGCCTGTTTAGGTGATTACTACCTACCGCACAGCGTGCGACAAAAGATTGCTGACCTGTGTGGTTTAAGTAGTGTGTTGGGTTCGCATGAAAACTTAAAACCGTGGGAGCAGGAATTTCTTAATCGGTTTGATGAATCTGCGTTAGTTGCCGACTTGTTACAAAAGGCGAGCAGCGGCCAGCACGCGGTAGAGAAATCCATTGTTAAAGGCGCCAGTTGGCCCCGAACGTTAATCATGCGGTTAAGCCGTGAGGATACGTTGGGTGTTCACCGCTGGTTGCATTGGTTAGATCAAACCTTTGGCCCTGAGTTTGGGGTGGTAGATGAAAGCTTTCGTTCTCGGTGGAAGAAGCTTCGGCAAATAGAACCGATAACACCTGCCGTGATACTGGTGTTTATTGCCGTGATGGTGGGAAGTGGTCTAGCGTTAATTGGGTTGGGCGTGCCCATCGCAGAATTTTTCTCTTTACCAACTGCCTCTCGTTGGACCATGGGTCTAGCGCTTGCGTTTCTTGCCCTTAACAACGCCATACTCGTGCAATTAGCCAGGCCAATCGCCCGGCGAGCTGTGTCTAAAGCGCGGCTTTGGCAAAGTCAACATATGCCAAAGGCTGCTCTGGTGGTGGAAGCGTTAGCCATGACTGTTTTGATTTGGGCGTGGGCTATGCAGACGTGGTTGCCGGATAACGCCGCGGCCGTTCTGGTGGTGGGAGCCGGGATGGTGCTTCTGCTCGTCGCGCTATTCACGCGGTTTTGGGATTGGTTGGAGAATTTGACGTTTACCACGCTCGCGCTGCGGCTGATTGCGTTTCGGGTGGCGGTTATTGCGGCAGGTTTGTTTACCGTGAGTGAGCCGATGAAGCATTCGGTGTGGCTTGTACTCGGGTTTTG
>JAHDCO010000114.1 GCA_020629835.1 Granulosicoccaceae bacterium
AGCTTTGTCAAATACGGGTGGGGTCTGCGAGTTTCGAGAGTTCTTTGGGCCTGGTTTCCGAATATATTTTGCTAGAGAATCTCAGAAAATAGTGATTCTTCTTTGTGGGTCAGACAAATCTGAACAGAAAAAAGCCATCAAGCTTGCTTCGACCTACTGGCAGAATTATCGGCAGAGATCAGAGTAGGGTGGAGAGATAGCGATATGGCGAAGTCAAAGAATATAACTGAAACACTGAATGCTTACCTTCAGGATCCTGATGAAGCATCGGCTTATCTTGAAGCCGTACTAGAAGACGGTGATAATTCGGCTTTACTTGTTGCTTTGCGGGATGTGGTAGACGCACGAGGTGGTGTAGCAGAATTAGCTGCAGAGAAAGGACTTAACAGGGAAACGTTATATCGCACGCTATCAGAAGATGGTAATCCCACATTATATACTTTAAGCAAGGTATTAGAGTTTGCCGGGTTGCGCGTATCGATTCTCCCCATGAATGAAGATCATGCGAAGGCGAGTTAATTCAGTCGAAACTTCATACTAGTAAAGTCCACTGTGTTTGGTGGGGACTGACACCTAACGGTCTCATGAACTCGACGTATTGCAATCGCGAATCAACCTTGCTACGCCAGAACGCTTCCCAATTGCAAACGCAAATTATGAGTAGATGTTAGCCGTACCGATTGCGCTTCGATTGAGAAACAATTGTGAGTTCAATCACTCAACTATGCAGCGCTTCTCCATTTGTACTAGCGGTGGTATTATTTGCTGATGATTGATTGGTCCACATGCGAATTTACCGAGAAAGACCCCGAACTTCTGAGCGGAGCTTGGGTGTTTGTGGGTACTCGTGTATCGGTGGCGTCCCTATTTGAGAATTTAGAGGACGGAGCTAGCGTGGACGATTTTGTTGCTTGGTTTCCTGGTGTGTCAATCAAGCAGGTAAAGGGTGTACTCGAGCACGCTGCGAGAAGCGCGGCTGCGTGAGTTTAAAAATACTTTTTGACCAAGGGACTCCAGTCCCACTGAGAAAATTTCTTAACAGACATTCTGTAGATACCGCGCACGAGTTGAATTGGTCAACTTTGAAGAATGGCGAGTTATTAACTGCAGGTGAATATGAAGGATTCGATCTTTTTATGACTACAGATCGAAATCTTAAATACCAACAGAACTTGAGCACTCGGAAAATCTCAATCATTGTCCTATCGACAACAAGTTGGCCACTGTCTCTGGGATCCCATTGGTATCAGTGAATACCCCAGTGCGAGGGATGAATATCACAGCTACCTAACTGCTATTTATCAAAATGTAAAGTCCGAAGACTTGGAGAGTTTGGTTGAATATATGAAATGGGTTGTCGGAAATATGGGTCTAAATTTCAACAAAGAAGATGCCTATAAGGCTGCTCGTGTCATGCTGGAATGGAAGCGCCATATAGATGATTTACATTAAAACAGCAAAACCCCTCTAACAGGTGGCTTTAGATGAGAGTACCAAGTTTGGGATTCTAATAGTCGCTGAAAGTGCTGAGCTTGGGTAAGCTGCACTAACCGAAACACCTACTGATGGTTCAGGCTTCAGCATCTACAGCGATAATGCCAAAACAGATCCTTCATAAATTTCGCATCAATAACATTAGCCCAGACACTCTGGATAAAGAACGCGAGAGAACGGTACGGCGCATACTTGCAATCGTACAGAAAATTAACGTATTCGAAGTGGGAAGCACTGCCGTTGCTGGTGTGATTGGAAAACAAGATCTTGATTTTCTTGTTCTAGTTACAGCGGATGAATTCGATTCCGTGCGATCTGCATTAGACAAAGCCTTCGCGCGCAATCCACATCAATTATCAAACGATTATTTCCAAGGCTATACTGTGGAATCTGAGCTGGACATTGCAATTCAGTTAACGATCAAAGGTAGTCAATACGACAATTTTCTAGAATTCCTTACAGTACTTCGAGAAAGCGCTGCACTAAGACACGAATACAATGCGTTGAAGCTGAAGTTCAACGGTGCTTTGATGGCAGATTACCAAGATGCGAAACATGAGTTTATAACAAGAGTACTTGCGTTGAATTAATCTGTTGTAGAAACGGCATGCATGCTCCGATACATCGAAGGAACAATGCCGTAACGCCTTTCGAACGCCGATCGAAACACCGCTTCTGATCGGTATCCAATGCTACGCGTGATCGATTTGACCGATTCGCCGGCCTCCAGCAAGGCACGAGCGCGCTCTAAACGTATTTGTTCTACAAAGCAAGACGGTGTGGTGCCAACTTCTGATGTGAACTTGCGAGAGAAGTTGCGCTCCGACATGTGAGCAACTTCAGCAAGGTCCTTCACTCGTATGGCCTGATCTAAGTGGGTGTCTATCCGTTCAACAACTTGAGCGAATGGCTTACCTACTTTGGATTGCGCATCGAGCACAGCACTGAATTGCCGTTGATGACCCGGCCGGTGGGCGTACACCACGAGCATCTTGGCTACCTGACTCTTGAGCGAGGCACCGTAATCTGCCTCAACCATTGCCAGGGCCATGTCAATGCCGCTGCTCACGCCGGCCGATGTCCAGAGTTCTTGGTCCTGTACATACAAGGCATCACTTTCAACGTGAGAATTCGGGAAAGCTCGCGCCAAATGCTCGGCCGCCAGCCAATGGGTAGTGACTCGGCGTTGATCGATCAGGCCCGCGGCACCAAGCAAGAAGCTTCCGGTGCATACCGAACCTACCCGTGCCAGCTTAGGTGCAATCACTTTCAAGTGACGTAGCAAGTGTGGGTCGGTACACGCAGCACGCATAGCATCCTCGAAACCACCAACTGCGATGACGGTGTCACTAGAGCGTGGCACAAAATCCTCGATGGCTTCGGTAGCGAGTTCGACACCTGAATAGCAACGTAGCAGCCCGCCCTGACTTGAGAGCAGGGTGATGGGGTAGGCGCTGCGTCCAATCAACCCATCCACCGTGCTGAATACGCTAGCTGGGCCTGAAAAATCCAGAAGCTCGAACTGGTTGAACACAACAAACGCGATGCGACGCTGTCCGGTGGTGTTATCCATCATTGGCGGAATTCCGTCGGTGTTTGTCCTGGCACGGTGTGGCGATTACGCCGATACTCTATCGCGAATCTATCGCATTAGGAGAGAGCTATGCGATACCTGTTACCTCCGGTGTTGCGCTATGCACTGGCCGCGGCATACGCCTATGGCGCTGCTGTGCATGTAGCCAATATGATTGGACTCAGTGGATTCGATTGGATCGAAGCCCCGCTAAAGTGGCAGGTACTCGACGTGGTTTATCTTGTACTGGATGTCATCGTGGTTTGTGGTTTGATATTCCAGAGTAGACTGGGCCTCATTGCGTTTACTGTAGCCTCCATTAGTCAGATTGCTTTGTACACCGTCTTTCGTGACTGGGTATTGGATGTACCGAGTACTTTTGTACCCACCGTCGAGCAGCAGGCGTATCTTTGGAAGCTGGTCGTGTTTCACTTCATTTGCTTGACTCTGGTGATCATTGCGTTGCTGCGTGATCGCAACCGAGTGGTTGTAATCGTTGTGATTCCGTTCATTCTATCGGCTCCACAGCCTGTGGATGCTGATCCGATGCTTCTATCTGGCCTTTGGTCAAGTCCGGGCCTATCGATGGTGGTGGTGTTTGAAGCCTGCCCAAACGATCGTACCGCCCGCTGCGGTCGTTTTGTGTGGTCTTGGGATGGTGACGATGAGCTTGAGCACAAATACAACAGTCTGGTGGTTCAGAACGTTCGGGCCAATGGGAATCATTGGCGCGGTTCACTCATAGACCCAAGCAATGGTCGGCGCTATCGCGGCACACTGAAGCGGATCGACGAACAGACGCTTGAACTTGAGGGTTGCTACGGACCTTTCTGTCAGCAACAAACCTGGCGATCACTCAACTCTACAATAGATCACTTACTTAACGTTAGGAAGCGAGAGTCATGAACGTTTGGCTATTCAGTGCCAGTGTAGTAACCGCCGCGATTTGGGGTATCCACACATTTCTGGGCGGGCGTTCCATAGCTCAACCTTTGATCTCGGCGAACGATCTAGAGTCGGTGCCAAAGTGGACACAATATTATTGCTGGCATGTTGTGACCATAACGCTGGCGGTGATGGGCATTGGCCTGGGTTACGCGGCGTTTGTTCCGGACGCAAGCGACATTGCCATACTGATTGGCCTTTTGGCTGCAGCGTTTTCAGTGTTTGGCTTGATTTTGCCGAAGCGAGTGAACGTTAGTTATGCAGAGATGCCCCAAGGTTTTTTGTTTCTGCCTGTCGCTGGGCTTGTGGCGATTGCGTTGATCTTTTAGAAAGGCCCCTAAGTAAAATGGGTTCGTGAAGCACGATGGGTTGAGGATGATTCGTTGATCACCTCTTCAGGCGTTTCGGCCGGTATGGATATGACGCTAGGTGCAATAGCGCTCATGCATGGAAAGGAGACTGCTGACCAGGTAGCGCAGTGGTGCGAGTACAGCTGGCATGACGATAAAGATTATGATCCTTTCGCACGATTGCACGGGTTAGTTTGATATATCTCTGCATACCAGCTAATCGATGCCTACCTGAGACTTGGTTGGTTTAGTTCCTAAACTAAATTCAATTCCACACCGGTGGTTTCGGGAAAGTACTAATTGTTGTACTTTCAAGTACTGTGCTGAATAAGATGAAACAACGATGATTGATTGGTATTTCTTCATTCCAGCGTGCTTCGCGCTGAATCTTGCATTCGGTCCGAATAATCTCCTCGCTATGACTAACGGAGCGCGCGGTGGGGTTCTGTTTGCTCAAAAAGCGGCGATTGGGCGATTGATAGTGTTTGCACCCATGATTGTTGTGAGCGCGGTAGGGCTAAGTGTTGTTTTGAGCACATCTGCCATCGTGTTTAGCCTTGTCAAGATTGCCGGGGCTGCTTATCTAATCTGGCTTGGCGTTTCATTGTGGCGTAGTTCTTCGGGGCTCGGTAAATCAAACGAATCAATTATTACCGTGACTCCATACCAGGCATTCCGGTCTGAAGCGATTGTTGCCTGTAGCAATCCCAAAGCGATTTTCATTTTTGCCGCCTTTTTTCCTCAGTTCATCGATGTCAGTGCGTACTGGCAAGGCTATGCTTTGTTGGGGGTAGCTTTTTTGTTAATGGAGGCGATTGCTGTTTTTGTGTACGCGTGTGCAGGACGATTTGCCTCTGAAATTGCGGCTGATAAACTGCCATTGATACAACGGCTATCGGGTTTGACTATGTGCGTATTCGGCGCGTTGCTGCTTGTAAGCCCTCAGCCTCAGCGAAATTAAGCTTAGAGGCGGTTTGATGCACATACTTCATCCACGCGCATTTGCCAGCCGCGATCCATTCTAAGATCAAATTATCGATGGGCCTTACAGAACTACTGATATTTATAGGTGCGTTGCTAGGGGGCTACGTTTCTGGCTTGACAGGCTTTGGAACAGGCTTGACTGCCTTGCCTATTTTTCTATTTGTAGTACAACCGGTAGTCGCTGGCCCAATTGTTATCATTTGCGCATTGGTCGCGCAGATTCAAACCCTTCCTACGGTCTGGCGGTTTATACCGTGGAAGAAGGTCCTCCCATTTTTGATCAGTGCTTTCCTGGGTCTGCCTATCGGTACGCTGGCGCTCTCCCAGGTAAGTTCTGATAATTTCAGGCTCGGCATCGGAGTTGTGTTGGTAATCTACAGCTCCTTCATGCTGTTACGAGGGAAGTTCGGTGACAAGATTGTCGTAAACGGCAATAGAATAGGTGACGCGCTAGTTGGTCTGGGCGGTGGGTTTCTTGGTGGCGTGGCCGGGTTATCCGGCGTTTTACCCACACTTTGGATAAGTCTTAGAAATTGGGGAAAAGATACCAAGCGAGGTTTCTTTCAAGGCTTCAACCTAGTGGTGCTGTTTGTTTCGCTTGTTTTTATGCAGCAGTCTGGTTATGTAACATCGGATGTAGCAAAGCTATTGATTGCGGCCTTACCAGGGACTTTGCTCGGGGCTGTTTTAGGGCGATACACCTACAGCCGTTTAAGTGATGCGAGATTCGATTTATTGGTATTAGTGGTTTTTCTTTTATCCGGCTTGGCGATGATTCTCTTATGGGGA
>JAHDCO010000042.1 GCA_020629835.1 Granulosicoccaceae bacterium
CCAATTGTGCCTACGTTAACGTGCGGCTTATTACGTTCGAATTTTTCCTTAGACATTCAGGCGCTGCCTCTATATACCGGGTAATGCGAGTTGGAAATCAGGCTTGCTGGCGATGCAAACCAAACTGTATAACTACTGGGTACTGCAAACTGTTGAACGTTCGAGCGAGCGTCGATGGAGCCCATAACCGGATTTGAACCGGTGACCTCTTCCTTACCAAGGAAGTGCTCTACCGACTGAGCTATATGGGCACTAGTGTCGAGCATTCCAGCACTTGATCGATACAAACTATGGAGCGGGTGATGGGGATCGAACCCACATCATCAGCTTGGAAGGCTGAGGTTCTACCATTGAACTACACCCGCCTATCGAACATTCGCTTGCCAAATGGTGGAGGGAGGAGGATTCGAACCTCCGAAGGCGTAGCCAGCAGATTTACAGTCTGCCCCCTTTGACCGCTCGGGAACCCCTCCCCAGGCAAGCCGCTCATAATAGTAATAGACTTTGAAAGTGTCAACTGTGTCGCCTGAAAAATCCACGGAAATCGCACCGATTCCAGCATTCAGAAATTGAGATATATCGCCTGCCTGTGTCCGTGTGGGGTACGGAACTAGGCGTTTTTGCGCACTAATAGGACGCAATCACGCACCATAAATGTGTCTAAGTGACACAATTTCCAATTAAATAGATAAATGTGATGCTAAGCGCGATCAAATCCCCACAGCGTACAGTTTTCTCGGTTAACATTGCGTCTGCGCTGGGGGGCAACCTCCGAAGCAAACTCAAAAACCTCTACATACAACTTGGTTAGAGCATCACCCTCTTAGGAGAACTCATGAAGAAGACATTACTCGCGGCTACAGTCGCGATGACCGCGATTGCGGGCACAGCGCAAGCTGCCACGTTAGAAGACGTTATCGCACGCGACGAAATGAACTGCGTCGTTACCACAGGCTTGGTGGGCTTCGCAGCTCCTGATGCTGATGGTCAGTGGCAGGGTTTCGACGTTGATTTCTGCCGCGCAGTTGCTGCCGCAGTATTAGGCGACGGTTCAAAAGTAAAATTCGTACCTTCAACTGGTAAGACTCGTTTCACTTTGCTGAACTCTGGTGAAGGTGACATCCTGTTCCGTAACACGACAGAAACTATGAGCCGCGACGCGGATCTGAAACTGTCTTTCTTGCCAGTTAACTACTATGACGGCCAGGGTTTCATGGTCGCCAAAGAGTTGGGTGTTTCTTCTGCGACTGAATTAGACGGCGCTTCTGTATGCATCCAGACGGGTACAACAACAGAACTGAACCTGGCTGACTACTTCCGCACAAACGGCATGTCTTACGAGCCTGTGCCAATTGAAACTAACGAAGAAGCAAAGACTAACTACCTGGCTGGTCGTTGCGACGTATACACAACTGACGCTTCTGGCTTAGCCGCTACGCGTGCTGCTTTCGAAGCACCTGATGATCACATGGTACTGCCAGAAATCATCTCAAAAGAACCACTAGCTGGTGCGGTTCGTCACGGTGATGACCAGTGGTTCGACGTTGCCAAGTGGACTGTATTGGCTCTGATCGCTGCTGAAGAAATGGGCATCACAGCTGCAAACGTTGAAGAAATGTCAGCTGGTGGCGACAACCCTAACATTAACCGCTTACTGGGTAGCGAAGGTGACTTCGGCGCAATGATCGGTCTTGACAAAGAGTGGGCTAAGCGAGCAATCGCAGCGGTAGGTAACTACGGCGAAATCTTCGACCGTCACATTGGTCCTGACACAGCTCTGGGTATCCAGCGCGGTCTGAACGCTCAGTGGAGCGATGGCGGCATTCTGTACGCAGCGCCAATTCGCTAAGTTAGCGATAGCATGATTAAAAAAGGGGCACACAGTGCCCCTTTTTTTGTATCTCAATTCCCCAAGGCCTTAGGTAACTGCCGATGAGCACACCCGCCCTAGCGCATTCCCCCTCACAACCGTCGCTAATAAGCCGGTTGTGGTACGACAAAGAAAACCGATCCATCATTGTTCAGATCTTGGCTGCTATGGCTTTGCTCTGGTTGTTCGGATCTATGGTGTTAAATGCCATCCATAACCTTGAGGCATTAGGCAAAGGGTTTAGCTTTAACTTTTTAAAGCAGCCCGCCAGTTATGACATCAATCAGACGCTGATTGAATATTCATCTCGCTCAACGCATTTCCGGGCCATGCTGGTCGGAATAATCAATACGCTGCTCGTAGCCGTAGCCGGCATCTTTCTGGCCACCATCCTGGGCTTCATTCTCGGGGTGCTACGGCTTTCCAAGAACTGGTTGGTGAACAAGCTGGCGTATTGCTACATCGAATTTGTAAGAAACGTCCCGCTGTTGTTGCACATATTGCTGATACACGGCGTTGTCGTTCATTCACTCCCCCGTCCAAAACAAGCAATCAATGTAGGCGATGCCGCGTTCTTTACCAACCGCGGCGTGTTCATGCCAAGTCCAGAATTTCTACCGCTTTTCAAATTTGTAGCGGCCGCTTTTATCATTGGCGTTGTCTTCACGTGGGGCTTTCGACGCTATGCAAAAGCCTTACAAGAACGAACGGGCAAACAGTTACCGGTATTTTGGGTATCACTCATTGCCATCATTGGCTTACCTGTCGTCGTTTTTCTAGCCACTGGCCAGCCAGTTAACTGGGACATTCCTGTACTGTCTGGGTTTAACTACAAAGGCGGCATGGTTGTTCGGCCTGAATTTCTAGCACTGTGGCTGGCCTTATCTTTGTACACCGCTGCGTTTATCGCAGAAATCGTACGCGCAGGTATTTTGGCTGTTAACCATGGTCAAACTGAAGCGAGTATGGCGCTGGGCCTTCCACGCAATCGCACCTTAAACCTGGTTGTTATCCCTCAAGCGCTGCGCGTCATCGTGCCGCCGCTATCCAGCCAGTATTTGAACCTGACCAAAAACTCCTCACTGGCCATCGCCATTGGTTATATGGACGTTACTGCCACAATCGGTGGTATTTCCCTTAACCAAACCGGTCGAGAGATGGAATGCATGCTGATCGTGATGGCGATTTACTTGAGTTTTTCGTTATTGATTAGTGCCGGCATGAACTACTACAACAACCGTATTGCGTTGGTGGAGCGTTAAGTCATGAGCGAATCGACACAAACAAAATACGAACCCGGCCAACACCCTTCGTTACCGCCGCCGTTTAAAACCCGCGGGGTAGCGTTGTGGTTAAAAGAGAATTTGTTTTCCACACCGACGAATGTCGTGTTGTCTTTACTGGCTATTTATTTCTTGTACAAAGTGGTGCCGGGTGTACTGGAATGGAGCTTATTCGATGCGGCATTCACCGGGAATGATCGCAACGAATGTCGTGCCCAAGCTGGTGGTGCCTGTTGGGCATTCATAGGCGAACGCTTGCAGTTATTCACCTACGGTTTCTATCCCGAGGCTGAACGCTGGCGAGTCAATCTGTCTTTTGTTCTGCTGGTTGTTTGCAGTGTGGGTCTGTTGTGGGAAAACTGCCCCGGACGAAAATGGATTATCGCTCTATCGGTAGTTTTTCCGTTCGCTGCCGCGTTCTTACTCGTGGGTGGAAACGGCGTAAAGTTATTTGTAGCACTGGCGTGTGTCGCCGTTGCATTGGCGTTGATGTTCCGCGGCTCATCTACCACTTTCGTCATCGTGATCGGTGCGGTGTGCGCGTTTCTTGCCAAGTTTATTTTCTTTGGCGGCATCACCCTGCCATTCACCGATATCCACGTCGGTGGCATCATTGACCTGGACGATTACACATTCCTAAACCTTCCCGAAGTATCCACTGACTTGTTCGGTGGTTTTATGCTGACGCTTATCATCGGTGTCACCGGGATTGTGTTCTCACTACCTTTGGGTATTCTTCTAGCGCTTGGTCGTCAGTCCAATCTGCCCATCGTTAAGTATGCCTGTGTGGTATTTATCGAGTTCATTCGCGGTGTACCGTTAATCACACTGTTGTTTGTTGCATCGACCATGCTCAGCTACTTCCTGCCGCCTGGTACCACATTCAACTTACTGATCCGTGTGCTTATTATGGTTACGCTCTTCGCCTCAGCTTATATGGCTGAAGTGGTGCGAGGTGGCTTGCAGGCTGTACATAAAGGACAAACAGAAGCGGCCGATGCTTTGGGGCTTAAGTACTGGCCTTCAATGCGACTTATCGTGTTACCACAAGCATTGAAAATTTCTATCCCCGCCATTGTTAACACCTTTATCGGGTTATACAAAGATTCCACGCTTGTAATCGTTATCGGCTTGCTCGACCCCCTGGGCATTGGGCGCGCATCATTGGCCGACACCAAATGGAACGGTTTAACCAACGAGGTGTACCTGTTCGTAGCGATTTTCTTTTTTATCTCATGCTACGCCATGGCACGTTATTCCTTATATCTAGAAAACAAACTCCACACCGGTCATAAACGATAGGGCTTTCACTAATGAATGATTCAACCAATAACGTCAGTGCTACCGGTCGTGCCTTAGGCGAGTCCACCATCCAGATCCGGAACATGCACAAGTGGTACGGTGAGTTTCACGTGCTGCGTGACATCAACCTGGACGTAAAAAGCGGTGAACGCATCGTAGTGTGCGGGCCTTCGGGTTCGGGTAAATCCACCATGATTCGCTGCATTAACCGATTGGAAGAGCATCAACAGGGCGACATCATCGTCGACAATGTTGAACTCACCAACGATTTGAAAAACATCGAAGCAGTACGCCGCGAAGTCGGAATGGTGTTTCAGCACTTCAACCTATTCCCGCATTTGACAGTGCTGGAAAACTGCACACTAGCGCCCATCTGGGTTCGTAAGCAGCCCAAGGCTGAGGCGGAAGCTATCGCCATGAAATATTTGGAACGTGTAAAGATTCCGGATCAGGCGCTGAAGTATCCCGGGCAGTTGTCAGGGGGGCAGCAACAACGTGTGGCCATCGCCCGTTCGCTGTGCATGAGCCCTAAGGTCATGCTGTTCGATGAGCCGACCTCAGCGCTAGACCCAGAAATGATCAAAGAAGTGCTGGACGTCATGATTGAATTGGCCGAAGAAGGCATGACGATGATCTGTGTGACGCACGAAATGGGCTTTGCCAAAACCGTGGCCGACCGCGTTATTTTTATGGACGAGGGTCAGATCATCGAAGAAAATGAGCCGGATCAGTTCTTTAACAATCCGCAGTCTGAGCGTACCCAGCTGTTCTTAAGTCAGATCCTGGCGCATTAAACACTCACCCTTTTTCTGAACCCAACGCCTCACCCGCGAGAGCAAACGATAACGCTTAGCGGGTGAGGTAGAACGGCTGCATTCAGGCTACCGGCAGCTCGTCGGCCACATCGATTAGCAGCTCATAGAAGCTTTGATACAAGCTTGGTGCGGCAGGCCAGTCAGGCCCACGCGTCCCATTGGCCACGGTGTTGGCCAATCGCGCGGCAACCGTGCCCGTCAGGCTTGAGCCGTGATATTTCAGGTAGCGTTTTCGCTCCACCGATTCGTAACGAAAATCGTTGTGCATGCGCACTCGTCCCAATCCCAAATCCACCAATGTGGCCGACAAACTGACGCTGCGGGCCGTTGACAGCACAACATGCGTACGGTCGGTAATTCTTACTCCCCGATTGTCCCGTAGAGGCTGCTCCAGCGGCTCGAGCTTTTCCACATCATCGCCGGTAATCGTTAGCATCACCGCCATTCGCGTCGGTAGATTGGCACGGTTAAGCATGGTTAGATCAGAGCCATCAAGACCACCCTGTTCGGACACACGCTTCAGCAACAAATCATGCCTGTCCTTACCTAAGGCCACACGGGTTTCGCCTACCGGCATTACGGCGTACTGATGATTGTCGCGCAGCAGATTTTCTAAATCGGTTGCCAGGCGGTGCTCATTGACGGCCACGGACAGCCCTTGGCGCTGAACCACACCCAGTACCGCAACACTATTCGCAACTGCGGGCGTGCCGTTTCCGCCACCCACGGTGGCACAGCCTGTGGCGCTTAGACCCAGGGCGGCAGTACCAATCAGGAATTTGCGACGCTCGTTCATGCTGGGAGTGTAGACCACGGCTGAATGACCGCACGGACATAGAGATTCGCAGAGGGCGACGGCACGCCCTCTGCGTTGAGAATAAGCCGATTTGGCTCTGAAGATGGATCGCCTATGTTGTTGTTTCTGTCTGACGCAGAATATTTATGACGGCGATTTCAATCAGAGCAGGTATCCTCCATTCGTGCCCAGTGAGGCACCATGCCGGCGCCAATACACAGTTAGCGACAATTGCCCTACCCGATTGACCCCCGTATTTCAGCCGATGAACGGTTCTGTGGACCACGGTCACGGCCACTTCAAAAATGCTCGCCACAATCAGACACAGTTGGGAAACTGAGCTTCGACCAGCGCACAATCAACCGGTTGCTAGAACGCTGTAAATACTTTCTATATGTTTTTGTCACAAACCGACGGCATATAATGGTGTCTCATGTATTCCGGCGGTGCGCCTTTGGGCACTGATGCACTGTCGGCTGCGGACGTTGTGTACCGCAAGCCACAAACACGGAGAATCGAATGACCGACCGCACCGCTAAGCTCACATCCCATGATGGATCGAGCGCCGATTTAACAGTACTCAGCGGCACGCATGGGCCCGATTGTGTTGACGTTCGCGGCATGAACAAGTCCACCGGCCTGTTTACATACGATCCTGGTTTCGCCACAACCGCCAGCTGCAAGAGCTCCATCACATTCATCGATGGTGGCGAGGGCATATTGCTTTACCGCGGCTACCCCATTGAGCAACTGGCGGAGAGAAGTACGTACCTGGAAGTGTGTTATTTGCTGATGTATGGAGAGCTGCCAACACCGGAACAGTCTGAAAGCTTTAATAGCATCATTACCCAACACACCATGGTGCACGAGAATGTCAGGAACTTTATTGCTGGCTTCCGTTATGACGCACATCCCATGGCCATGTTGGTGGGTACCGTTGGGGCGCTATCGTCGTTCTACCACGATTCACTCGACATCAATAACCCGAAACACCGTGAGATTTCGGCGCATCGCCTGATCGCCAAGATGCCCACCATTGCTTCCTACATTCACAAGCACTCGCTCGGGCAGCCGTTTATGTACCCCCAAAACGAGCTGAGCTACGTTGAAAACTTCACCCAAATGATGTTCGCGGTACCCGCCGAGAACTTCACCCCCAACCCAACTGCAGTCAAAGCGCTGGAATTGATCCTGATTTTGCACGCCGACCACGAGCAAAATGCCAGTACCTCCACCGTCCGCCTCGCCGGCAGTTCTGGCGCTAATCCATTTGCGTCTATCGCGGCCGGAGTAGCCAGCTTGTGGGGGCCTGCCCACGGCGGAGCTAATGAAGCGGTCATGAATATGCTGGACGACATTCTGCACTCCGGCGAAACCATCGAACGTACTATCGAGCGTGCGAAGGATAAAAACGATCCTTTCCGCCTCATGGGTTTTGGACATCGGGTGTATAAGAACTTCGACCCAAGAGCCACGCTAATCCAGAAGATGTGTCACGACCTGCTGGACGAATTAGGCGGCGATCAACCGTTATTCGAACTGGCGATGGAGCTCGAAAAAGCCACACTTGCTGACCCTTACTTCATTGAGCGCAAGCTGTACCCGAATGTGGATTTCTATTCCGGCATCATATTGCGGGCACTGGGTATCCCAATGAGCATGTTCACCGTGATGTTTGCTATGGCAAGAACCGTGGGCTGGATTTCGCACTGGATTGAATCTCACGAAGATCCAGAAGGCCGCATTGGCCGGCCCCAACAAATCTACACAGGCCCGGCACGCAGAGACTATCCTGCGTGACAGAGCGGCCGTACCAGCACTCCCCAGCCTGCAACACTGAAGACTTCGTAGCCGCTTTATCACTGGCGGCTAACGGAGTGGCCATTGTCACGACCGATGGGGCCGCTGGGAAGTCTGGATTGACCGTCAGTTCAATGGTTTCGGTGTGCGCTGAACCCGCGTTGATGCTGGCTTGCGTCCATTCGAAAAACGAGTTCTGTGACATGGCGGATGCAAACGGTGCGTTCGCCATTAATCTCCTGGGCGAAGACCAGCAAACCATTTCCAATGTGTTTGCAGGATTTGGTGAGGATCCCACACTTGACCGGTTCACCGTAGGCACGTGGACTACCAGAGACACACGAAGCCCGATCTTGGACAACGCGCTAGTGTCATTGGATTGCGCATTAGAAGAATCCAAAACGCACGGTACGCATCGGATCTATATCGGCCGGGTCTTAAGTGTGGAAACCTGCAACAAAACCCCGCTGGTATACAGCCAACGTGGCTACGTGAGTTTGGCCTGATGGCGCTGGTGTTCTACAGCCACTCAGATGAAGGTGGCTTGTTCGAAAAACGCTTTCGAGCTGCAATAGCCGAACAGCTACCCGATCTTGAGGTTCGCACCTGGCCTGAAATCGGCGATGCCTCTGAAGTGATCTATGCCGCACTGTGGTTACCACCCGAAGGCTTATTCAAAGCACTTCCCAACCTTACCCATATCTTTGCTTTATCAGCCGGCGTAGATCGGCTGCTTCAAGCACGTGATCTGCCTTCCGAAGTGCCGATCTATCGCTTAGAGGAAGGCGGAATGGCAGCCCCGATGAGCCAATACGTACATTATGGTGTTCTGCATGCGCAGCGCCAAATGGGGCTTTACAAAGAAGCCCAACAGCGCCAGCAGTGGAAACGCGATGCCGCCGAGCCTGCTGCCGGCGATTGGGAAGTGGGTATTTTGGGTGCCGGTGTGCTCGCGTCAGCGGTAGCTGAGACCTTAACCGTGGCCGGTTATCCGGTTCGTACCTGGAGCCGATCCCGCAAGCAACAGGCTGGCGTCACAAGTTTCGCTGGCTGGGACGAACTGCCTGCATTTTGCGAGAACTTAAACACCCTGGTGTGTTTGTTACCGCTCACCTCCGATACCGACAGCATCATGAACGCTGAGCTGTTCAATCGTCTGCCCAAAGGAACGTCACTCATTAACGTCGCTCGCGGTGAACACTGCGTGGATGAGGATTTGTTAACTGCCCTCGATTCAGGTCAAATTTCTTCAGCACTACTGGATGTCTTTCGGCAGGAACCACTGCCCAGCGACCATCCATTTTGGCTACATGAACGCATCATGATGACACCCCACATCGCAGCACCCACCGCAGGAGGCATTGCAGCCAAACAGATAGCCAAAGGGGTAGCGGACGCCGCGGCGGGCTTACAACCGGCGGGTTTTGTGGATAGGAAAACCGGTTACTAACGACGATCCACCAGGGTCGCTACCGTCCGAAGAACAACCTGACGCACCAGCTCCTGGCGCATTTCCTCGCGCAAAATCTCGGCTTCTTGCTCTTTGCCCAGCACCCCACGGGTATCGTTCGTGTATTCGCGAATAACTTCAACCCGGTTAGCCGGTTGTTCGGGGTCATACGCCGGGGGTTCGCCACCCTGACCTTGGGCAACCTGCATTTTTACCGCATGACTCAGCTCTAACTCACTCACACGGCCCGTACTCTGGATGGACACGATACGCTGACTTTGTTGCTCTTCACTGATACGCAACAGGATATCAGCCACATCACGATTGTTGGCAATACGGAACGCGCGTTCTTGCAGTGCAACCTGCAAATCACTACGCAAAGTAACTCCCCGAGAGATATCAACAAAAATTGCCCCGGGATCGGCTAACTCAGTCACGCTGCCCCGCGGTTGGAACCCGCATCCGGCTGCACTCAGCAGCAAAACCAGCAGCACCGAATGAACACCCGCATGTCGGCTTAGGCGTTTTCGCCCCGCGGTCAGGAAACCAGTGGTTGTTTGCATAGATAAGGGGACACCTGGCCCGAATGTGCCTGTTCACAGCCTAGCTTAGCGCACTACACAAACCCACGCTGCAACCACCCGGGGTTACGCGAGCTGGCCGGTAACGTTACACTCTGCCCGATGCACGAATTACTGATGAATCGAGAGATATACACCCGCTTCGTGCAACCGCTGTTGCCGGAGGCAAAACGCTTTCTTTGGCTCGTTACCGCTGACATAAAAGACTTGTACATTGATGCCAATGGCTCTTTTCAGCCACTACTAACGACGCTGGATGATTTGGTACGTAACGGTGTGTCGGTTCGCTTAATTCATGCAAAAGAACCCGGGCCCAGATTCCGGACCGACTTTGATCAATGCCAAGCCCTGATACGAAGCGAAAGTTTCGAGCGAGTCTTGTGTCCACGCGTCCACACCAAAGCCATCGTTATTGATGGTCGAGTAGCCTTTGTAGGTTCTGCTAATTTAACCGGTGCAGGACTTGGCGCAAAACACGAAGACAAGCGTAATTTTGAAGCGGGTTTCATGTTCGATGAACAAAAGGACATCGATCGCTTAATGACCTGGATCGACGAACTGTACCTTGGTGAACACTGCAAGCAGTGTCGTCGTCGTGATTTCTGCCCCGACCCCATCATCGACCATCTGTAACGCAAGGATCACCGGGGACGACCTATGAACGCCGAGGCACTGATCAAAGAGATCGTAAACCGAAACGAACTGCAATTGGCTCACAGTCAAGCCGCGCTAAATGAAGTCAGCGACTGGCAGAGCAACCCGGGCATTGATGACCCAGCCCTGATCGATTGGACCGCCGATGCCTTCGTCACGATTGATAACCCAGACTCCCGTGACTTAGATCAAGCACTACTCATAGAGCAACTGGATGACGGATACCGCTGCCGATACGCCCTGGCGGATGCGTCTTATTACGTTATGCCAGGCAGTGCCCTGTTTTCAGATGCACTGACGCGCGGTGCAAGCTACTACCTTCCCGATCGCTCAATTCCTATGCTGCCGGTGGCGTTATCTGAAGATTTAGTTTCACTGAACGCCGGGGTGAATCGCCGGGCTTTAGTCTTTGATATGTACCTTAAAACTTCGGGCGAGTGCATTCGAACCGATATTGTGCGTGCCCGAATTCAGAGTCAGGCCAAGTTGAGTTACGGCGGCGTACAGCGACACCTGGATAATGCCTCCTTGCCAACCGACCCGTCTATCAGTGATGCGGTTGATCGTTCACTCAGTGCATTGGAGGCCTTAGGTAAAACACTGATTCAACGTTCTGATGAGCGAGGCGTGATTCAATTCGATCGGCAAGAAACCCAGGCATCAGTGGTTAATGATCGTATTGAGTTACAGGTTAGGGCTCGTTATGAAACCGAACGATATAACGAACAAATAAGCCTTCTGTGCAATATGGAAGGGGCTAATTTGTTGCAGGCACTGGACCGTGTGAATCCCGACCTGCAACCGATATTTCGGGTACACGATGCGCCATTGAAAGGCCGACGGCAGGCACTGGAAAAAACCATCGCTGATTTAGTTCAGGCTAAAAACTTACCTGAAGCGTTTCAATGGCAGCGCGACCAATCCCTGGCTGACTACGTAGGCAACTTACCCAACGATGACAAATACACTCATTTGGTACGAGCCATCGAACGCCAGATTCTTATCGTTAATCAAGCGTCAGTTTTTCAGGCAGAGCCCGGAAGGCATCACGCGTTGGGTGCGGCGAGTTATGCGCGCTTTTCATCACCAATGCGCGAAGTCGTTGGTATTTTCACGCACAAAGAACTGCTGGAAGCGCTTAATCTAATTGCACCGCGCAATGCCGATCAAGACGACGAATTGCGGCGTCAGGTTATTGAAGCGGCTAATCACGCCAAACAACAACAAAAGAAATTGGGTAAAGCCATCGAGTTTGCTGCGATTAACGCCTATTTTCATACCGATGTAACCGCGCTGAACGAGGGATTATCAGCGCCACAACATACCGGTACCATCATGGGGTTTAGAAAAGGTCGGCTATACGTGTCGTTAGAGCGTTTCGCCGTAGATGTAAAAGTATATGTCGATGATCTTAACCGGCAATACCAAACTACTTTTGAGCTAAATGAGGTAAGCGCGATTTCGAACGAGCAGTCGTTTTATCTGGGTGATGCCGTGAGCGTCGAAGTTACCAATTTTGATCGCGCGCAAAAACGGTTTACGCTTTCCATTAACCCAGGTGATTGACTTCCACTTATCACTCTAAACTCAGAGCCTTTTGTTCGCGTGACGACACGAGTCAAACACGACAGACATAAACCGCTGCAGGCGGTACGTTTCGGAACGTATGAGTGACACGATGTACGGTTCCAAAATGCTTTCGAGCAACGTGCCTAAGACGTGCTCCCGAAGGTAACCATTCCGCGCCCAGGTACATATAAAAAATGAAGTTACCACGGGGGGACAACGCCGCACGGATGGATTGAATTAAACGATTCTGGGTGTCGGCATCAAACAAAGTCCAAGGCAAAGCAGACACCACACAATCACAGTGATCGATACCAAAATGCTTGAGTTGCTCGTGCAGCGTTGTAGCACAGCCCACTTTAACTTCGATACCGGGGCAACGTCGACGCGTTTGCTCAGCCAATTTCGGATTCAGTTCTAACGCAAAAAAATGCGTATCTGCCGGTAAACGTTTAACCAGACTTTCGGTAATCACACCGGTGCCAGGCCCAAGTTCGACAATAGATTTAGCGTGGCTAAATTCAATTTGGTTGACGAGGTCTGTAACCAGCGTTGCGGATGACGGTGCAACGGCCCCTGTCTTAAGCGGGTTCCGTAAAAACTCAAGAGCAATTTGTATGGACGAATCCGGCGGATTGCCCTTGGGTTTCAGCGACATGCCATTCTCCGGCGCGGCCAGTAGTCTATCGTACCGCACTCTTTTCGGCTAGAAAGATTCCCCCTAACACCAGCGCCATGCCAACGGCGTGATAAACCTTGAACGATTCTCCAATAAGCAGAACCGCCAACAAAGAGCCGAACACCGGCACCAGATTAATAAACAATCCCGCGCGATTTCCGCCAATTAATTCAACGCCGCGCGCGAAGGCCAACTGAGACACAATAGTTGGGAAAATAACCACATAGGCGAGCAACAGCCACCCCGTAGTACTAGGAACATCAAAGCCTTTACTATTAATTTCCCATAGGCTTAACGGAAAGCACACGGCTGTCGCACCACATCCAATAACAAACAAAAAACTTAACCAATGTATCTGAGGCCGCCAGCGTAACGAGATGGTGTAACCCGCATAAAACGTACAGGCTATTAACATAATGGCATCACCCTTGTTCAGGGCACCAGAGAAGAAGCCCAGAGGTTGCCCGTTTGTACTGGTTACCACGACACCAATAATGGAAACAGCCACGCCAATTAACTGCAAAACGCCCGCACGCTGTTTAAACAACAGAAAGTTGGCCAGGATGATCAGCACAGGCATCACCGACTGCTCGATGCTGACGTTAACCGCGGTGGTATAACGCAAGGCCGTGTACATAGTCAGGTTAAACAAACCCATGCCAAAGGCGCCCATGCACAACAACGTGATTAATTTGGGTTTGAGCAATGGCCAGTCATTAACAAGATGTCGATACGTAAACGGTAACAACAGTGCAATGGTGACTAACCAGCGCACGAACGTTAAGGTGAAGGAATTCCATTCATCGGCAGCAAGACGACCTGCCACTGCGTTACCACCCCACATCATGGTGGCCGTGACAAGTAACACGTAAGCGTTAGAAAACAATCAACGCTGCCCTTGAGCGAGCAACCAGGCTCCCCCTCCCAGTAAGAAGGTTCCGGATATCCGTTCGAGCCATACCACACGCGTATGCGTCAGCCATTTACCCGCTTTGCCTGCAGCAAAGGCGTACAAGCTGTCTAATACGCCACCCACCAACATAAACAGTAGGCCAAACGCAAACACTTGCGGTATCACAGGTTGAGCGGGATTAACAAACTGGGGAATGAAAGCCCCAAAGAAAAATAGCGCTTTCGGATTTGCGAGAAGCACAAAAAACCCTTGCCAGAAATAGCGCATGGCCGGCAAGGAGCTTCCGTTGTTGCGTAGCTCTAAGGTGGCACCACGCGCTCGCCACAACTTAACGCCCAAGTACATCAGGTAGGCAGCGCCAACAATGCGCACCACGGTAAACACTGGAGCAATGGCCGACATCAGCGCGCCGAATCCGAATGCCAGGATGGTAATGAGTACAAACAGCCCCAGCTGCGTGCCAAGCACATTCCACAAACCCGCCCGGGCACCCGCGGCCAAGCTGTTAGCCACAATCACCGTAACGGTCGGCCCGGGCACAGCCACGATTGCAGCCGATGCCAAAACAAAAACAAGAACCGTCGAGAAGCTGTCAATTGGCAACGATGTTCACCAGTTTCCCAGGAACGACAATGACTTTTCGCACTGTTTTTCCCTCGAGGTTTTTAGCCACGTTATCGTCTTCCATCGCTGCCTTTTCGCAGTCTTCTTTCGACGCGGTTGCGGCAACAATCATTTCTCCACGCCGTTTGCCGTTGACCTGTAGCACCATCGTAAGGCTGTTTTTCACTAAGGCCTCTTCATCCACTTCCGGCCACGCCTCATCGATCAATGCTGATTCATAACCCAAACCTGCCCACATCTGGTGAGTAATGTGTGGCGTGAACGGACTCAATAAACGCACGAGTACGCTGAACGCTTCATGCTGCACAGCAAACGCACTCGGACCACGTTCGTCAAAACGACTGGCTTCATTGAACAGCTCCATCATCGAGGCGATGGCTGTGTTAAACGTGTAACGGCGTTCAATGTCATCGGTGACTTTGGCGATGGTTTCGTGAGTTTTGCGTCGTAAGGCGCGCTCGGCTTCGTTCAATTCGTCTGGCTCATACGCGTGCTGACCAGCGTCATCGGGTAATCGCGACACTTCGCGCCATACCCTGCGCAAGAAACGGTTCATGCCTTCAACACCCCCGTCCTTCCATTCCAGCGACTGGTGAGGAGGGCTATCACTCATTGAAAACAGTCGTACCGTATCGGCGCCGTAACGATCAATCATTTCCAAAGGATCAACGCCGTTATTCTTCGACTTTGACATCTTTTCAATACGGCCAACGGTGACCGGCTTACCGTCAGTTTTTAACGTAGCGCCCGAAATTCTTCCCTTGTTGTCGTATTCCAGATTTAGTTCGCGTGCATTGAAATACTCTGGCTTACCTTCATCGTCACGGTAAAACGTTTCCGCAATCACCATGCCTTGCGTTAACAACCGGGTGAACGGCTCATCAGAATCGATTAGCCCCACATCGCGCATCAACTTATGGAAAAAACGCGCGTACAGTAAGTGCAGCACGGCATGCTCTACCCCACCGATATATTGATCCACTGGTAGCCAGTAATTGGCTCGGCTATCCAACATTTGATCAGCGTCCGGGCACGCATACCGGGCGTAGTACCAGCTGGATTCAAAGAACGTATCGAAGGTATCGGTTTCACGAATACCCGGTTCGTCAGTACCGGGAACCGTTGTGTTTATAAAATCCGGATCGTCTTTTATGGGTGATTTGACACCGGAAAATGCCACATCCTCCGGTAATACAACGGGCAAATCGGATTCGGGTACGGTGTGCGCGTTTCCGTCCTTGTCATAAATAATCGGGATGGGACAACCCCAGTAGCGCTGACGGGACACGCCCCAGTCACGCAAGCGATAGTTCACTTTTTTATCGCCATTTGCCGATTCAGCTAAGAAATCAGCCGCCGCCTGAAAGCAGGCTTCAAAATCCAATCCATCAAACTGCCCCGAATTAATGGCCACAGTATTGGTTTTCTCGGTAAACGCTTGCTCAGTGACATCGACCGGTTCTACCGTTGATTGCACCACCTGCTTAATCGGCAAACCGAATTTTTTTGCAAATTCAAAATCGCGCTGATCATGGCCGGGAACCGACATCACAGCGCCCGTGCCGTAGGTCATCAAGACAAAATTGGCAACGTACACAGGAACCGCTTCACCCGATATCGGGTTAATCGCTTCAATGCCTAATGGCACCCCTTTCTTTTCAAGCTTCTCCATTGCGGCTTCGGAGGTGCCGGTTTGCTTGCAGTCCTCAACGAAGGCTTTAACGTCCGCATTCGATGCGGCTGCAAAGGTGGCTAAGGGGTGTTCTGCAGCCACCGCCATGTAGGTAACGCCTGCCACCGTATCCGGGCGCGTGGTGTACACCCGAATCGCCGATACATCACCAATGGGTCCGTTCGCCAGAGCAAAGTCAAACTCCACACCTTCAGACCGACCAATCCAATTGCGTTGCATGGTCCGAACGGCGTCTGGCCAGCCTTCCAGCTTTTCAGTTTCGGCCAGCAGTTCGTCGGCGTACTGGGTAATTTTTAAAAACCACTGGGATATTTCGCGCCGCTCCACCAAAGCGCCGGAGCGCCATCCGCGACCTTCAGCATCCACCTGCTCATTCGCAAGAACGGTTTGCTCAACCGGATCCCAGTTAACGGTAGCCATTTTTTTGTACGCCAGGCCTTTTTCGACCAACTTGGTAAAGAACCACTGTTCCCAACGGTAGTACTCGGGCGTGCAGGTTGCGAATTCGCGGGACCAGTCATAGGCGATACCCATACGCTGCAACTGCTCACGCATCTCATCGATGTTTTGGTAAGTCCATTTGGCAGGCGCTGTATTGTTTTTGATGGCCGCGTTTTCAGCGGGAAGTCCGAACGCATCCCAACCCATAGGCTGCAGCACGTTGAACCCCTGCATGCGCTTGTAGCGTGAGAGCACATCGCCGATGGTGTAGTTACGTACGTGGCCCATGTGAAGGCTGCCGCTGGGGTACGGGAACATACAAAGGCAGTAATACTTCGGCCGAGATTCGTCCTCAGTAACCTGGAACGCGTTGTTCGCGTTCCAAACATCTTGCACGTGCGACTCTACCGATGTGGCGTCGTACTCTTCCTGCATGGGGGTTTCGCTCTGCTGAACATATGGAGGGTGCGTTGATTCTAGCGCATGCGCCCTGCAAACAAGGCGTGTAATACACGGTAACTGGCCTGGCCCAGGGTGCCGTTGAGATCCAGGCCCACACTGTTGTGATAGGTGTCGGATAAATCCAGGTCAATACCGATAGCGCCGAGATGTACGGGCGTTTGCTGTTCAATATGATGCGCCACGTCGCGCAAGTGCTGATCCAGAAAGCCATCGGGGTTGTTGTGGTGTGTGGCAGCATCCATCGGTGCGCCGTCAGAAATAACCACCAGGAATTTTTGTGCCTCGGACTGGTTGCGCAATCGACGATAGGCCCACAACAGCGCTTCACCATCAATGCCCTCCCGAAAATGCAAGGTTTCGAGCAGGCTTGCCATACCCAAACGGGCACGACGCCAGGCCGTGTGTTGATCCTTGTAAACAACATGCATGGCCTCGCCCAGGCGACCCGGTTCCTCAGGCATGCCGGCTTTACGCCAGGACTCCATCGCTTTTCCACCGTTCCAATCACCGGTGGTAAAGCCTAAAACCTCGGTGGTCACCCCGGCTAGCTGAAGCGCTCGGCAAAAGGTATCGATTAAGGTTGCAACCGCCACAAAGCGCTGGCGTTTCATCGATCCTGAGTTATCGATTAAAAACGTAACGGCAGACTGGGACTTTGGCTGCTGACGCCGCTGCACAAAGACTTGCTTGTAATCAGGGTTACTGACCAGCTGCGCCAGTCGGCGTGCGTCTACTAACCCGGCTTCCTGACCAAACAGCCAGCCGTCGTCTTGCGGCTGGGAGAAAAGATGTTGCAGCTCCCTGGCCAGGCGAGGAACGCTAACCGCCTGCGCTAACACGTGCCGGTCCAGGTCAGCTCGTAGCTCAGCCCGTTTGGCTTCTCGATACAGCGATTCACCGGTGACTTCTTTATCGAACTCGGTGGTGTACACGTGATACCCGCCAGCGGTATCCAGCAAGGATTCATCGAGGATGTCAGCTTCAGGCATTGAGCCTGCTGCCCCCTCGCCCACTTCGTCAACCCCATCGCCATCCCAGTCCGGCGGCAGGATAATGGAGTGTCGCTCCTTAACCGACTCCACGTCAGTGTCATTGGATGCGTCATCGTCGATCATGGCCGACAGTTTGTTGGCCATAGACAAGGCCTGTTCCGCAAACGCACGCTGATCAAAGCGATCTTTCTTGAAGGCGTAAAGCTCGTGACCAATCACGGGCGACAAGTTCGCACGGGTAGCTTCCACGAGAGCTTCCGCCGTTTCATCTTCAATGGTACTGACCAGTCGAGCCCTTACCATGTGCACCACGGTATAGAGCAGGATGCCCAAAGCGCTGTCCGCCATGCTGCCTCCATGCACGGTTTGGCACCACTGAACGAATGCAGCATCCAGGTTTTTGCGAATGCCGCGCATCGATTCATCAGCTAAGGATTCACAACGCAGTTGTTCGAACAGATCGAAGAAGATCCGGGCAATACCATCTTCGGGCGCTAGCGACTGGTGCAACGCACGGTCACTGTGGCGCAGGCGAAGGCCCAGAGAATCGGCGATACCTCGGCTTCCCTGCATGGACGATTCAGCAAAGGACACCCCCAGATGCGGGCTGGCAAAACCTTGCGCTTTGTGGGCTACTCGCAAGCGGCTAGCACGGTATTCAGCATCCGGAACACCACTTAACGCTCTTAACGAGGCGGCACCATGACGTTCCAGCTGGCGCGTCCGAGTTAACTCGTTGGAGATACCCGTGGCCGACTCATTGGAACTGTTATTCACCATGGTGGGCGATGGAACTGCTTAATTCTTCGCCTAACGCACGCTGGTAGTACTCCGCCACAATGCTGTGTTCGGCATCGTCACATTTGTTCAGGTAACTCAGCTCAAACGCTTTGGTGACATCGTCAAAGATGGCGATGTTCTCTGCCCAGGTAATGACCGTTCTGGGTGACATCACCGTGGATACATCGCCAGCAATAAAACCATCGCGGGTTAACGCGGCCAAGGCCACCATCGAATTGACCAATGCCTGGCCGTCGGCACGCTCTTGCATGGCAGGTACACGTGCATTCACGATAGAGGCTTCAGCTTCGGGTGCCAGATAGTTCAGCTTGGAGACGATGTTCCAGCGATCGATCTGTGCCTGATTGAGTACCTGGGTGCCGTGGTACAGCCCGTTCAAGTTACCCAAGCCGATGGTGTTAGCCGTGGCAAACAGTCGAAACGAGGCGTGTGGATTGATCACTCGGTTTTGATCCAGCAGCGTGAACTTTCCATCGCGCTCCAATATACGCTGGATAACGAACATCACATCGGGTCGCCCCGCATCGAACTCGTCAAAGATCAATGCAACAGGACGTTGCAGCGCCCACGGCAGGATGCCTTCCTGAAATTCTGTGACTTGCTGGCCGTCCTTCATGACGATGGCGTCACGGCCTACCAGATCCAAACGAGAGATGTGGCCATCCAGGTTGACGCGTACGCAAGGCCAGTTAAGTCTCGCCGCGACTTGCTCGATGTGCGTAGATTTACCCGTGCCATGGTAGCCCTGGACCAGCACTCGCCGGTTTTGACTAAAGCCTGCCAAAATTGCCAGGGTGACGTCACGGTCGAAGCGGTATGCCTCATCGATCGCAGGCACATGTTCCGTACGTTCGCTGAACGCAGGTACTCTTAAGTCACTGTCGATGCCTAAGGCTTGACGAACGGAAACGGTGGTATCGGGCAAGCCGTGGTCTGTATTCATGTCCATCAATCTATCATTCCAACTTCGTCCATCGGCTACCAACAGACCAGCCTGTTTGGCGCCAAGCCAACGGCTGCGCCCGACTCAGCTGACCGGGATATCGTCAAAAACCGAGGAACGCGTCTCGGGAATGGGCTGGTTACTTCCCGCGCGGTAGGTATAAACCAATGTACGTTTCACGGTATTCGATTGGTTTTGTCCCGCCGCATGCAGTGTTTTGGAATGAAAGAACAGTACGTCGCCTCGCTCAAGCTCTACCGGCGTGGCAGTAGCAAGCAGCGCTTCATTTTCTGGAATGTCGGTGCGCAAAAATAACGACGCATCAAAACGGCCGGGGTCGAGCTCCCACTTGTGTGACCCGGGCATGACCAGTAAACAGCCGTTGTCGACGTTTTCAGGCCCCAGAGCCAACCAAACACTGACAAGCTCCGGCCGATCAAAACGCCAGTAGCGAATGTCCTGATGCCAGCTCGTGACGCTGGAGTACCCGGGGTGCTTCGTCATCACGCAATTATGGTGATTCTGGGACAGCAAGATTTCCTGTGCGTCCATTAGCGCTTGCAGCGTTTCAACAATTTTGGGGTGACGGCCGATTGCCTGAAACTGCTCGTCCCGGCTGTAAGCATGCAAAAGCCGCCGAGGGGTATTTCCGCCAGGCGCCACTCGGGATTCGGGCGCACCCGGGTAATGCACATCCGCTTCAAACTCCACTGGAGCCAATGCCGGTTTCAGTGATCGATCAATAAGCTCAACCAGACGACCCGCAGCCCTCTCGTCAATTAACCCACGCCGGATCAGATACCCGTTATCCGCGAACGACTGAATTTCCTCTTCCATTGCCCACTCCCAATCTAAATACCGTGATGGATACGGCCGAGCCATTGCTTGGCTCAACTTTATACGGATATAACACCGTTGGGTGCGCTCTTTTCCTGAAGCAGAATGCCTATGAACTTCCAGCAAGTGAACCGCGTAACATGACGGTATGAGTAAACACATCGTGGTGAAGAACGCTCACCAAAACAACCTCAAACACCTTAACCTGAAATTACCGCTTGGCGAGTTGATTGTGGTAACCGGTGTCAGTGGGTCCGGAAAATCAACGCTAGCGTTTGACACTATCTATGCCGAAGGCCAACGCCGCTATGTGGAAACCTTTTCACCCTACGCTCGGCAGTTTCTTGATCGCATGGATAAGCCAAGTGTGGACAGTATTGAAGGCATTCCACCGGCGATCGCGATTGACCAAACCAACCCGGTAAGAACGTCACGCTCAACGGTCGGCACCATGACCGAGCTGAACGACCACATCAAGTTATTGTTTGCCAGAACCTCGGCTCTGTACTGTGGCGGCTGCGGTGCGCCGGTAAAACGAGATTCTGCGCAAAACATCTGTCAACGCTGGATGAGTGATGAGGGCGCGCGCGCGATGGTCACATTTGAAGTGCCCATACCCGATAACTTTTCCCAGGAAGAAATCACCGACTGGCTTGGCCGCCAAGGGTATACAAGAACGCATCAATCGACAGACTCAACGATCGAAGTCATTCAGGATCGCGTGACCACCAACAGCGAGAACCTGGGCCGGTTTACTGAAGCTGTAGAAACCGCGCTGCGTTTTGGTCGGGGCAAGGTAAAGATTTACCCGCTGAACACAGACAAAAGTGTTGGATCACCCCACGCATATTCTGTCGCGTTGCGATGCGAGTCGTGCGACAGGCGCTATCGTGAACCGACCCCTAGCAGTTTTTCTTTCAACTCACCCATCGGGGCCTGCGACGACTGTAAAGGCTTTGGTCGCGTAATGGGAATCGATCACCGCCTGGTTATTCCAGACCACAGCAAAACCCTGGCAGAAGGAGCGGTAAAACCCTTTCAGACTGAGTCAAATAAAATTTGCCAAAGCGACCTGGTGCGCGAAGCCAAAGCACAGGGCATTCCGTTGGACGTGCCATGGGAATCCATGTCTGCGGATGACCAGGCCTGGGTTGTTCACGGGGATGGAGGTAAGCGACGCGGTGGTAAACGCAGTAAACATCACTGGTACGGCATCGATGGTTTTTTCAATTACCTCGAAAGAAAAGCTTACAAGATGCACGTGCGCGTGTTCTTGTCCAAGTACCGCAGTTACGAGCCATGCACGACGTGCAACGGTGCCCGTCTGAAGGCCGATTCCCTGAACTGGCGTGTGGGCTCTTTTAAACAAGCCAGTGACGTACTTGACCCGGCGGATCGCTATTACCCTGCCAACACACCAATCAAAACCGCCGTGAGAGAGGCGTTACCTGGCTTAACCATCGTAGACATGATGCGCCTGCCGTTGAGCACACTGCAAACGTTTATTGCAGATGTCGTCAGTACCGATGCGGACGAAGCAACCGCATTGGTTTTGTCAGAGATGCGATCACGCCTTCAATATCTAAACGATGTAGGGCTGGGCTACTTAACACTGGATAGGCAGTCTCGAACCTTATCGGGTGGCGAGGTACAACGAATCAATTTAACCACCGCCTTAGGCACGTCACTGGTCAATACACTGTTTGTTCTGGATGAACCCAGTATTGGGTTGCATCCTCAGGACATGGACAGAATTGTGCGCGTGCTGCAGCGTTTGCGTGACGCTGGCAACACCTTGATTGTTGTTGAGCACGACCCTCAGGTGATGTTCGCAGCCGATCGGATTATTGATATGGGCCCAGGGCCGGGCAAGCTGGGTGGATCCATTACTTTCAACGGTAAACCACCGTCATTGCTGAGCAGCACAAAATCCTTAACAGCAAAATATTTGGCTGGGCAAACATCACCAACGCCAGAGAAAAACAAACGAGCGAAAAGCCCAGGCAAGCTACACCTGAAAAAAGCAACGGGCCATAATTTAAAAAATATCACGGTCAGTTTCCCGCTGAATCGCTTGGTGGTTGTAACCGGCCCCAGTGGTTCAGGTAAGTCGACACTGATACATGACACCTTATATCTATCACTGCTCAGCGCTTTCGGCACACCCAAAGATTTACCCGAACCACATGGTGCATTAACAGGCGTAGAGCACATCGATCAAGTCGTCATGGTTGACCAATCACCGATCGGCAAATCGGCGCGTTCCAATCCCGTCAGCTATACCGGCGCATTTGAAGCCATTAGAAAAGTGTTTGCGAATAATCCGGAAGCGAAAGAACGTGGCTATAAAGCGAGCTCTTTTAGCTTCAATAGCGGTATGCGATGCCCGGTGTGTTCGGGTAATGGGTTCGAACACGTAGAGATGCAGTTTTTAAGTGATGTGTACTTACGCTGTGGCGAATGTCAGGGCAAACGGTACCGCCCTGAACTCCTGGAAATAAAAGTATTTTCTGACACCCGCTCCGAAGGGTTGTCCATTGCAGACGTACTGGATATGACAGTGGATGATGCCCTAGCGTTTTTTCATGATGACGATAAAGTCACGCTAGGTCTTAAGCCCTTAAAGGATGTCGGTTTAGGTTATGTACAACTCGGGCAACCCGTACCCACCTTAAGTGGCGGTGAGGCACAGCGTTTAAAGTTGGCTGCACACCTGGTGCAAGCCGAGGCCGCTTTGCGCAAGCGCAATGCGGTTCAAACTCACACCCTATTTTTGTTTGATGAGCCAACCACCGGGTTACATTTTGACGATATCGCAAAATTATTAGGAGCCTTTGAACAGCTAATCGATAAAGGTCACTCGTTAATCGTTATTGAGCACAATTTAGATGTCATAAAACACGCGGATTGGTTAATCGACCTGGGGCCTGCAGGCGGGTTAGCCGGTGGCGAAGTTTGCTTCACCGGTACACCAAAAGCCATCTGCAACCACGAGACATCAGTGACCGGAAAAGCACTGTTGGCTTACGAGGCCTCGACTACAGATCTGCGCGTAGCATCGGGCTTTTCAACTCAGGACAATCAGATTGCTGAAGACGCGTTTATACAAAACCAGGCCCTAACTCAGGATATTCGCGTTCAACACGCACGTGAACATAACCTTAAAAACGTGGAGGTCTCCATTCCCCGCGATAAGCTGACGGTCATCACCGGCATGAGCGGTAGTGGCAAAAGCACCCTGGCGTTTGACATCGTTTTCAATGAAGGCCAACGTCGATACCTGGAATCACTAAACGCTTACGCGCGCCAATTTGTCCAGCCGGCCGCTCGTCCGGATGTAGACGCCATTACCGGCATCCCACCAACCGTTGCCATTGAACAACGCACCAGTCGTGGTGGCCAGAAAAGTACGGTAGCTACCATGACCGAAATCTACCATTTTCTACGGCTTATGTTTGTAAAACTGGGTGAGCCTTATTGCCCGGATTGCGGTGTAGCCATTTCCGCACAGTCGGTGGACGCTATCACCGCACAGGTGATGAAAAAACACAAAAATACCGACGTGGCTGTTTTCGCTCCGTTGATTGTTGATCGAAAAGGCTATTACACCGATTTGGCAAAGTGGGCACTGAAAAAAGGCTTTTCTCACTTACGTGTAGATGGTGAGCTCACGCCCACTGATGACTGGCCACGTTTAGATCGCTTTAAAGAGCACACCATTGATCTACCGGTGGGAGTCGAAAACGTTTCTGCCAAGAACGAACCGGCCGTTCTGGCCTTGATTCAACTGGGTTTGGATTATGGCAGCGGGGTGGTGAAAATTGATAAACACCAGCCCAACGCCAAAACCCGAAAATCGCCCGGCTCTGAAACTTTGTTTTCAACGCAACGTGCTTGCCCCAGTTGCCAGACCAGTTTTCCCGAACTAGACCCCCGTATGTTTTCCTACAACAGTAAACATGGGTGGTGCCCAGCCTGCTACGGCACGGGTATCGATATGCCTGAGATGAAAGAAGAGGAGTTACAGGAAGGTGCAGACATCACCGTAGCAAGTTCTGAGGATGATAGCGAACCGAGCCAATGTGATTGGTGTCAGGGCCAACGGCTCAAACCTGAATCGTTAAATGTCTACTTCAAAGACTACAACATCGCTGAGTTAACCGAATTATCAATCAAAGACGCTGCAGTCTTGTTTGCCAAGCTGAAATTAACCGAACGCGAAGCAGCCATAGCCCGAGATAGTATGCAGGAGCTAATATCTCGCTTGAAGTTTTTGGATGAAGTAGGTTTATCCTACCTACAGCTCAACCGCGCCGCGCCCACCCTCAGCGGAGGCGAAGCCCAGCGTATTCGCCTCGCCGCACAGTTGGGTTCGAACCTACGGGGCGTGTGCTACATACTTGATGAGCCAACCATTGGCCTGCACCCGCGTGATAACCGAATGCTGCTGGATACGCTCGGTAAATTGCGTAAAAAGGGAAACACCATTGTTGTGGTTGAGCATGATGAGGAAACCATCAACAGTGCCGAACACGTTATCGACATCGGACCGGGCGCCGGTGTACGAGGTGGCGAAGTAGTGGCCACCGGTACGGTCGCTAAAGTGAAAAATAACAAAGCATCGATCACCGGCCGGATGCTGGCGAATCCCCTTAAACACCCGCTATACAAGCCACGCACGAAAGCAGAAAACGCCATCACCATTCAGGGTGCGCATTGTCATAACTTAAAAAACGTCAACGCCACCATTCCACTTGGGCAATTGGTTGGCGTTAGCGGCGTTTCGGGATCAGGAAAAAGTACCTTGGTGCGTGATGTGTTGCACGATAACCTGCGCGTTATCAACGGTAAAAAGCGTAATCGCAGCTTAGGCGCTGTCAGTGGTTGTCAGGCTATCGAAGGTTGGGAAACCATCGATCGCGTATTAGAAGTTGACCAAACCCCCATTGGCAAAACCAGCCGTTCCTGCCCTGCTACGTATATCGGGTTTTGGGACAACATCCGCCGCTTGTTCGCCGACACCACAGAAGCTCGAATACGAGGCTACACCGCCAGTCGCTTCTCTTTCAATATGAAAGGTGGGCGTTGCGACGAATGCGATGGCCGCGGTATGCAGCGCATTGAGATGAGTTTTCTACCTGACGTGAAAATCCCGTGTGAGGTATGCAATGGGGAGCGCTTTAACCAAGAAACGCTATCAGTGCGTTATCGAGGTAAGAGTATTGGTGATGTTTTAAAGATGAATGTTGACGAAGGTGTGGAATTTTTTGAAGCACACAACTCCATTCACCATGCGTTGAAGTTACTGCAAGATGTTGGCTTAGGCTACCTAACACTAGGCCAGCAAAGCCCCACTTTAAGTGGCGGTGAAGCGCAACGCATCAAGCTTGTCAGTGAACTGGCCAAGGCCAAGCCTGTACTCAAGGACTCCTCTGGCAAGGCGGTTGTTTCTGTGCACACGCTGTACATACTCGACGAGCCCACCGTGGGTTTGCACATGGCGGATGTTGAAAAACTCATCCATGTATTGCATCGATTGGTGGAATCCGGCAATTCAGTGGTTGTCATTGAACACAACCTGGATCTCTTGGCCGAAGCCGATTACCTGCTGGATATGGGTCCTGAAGGTGGTAGCGGTGGCGGTAAGGTCATTGCCAAAGGCCGCCCTGCACAGGTTGCTAAATCTAAAACGTCTCGCACCGCACCGTTTATTAAAGAGCTGCTGGAGCGGCCGTAGCCGTGCGACTGGCTTACTTACAAACGCGCAAAAGCGACAGTGACCAACCCGGCGTTTTATTTTTGCCCGGATTTCACTCTACGATGCAAGGCAACAAAGCCCGGCATCTGGCTGCGTTTTGCGAATCGGCCGGCGTTCAGTTCACGCGCTTTGATTACTCAGGGCATGGATCATCCGCTGGACGATTTGAAGATGGCACGATCACGCAATGGCGAGACGATGCCTTGGAAATTCTAGACACCGTATGCAAGGGGCCACAGATTCTTGTGGGATCAAGCATGGGGGCTTGGCTGGCAACCTTGGTGGCGTTAGAGCGCCCACAAAGCGTGGCGGCACTGTTAGGTATTGCTGCAGCTCCAGACTTTACCGACGAACTATTGACTCCCGCATTAACAACCGTTCAGCGCAGACACCTGCAAGACGGTCTTACTCTGGAGTGGGGCAACCACTACGACCCTGCGGAGCCGCATAGAATCCGGCAAGCCCTACTGGATTCGGGCCACTTATGCCGTGTACTCGACCGCCCGTTGTCTATTGATTGCCCCGTGCGTCTGCTGCATGGGCAAGCCGATGATGACGTGCCATGGCAACTTTCCATGCGATTGCTGGAGGGAATAAGCAGCGCGGATGCCCAGCTTTTGCTGCTTAAAGGCGCTGACCATCGCTTCTCCACCGCCCCGCAACTCGCGCTCATCGAGAAAACTCTGGCCGAACTCCTCGCCATCTAAGCAGTGGAACAAGTTTTGCGTAGTCCATCACAGTTTTGATGGAGAGACGCCTCGTGAGCACGACCGCAGTAACCACGAAAACACTAACCGCTCGATTAACCGCACTGCTGCTTGGCAGCGTGGTGTGTGGTGCTGTGCTTGGAACGGTCTTGACGTACCAGGCTAACCAGAGCTCTAAACCGGCCATCACAACCGATACGATGGTGTGGGGAACGGTGGCCACGTCAGCGTCCCGTGCTGGAAAGCATAGCCAGAAACAAGCTAAGTCCTACACCACGCTTGCACCCGCGCTTGCACCCGCGCTTGCACCCGCGCTTGCACCCGCGCTTGCAGCGAAAGAAGACCCTGCTCTAAGCACCCTGGTTGCCAGTAAAGCGTTGGCCCCAACCACTAGCCAGTGGGTGGTTACCATCAACTCCATAAAGCTCGACCGGCCCTCCTGGGGCTGGAGCCGAGAGTCACTTCATGTTGCCAACGCTCGGGTAGACAGCGTCTTTGGAACGCCTAAGCGAGCGGTCAAGAAAAACGCTGCGGTGAAGCTTAAGAAAACCCTTCCTGCCGAATTAACAACGCCTGTCGCTGCAACAACAAAAGCAGCACCGTCGGACGGTAAACGCCGGCTAGTCGTTGCCTTAGACCCAGGACACGGTGGCACCGACCCTGGATCCGAAGCCTACAACGGCTTAGTTGAAAAAGAATTAACGCTGGATATGGCCAAGCGCGTTCAGTTGTTTTTATCGGAAGTGAATGACGTGGACGTCATCATGACGCGGACAACGGATACCGGTATGTCTCGACAGAGCCGCGTGGAAAAAATCAAGGCTGCCGGTGCTGATGTCGTGGTGTCACTGCACTTCAATCACCTACCGCAGAAGAACATCAACCTGGTTGAAACCTTTTACGCCGATCGCCACAACATCATCGAGAGTCTGGAAAAGCAAAACCGCCCAACAGATTCTGTGAACCTGGATTTCACTCAGGCTTCGCGCCACTTAGCGGGCATCATGCACAAGAAAGTTCATCGGGAAGTCGCCAGCCAAAACCCCGATGTGGTGGACGCCGGTGTAAAGCAGGACACCCTGTTCGTACTAACGCGCAGCTTTGCACCCGGTGTTTTGCTGGAGTTAACCTGTATCAGTAACCCTGCGGAAGCCGACCGACTCGTATCGGAGTCTTACCGGAATCAACTGGCTGCGGCTATTGCGGACGGCCTGCGGGATTACTTGATGAAACAACGAACCGGACGAATTGGTGAACTGCTCGCCAATCTGGATCTGGAAGCACCAAAAATTAATCAGTAGCATCAATTTTGTGACTTAAGTCCCTACTCAAAGACTCAAGTCTGGGGCATCATCGTTTTCGTCAAGCGAAGAGACGCAACGAACGACTCCCGACGTCTCCTTAGAAAAACCCGCCAACTGCCCAGAGACAGTTTCGCGGGTTTTTTTATGCGTCACGTATAATCCCGGCTGTGAGATACCGAACTGACGAAGGCCCGAATGCGGCCTACCCCTACTCCGAAAGCATGCACCAAATGCTTAGTCTGACCATGGTAATTGCCATCGTCATCGGCCTGATTTTTATCGTGGCGGGGCGCAAAGGTCGAAGCCTGTGGATGTTGGTTTGGGGGTCGGGACTTTTAATCCTGGCGGTGGCCTACCTGGTTGCCGACTTTGTTGGGTTTATATAGTTAGAGTGAACTAACACATGCTGCAAACGCTGGCTATCTCCGGCTACCGATCACTGCACGACGTGGTGCTGCCCATGGGTGAGCTAACCGTCATCACAGGAGAAAATGGCAGCGGCAAATCCAATCTGTATAAGTCCCTAAGGCTGATAACAGCCGCAGCCGAAGGCAACATCATCCGAGCCCTTGCATATGAGGGTGGCCTACCCTCAACTTTATGGGCAGGCCCGGAAAACATCAGCTCGGCGATGAAGCAAGGTACCCGTCCCATCCAGGGCGGGCCACGCAAGGCTCCAGTACGCTTGAAGCTGGGGTTTGCAGCCGATCCTTATAGTTATCTCATCGAATTGGGTATGCCGGTGCCAGCACCGCGTTCATTGTTTAACCTGGACCCGGTTATCAAACGCGAATGCTTGTTTGTCGGGAACGCTTGGCGGCAAGCCGCCATGCTGATCGACCGCAAGGGCCCGTTGCTTCGGCGGCGTACGAACCGTCAGTGGGAAACCGTCTCCGAACATTTACCCGAGCATGAGGCACTGTTTGCACAAGCCGGTGACCCTACTTCCGTGCCAGAGGTGTTTTCACTGCTGCACAGTATTCAGTCGTGGCGTTTTTATGACGATTTTCGTACCGATCGAGAAGCTCCGGCCCGCCGTAATTGGCCTGCGACTCGCACACCGGTTTTAGCCTCTGACGGCAGAGACCTGGCTGCGGCGTTGCAGACCATTCGGGAAATTGGTGATGAGAGAGCACTTAACAATGCAATCAATGACGCGTTTCCTGGATCAGCGCTGGTTATTGAGTCCATTGATGACGGCAAGCTTGAATTGACCTTTCAACAGCCTGGACTTCTGCGAACACTCAAACTGAGTGAGTGGTCTGATGGAACCCTGCAATACGTCATGCTGGTCGCGGCTTTACTGACCCCAAGGCCGCCGCCGTTGCTCGTTCTGAATGAGCCGGAGTCCAGCCTCCACCCTGATCTGTTGCCCGCCCTGGCTCGCTTGATTAAAAATGTGAGCAACGAGACGCAAGTTTGGGTGATAACGCATGCCAATCGCCTGGTCAACGCCTTAAGCGAGTTTGAAACAACCGAGTCTTTGCATTTAGTGAAGTCTTATGGGCAAACCGGTGTGCACGGCTTACACGATTTGGACGTACCGATGTGGCGCTGGCCCTAGTCCTCTGACTGAAAGCGTTTTCCGCGACGACGCCGAAGCCGTTCCTCGGTCGCATCACTGACCGATGAGCCTACACCCCACGTTAAATTCATAGCCACAAAAGAACGTGGTACACCCACAGCTTCCAGGTCGTCTTCGGAACACTGGTACAAGTGGTATTGAACGCGCAATAAAGCGCCGATTAATTCGTCTACATTACGGTGCTGCACCAGGAAGCTTCTGTCGTTTTGTGCAATACGTAACTGGCCAAACTCCATGGCCAAATGTTCGTGCAACAAGTCGAGCACGGCTTTCTTCTGTTCTGAAGGCGTTAGGGCGGATAATTCATCAACTTCAACGGATGCGTAACTGGTCACACGATCGTCAAGAGAAACTACGACGGCTTCAGTCTGTTTGGCGTGTTGGTTGGCTCGCTCCAGCGTGAAGTCTTCCAGCAGCAAGCGACGCTGTTGATAATCCGCCAATTGCACAACTCTGGCCACAGCTGGATAGGTTTTTGGCGGCATGTCGAACGGGGAACCTGTCGTGAAATCGAGCTAATCTGCAGCACGCCAGGCGCTAACCACAGAACCGCAAACATAGTACCGCGATGCTCATAATAAGGATGCGAGCCAGTACCCGAATCCACGGACGCTAATGCCTCATTTGCGACACGCACTATCGACTGGGTGGGCTTTCTGCGCTCATCAAAATATGGTAGAGATCAGGCCGATTTTGCTCAACTTCATCGAGGCTTAGGCCTTCCAGCGAATGTGGAAATTTTAACCACTGGTCGGTTTCGTGCAAAAAGTAATCAGGTATACGATTCGTTTGATTGCGGGCAGGTTTGTAGTAAGGCACTGCCACTTTGACAGCATGAGGCATATTCAAACGTGTGGCTTTTTGCAGCGCAGCGATGATTGCCTCAATGCTTCGGCCGGTGTCATACACATCGTCAACGATAAGCAGCCGATCATCAGCGGACATTTTCTTGATCAGATAGCTCAGGTTATACACCTCTACCTGAGCCGCTTGCTGATCGATTGCATGATACGACGAGGTACGAATGGCGATGTGATCGGTTTCGATACCTCGATAAGCCAAGAGCTCCTGCACCGCGATACCCATCGGGGCACCGCCACGCCATACGGCCACAATAAAGCTGGGGCGATAGCCACTACGATAAACCTGAGCCGCTAAACGGAACGAATCTTCCAGCAATTGCTGGGCATCAAGATAAATTTTTTCTGCCATCTGCTGCTACCGATTACCTGACTACGCTCTGGCGTTGATAGTACGCCAGTCAATGCTTGCGGTACACTTTCTGACGTGACTACTAAACACTTTATAAACGAATCCGATCTGCTGCAAGATGCTTATCGACTGGGCGTTAAAATTGCCGACAGCGATTTCAAACCGACGTTTATTGTCGGGTTGTGGCGTGGCGGCAGTGTGGTGGGTATTGCCGTACAGGAATGCTTGCAGTACCTGGGCATAGAAACCGATCACATCGCCTTACGTACCTCCTACCGAGGCGCGGCGGGCTACCAGCAAATGGTCAACAACCCTGAGGAAGAAATTCGGATACACGGGACGCAATACTTACTGGAAACCATCAACCACAACGACAGTTTGTTAATTGTTGATGATGTCTTTAGTTCAGGATTAAACGTTCAGGCCGTTATCAGTCGTTTAACCAAACGGTTAAAGCGCAACATGCCCCAGGAAGTTCGCGTTGCAGTGCCTTGGTACAAACCGGCTCACAATCGCACCGATCGTGCGCCCGACTACTACCTACACACCACGGAATCCTGGCTGGTTATGCCATACGAGCTTAGTGGGCTCAACGCAGAAGAAATTGCGCAAAACAAACCGTTTATGACGCCCATTTTGCAAGATCTGGATTCAAGCACGTGAAAACCGACGTAGCCACTTTCCTCAATGGCCTGGCCATGGGTGCAGCCAACGTAATTCCCGGTGTATCCGGCGGCACCATCGCCTTGATCACAGGCATTTATGAACGGCTCATCAATGCCATTAAACGGTGTGACCACAACGCCATCAAACTGGTGCTAACCGGAAAGATCAAGCAAGCATGGGAGTACGTCGACGGTCGCTTCCTGTTTCTGCTGCTCAGTGGTGTGGCCATCAGCATAGTGACCCTAGCGCGCTTATTTGAATATCTTTTGGAGCATCACGAGCGCATGACCATGGCGTTTTTCTTCGGGCTTATCTTGTTATCGATTGTCTATGTGGCTCAGCGAATCTCAGCGTGGACACCATCGGTTTGGATATCACTGCTCATCGGGTCGGGTGTCGCCGTGGGAATCGCCCTACTGGCGCCAGCATCAGAAAATCCAGCGTTTGTTTATGTGTTTATCTGTGGCGTTGCCGCTATTAGCAGCATGATACTTCCCGGGCTATCCGGTTCGTTTGTCTTAATCATCATGGGCAACTACTCACTGGTACTCAGCGCCATCAACACAGCCAATCTAAGCATCTTGCTGCCTTTGGCCCTGGGCTGCGGCTTCGGTTTAATCGCCTTTTCGCATTTGCTGTCCTGGGTGTTCAAACACTACGAAAATCAAACCCTGGCCGTGATGACCGGTTTTGTTATTGGGTCGTTGGTGGTTATCTGGCCATGGAAAGAAACACTGACCGAACAAGTCATTCGCGAAGGCAAACCACCCAAGGAAGTGGTCACCGGCTACGAATGGTTAGCTCCAAACCTAAGCAGTGCGGACACGTGGCTAGCGGTCGGTTTGATGGTGCTCGGCGCGGTTAGTATCGTCGTCATGGAACGCACCGCAAGTAGAGGCAGCCAGGCGTGAATCACAGCCTTACAGCTTTTGTGGTGTAACTGTCGCTGTGTAAACAGCGATAGTTTTGTCTATTTAGATTTGTTTAATTGATCGGTTGACTAATCAAGCGACAACTTAACATCATCGATCATGACCGATGAGTTCGGTTTGCTCACACGCAATTCCGCCCAGACGCGATTTGAGCCGCCCGGTGCCGTCATGACCAGGTTGGGTGTGCCGACCCACGGGCCTACCGTCGAAGCATCAGCCGAGGTTAAGGATTCACAACGCGTATGTGTAACCGTTGTGTTGTTGGCAAAAACCAAACACCATTGTCCATCAGTACCGCCTACCCACGCAGCGGCCTGCACGCTCTGACCGTTAGACACGGTTTGCGCTGAAGTCTTCAAAGTTACCGGTTGGCTGTCGCACCCAGCAGAGCCTGTGGAAACCTCCGCAACACATGAACCGTAGCGACTATCGCCCTGCCCGCAAACACGTTCAATGGAAGCACCGGGGCACGAACGATCGGTGTCAAAGTGAGCTGCCAAGTCATTACCGCCTTCAAAGCTCTGAAACCAACGTGTATCCTGAATTTGATTATTGGATGCTTGTCCACCCACCAGGCTTACGCCGATATAGTTGGAGAGCAGACGGTTACCTTCTACTCGCACCGAGCTGGGCAACTGGCTGTTGACGTTACTGTGGATGCCATAGCCGTCATGATTGACAATGGTATTCCCACGTACATTCAACAAACTCACAGTCGGTTGACCGGGAATCCCCAACTCCAACCCGGTGACTCCCGATCGAGCGCGACGCTGCACAAAACAATTCTCACAATAACCGTCGCTGATTTCGTTGTTCTCAAAAGTAACACCTGAGGATCTCGCCAGATACACCTGGCCACCACCGGTAAAACCCTGACCGTACTGCGGTTCAACCTGCCATTGCCCTAAGCGGTGATTGCGCAGGAAGCGGTTATTTACAACTTGGTTGGTGCTTACATCATTACCCACCACACCCAGCATTGCCAGGGCGTTCGTCTGGTTATCAATAAACGTGGAATTCTCCACCCGCACGCGTGTGGATGGACGATCCCCATGACCAATGTAGAGGCCTAAAACACCAGAATTAATTAATCGGCTGTTAGTGAATTGAAAACCATCAACTTGATCGATGTAGATGGTATACGCCTTACCGTTCATCACCGTGACGTTGTTAAACACTATGTTGCTGGCGTTTCGAACGTGCAGTGCTCTGGGGCAGTTGTCGTTGACTTGGCACGGAGTCACCGATATGTCTTCGTCCAACACCCAATTCTGTAATGTGATGTTTGATCCGCCCACCACGTCAAACAAACTGCATTGACGATGGCCACTGCTACGAAGCAAGCGTTTACCGTTACCTTCAATCACCAATTGCTGTGCAGATCGAAGCTGCATCAAGGCATTCCCCGACGGGCAACAATCGCCTGATTGACAATGCAAATCTGAACGAACATTTATCAAATCGTACCGGTTTGCATTTTGTACACAAGCAATCAGTTCAGCCACAGAAGTTACGTTGCAGGCGTTGGACACAGACGCTGCAACCGAAGGCACAGTGCCAGCGTTTGTGGG
>JAHDCO010000115.1 GCA_020629835.1 Granulosicoccaceae bacterium
ACCGGCTGGGCTACCGTCGACGAAGACATCGAAGCGTTCAACGAAACCTTCCCAAGGGTTGTTAGAAAACTCCGAGCCCTGCGACTATAACCCTTATGTTAAGTATACTTAACTTTTTGAATGCTGTTGGTCACACGCCTGCCAATCCCGTCGTTAGGCATGGTTAACATAGGCGCCCATGGGTACACACACATCAAAGAAACCAATCCCTCTGCGTTGGGCGGCGGTCGCTCTAACCTCGGGCCTGCTAGTCACCGCTTGTAGTTCCGGTTCACAACCGGAAGATAGCAGCTCAACTGAAGGCACGACCGAAAGCACGACCGAAGGCACGACCGGCAATGAGGCCGCTGAGTTCAAAGACTCTGAAAACGCCGAAGCTGTCGTAGCAAACTACGCAGAAGGCGTCTACCAGATGTACACACAGAGTGTCACGTCCGCCAAAGTGCTAGACACCGCCATCAACGATTTCGTCGCCGACCCAACTGAAGAGTCGTTCGAAGCAGCTAAACAAGCGTGGCTAGACGCCCGCGACGACTATGGGCCGACCGAAGCTTTCCGCTTCTACGGTGGACCGATCGACAACGAAGAAGACGGCCCCGAAGGCCTCATCAATGCGTGGCCGCTCGACGAGGCCTATATCGACTACGTCGACGGCGACAACGAAGCCGGCATCATCAACGACGCCGAAACTTTTCCCACAATCAACGCCGAGCTACTCACATCCTTAAACGAGAAAGACGGAGAGACCAACATCTCTACTGGATGGCACGCAATTGAATTTCTTCTCTGGGGCCAGGACCTTGACGAAGATGGACCCGGCGCCCGCCCGGTTGAGGACTACACCACGAACACTAACGCTGACCGACGGGGTAACTATCTAACCGTGGCCTCAGCGAACCTCGTTGAGAATCTAGAAGGTCTCGTCGCAGCGTGGCAACCAGATGCCGACAACTACCGGGCAGAATTCGAAGGACTAGAAACCTCTGCGGCCCTGACCCATATTTTCACCGGAATTGGAGAACTAAGCCGAGGGGAACTAGCGGGTGAACGAATGAACGTAGCCTATGCAGAACGCTCACAAGAAGACGAACATTCTTGTTTCTCCGATAACACCACCGCCGACATTATCGGAAATGCCAAAGGTATCCAAATCGTACTCAACGGCGAGTTCCCCAACGCACAGGACGATACTAGCCTGATCGACTTGGTCGGTGAAACCGATGCCGAGCTGGCAGCGACCCTAACCGAGCAAGTAACCACAAGCGTTAGCAACACGGAAGAAATTCCAGCCCCATTTGACCAGCACCTTGCCGAAGGAGTCTCTGATGACGATCCCGGCCGAGCGTCTATCTTGACTGCGATTGAATCCCTGGAAACCCAAACCGATTCGATTGTTGAAGCCGCCGACGTCCTTGGTGTTCCAATCAACGTCTCGTAGATAGCGACATCGGTGTCTACAAAGAAACTTCGGGTCCGTCTTGGGTTGGCAGCTGTCGCAGGCATGCTGCTGACCCAAGGTTGCTCCTCAACTACACAAATCAGTCTTGACCCAAACCTCGGAGGCGAAACGACGAGAGTCGAAACCTCGCAGAACTCTTTTGGGTTACCGGCTCCTGGCTTAACTAATGAGGAGCGACGCCTCTTTGAACGCGGCGATAGTTTCTTTACCCAGAATTGGGTCACCGCTCCCGCCTCTACAGACGCACGAGACGGGCTAGGTCCAACCTTTAACGCACAGTCATGTTCGTCATGCCACGGCCACGACGGCAGAGGATTTCCGTTGGAAGACTCCGGAGGCGACCCACGTCTCGGACTTCTTCTACGGCTGTCCATACCGGGTGTTGACCCGGTAACCGGCAAGCCAAACCCAGATCCGAACTATGGCGGACAACTTCAAGATCGAGCCATCCTAGATGTAGCTCCTGAAGCCACCGTATCGGTCGAGTATCAACTCATCGAAGGCACCTACGGCGACGGGACTCCGTACGTGCTACGCAAACCCACGTTCAGTGTAGAAAACTTGGCGTACGGCCCACTATCCGACGACATTATGATCAGTCCACGACTCGCTCCGCAAGTGATGGGGGTTGGACTTTTAGAAGCGATTCCGGAGACAGATATCATCGCAAACGCCGACCCTGATGACGTTGACGGAGACGGCATTTCCGGGCGAGCCAACATTGTGTGGGATCCGAAACTCGGCAGCAAAAACCTAGGCCGTTTCGGCTGGAAAGCAGAGGTCTCAACGGTAGAAAACCAAGTTGCCGAAGCCTTCAGTGGAGACATTGGGATCACGTCAGTTCTTGCTCCGGAACAGAACTGCCCTGCGGCGCAGAAATCGTGCGCCGACTCCCCTAACGGAGGAACCCCCGAGTTGACCGACGAGCGGTTAGGCACAGTCACGTTCTACAACAGAACGCTTTCTGTGCCAGCGATGCGTGATACCGAATCGTCCACTGTTTTAGCCGGAGCTGAACGGTTCCACTCAATGGGGTGTGTGTCGTGCCATATCGATACGTTTGTGACCGCTGCCGATGGGTTACCCGTTCTGAGCAACCAAACGATCCACCCATATACCGACCTACTCGTCCACGATATGGGCCCAGAGCTAGCCGATGACCGCCCTATCTTCGAAGCGGACGGCCAAGAGTGGCGCACACCACCTTTGTGGGGTCTCGGATTGATCGACGATGTGAATGGTGAACGCTATCTGCTACATGATGGTCGAGCTCGAACAATCGAAGAGGCAATTTTGTGGCACGGCGGCGAAGCCGAAACCAGCGCAGAGAACTTTAGAACAGCAACCAAAAAAGAACGAGACGAAGTGATCATGTTTCTAGAGGCGTTATGAGCCCGCGACGTTTGTTGTCTATGGCAGCGACTCTCACAGCCGCAGTTTTACTTACAGCATCGTGTAGCCGTACCAACGAAGCGACCAGAGCCTCCGTAGTCGAAACCGCAACAAACGATTTCATTACCCCGGTCTATGAACGTCTTTCGTCAACCACTACAGACCTGTCGGTTGCAGTTTCGGACTTCTGTGACGAACCATCCGAAACTACACTGTTGACGGTTCAAACCGGCCTGGCCGAAACCGAGGCAGCCTGGCATCGCTCAGCCACTGTCCGTATCGGTCCGACCAAGTGGCGAAGAACAATGAACGCGTTCTCCACAAAGGCCGACGGTGAACGGATTGAGGCTCTGATCGACAACGATGAAATAGCCGTGTTGGATACCGACTTTATCGGTTCGAGAACGGCGACTACCCAACGCGGGCTCGGCACGGTCCGTTACCTCCTCGGTGGTCTTGAAGGAAACGAGTCCGTGAGTATCGACTCAGCTGCGGACCTACGTCGTTGCGAGTATCTTTCGGCCACAAGCGATGCAATGAGACTAGAAGCTGTCGAATTGAATTCGGAGTGGACCGAATCTTGGAACGATGGCTCGCCCTACATAGAGATTCTTCTATCGTCGGACCCAGAGAAAACGGTCGACGAACTAGTCAACAACAGTATTTTCGTGTTGGAAGAACTCTATATGGTTCGACTTCAGGCTCTTATCGACCGCGACGCCCCAGCCGAATTCGGTGGCATCGTTGGCGACATAGCGTTCAGGAACAGATTCGACAGTGTACGTCAAATATTGGTCGGCTCCGACGGCGTCTCTGGCCTATCAGGGCTAGTCACCGACGATCTAGCTCAACGGCTTCGGGACCAGACAGACCAAATCGAAACGATAAACGCGTCTATTTCCCAGTTGGCTGACCCAAACGATTCGACGTCTGTCGAAGAACTTCGGCTGGCAGTCGAACAATTACAGATCACGGCGTCTACCGACTTGGCAAGCCAACTTGGCGTGACATTGGCTTTTAGTGATGCTGACGGCGACTCCGGATAACGCAACAACGATACCCGCCGACGCAAGTCGGTTCGACGCGCTCCGGTGGACGCTTGTTCGCCCAGTAGATGCGGCTTCGGTCGCCGTATTCCGTATTCTGTTCGGATCTGTCACTTCGATCGGTTCGGTACGCGTCCTGGCCAAAGGCTGGGTCGATGACCTCTACCTAACTCCAACGCACCATGTGTCCTATGCCGGGTTTGGTTGGGTTCGCCCGCTACCAGAGCTGTTGATGTACGGCCTAGTTTTGATGCTGGCAGTGGCCGGTGCGTTCATCGCTGTCGGCTACCTCTACAACTATGCGATGAGTTTTTTCGTCGCCGGGTTCACCTACATCGAACTAATCGACGCCACGCTATATCTCAATCATTACTGGTTTGTTTCTCTGCTGGCGGTGCTGATGCTTGTACTACCGGTGAACGGCTACTGGTCGGTAGATGCAGCACGAGGTCGGACGAACCGGTCCGACAGCGTTCCAAACCTCACAGTTGTGGCTCTACGCTCTCAAATCGCTGTGGTTTATCTGTTCGCTGGGTTGGCGAAACTCAACACCGACTGGCTGCTACGCGCTCAACCAATGCAGCTGTGGCTAGCCGACCGGGCCGAGGTGGCAGTTGTCGGCCCGATCCTAGCCGAACCAGCTACCGCCTTTCTACTGAGTTGGAGCGGCGCACTGTTTGACTGCACTATTGTCGGTTGGCTTCTTTGGGGTCGAAGCCGACGGTTTGGGTACGCCGCAGTGGCGTTGTTCCACCTCGCTACCGGTGCACTTTTCAGCATCGGGATCTTTCCCCTAGTGATGATGACGGCAACGTTGGTGTATTTCTCTCCTGACTGGCCGAAACAACTTCGGCGATACGTGTCAAGAGCTGCGTGCTGGCCTGCGAAGCACACATCGCCGACCAAGCTGCAGCCAAAGCCCACGATTCGTCCCTGGCTTGCCGGGTTTTTGGCCATGTTCGCGCTCGTCCAAATTTCTCTTCCACTACGACACTATTTCTATGAAGGAAACGTTCGATGGACCGAGCAGGGCTACTACGGGTCATGGCGGGTGATGCTCTCAGAGAAAGTCGGATATCTACGATACGAAATCACCGACAAAGACTCAGGTGAGACCTGGACCGTCGACCCAGAGCTGTTGCTGACCGACTGGCAAACCGCCCAAGTATCGATCAGGCCTGATCTAATAGTGGCGACTGCCCATATGCTCAGAGACCACTATCAAACGCTGGGTGTCGCAGTCGAGGTCCGAGCAAACACTGCGGTCACGCTCAATGCAAAACCCAACCAACAGATCGTCGACCCAACCGTCGACTTAACCACAGTTTCTCGCCTATCGTCCGGCTCGGACTGGCTAGTCAAGCTGGAGCAAACTGAATGAACCGCTTTGTTGTATATGCCCCGCTGGTCATCGGTCTTCTAGCCGCCACACTGCTCTGGAGGCAGCAAAGCACGCCGGAGACAGCGGCCAAGGCCGTCGACATACCAGGTACCCAACAATCATTTGACACGTTGCCAGAGCTGTTAGACAACACGACGATCGCTGTGTCGGGAACCGTTGACCGGGTAGAGGTTGGCCAAACCTATACCGATCCGAATAAGCCCGACGCCGGGTTTATAAGCCAGTTCGCAAACGTCAGGGTTGATGCGACGTTGTATGGCCCGTCGTCTTCAGACGTCATCGTGGAACAAGAAGCCACACTCCTGGATGGAACACCAATCACAATCGATGGAACAAGCCCCCTGGTCGAAGGTGAACGGGTTGTGCTTTTTCTGGTACAAGGAACCACATCCCAAAATCGTCATTTTGGCATTGTGGGAACGCAAGGTAGATACGAGGTGGACGTTGATTCGGGTTCTTCGGTGCTGCGGGTTGTGGGACTTAGCCCAGACTCATCCACACCATCTTTCGATGGGCTCGAAATCGAAGAAGTAAAACGACGAATACAACTTCAGTGAAACGTAGTGACGTAGCTATTTTCTCGCTGCCCGGTTCCCAATCCCGTAACGGAACACGACGGCCCCGCTGCCGATCATGATGACCCCAAGTATCCCGGCTGCGAGATAAACCCAAACTCCTCGACCTCCGGCGGTACCAACATCGATCA
>JAHDCO010000043.1:0-31328 GCA_020629835.1 Granulosicoccaceae bacterium
TTTTCGGGGGCGTTCCACGTAACCCCAAAACCCGCAGCAGACCGGCCTCTTAGCCAAAAAAAATACATTTTTTTTTGACTGCGTTCTACGTAACCCCCAAACCCGCGCCATAAAAGCCGCCCAAACCCCACTAAATCATTAAATAGCCCAGGCCAACATAGCGTCGTACAGCGGTCGGCAGCGCGCTGCCACTCGAGCCTGTGATTCGGAGAGATCTGGCAACTGCGTGGGCGCAGGTCCGAAGCCCGTGCTTTGTTCCACCGATTTATACCAGTGAGTTGCCCAAACACCATCACTGTCACGAGGCCCGGACGGCCAGGTCAGCATGGCGTCGTCAAAGGGAACTGAGAGCCACTCGCACACCTGCATCAACTGCGATTTGGGGTCTTCTAGAAATCGCGAGCTGTCGATAACCAAAGGCGTCTCGCCCGTTTGTTCGCATACCGAGTTAAAAATTCGGTGCTGCTGCTCAAAGCCAATGTAATCCACCAATTCATCTTCATTCGTGTCGGTGATTACCTGGTTAAAGGAAGCCACAACCCGTTCTGGCTCGCGAATTAAGAATAGGTGTTTCATGCTGGGTTCCTGGTTTAACCAAGCCAGCGAGTCCGATTCAAGTACGTGTGTGGTGATGTGCTTGTGGTAGACAAGCCCATGAGGTTTGGGTGTGCACAGTTCACTGATGCATGCGTCCCAACTCGTTTCGCCCGCTCGCATAGTAGCCGCCGCCATTGGGTCAGGGCGATTGGTTCGCGCTAAGTAACAAGCGTATAAGGGTTCGTCCCAAACCGAGGTGTCAGCGCGGTTTTCAAACGATCGCATCATCGCGGTGGACAGATTACGTGGGCCTGACCACATAGCGATGATGCGCGTTTGTGTCATACGCGTGTGCTTAATTAGACTGCCAGTTCTGCCAATGTCGCGAACGCGGATTCAGCAGCCATAATGGTATTGGCAATGTCTTCATCTGAATGAGCAATGCTGATAAAGCCCGCTTCAAATGATGAGGGCGCGAGATAAATCCCCGCTTCCAACATATGGTGAAAGAACGCATTGAACTGATCGGTGTTGCACGCCATCACTTGATCGAAGTGGGATACCACGGCTGCATCGGTGAAGAAAAAGCCAAACATTCCGCCGGCGTGTGCCGTAGCGAGCGGGATGCCGTGTGATTCAGCCGCGGCTTTAAATCCTTTCAGTAGCGTGGCAGATTTTTCGTCGAGCGATGCATGAAAACCAGGTTCGCTAAGCAGTTGCAGGGTCTTAATACCTGCCGTCATAGCGATCGGGTTACCCGATAAGGTGCCCGCTTGATACACGGGCCCAGCCGGTGCAATGTGATTCATGATGTCTGCGCGGCCACCGAAGGCCCCCACCGGCATGCCACCACCAATGACTTTACCCAGGGTGGTGATATCAGGTTTAACACCATAACGTTCCTGTGCGCCGCCTAAAGCAACGCGGAAGCCCGTCATCACTTCATCAAAGATAAGTACCGTGCCGTGTTTCGTACACAAATCACGCAGACCCTCAAGATACCCGGGTAAGGGTTCAACAAAGTTCATATTGCCGGCAATCGGCTCAATGATGACGCAGGCTAGGGTGTCGCCTTTTTCATTAAATAATGCCGTCAGTGCATCCAGGTCGTTAAATGGCAAGGTTAGCGTGTGCTGCGTAAACGCTGCGGGTACGCCTGGTGAGCTCGGCACGCCTAACGTCAGGGCGCCAGAACCAGCTTTAACCAATAAAGCATCCGAGTGGCCGTGGTAGCAGCCTTCAAATTTGACGATGTTGTCTCGACCGGTAAACCCGCGAGCCAATCGAATAGCGCTCATGGTGGCCTCTGTGCCCGAGCTCACCATACGTACCTTTTCTATAGAAGGCACCGCACCACAAATGAGTTCTGCCATGGTGGTTTCCAGAGATGTCGGCGCACCAAAGCTGAGCCCATGTTCGGCCGCCGCTTGCACCGCGGAAATGACCTCAGCATGAGCGTGGCCCAACACCATGGGCCCCCACGAGCCGATGTAGTCAATATATTCGTTGCCTTCGCTGTCCCACAGCTTGGAACCCTTGGCTTTGGCTGCAAACCGAGGGGTGCCCCCAACGCTACCGAATGCGCGTACCGGCGAATTCACGCCGCCGGGGATGACTTTTTGCGCGTGTTGAAATAAATCGGCTGAGGCGGCCACGGAGTTCTCCAAAAATTCGATAAAAAAGTAGACAAAGAAAAGCTTGAACGCCAAACAATACCACTCAGACGTGCTTTTCGACACTGCAAACCGAAGCTCTCGTGGGACAATGGCATGCACCGTGCCCCGTGACATCGGCACGACACAAATCGTTCTTAAGAAAAACAGTGAAACCTTATGACTCAACGCATCACCTTGAAGGACTACCTAAACCAGAATGCGGCTTTGCTGCAGGAACAGGGCAAAGACGCTGATGCACTCAATACGCTGATGTTAGGTATTGCCGATGCCTGTGTTGATATTGCCGATTTGGTTCGTCATGGCGAGCTGGCGGGCGTGTTGGGTGCCGCCGGTCAGGAAAACGTGCAAGGCGAAGAGCAGAAGAAGTTGGACATCATTGCAAACGATGTTTTCATCGAAAAGACGCAAGACACCGGACAACTTGCCGGCATCGCCTCAGAGGAAATGGACCATCACTATCCGATTCCAGATGGCGTTGAAAAGGGTAAGTACCTCATCACCGTTGACCCATTGGATGGGTCGTCCAATATCGACGTAAACGGCGCGACCGGCACTATTTTTTCAGTCTTACCCCATATGTCTGAAGACGCGCCAACGGACGCTGATTTTTTGCAATCAGGCGAGCAGCAGGTTCTGGCAGGTTATTGCTTGTTCAGCTCCGCCACTATGTTGGTCATTACATTCGGTAACGGGGTTGCAGGTTTTACGCTGGATATCGAGCAGGGTGAATTTTTGTTGTCACATGAAAATATGACTGTGCCTAAAACAACCAAAGAATTTTCAATTAACGCAGCTTATGCTGCGCATTGGCACGCACCGGTCAAGCGATACATTGATGAATGCGTACAGGGCGAACAAGGACCACGCGATGCGAACTTCAACATGCGATGGGCAGGTTCCATGGTGGGCGACGTTCACCGCATTCTGTGCCGCGGTGGCGTGTTTTTGTATCCATCTGATGAGCGTATGCAAAAGGCCGGTAAGGCGGGCAAGTTACGGTTGATGTACGAAGCCAACCCCATGGCGTGGTTAATGGAGCAAGCCGGTGGCCTGGCTCATACAGGTGCGCAATCGATCTTGTCTGTCGATCCTACAGAGCTTCACCAGCGCGTGCCTGTCATGATGGGTTCGGCTGATGAAGTTGAACGGTTAATTGACTATCACACCAGTGCTTCATGACGGACACACCTGCCAATTTGCGCCCGCGCTATTGGGAACAGATTCCGTTGGAATCTATGACAGACGCGGAATGGGAAGCGCTGTGCGATGGATGTGGTCGTTGCTGTTTGCAGAAACTGGAGGATGAAGAAACCGGTGATGTGTACAACACAGACGTTGCCTGTGAGTTACTCGATACCGGCACGTGCCGCTGCACGAATTATCCAAAACGCCAAACCATCGTGCCTGACTGCCTGAATATACGACCTCTGGATGACGATAAGTTACGTTGGCTGCCGAACAGCTGTGCCTACAAACGCTTGTCCGAAGGGCGAGCGCTTGCCGCGTGGCACCCGCTGCTTAGCGGTGACCCGGGGTCCGTACATGTGGCAGGGATCGGTATGGCTGGCCGGTGTGTGTCAGAGCGGGACGTGCCGGTGAGTGAGTTTCCATTACGCTTGGTTGAGTGGAATGACTAGGCCGTAGACGGCTTTTCAGAATTTGTCAAGAAATTAACTATATATTTTTCAGCAGGTTAGGCTTTTAATTGAAATTGAAAAGTTAGAAAAATGTTGTATGCATCTGACTTTACTTGTGGTAATTTTGAGACACAGTTGGCAGTAACCTTGCATCGCGGTAGTAGCAGGCGAAATCAAAACGACTCAATCACAATACCGCTTGCCGGAGAAAACCATGGTATCTACACAAGCTCAACCTTCCAGCGACAACGTGGCGAACATTGACCGTCGAACACGGCTAACCGAAACCATCGAGTCCCTTATCCGACTGCGTCAGGAAATGTTCGTGAGTTACTGCCAGCTCGCTGGTGTGAGTACTTTTGACCGGCGAATGGTTGAACAACCCACAGCTCAAGCTGATCAATTGCGCTCGTTTTGCCAGGTTATGGTTGACTACACCGCCATGGGCCACTTTGAGGTTTATCAGCGAATCATCGACGGCAAAGAACGGCGTGTAGCGGTGAAAGAAGTGGCCGCCAAGGTATACCCGCGCATCGCAGACACCACAAACTTCCTGGTTGACTTCAACGACAAATATGTTGATTTTCAAGGCACAGAACAGGAATTGGATGACCTGGACAACGACCTGTCCAAATTGGGTGAAGTCATCGCCGTTCGCGGTGATCTCGAAGATGAAATCCTCGCAGCGCTTGCTGCAAAGAAGTAACCCCCCTCCAGTCTGTAGGCTCGGTATGACCCGTTAGCGTTATCTACGGGTCATCGCAGACACTTATCTTACGTTTCTTCCGGGGTTAAACCCACGGTTTGGTATCGCAAAGTGTAAGGTAGCGAACCTTATTCTTTGTGAGCCCTGCCATGAATGCTCTGCGTTTAAAAAAACGCGAAGACCGACGAGTCCGCGCTGGTCATTTGTGGGTTTTTTCCAACGAAATCGACACAGCCGTCACGCCACTCAAAGGATTACAAGCCGGTGAGCCTATCGAGTTGCAAAGCGCCAGTGGCAAATTCCTGGCTCATGGTTACGCCAATCCGCAGTCACTGATTAGTGTCCGCATTACCGGGCGTCGCGCCTCACAACCGTTTGACTCTGATCAACTTCGCGCTCGACTAGGGGCTGCGCTGGAACTGCGTGAGTCTTTATTCGATACGCCGCATTATCGTTGGGTACACGGGGAGGGGGACAACTTGCCAGGCCTCGTGGTGGATCGCTTTGGTCCTGTACTCGTTGTACAAATCACTACAGCGGGTATGGAAGCGTGGCGGGACGTGCTGTTCGAACAGCTGCTTTCAATCAGCGGGGCGGAATGCATTATTTGCAGCCACGATCTGACAGCCCGAGAATTAGAAGGGTTGGATAAAGTCTCTGCAACGGTGGCAGGTCAAGCTCCCGACTACTTAGAGGCTGTTGAACACGGCGTAAGGTTTGCCGTGCCAAATGCGGTTCAGCAAAAAACCGGGTGGTTTTATGATCATCGTGCCACCCGCCAAGCGGTGGCTGCAAAGTCCAAGGGCGCTCGTGTTTTGGATTTGTACAGCTATGTGGGCGGGTTTGGTCTTCAGGCCGCCTGTGCTGGTGCCGAGCAGGTAGTGTGCGTGGATTCTTCGAAACCCGCCTTATCGGCGTTAGAAACCAACGCAAGCCACTTATCGGTCAGTGCATCGGTACAAACGATTGCCAACGATGCTGTTACCGCGATGCGGGAACTGATTGAGGCTGGTGAGCGCTTTGATGTGGTGGTGCTGGACCCACCAGCCTTCATCAAGCGAAAAAAAGACAAAGAAGCCGGTACGCGGCATTACCAACTCAACCATAAACTTGCCCTGCGCCTATTAGCGCCTGGCGGTACCTTGTACAGCGCATCGTGCTCACAAGCGTTTTCAGAAAGTGATGGCATTCAAGCAGCGCGTTCAAACGTTCCTAGGGAATTCTCCGCCCTGCAGGTGCTGGGTTCCCTTCGCCAAGATGCAGATCATCCCGTGCACGCTGCTATGCCCGAAACCTTGTACCTGACAGGGTACATAGCCAGGATGATTTGAGCGGCCTAGCACCTATACTTTGAGACCTGACGTTCGAGACTGAAATTATGCTGGAGCATCCTGGATTTAACCCCGTTGCCATTGATTTGGGGTTCTTCCAAATTCATTGGTATGGCATCAGTTACCTGGTGGCTTTTCTGGTGGGTTGGTGGTTGGCCACACGCCGTGCTGCCGCTCCCAACTCAGGTTGGAAGAAAGAAGAGATTGGCGACCTGATTTTCTATGTTGTGCTGGGTGTTATTGTGGGGGGCAAGTTGGGTTCAGCGTTGTTCTACAACACCGAACTTCTGTTGTCAGCCCCTTTACAGGCATTAAACCCGTTAAACGCGGGCATGTCGTTTCACGGTGGATTTTTGGGTGTTTTAGTGGGTTTTTACTTGTACGCCCGCAACACCAATCGCTCGTTTTTTCAGGTATCAGATTTCATAGCGCCGTGTATTCCCATTGGTTTAGGGTTTGGGCGTATTGGTAACTTCATTAACGGAGAGTTATGGGGGCGCGTAACCGATGTGCCTTGGGGTATGGTATTCCCGCGGGTGGATAACTTACCGCGACACCCTAACCAGATTTACCAGTTTATTGGCGAGGGCATAATCCTGTTCGGTATTCTGTGGTGGTTCTCTTCGTCAAAGCGCCCGCGCATGACCGTGTCTGGATTGTTCTGCGTTGGTTACGGTGTGTACCGTTTCCTAATAGAGTTTGTCAGAGAGCCAGATAGAGATCTAGGTTTTGTGGCGTTCGAATGGTTAACCATGGGGCAGCTGCTTTCCTTGCCGATGATAGCGGTTGGTTTGTTGTTTATCGTTGTGGGCTACAAACGCAACATCATCGACTAACCTCGCGCCACTGGCAGTGTGTGCAGATGAGAGTGACATGCAACAGTATTTAGATTTACTGCAACACGTGTTGCAGCAGGGCAACGATAAGTCAGACCGAACGGGTACTGGCACTCGCTCGGTGTTCGGTCATCAAATGCGTTTTGATTTGGCTCGTGGTTTTCCGTTATTGACTACCAAACGATTGCACATCAAATCGATTGTGCATGAGCTACTGTGGTTCTTAGCAGGGGATACCAACGTTAAGTACTTACAGGATAACGGTGTACGCATTTGGAATGAGTGGGCTGATGAAAACGGTGAACTCGGTCCCGTGTATGGCCATCAATGGCGTTCATGGCCCAAGCAGGATGGCACTACCGTTGATCAGATTACGCAGCTTGTACATCAAATCAAAACAACACCAGATTCCCGCCGGTTAATCGTTAGCGCCTGGAACGTTGCAGACGTTGAACATATGGCGCTGCCGCCATGCCATTGCCTGTTTCAGTTCTATGTGGCAAACGGAAAACTCTCGTGTCAGTTGTATCAACGCAGCGCAGATATCTTTTTAGGTGTGCCGTTTAATATCGCGTCTTACGCTTTACTGACTCATATGATCGCGCAAGTGTGCGAGTTAGATGTTGGGGACTTCGTGCACACCCTCGGTGATGCGCACCTCTACAACAATCATTTTGAGCAAGCCGAACTGCAGCTGACTCGAACCCCAAAACCCTTACCCAAATTGCGTATGAATGCTGACGTTAAGGACATCTTTGACTTCAGCTTTGATGACTTTGAAATTGTTGGATACGAAGCCGATGATTCGATTTCAGCGCCGATTGCGGTTTAATGACTTTTTTGCTTAGTCGCTAATTCTGGTACGACACATGACAGCAACCCTCTCCATGGTGATGGCCATGGACAACAATCGCCTTATTGGAAAAGACAACGGTATGCCCTGGCATATACCGGGTGAGCAGGCTTACTTTAAAGAAATCACGATGGGTAAGCCCATTATCATGGGGCGCAAAACACACGAATCTATCGGCCGTGCACTTCCCGGGCGAACGAACATTGTCATCACGCGAAATGCGGATTGGAAGGCTGATGGAGTAGAGACGTGTTTAACGTTGGAAGCTGCGTTGGCCACAGCTAACCAGGAATCACCCGACGAGATTATGATCATCGGCGGTGCCGCTGTATGTGAACTTGCCATGCCGCAAACAGATCGTTTGTACTTGACTGTAATTGAGGGTGAGTACGAGGGTGATACGTGGTTAACGAGCTACCACGAAGAGGAATGGGAAGAGGTGTCTTGCAAAGCCGTAGAAGCGAAAGAGGGCGTGCCGGCTGTCCGGTACTTGGTGTTGGGGCGTAAGCCGAAACGTCCTATTTGACACTTCAGGTAGGTATGAGTTGGCTTCACTGGAACTTGCACCTGAAGCCCCATTCATTCAATCGTCGAAGATTTGCCGTCGATTTTTGAAGAAGCTTTTCCCAAAGCCCATTCTGTACAAGTGCTTCAACAGACATTAGAAAGCCCCTGAATCCCTACCGAGCAAAAGAATAGGCCTTAACACCATCAGAGTCCGATAACACCGTGCTGACGCTTGCTTCATCAAACGCCGTGACTTCACCCACCACTTTTACATCGTCTAGCCGGTCGAGAGTAAACGCATCGATTCTAATCAGTCGGCTGTTTCGGCCAATTTCTAGTACTCCGTTATTAACCTTAATTGGCCCGCTGACTCGAATATCATCCGCAGGTTCGTATCTGCGTTGATTCAGTACATTTCCTGAAGCAAGATCCACTTGCAGAATGGTTTGCTCAAATTCCCCATATTGGGCCAGAATCCAGATATTTGAACCATCGGTAGCTGATGCGAGAACGCCGTTCAATAGATCTTCAGCGCCGGTCGGTACCAAGTCGCCCAGGATGCGGACCTGGGAAGGTGTTCTGGTTTCATCAAATGTATGAACGACCACAATCAGTTGGCGGTAATCAGGAAAAGCCTCGACGGTTCGCTGTGCACTTAACAGGGTTATGCCTGTCGTGCCATTTGCCGTGCCAGCCCCACTGAGAATGCTTGGAAGACGATTTATTCCGTCAATGTTTAAAAGCTCCGGTATAGGGGCAGGAACACGATCAATTTCACCCGTTTCCGACACTCTTACCGTGTCCACCCATCCAACCATACCAGCACTGTTTACAAAATAGAGTGCCCCATCGCTGTAGGTCACGTAACGACATGGACTTGAAAATTGCGGGAGGCTGCTGAGTTGCCTGCGCCATAAAAGCGTTAAGTTGCTGGCATCAAACCCAAACAATTCAACGCTATTATCGGTTTGAGCAATAACGAAATATGTTGATTCACCGGGCACAACACCGCAATCGGTTTCAAAGTTAGTTCCTAGAGTGTCTGCAATGGTTTGTCTGGTTGTTGAACGAACAACAGTTAGATCGGGTGCCTGTACTTCAATAAGTACATCCGAATTAGACGCGCTACTTCCTATGTCGGAGGGTGTAACACTCAGCCACCTGATGTTGTCAGGCGAAACCGTTGCGTCTTGAAATCGTACAAAGCGCTCGGGACCACGAATGAGTTGACCACCCAGCTGATTGAGCAATTGGTCACGGGTAGGTTTGGTAAAGGTAGTGGTAGTCACCTCGCTTGATAACAGCGTGACACCATCGGGAAATTCCAGTATAGATCGGCCATTGACGGTAATCGTTTCTCCATAGCGCTGACCCATGCGCAAATATCCCTCACCATCGAACGAACTAACCGTGGTCACACGTCCTGATGAGAGCGATTCAATCACGAAGCTGCCTTCGGCATCCAGAGGCCAACGAATAAAGGTGTTGAAATCATCTAGGCCTACTACCTCAAATGCACCTAGAGGCTGTAATGGGGGTAGGTTTTCCCTTACAGCGGTGGCATCTATAATCTCAGCATTGGCAGTTGCAGCACCTGCCACATTGTTGCCAGATTCACCGTTAAACAGACCTGCAGTTAAACCAGTGACCTCATCGTTACCAGTACCTCCAAAAAACTGACCACCGGTTTGCCATCTGACAGAATCATTGCCACCGAATCCGTAGAATACGATGTTGTCAGTTAAAGGGATGTCGCGTAATTCGTCTTTGCCTGCACTGCCTAGAATAAGTGTGGGCGCTTGTGATGGGTAGAAAACGTTAACGGTTTCTTGAAGACCATCAGCGGTGTTTGTCGGTCCAAAGAACTCGGCACAAAACACGCGTGCTACATCACCGCGCCCGTCTATGATTCGATAATTATGGGTTAAAGAAAAATCATTAAAGTTGGTTTCAAAAACAAACTCAAATTCAGTGTTAGGTAAGTGCTCTTCAATTAACTGTGCAATGGTTTGGGGTGTTTGTCCGGTGGCTGATGCACAGTTGAGTAAAGCAGCACTGAAATTAGAATTTTCGTCATTTATTGCGAGTTCTGGGGCATCGTTGGGCACAGGTAAAAAACGAACTTCTGCAAGGGCGGTGTTGCGCTCGCGGTAATGAAACCGAAGCAGGTTATTTCCTGTGCGTAAACTGACCCGCAAAGGATCGGTATCGCGGCTGCGAACGAAATCGTTTGCGTAATACTCACTGCGCTTCACATCGTATACAACGGGTGCGCTATCTCCGGAGGTAAAGAAAAACGAATCTTCTTTTACGGATGGGCCATTGACTCTTGTCTGCACCATGTAATCCGCATCTTCATCAACTTGTACACAGATCTCAATATAGTGAGAGCCATTATCATGCACTGCGTTTTTTGCTCGTATTGCGCCCTTCGGGTTTTCATTTGAATTCATCTCCCGATCGAAACCGTTGGTGTAACTCATCTCATCGGCGGTAACCGTATCAGCATCAAACACGCAATCGACATGGGCTATTGTCATAGTCGGCTGAGTGGTGGTTACAGGGATGAACGAACGCGCTTCGCTATCGTCTACGGATTGTGAGGGATCAGAATAAAAGGGATCCGCGGTTTCGGAAAATTCACTAGCCGTGTTTTGTTGAGTAATTTCCACACCTTGACCGCAGGCGCTCAGAATGAGTGCGATTGGAATTGCCAGAGCAGTGTTAAATTGCATCACCTGATTCTCAGTGGGTTAACGTAATGGATCGTAACATTCTGTGTGAATCGGGGTTATTAATCGACAGCGACTAGTGTGCAAATTACCGCTGAAAGTACGATTGGAGTCAGTTCCGGTGTATGTGACGTATTGCGCATTTGCTTATCGTGCGACCTCACTTCCGCCATAAATGCACCCTCAAACCACGGGTCGTCGTAGCGCGACTTGTCGACTATGCTTTTAAAAGGGATAAACAACCATGCACGTCACCAATGATGTAAAGGCTTTTGGTCTCGTATAGGGTGACGTGCGATCATTCAGCGGCCCAACCGCCACCACCAGGTGTCAACATCTCAAAACTATCCCCCGCTAACAACTCACACTCATCGTTACCATTCAGAACGTCTTGTGTGCCGTCTGCACGAATAACTGTATTTACTCCAACGGCACCATGACCTCCACCCAATCTACCCGACGGCGGTACAACGCGATGCGAAGAGAGCGTCGTGACTGTAACGGGCTCTAAGAATTGGATGCGTCGTTCAATTCCATTTCCTCCATTGAATTGTCCGATTCCGCCTGAGTTTGCTCGAATTCCGAATTTCTCAACCAGCACGGGAAAACGTTGCTCCAGGACTTCCGGGTCTGTCATACGTGTGTTGGTCATATGAGAATGAACCGCGTCTGCCCCGTCGAAACCAGGGCCAGCGCCTGTGCCACCGGCAATGGTTTCGTAGTTTTGAAAGCGTTCGTTTCCCCAAACGAAATTATTCATCGTGCCTTGGGACCCAGCAATAACTTCCAACGCGCCGTATAAGCAATCTGCAATCGCTTGACTCACTTCGGTGTTACCTGAGATCACAGCAGCTGGATATTCCGGGTTAATCATGGTGCCGGATGGCGCTACGATGTTTAGGGGTTTCAAGCACCCTTCATTTAACGGGATATCGCTTCCAACTAAGGTTCGAAACACATAGAGAACTACAGCGTGGCAGATTGAAAGTGGTGCGTTGTAGTTTCCGACAGCTTGCTTGGAGGTTCCGGTGAAGTCGATTGTGGCTTCACACTTATCGTTATCTACGAGTATCTTTACGTGTATCTCTGCACCGTCATCCAGTGCGTAAACGCAGTTGCCATTTTTCAAGTTTCCAATGACGCGTCGAACCGACGCTTCTGCATTGGATTGCACATGTTTCATGTAGGCCTGTACAACCTCAAGTCCGAACGTTTCTATCATCTGGTGGACTTCGGTAATCCCAGTTGAATTCGCAGCGATTTGGGCTTCCAGATCTGCGATATTCTCATCAACATTACGACAAGGGTACGGTCCGGATGCCAGCAATGCCCGTGTCTCTGTTTCACGAAAGCTGCCTTCTTCAACCAATTTAAAATTGTCAATGACAACGCCTTCTTCTTCAATATGTTTGCTGTCTGGTGGGGCAGATCCGGGCGTGCGGCCGCCGATATCCGCATGGTGACCACGCGACCCTACGAAAAATAAAATTTCCGTTCCCTCCACATTGAAGACGGGGGTAACAACCGTTACGTCCGGCAGATGTGTACCTCCGTTAAATGGGGCATTCAACATATAGCTGTCGCCCGGTTTCATGGAGTTTTGATTTAATCGAGCGATGGTACGAATGCTTTCACTCATTGAGCCGAGGTGCACAGGGACGTGAGGTGCATTGGCTACTAAATTGCCGGTGGCATCGAATAGGGCACAGGAAAAGTCCAGTCTCTCTTTAATATTTACTGAATAGGCGGTATTGGCAAGTGTTGCACCCATTTGCTCGGCTATGGACATAAACAAATTATTAAACACTTCCAGCATGACTGGATCTACGTCGGTGCCGATGGCGGCCTCTCGTTGTTTTATTTCATATCTTTGCAAAATAAGATTGCCAAGCGTGTCGATCTGGCCTTGCCAACCGGGCTCAATGACATTGGTACCGGTGCTTTCCGTGATGACGGCCGGGCCTTTAATTGTCACGCCACTAGATAAGTCGTCTCGTTCGTAGAGCGGTGCCTCTTGCCATTCACCTTGCGCATAGAAGTTAATGTTATCTTTTGGCACAGCAGTTTTTGTGTTTACGTCTGTTGTGGGGTGCGACGGGCCATCATCTTCTCCAACGGCTTCCGCACTGAGCATTTCAAATACCAAGGCGCGCCCCGGTGAAACAAAGCCAAAACGGGCAAGATGAGAGGCGTCAAATCGCGACTGCAATTCTTCCGTAGTTCCAAACGTAACTTCTAAGGATTGATGCGAACCTTTGTACTTTAGATACGCCCGCTTTATCACTGAGATACGCGTTGGATCGATACCCTGGTTCATTACGGAATCACGACCCTGTTTTGTCAGCCGCTCCATAACGTCATTCGCTTTTTGCGATTCGGTTAGTGGCTGATCAAATTGCTCTTCAGCAATTGAACGAATATCCGCAAGCCCCATGCCGTATGCCGATAAAACACCGGCTTTGGGGTGTAGAAAAACGCGCTGCATGCCAAGAGCATCAGCCACCAGACAGGCGTGTTGACCACCTGCACCGCCAAAGCAGTTCAGCGTATATTGGGTAACGTCGTAACCACGCTGAACCGATATTTTTTTTATGGCATTGGCCATGTTTTCAACGGCAATGCGAAGAAATCCTTCTGCCGTTTCCTCGGCGCTAAGCACTTCGTTGCCACTGTGTTTTGCTATCACACGTGCTAACGCTTTAAATTTATTTCTCACAGTTTCAGCATCTAGCGGTTCATTGGCGTTGGGACCAAATACCGCTGGAAAATGTGCTGGATTTAATTTACCTAGAATGACATTGCAGTCGGTGACCGTCAGGGGCCCATTTCGCCGATAACACGCGGGCCCAGGATTCGCACCTGCGCTGTCGGGGCCAACTTGATAGCGTCCGTCCTGGAAACTTAAGACTGACCCGCCACCAGCAGCGACCGTATTAATGTGCATCATAGGTGCACGCATACGCACACCGGCAACTTCGGTATCAAAGGTTCGTTCCAGTGTTCCGGCATAGTGGCAAACATCGGTTGATGTGCCGCCCATATCGAAGCCAATCAAGTTCGTAAATCCTGCATCGCCAGCGGTCTTCACCATGCCCACAACACCACCCGCAGGGCCGGATAAGATCGAATCTCGTCCCTGAAACAGGTTAGCGTCGGTCAGGCCGCCGTTTGATTGCATAAAAAACAGCCGATCACAGGCGCCGTTACTTATATCTAGTGCGTTACTTACTTGCTCAACGTATCGTCTTAATATCGGCGATAGGTAAGCATCCACCACGGTAGTGTCTCCTCGGCCCACCAACTTAATCAATTTCGACGTTTCGTGGCTAACAGATATTTGTGTAAAGCCTACGTCTCGTGCCAACTTAGCTACGGCTATTTCATGTTCTGGGTTGAGATAACCATGCATGAAGGCTATGGCAACACACCGAATGCCGTTTGCGTAAGCCGCCTTTAAAGACTTGAGTGCCGCATCGGTATCCAGGTTCTTAAGAACTTTTCCGTCTGCATTCATACGCTGCGAAACGGTACAAACCTCTTGATAGAGCTGTTCTGGCAACACGATGTTCAAGTCGAACAAGGCGGGTCGATTCTGATAACCAATACGGAGCAGGTCGGCAAAACCCTCTGTGATCATCAGCAGGGTGGGATCACCTTTGCGCTCTAACAGCGCATTGGTTGCGACCGTAGTTCCCATTTTGACCGCATTGATGCTGCCGTTGGGAATCGAGTCAGAGGCGTTCAGCCCCATCAAGCGCTTAATGCCGTGCACGGCAGCATCCGCGTATTGCTCAGGGTTCTCTGACAGTAACTTCAGTGAATGAACCGTTCCTGAGGGGCTTCCCGCCACGATGTCGGTGAACGTACCACCACGGTCAATCCAGAAATCCCATTTGCTCATAACGCGGCTGATCCAAATTTGTTTCGATGTTAACGGATAAATTATGTTTACATTATGTTGATAATATGTCAACGTATTGTTTGTGACGAGGCAATAGCTTTCTCCGAACACGTTTACTTGGACTAACAACGAGGAATACACCGATGCGAAAAATTTTCTCACTCGCTTGTGCAGCGGCTTTAATAAGTGGTGCTGCCGTAGCAGAAGAATGGGATATGCCAACGCCCTACAGTGATAAAACATTTCACACCGCAAACATCGTCGAGTTTGCAAAAGAGGTTAGCGAAGCCAGTAATGGCGCTCTGAATATCACCGTGCATTCGGCGGGGTCGCTGATAAAACATGCAGAGATCAAAAACGCGGTGCGCGGGCAACAAGTGAAAATAGGTGAGTTTTTTCTATCTCGTCTTTCTAATGAAGACGCCGCCTACGGCGTTGACTCGCAACCCTTTGTAGCCACCAGTTATGAAGATGCAGAAAAACTATGGGCCGCACAGAAACCTGTAATTACTGAGCTACTGGCGAAGCAAAGATTGATGCCTTTGTTTTCCGTACCCTGGCCACCCCAGGGGCTTTACACCGGTAGCGAAGTCAAATCAGTCGATGACCTTAAGGGCTTAAAATTTCGGGCCTACAATGCAGCACTTGAACAATTTGCAGCACTGGCCGGTGCAGCTCCCACGCAAGTTGAAGCAGCGGATATACCTCAGGCGTTTGCTACCGGGCAGGTAGAGGCAATGATCACGTCCCCGTCAACAGGGGCGAATACCAAAGCGTGGGATTTCGTTTCGCATTACTCACCGATCAATGCCTGGGTTCCCAAGAATATCGTTGTTGTTAACAAAGCTGCATTTGATGCGCTTGACGATACGGTTAAATCAATAGTGTTAGATGCGGCAGCAAAAGCTGAAGCTCGTGGTTGGGAGATGAGTAAGCAGGAAACATCGGCTAAAACAGCAGAATTAACGGAAAACGGAATGATTGTTATAGAGCCCAGTGATGAGTTACTCAGTGGGCTTAAAGCGATTGGAGCGGACATGCAGAGCGCATGGCAGGAATCTGCGTCAGATGATGCAAAAGCCATTATCGAAGCATTCAAACAGTAGAAGCTTCAGAGCAATAACCCAAAATCTGAAACACTTAAGAGATGAGTAGCCATGATCAGAAAAGCTCTCGATATTCTCTATATAGGTAGCGGCGCTTTAGCGTCGCTACTTATCGCGGGTATCTGTTTACTGGTTTGCACGCAAGTGTTCTTTAACCTGATTACGCGATTTGGTGGGCTATCGGTTAATTTAACCATCCCTTCTTATGCAGATTTTGCAGGCTACCTGTTAGCCGCATCATCGTTTCTCGCGCTTGCTTACACATTAACCCAGGGTGGGCACATTAGGGTCAATCTTGTTCTAAGCAGGTTGCCTGCACGCGTCAAATGGTTAGCAGAAATAACGTCACTTTTTATTTGTGCAGGTGTATCCGGCTACGTGACCTTTTACATGGGCAAGCTTTGTTTGGAGTCTTACGAATTCGGTGATCTATCACCAGGTATTGTTGCAATACCCCTTTGGATTCCCCAATGCTTTGTATTGGCAGGAATGACGATATTTACCGTGGCGTTGATAGATTGCCTACTACGCACACTGCTTTCCAAAACGTTCGTCTTTGATGCGGCAGAGGTAAGTCAGGAAGCTGCGAAATGAACGAAATAGTGGTCACCATATTATTGCTTCTGGCGATGATAGCGATGCTTGCAACCGGTGTATGGGTTGCGTTCGCGTTGCTAATCACCGGTATTGCCGCAATGGCGCTACTATCGAATGCGCCGATCGGGCCCGTGCTCGCGACAACGATCTGGGGTCATAGCCACTCTTGGGCATTGGCAGCGCTTCCAATGTTTATACTGATGGGAGAGATCTTACTCAGGTCTAGACTCTCTGATGACATGTTCAAAGGCTTGGCTCCGTGGGTGGGGCGTTTGCCGGGCAAACTCCTTCACGTAAACATTTTTGGTTGTGCCATATTTGCCGCTGTATCGGGATCATCCGCCGCAACCGCTGCCACCATCGGAAAGATGTCAATTCCGGAATTGACCAAGAGAGGTTATCCGGAAAGCCAAATTATCGGAACTTTAGCGGGCTCTGCGACCTTGGGGTTGCTTATCCCGCCCTCCATTATTCTTATAGTTTATGGGGTAGCTACCGAGCAGTCGATCGCTCGCCTCTTCATTGCCGGTGTTCTTCCAGGTGTGATGTTGGTGTTGTTTTTTACAGCCTATGTGGCCATTGTTTCGCTAAGTCAGCCCAAGTCGATACCTCAGGAAACTGAAAAATTTACCTTGGGCCAGAAGCTCTACGCATCGAAACGCCTGATCCCGATTTTTCTACTGATCGCTGGGGTGATTGGTTCGATCTATATGGGTATTGCCTCACCAACAGATGCCGCTGCGGTTGGAGTTGTATTTTCTGTGCTGCTCGCATGGTGGAACAAATCGCTTTCTTTAGCAATGCTAAAGCAGAGCTTACTGGGCGCTACCATAACGTCCTGTATGATCGCGTTCATTCTGGCAGGAGCCGCCTTTCTTTCTGTTTCAATGGGATTCACCGGTATACCGAGAGACTTGGCTGCCTGGATTGGATCATTCAATTTATCCACGTTTGAACTTCTCGCCGCACTCACCATCTTTTTTATTATTCTTGGCTGTTTTCTTGATGGGATATCGGTAGTGGTGCTAACCACCTCGATCATTATGCCCATGGTCGAACAAAACGGAATTGATCCGTTGTGGTTTGGGATTTACCTCGTTATCGTCGTAGAAATGTCACAAATCACACCGCCTGTTGGCTTTAATTTGTTTGTTATACAAGGGTTAACTGGTATCGACATTCTCAAGGTTGCTAAGTACGCGCTTCCTTTTTTCATGCTGCTTCTATTGGCTGTAGTCGCTATCGTGATTTTTCCGCCCATAGTGACTTATCTGCCGGACCTGATGACCAGGAACTAAAAGTTAACGACCCCAGTTTGTTGTCGCGATCTAAAGCATTGCTTGTAGTAAGTTACAGCGAACTGGCTGCACGCGATGCCTGGTCATACAAACCGGATAGGGAGCGTAGGGAGGCTGCCATTTCGCTTAGATCGTCGTGACTCATGTCCATGTGCTTTAAGCTATCCAGCAAACATTGCTCACGAACCTCTCGATACTTGTCGCACAACTCAACGCCTTTATCGGTTGTCTTGTAGAAAAGTTCCTTACCACGCTTTTCACCTTCAATCAGCCCAAATTTAACGAGCTTTTTTAAGGCGTAGTTAACGGTGTGCGTGTCCTCTATGTTTAATAAAAAGGTGACATCAGAAAGTCGCTTTTGTTTCTTGCGGTGGTTCACGTGATGAACGATTAATATCTCAAGCGAACTCAGTTCAGCGTTTCCAGCCGCCGCCATGCATTTATTCATCCAGCGTCCGAACCCATGGAAAGCGATTATTAACCCAAATTCAAATTCTGATAACTGCCAGCCTTCTGTGTCGGCTAGGTGCCGGGAAGAAACAATCTTACGTTTGGTGGTGGTTTTTTTGTTTGCCATGAATGATCTCGGATTTGTGGTCTTGCAATTAATCGGCACAATGCCGTAGGTTTTTTGGCAGGGTGAGGACGTAATGGTTAAATATTAGCATCACTGGTGATAGCCAAACAGCCGTGTCAGCTTTGCACTGATTGCTATGTAAACCTGTGTGACGGTCGGGCTTATTACGCAAGGACGAGTAATCGGCGTTTGCTAGACTGAAAACAGACTAGGAAGAATTGTATGGATACGCCCTTTATGAAAGCGCTAGGATTGGTGTACGCCCAGTTGAATTTACTGGCTCGTGTTGGTGTGATTAGCGGTACTGTGCTCTTAATCGGTTGCTCGGGTAGCAGCAATTCTGATGTAGGTGGTGAATCGCTCGCAAGTAGCGAGACAGAAAACGGTCCATCATTACACGACGCGATTTCGGATCCGCTTGAGCAAAATGAAACTCAGGTGCTATTTGACATCACCGTTCCCGCGGTAATGTCTGACACACTTCAACTGCGCATAGTCTGGGGTGATAGTACCTTCACGGCCGAATGGTTAGGTGACGAATCCTGGTCAGCTTCCGCTGCGTTTCCAACCAATACGCAGCACTCTCTTTTGGTGACATTCACTAGTGGCAATGGCGCGCTCGTGTTAGGAACATTCGAGTCAGAGCTTCGCACCGGCATTAATTCAGCAGAATCGTACGAGATCATAGCTGCGCAGTTTGAAACGCAGCAGTGGGACAGCGACGATGACGGCGTTAGCAATATTGATGAGTTGATCGCAGGTACTGACCCATTGATACACAACGATTCATTGGTCGACATCGTTGATTTCTACGTCATAAATCAACGCTCTGATATTTCGGTTACTCGGGATTTTGAATCGCGTTTAACCGACGATAGGCCGTTCTTTATCGATCGGATGGTTCCCATGCGCGAGCCAAATTTTAACCAGACGGTGGAAGCCCATGACCGCATTGATATCGATTCGGACGGTAATGGTATTCACACCTTCGAATGGGATGCCGGTTCAACCTTTTTCCGTCGCAGCGGGACGCGAACTCACACGCTGAACACAATCTCGTGGGATGGGGTGCAAAACAACTTCAATTCAATATCTTTTTTTCAGAGCGAATTTAACAGCAGCGTTTCAGTGGTCAGTGAAAGTAACCGTGAGTTCGTTGAAGTTGTTACCGGCTCTCTTACAGGTGATTACTCCAAATCCTGGGAAACCAACACACAATTGACTGGAGTGCTGATTGAAGGTTCGTCTATGTGTAAAGCGGTTTCTGGAACCGGTACAGCTTCTTTCAACAGCTTCAGGCCTGGTGAACCGGATACGGTAACGACCTTTAGCAAAGCACTTCAGGATCCTTACTGGAGAGTAGTGGTAGAGAGCAATAATGAAACCAGCGAATACTTTGCACGTGATCTTAAAATGATCAAAGCGGATGATTCTGAGAGTGGGTTGTTTCTATGCGATTTTGTCGATATTAAGTTGCCATGACTTATATCGACTATTGACCCTTTAAGGGTTTCGATGAGCAGTCACACTTCTCGGAACGCCTGTTGCGTTACGCGTTAACTGCTTTCACCCAAACACACCGACCTTCTTCAGGCAAATACGCCACCAGGCAACCCCCGTACACACACCCTCGATCAATAGGCACGATGCCTGGCGGTGCCATGGCAGGGTGAGCGGCCCAATGCCCGAATACAATCGTAGCATCGATAGGAACCCGGTTTGGCACCCGGTACCAAGGCTCTAGCCCTGTAGGTCGGGCGGCAGGTTGTCGGTTGAACGTGAAATCCATTGAACCATCGGCCCAGCAATAGCGCATACGCGTTAGCGCTTGTGCACTGAATTTGCGTCGCCTTCTTGGTGTGTCGGCATCTCGCCAATGTGAAGGTGCCGGTGAGAACAACGTGCTTAGTATCGACTTAGGGTTTTCAACCGATAAGCTTTTACGTAACTTCTTGCTTTGTTTCTTAGCGGTTTTTAAATCCCACATGGGCGGAATGCCCGCGTGCACCATTACGGTGTTTGTGGCTTTGTGATGCATCAGAAACGGCTGTGTTCGCAACCAGTCAATTAATGGGGCGGCATCATACGCTGCCACCAAAAACTTAAGCGTGTCTTTGTTTGTGTGTTTACGAACGCCGTAGTACACCGCTAAGCAATGTAAGTCGTGGTTTCCTAACACCACTTTGGCGTTTGGCCCGAGGCTTTTGATGTAGCGTAACGTGTGCAGGCTTTCCGGCCCACGATTGATGAGGTCTCCTACAAACCAAAGCTCGTCATGAGCGGGGTCGTAGCGCAGCTTATCGATTAAGCGTTTGAGAGAGGACAAACAACCGTGCACGTCACCAATGATGTAAAGGCTCATGGTGTTGCGTCACGGCTAATGCAGAGTGCGAGGACCGCTAAGTAGAAATTCGTCAACCGGTGCCTGGAATTCTTCCCCGTCATCGGTTTTCATCAGGTAGCTGCCGCCCATGGTACCCATACTGGTTTCCAGTAACGTACCACTGGTGTATTCAAAACCTTCACCGGGTTGCAGGTAGGGCTGCTCACCAACCACACCATCGCCTTGTACCTCCTGAACTTTGCCGTTTGCGTCGCGAATGACCCAATGGCGGGACATTAGCTTCGCTGCTACCTGACCGGTGTTTCGGATTGTGATGGTGTAAGCAAACACGTACCGCTTCTGCTTAGGGTCACTTTCAGACTCTAAAAACGCGGTTTTGACGTCAACGGAGATGGATTGCGCGTTTTCTTCGGTCATCTTTTTGTGCGGTTATGGGTTTGTTTTTCGGACTATAGCACCAGCTAGGCGATGAAACGCATCCAGCGACAAGGTCTCGGCGCGCGCATTGGGGTTTACGTCCAAATCGGTCAGTTCGGATTCACTTAACGTCTGCTTAAAGTTGTTCCGCAGGGTCTTTCTCTTGTTACCGAACGCAAGTCGGGTTGCCGCTTCCAGAGCAGCCAGCTGTGGCCGACTGGGTACTTCCGCACGAGGCGTTAATCGCGCTACCGCGGACTGTACTTTAGGCGCAGGCTTGAACGCATCTGGCGGCACCGACAGGATCTGTTCAATGGAGAATACACTTTGCATCATCACGCTGAGCCTGCCAAAGGTTTTAGAGCCGCTCGTGGCTACCAGCCGATCCACCACTTCCAGCTGCAGCATGACGTGCAGGTCCTGCACACGCTCATGATCTTTTGCCAGTTTTAACAATAGTGGGGTGCTGATGTTGTAGGGCAGGTTACCCACTATCCTCAGCTTCTCGGCGTCGGGCAGAAAGCTTTGAAAGTCCACCTTCAGCACATCCGTTTCGTGCACCGTCAATTGGGGCTCTTGTCGCTGATACAAACGCGCCGCCAGATCTCGATCGATTTCGATAACGTCCAGTGCACCGGCGGCCTTCAATAGATGATCGGTTAACGCACCCAGGCCAGGGCCGATTTCAACGACTCGGTCAGACGGTGTTGCATTAACCGCCTGGATGATGGCGTGAATGATGTCTTCACGAACCAGAAAATTCTGGCCAAAACGTTTTCTTGCTCGATGGCGGCCATCGGTGTTGGGTGTCATTGACACAACTGCGCTGCAAGTGTCACAGCCGCCTGCATACTGCCTAAGTCAATTTTGCCCGTACCCGCTTTGTCCAGTGCCGTGCCATGATCCACAGACGTCCGGACTATCGGTAAGCCCAGCGTGACGTTCACTGAGCGGCCAAAGCCTACGTATTTCAATACTGGTAATCCCTGGTCGTGGAACATTGCAAGAACCGCGTCGGCATCCTTCAAATGATGAGGGGTAAATAACGTGTCGGCCGGCAGGGGGCCCGTCAAATTCATGCCCTCGTCGCGTAGTCGATTCAGTGTGGGTTCGATCACCTCAATTTCTTCCATACCCAAATGCCCACCTTCACCGGCGTGTGGGTTTAAGCCACACACCAAAATATGCGGCTGTTTTATCTTGAACTTAGCGCTTAACTCCGCATTCAAGGTTTTCAACGCTCGTTCAATTCTGCTAGGAGTCAGGGCACGCGATACTTCTGATACGGGTAGGTGTGTGGTGGCTAAGGCCACACGCAATGCGGGCGTTGCGTTCTCAGCAGTGAGCACCATTAACGGTTCGCCGCCAGTATGTTGAGCCAGGTATTCAGTGTGCCCAGTAAACGCTATGCCGGCATCGTTAATGACACCTTTGTGTACTGGCCCTGTCACCATACCTCCGAACGTACCGTTCTTACAGCCTTCAATGGCCACGTCCAAAGCACTTAATACGTACTGTGCGTTGTCGGTACACAACTCACCGGCGATAACCGGCGCCGTTAATGGAATGGGAAGGACTTTCACCTGCTTGGCATGGTTAGCCACAATCGGGCGGGTTGGGTCGTTGAGCTGCTCAAGGCTGACCACGTCGATGTCGATGTCCAAACCGCGTGCAGATGCCCGTGCCCGCAACAGGGCGGGGTCTGCGAGAGTAATGCATTCCAGTGGCAAGGTTTGTTGCGCCAACAGCACGGCGAGATCGGGTCCGATGCCGGCCGGTTCTCCGGGTGTCAGGGCTAACCGGGGTGTGTTCATTGCGTTCTTAGCTCAACGAACGATTCATCACGCAGTTGTCGAATCCACCGTTCGGCCTCTTGCTCCACGCGTCGTTGACGCAGGGCGTTTTCAGCTTCGATGCGCGCACTTTCGCTGGTGATGGTGCGCTCGCGTCGGTCCAGCACTTCCACCACATGCCAGCCGTATTGGGTTTGAAACGGCTGGCTAACTACGCCCGGTGTGAGTTGATCAGCCGCTTGCTCTAACGCCGGCGGTAATTGACCGCGGCTAAACCACGGCAGCTCTCCACCCACGTTCGCGCTGTTTGGATCCTCACTGATTTCAGCGGCCACAACACCAAATTCGGTACCGCTTAAAATCCGGTTTCGTGCCTGGCTCAAGCGCTCTTGTACACCCGGTTGATTGCCAGCGAGAAAAATATGCCGAATAAGGGTTTCTTGTTGGGCAGGCCCGGCACCGACTTGCTTTTCCGCCAGGCGAATGATGTGTAGGCCGTTTGGTGAGCGAAGTGGTCCGGTGACATCGTTTATCTTCATGGTATCCAGCGCTGTGTCGATAAACGCAGGCAGCTCCTGACGTTCTCGCCAACCCAAATCACCACCTTGTAGCGCGCGTGAACCGTCCGATTGCGCCGCTGCGATCGTGGCGAAATCCCCACCGGCGCGCAACTCACTCAGTATACGGTCGGCTTTGGCATTGGCTGTTTCAATGACACTAGCGCTGGCGGACACGGGTACCGCAATCAGTATGTGCTGCAAGCGATATCGAGCCTGGTTTTGTGCGTTCGCTTCGGCGGCCAACAAATAATCATCAATCTCTTGCTCGGATACACGCACTCGCGCTTGAACTTCGCGCTGTATTAAACGTTCGGTGATGATTTGTTGTTCAATGCTGCGACGGAAATGGTTGTAATCAAAACCTTGCTGCAACAACGCTTCGCGAAACTGCTGCGTATCCATGTTGTTACCACGAGCAATTTGTGCAAGTGAGCGGTTCACACTGCTTGGGTCAGCTACGATGCCAAGCCGGGCCGCTTCCTGGCGTTGAATGGTTTGATCAATCAAGCGTTCGATAATGCGTTCACGCAAAACACCAGCGGCCGGTAACTCCACGCCACTAGCACGCGATTCTGACGCAATAAACGCGGTTTCTGACGTGACGTCGCTTTCGAGAACAACCCCTTCATTCACAACAGCCACGATACGATCCAGCACCACATCCTGTTGTGCCCAAGCGCTTTGCGCTAACAGTAAGCTGGTGGTTATACCCAACGCAAAACGCATCGCTATGGTGAATTTTTTCATTCGATAGTGTCTCGGTAACCCAAAATTGAGTATTCCAAAAGATCGCCGTAATTCTGCCCGAGTGGGGCAAGGCCTTTGAGGACTAATTGTAAGTACAAGTTCGTGTCGTGGTCTAAGCCACTTTCTGAAATGTAGCGTCGCGCGGCAAATCTCAATGCCCAACAGCAGCTGTCGTATTCAAGACCCAACAAGGATTCGATACTGGTCTTTTCATCCAGTGAAAAATTCCATCGAGCCGCGACGCGCCATTGGTCTTTTATGGGCCATAGCACGGACAAATCGATCTGCTCTGTGTCCGCGCTGTTGCTGGTGCTTACGTTTCGATGACCAAGGTTCACAATTTTATCGTTACTGGGGCGATAGCTCAGTAACAAAGAGCTTCTGACCGTTTGGTTTTCATCGGGGTTCCATTGAATACTGCCTTTGGCCTGCCAATCGTTCGGTAATTCAGCGGCTACCTCTCCAACAAAATCCGAACTATTACTGCGGTCGGGCGTGTCACTATCCAACGCCACGCGGCGATCATCGAAATAGACGATTTGCCCAATACTGCCGCGCACGACCTCGCGTCCATCACCGCCATTAATCAGCCGGCTGGTCAGCGCCAACGAGAGTTGATTCGCATCGGCGATACGGTCAGCACCTGTGAAGCGGTTTTCACGAAACAACTGCGCAATGTTGAAGTCAAACTCGTTGCTATCGAACACCGGTAGCTGCGTTTGGTTTTCGTAGGGTACGCGTAAGTAAAACACGCGCGGTTCCAAGGTAAGTACCGAACCGTCATCGTCCAGAACACGATCAAAAAACAAACCACCGTCCACCGATACCGTATTGGTGTTCCGGCTTTGCCGGCTGGGTTGATTGTTTTCAGTATTGTTCAAACGGTAGTGCGTAAAACGGTGACTGATGGACGGCGTTAAAAACCACGCGCTGCTGGACAACGGCAATGACAACCGGGGTGTGGCATCAATGCGTAATCCGGTAATCGAATTATCTCGATCAAAGAAAACCGCTTCACTGTCAAACGTTGCTTTGATGCCCCATGGGCGGTCCTCGGCTACGGTATTGAACGTAAATTGCGGTAATCGTTGGTAGGGCCGCTCGTTGGATGGAATATCCTGGTCAACGGTTTGATAACTCTGCAAACGAATTTCCATTTGCGTATTTGCCCAGTCGTACACCACTTCAGCGCGGCGTTCCAGGTGAGTGATACTGGCCACCTCCAAACTGTTACCGAGGTCTTGAAAGTAGTCTTTATCAGACACCTGGCTGGCGATAATCGATGAGCGCCAGAAAGGTCCGAACTGTCCGTTGTGACGCAGCTGTGTGAAATAACGGCGACTGCTTTCGAACTGACGGTCAGACATGATCTCGTTATCAAGCGTCCACTGGCCCTGGCGGTTCATGTAGCGCAGCTCGGTTTGCAGTTGCACGCCGCGTTTACTCATCCAGCGTGGGGTTAAGGTGGCGTCAAGGTTGGGTCGAATGTTCCAATACCACGGCACCTGCAATTCGTACCCGGTGTTGTCACCTCTTGCCAGGATGGGCGCCAGGAACCCCGTCTTTCGGTCAGGACTTATGGGGAAGCTAAAGGCCGGCACAGCCAAAAGAGGCACCCCTTTAAAACGCAAAACAATTTTTTTTGCAATGCCAATCCCATCATCGGGGTACAACTGAATCCGGTCGGCCTTAACAAACCAACTGTTATCGAGTTTCGGGCACGTGGAGTAGGTGGCATCGCTCATTAAAAAACTGCCGTCTTCCAGGCGTTCCATAGCATTGGCTTCGCCGGTGGCACGCTTGCCGTTTAAATCCATTTCATAAACAGATCGGCCGGTGCTAAATCGATCGTTATCCAGATCGAATGAAGCGTTTTCGCTTTGCAGCGATATGCCATCGGCTGCAAAACTAAGTTCACCATCGATCGACACTTCCCCGGTATCGGTGTTGTACTGCGCATTCTGCGCCGTAATGGTGCGACCCTGGTAGGTGATGCTGGTGTTGCCATCCAAAGACACCACGCCTCGTTCACTGATGACGCTATCTGCTAAGGCTTCTACGGAAGTCGTGTCCGCGCCATTGGTTATTGAGGTAGCGGAGCTCTGCACCACCGCACCACCGGGTTCATAGACGAACGTGGGCGCCGGGCACTGCTGAGCATGGCCGCGGGTGGCAGCCAGCATAAGCAAAGCGCTGAGCAATACCTGCGCGGTGGAGCGATTAATCGGGCGGGCCTTTTCGATGTGTACAGGCGAATGATAGACCGCTTTTCCCGTAAACTGTGGAGCGCAGCCCCTGCGTCCTGATTGGTAATGTCACAGAAATCTTCCTCACCGGCCATCGATCCGAGCTGGCGTCCTTTGCTGGACTCCGAATTTGCAAAACCGTATATGGCCGAACTGCGTGAGTACCTGGCTCATCGCAAGGCTCAGCGAGCGGTCGTTTTCCCGCATTCCAGCCACTGGTTCCGCGCCTTTTCGTTAACCCCTGTGGAAGCTGTCAAAGTAGTCATCTTGGGCCAGGACCCATACCACGGGCCTGGCCAGGCGCATGGCTTAAGTTTTTCGGTGCCTGAGGGGGTTGCGGTCCCACCGTCGTTACTCAACATCTATAAAGAAATAGACCAGGATCTTGCGCCGCCGCAGTCACTGGCAGCTCGCCGTGCTGGCTGCCTGGAGAACTGGGGCAAGCAAGGCGTTTTTTTGCTGAACAGCGTATTGACGGTAGAGCAGGGTCAAGCCGCGGCGCATCAGGGGCGAGGCTGGGAAACCTTCACCGATGCCGTTATCAAGCACTTAAGTGATGAGCGCAACGACATTGTGTTTTTGCTTTGGGGTAGCTATGCACAGAAAAAAGGCCAAGTTATTGATGCAAAACGACATCGTGTATTGCGCGCGCCACATCCGTCGCCATTGTCAGCGCACCGTGGTTTTTTCGGTTGCCAGCATTTTTCGCAGACGAACCAATGGCTGGAAGAACACGGCCAAACCCCGATCGATTGGTTTGACGTCTCCTAAACCCCGGTCCAGCAGTTTACGTTCTCAGCTTTGCCGAATCGCGCCGGCATTAGCTCTGGTGACCGCCGTGCTATTGAGTTCCGCCCCAGCCGCGTCGGCGTTCGCCGAAACCGCACCTCGGCCTCAAAGTGATCAACCTTATCTACAACGAGCCGAGGTGCGAGAGTTTATTCGCGATGTAGCCGCGCGAAATGCGCTTAATCAGCACCAACTGGCTGGGTGGTTCACCCGGCTTACGCCGCAGCAACACATACTGAATGCCATATCGACACCGGCAGAACGCACCCTGACCTGGAAGCAGTATCGGCCTATATTTCTCGGCAATGAGCGGGTGGTCGGAGGACGGGAATTCATACGCCAACACGCCGAAGCGTTGCAACGAGCCGAGAAAACCTATGGGGTACCAGTAGAAATCATTGCCGCAATTATTGGTGTGGAAACGTTTTACGGCAGACATACCGGGAAGCACCCAATTTTGGCTGCGCTGTCTACTTTGGCTTTCGATTACCCGCCTCGGTCACCGTTTTTCACCAAAGAATTGGAAGCGTTTTTGATTCTGGCGTCTGAGGAAGGCTGGAATCCGTTGGATCGTTACGGAAGTTACGCTGGAGCCATGGGTTTTCCACAATTTATTGCCAGCAGCTATCGAGCCTATGCGGTGGATTTCGACGGAGACGGGCGGCGGGATTTAATTAATAGCGTGACCGACGCCATTGGCTCAGTTGCCAATTACTTGGCCGTGCACGGCTGGGAATCGACCGCGCCGATTGCAGAACCGTGGGTGGGTGCTGCAGCTGGATCGGCCGACGTCAAGCGTCTTGAAGCGAAAAGCCTTAAACCTGCCGTACCGATAAACGACATCAAGGCTGTCGGGTTTGATGCCTGGGGCAGCAGGCCGGTTTCGGTGATGTTGTTGGACGGAAAAAACGGCACAGAAACCTGGGTGGGCTATAACAACTTCTACGTCATTACTCGGTACAACCACAGTCGGTTGTATGCCATGGCGGTGATGCAGTTAGCTCAGCAATTAAAAGGCGGATGAGGCATGCAGGTAAAGGTGTGGGTAGCGTTGGCTGTCTTGGGTCTAACCGGGTGCGCTGGCACGCCTGATCCCAAGTCATCTGCTGCCGTCGGCGTGCACGCCGGTGTTCCAGGTCCGGCGGCATGGGTGGCCGATGCGATTGCCGGTGATGGCCCGGGCTGGCGTTCCCCAAGCCAGGTTGCCATACCGGTGACCGTTGAAAATTTACCGAAGTCCCGGCGTGGGAATCCCTCTGAATACACGGTAGGGGGCGTGCCGTATCGCGTTCTTGATAGTGCGGAAGGCTATCGCGAGCAGGGCCATGCATCGTGGTACGGACGAAAATTCCACGGACGAGAAACCTCCAGTGGTGAGGTTTACGATATGTACGAACTGACCGCCGCACACAAGCATTTGCCGCTGCCAACATTCGTTCGTGTCACACGCACCGACACGGGTGACTCCATCGTGGTCAAAGTCAATGACCGCGGACCCTTCGTGCCCGGCCGTATCATTGATTTGTCTTACCAGGCCGCAGCTTCCTTAGGTATCGTAAAGTCGGGCACGGCACCTGTCATTATCGAAGCTTTAAGCACGCATTTACCGACTAAAATGACCAACACCGCGTCGGTTCCTGTGCAGACTTTGGAACCGAAAGTGGCTGAGGTGCAGCCGGCAACACCGAATTCGATAGTAGCGCGCGACTCAACAGTGTTGGATGAATATGTGCAGCTCGGGGCGTTCAACCAATCGGCAAACGCACAAAAAATGCTGGATTCCTTAGGTGGCTCCTTGCCTCGGCCGGTGCAAATTAACTTTGATCAGGCCCAGTCGTTGTACAAAGTTTGGGTAGGACCACTGCAGTCCCCCAGCGATAAGAATGGAACGCTTGCCGCTCTGCAAGCTCAGGGTGTCACGAACTATACGATCGTAATTTCAGGGCGTTAATCCCTGCAAAAAACCGTTGGTTTTACACTATGATGTGAGGCCCCATCGACGTTCTTTCATCATTTAAGCGCAAACTGTTCATGCTCACTACTGTGTCGTTATTGGTTGTCACCCGTCGGTTGTGCGCGGGTGTTGTAACAGCGTTTTTACTTGCAATGAGTATTGCAACTTCCGTAGCAGCGCCGCTGCCAGCGCCCCCGCAGCTGTCGGCCAAAAGTTATCTGTTAATGGATTACACGAGCGGTCGTGTGTTGGCCGAGCACAACTCGGATCTTAGAATTGAGCCGGCCAGTCTGACAAAAATGATGACCGCCTACATCGTGATTGACGAGGTCATGAAAGGCGCTGCAGATTTAGATGAGCCCGTGGTCATCAGTGATTTTGCGCAATCCATGCCCGGTTCCCGGATGTTTGTTGAAGAGGGCACGGTCGTTACTGTGGCTGATTTGTTGCGCGGGTTGATCGTGCAATCAGGCAATGATTCCAGCGTCGCACTGGCGGAGCATTTCGCTGGCTCTGAGCAAGGCTTTGTTGATCTGATGAATGCGAAAGCTGCGGAGATGGGCATGAACGACACGCGGTATGCCAATTCTTCTGGTTTGCCACACCCGGATCACTACACCACGGCCCGAGACCTGAGCATCATTGCGCGGGCCACGATTGCAGATCATCCCAACTATTACCCCATGTACTCAGAACGTGAGTATGAATTTAATGGCATCAAGCAACGAAACCGCAACACCCTGCTATGGCGGGATGGCTCTGTGGATGGCATTAAAACCGGACACACCGAAGCCGCGGGTTACTGTCTGGTGGCTTCGGCTGTACGCGATGATATGCGGCTCATCAGCATCATTACCGGCACTGCCAGCGATAAAACACGCATCGCTGAGAGTCAACGGTTACTGAACTACGGGTACCGTTTCTTCCGCACCGAGAAAGTCTATGCAGCGGGTGAAGTGATCAGTGCAGCACGCGTGTGGATGGGGCAGCAGGAAGAGATAGAACTCGGTGTTGCCGAAGATCTGTACCTCACTTTACCGCGGGCAGAATTTGAGACTTTGCAAAGTGAAATTCAGATTGCCGAGTACATAAAAGCGCCCATTGAGATCGGCGACGAATTTGGTCGATCGGTTCTGAAAAGTGATAACGAAGTACTTGGCGAAGTGCCTTTACTAGCTTTGCAAAAAGTAGAGGAAGGTGGCTTGTTTTTACGAATGAAGCACGCCATCTTGCGATACTTCAATTGAAGTAATTGCACCGAAGCAGGTTATGAGTAACTCGCCAACCGACAATCCTGAAACACTAATCGAGTTTCCAGCCGACTTGTCGGTCAAAGCCATGGGGCTGAATAACAGCGAATTCACCGAGCTTGTGGAATCGTTAATCACCCCGTTGGTTGGCGGTGCAGATGCAGTCAGTTTCACAGAGATTCCCAGCAGCGGCAAAAAATACGTGTCCGTTCGTGCGCACTTTCGCGCTGAGAATTTAGAACAACTTCATTCTGTGTACGCCGCGCTGCGGGGCGACAGCCGCGTGTTGTACGTTCTCTGAGCGCGAATTTTCACATCCGCGCGCTGGGGCAGGTGCCGTTCGAACAAACCTGGCAAGCCATGGTGGATTTCACCAACGGCCGCGATGCAGATACACCCGATGAGCTGTGGTGGTTAGAACACCCATCGGTGTACACCCTCGGTCAAGCCGGAAAATCCAGCCATATCCTCAACCCCATGGGTATTCCTGTGGTCCAGACGGACCGTGGCGGCCAAGTCACCTGGCATGGGCCAGGCCAGGTCGTGGTGTACACCCTGGTGGATTTACGCCGCAAAACCTATGGTGTACGCGGCATGGTAGAGCGATTGGAAGGGGCTGTTGTGGATACGCTCGCCGAACTTGGCATAGATGCGGCCGCCCGACGTGATGCCCCCGGGGTATACGTTCACAACAAAAAAATTGCCGCACTCGGGCTTCGGGTTCGAAAAGGCTGCACGTATCACGGCTTATCGCTGAATATCGACTCCGACACGGCTCCGTGGTCGGGCATTAATCCGTGCGGTTTTGAAGGGCTTGGTGTAACCAGAGTGGTGGATGAGGTAGCCGCACTTCCAGCCGGTCTTGAATTTGATCGGAACGGTACCATCACCACACTGTTGCAGGCGTTACAAACCCGCCTGTGTTCCTAATTGC
>JAHDCO010000043.1:31428-33983 GCA_020629835.1 Granulosicoccaceae bacterium
GGTACCATCACCACACTGTTGCAGGCGTTACAAACCCGCCTGTGTTCCTAATTGCTAGACTCAGACTATGGATCACACACCACCGTCCCGAGCGAACCCGGATAGCCACCAACGCGGTGCCGAGAAGTTATCTCGTATACCCATCAAGGTGCAGCGTCAAACAGAACGGCCCCGAAAGCCGGAATGGATACGCACACGGATCAGTAACGACCCGAAAGTCACCGAAATCAAGCGCATGATGCGGGAACTGAGGCTGTCGTCGGTATGCGAAGAGGCCAGTTGCCCGAACCTAAGCGAATGTTTTAGCCACGGCACGGCAACGTTCATGATCATGGGCGATATCTGCACGCGTCGGTGCCCGTTTTGCGATGTGGCGCATGGCCGTCCAAATCCACTGGATGCGGAAGAGCCTGCGAATCTTGCAAAAGCAATCGGTCAGCTTGATCTGAAGTACGTGGTCATCACCTCGGTAGACAGAGACGATCTTCGAGATGGTGGGGCGGGGCACTTTGATGCTTGTATCCGCGCGGTGCGAGAGGCTTCGCCAGGAATCAAAATTGAAGTGCTCGTGCCGGACTATCGCGGTCGCATGGATATGGCCTTGGAAGCTATGAGCCATAACCCGCCGGACGTGTTTAATCACAATTTAGAGACCGTGCCGCGGCTGTACAAACAGTGTAGACCGGGTTCTGATTACGCGTGGTCTTTGAACTTACTGAAAAACCATAAAGCCCGTTTTCCAAACGTACCCACCAAATCCGGGTTAATGCTGGGGTTGGGTGAGACTCGTGAGGAAGTGGAAGCTGTGATGCGAGATTTGCGCGAGCACAATGTGGACATGCTCACATTAGGGCAGTACCTGCAACCCAGCCTGGATCATCACCCAGTGATGCGTTTTGTGCACCCGGACGAATTTGCAGAACTGAAGACCGTTGGGTTAGAGATGGGATTTTCGAATGTGGCAAGCGGGCCGATGGTGAGAAGCTCTTATCACGCTGATCAGCAGGCCGCTGGAACGTCAGCCAACTAGAGGGTAAACCCGGCTCTGCACGAATGAAGGTTCCTTCTCAGGCATCACCTTCGAGCCGGGAACGTAACGTTACGACGTAATGGCTACCAATGTAGCGTTATAGTTCTCATTGTGATGGTTAGGGCTGTAAGCGGGTAATGTCCCACTGCTCAGTTTCTACGTTCGGACGCGTGTATATGAACCGATCGTGCAACCGATCGGCCCGACCCTGCCAGAACTCCAGTCGGACAGGCTGAAGCAAATACCCTCCCCACACGTCAGGTCTTGGCACATTGCCATCGGGGTGTTCTTCATGCAGTTTTGCTACGCGCTGCTCGAGTACCGATCGATCGCTAACCGGTTGAGACTGAACCGAAGCTGCCGCACTGAACCGGCTGCCTTCGGGTCGTGAATAAAAGTATTCATCCGCCAGGGCTGGATCCAACTTAGTCACAGCGCCTTCGATTCGAACTTGACGCTCCAGTTCACGCCAGTAAAACAGGATAGCGGCCTGCGGATTCTCAGCCAGTTGTTGGCCTTTATCACTTTCCTGGTAGGTGTACCAAATAAAGCCGGCATCATCAAAGTGCTTGAGCAGAACCACGCGCGAGTGAGGCTGGCCGCTGTTATCAGCGGTTGCTACCACCATGGCCGTGGCGTCGATTAACTTTGCGTTGCGGGCGTCTTGCAGCCAATTCGTAAATTGCTTTGTCGGGTTGCTTGCCAGATCAACCCGCCGCAGTGTATCGGCCGTGTAGTCTCGGCGTGCTTCAATGAGATCGTCTTGGTTCATAAAGGTATAAGTTCTCAAACCATCGCCTGCGCGTATGAATCAACCGCAAGGCGTATCAGTGATAAAATTGAACGCTAGTTAGCGCACTGTACAGCACGCCCAGGGGGAGTTATGCCTTCGTTCGACGTTGTGTCCGAAGTGGATCAGCATGAATTGACCAATGCGGTTGATCAAGCTCAAAAAGAAATTATTAATCGCTACGATTTCAAAGGCACGTCTGCCAACGCCGAGATGAGCGACAGTGCAATTGTGCTTACCGCCGACAGTGATTTTCAAATTCAGCAAATGCACCCCATCGTTTATACGAAGCTGAGCGGGCGTGGCATAGATATATTGTGCTTAGAAGCCGGCAAAGTTGAAAATTCGGGTAAGGGTGTTAAGCAACGAATGAGCGTGAAGCAAGGTATCGATAAAGAAACTGCGAAAAAAATCGTTGCCAAAATCAAAGAATCTAAATTGAAAGTGCAAGCGCAGATACAAGGTGAACAATTGCGTGTGACTGGTAAAAAACGTGATGATTTACAACAGGTCATGCAGTTATTGAAGAGTGCGGAGCTCGGCGTGCCTATGCAGTTTCAAAACTTTCGCGATTAAGGTTACGGCGTTAAGTACACATCGAACCGAGCAGCGCCTGCGTTGACGGTAACGTACTGGCCTGACCAATCGTCTGCGCCTAACAACGGGGGCGCATCGCTAGGGCGCTTTACAACCACTCGATTTATAGGTGAGTGCTGCAGTGCATTCAGGCAGTGC
>JAHDCO010000116.1 GCA_020629835.1 Granulosicoccaceae bacterium
TGTAGGACATGATCACTGAAGGGTCTCACGTCTTCTATGGTGAATCCGGCATCGGCCTCTGTTATCAGGCCTGACAATTTGCAACAGCTGTTCGGTTTTGATGCCAACATCGTTATTCCTTCAGCCCAATCAGTGTAACTATCGATACCTTTGCGTTGGTCTCGGATCTGCGGTTTCAAGCAATGGTCATAGACTATTCGCATGCTTGGATAACGGTTCGCAATCGTATGAAAGTTCTGTATATGCCGCGGGAACCCCAAAGCATCAAAAGTTAAGTCCAAGTCAACTATTGCTTCAAACGCCCACTGAATGTCATCACGCAGCATCCAGTTTACGTCGGCAATATCTTGAATCATCGGTCTGACGCCTTTGAATTTGGGGTGCCGGGCCAGTCGAACTAGCTGTTCGTGATGCGTGGGGTTTTCAAAGTCTATCCAACCAACAACGCCTTTGATGAAGGGTGTTGCATCTGCAAGACCCAACAAATACTCCGTTTCGTGTAGCGAGGCAGCCGCTTGTACAAGAACGGTGCCGTCAATACCATTCGTGATCAGTGAAGGTTGAAGATCCTCAGGACCATAGCTGCGGTTGAGAATAAGGTCTTTTTCGGGTATCCAGCCATAGTCACCGCGAAGGGGTTCCCATAGATGTTGGTGTGCGTCTAGCTTCATGTATCAATGGACTGATTAAACGCCTGACTGTATGCGCTTGATGATCTGAATCGCCTCGTCGGTTTCAGATTCAGTTAAATGACCCATCTGCATTGAGACTTGCCAGGTATCTCCTCCCATCACAGTGGCCACCCGGCCTTTGCCTTTTTCAATGGTGTATCCCTCCACACCAGAAGTTGATGGAAACGCTATACCTAAGCCGTCTTGGTCTGGTGTGCGGCATATCCAGCGCATGCAAAGCGGTGTATTGGTTGATTGATAGCGAATATAGTCTGAGCAGTTGTCTGGATGTTTTTGTAATGCATGGCAATAGCCATCTTGATCGGCTTTAAGATCAATCTCAAAGACTACCTCCGGGTCGAAAGATAAGTCTGGTGTAAAGTTATGGTGCTGGGTTGGATCTTTGGCGAGTGCTTCCAGGAACTCTTTGTAGCCAGGTTTCGGTGTTACGTGACTCGGAATGGATTGTCTGACACGTACACTATCTGCAGAATAATCGGCCGAGTACGTTAATTGCCCGTTATCGACTGGGCGAAAATTGGCGTGCGCAAGATACATAACATCCATTGGTGTGTTCTTACGGTTCTCCACGCTGACTTCCACATCCAATAGAGTGGAATCGGCACTCATTGTGGTACTAATTGTGGCGTTATAATTGGTGCTAAAGGCAACGGTATGTTGATACTCACCGGCCACGGTTACGCGATCATTAGTCTCATCGATGTCTAACCAAGCGCAGTCCATGGGCGCGTTGGGTAGTTCGCCATGTAAAGGGTGCTGGTCATTGGGGCCGGGGGCGCCTAGCCCGGTGATACCACAATGGATGAGAAATGCCCCGTAGGTCTCGAGGTAGGTTCGTGTATTTTTGGGTTCTGCGAACATAGAGCGCATGGTGAGCTCTCTACCATCAAAGCATGCTCGCCAAATCTGCATGCCTTGAAACGGTAGCATCACAATTTCACCACGAGCGTTTTTTATCCGTAGTGCATGAACACCACTATTGAATCGGAACGCGCTTACGTTAAATTCACCAAAGTCGCACAGTGGCCTTTCGTGTCGGGTGAATAGTTTTTTGTAAAGTGGTATGCGAATAGGCAATGGTGACCCTACCTAACTCTGTTTCCAGTACTTTCATCAAATACAAATAACCGATCACTAGGAATGACCAATCCAATGTCATCGCCTTGCATACCGGTAAAATCCTTTGGGGCTTTCACTGATATTTGATCACCACCCCAATCGACAGTAACCAATGTGTGATCCCCGATGAGTTCGTTGGTGTAAATTTTTCCTATCAGCGTGCCTTCTGAGGTTGGCGCTACGGTGCAGTCTTCCGGGCGAATCCCCATAACGGCTTTTTCGATATTACCCTGTACTTTGGTTGGTATCCTGACGCCTTGTGTAATGAAATTGCTCCCATCCAAGGCGCCGTGTACAACGTTCATAGGCGGGGATCCAATGAATTGAGCGACGAACAAGTTAGCAGGATTATTGTAAATCTCAGCAGGTGTGGCCAGTTGTTGAAGTACACCTTTTTCTAGTATGGCCACACGGTGCGCAAGAGTCATAGCTTCGATCTGATCATGGGTCACGTAAATGGTGGTGATACCCATCGACTGTTGCATGTGTTTTAACTCAGCACGCATATGCCCCCGCAGTTTGGCGTCAAGATTCGACAAGGGTTCGTCCATCAGGAAAACCGATGGTCGGCGAATAATGGCGCGTGCCAAGGCCACTCGTTGCCGTTGACCACCGGAAAGTTCTTTTGGGAAACGCTCTAATAATCCATCGAGCTGAACTTGCTTCGCGGCTTCCAGGATGGATGAGTCCATTATATCTTTCGATACCTTTCGTACCTTCAATGGAAAACCGATGTTTTCAGCCACCGTTTTATGTGGGTACAACGCATAAGATTGAAACACCATAGAGATGTTGCGATATTTGGGCAGAACGTCAGTGATGTCTTGGCCCTCGATATACACGCGACCGCCAGTAGGTGTTTCCAGTCCTGAGAGAATTCTAAGTGCAGTGGTCTTGCCAGAGCCAGAAGCGCCCAACAGTACAATAAATTCCCCAGGCTCAACTTCAAGGTCGAAGTTTTTTAATACCTGAACGGCACCGAAGCTTTTTTCGACGTTTTCAAACTTGACCGATGTTTTAGTTGAATTGCCTGTCACAGCTTAACCCTTGATCGCGCCCGATAACACGCCTTTGGTAATGAATCGTGTGAGTAAGATTGCCATAACGATCACCGGAATAATCATCACGACAATGAGTGCACTCATTTCCCACCAGAAGATACCTTTTTCGCCGGTGTTCTTAGCCGCTACCATAATAGGCATTGTCTGAACTTTGACAGTTGCCAGAAAAACCGCAAAGAGATACTCGTTCCAACTCAATACCAAGATAAGCATGGTGGTTGCAGCGAGTCCGGGGCGAGTTAATGGCAAGACAATTTCTCTGAAGATTCCTAAACGGGTTGCCCCGTCAAGTTGTGCTGACTCTTCCAATTCGATGGGAAGATTGGCAAAGAAGTCATGCATAAGCCATACAACAATCGGCATATTGGCTACCGCGTAAAGCAAGATTAAGGCGATGTGTGTATCGAGCAGTCTTACCGCTTGGAACATGACGTAAATTGGTATTACAACGACAATAGGCGGCAAGATCCGTTGTGAAATGATCCAAAACAAGATGTCCCCATTGCCGAGTTTCATTTTGAAAAAACGCCCAATGGATCGCACCAGAAAAAAGAACATCACCAGCGCTATGGTGCTAGATACCCACCACGGTATTTTGTAATAGCTGGTTGCCACAATCACACCCACGATCAGCAGCACGAACATCATGATGTTGCCAAATTTGGGTTGGTACTGAATACGGGCCAACGCATAAGCTGCCATGGAACCGACCAGTACACATAGAAAGGTTGCAAACACACTGATAACAATAGAGTTTGTGAACGCCAGGTAGATCTTGCAGATCTGGGGTTCCATCGGTGTGATGGTGACGATGGGTGACAGAATGAACACTACGCTGTTGTGAGCGAGTAAGCCAAATTGGCGAGCAATTGATGCCACGTTGCAATTTGGATCTTCAGTAAATTGTACGCGCCATGCATCAAGCGTTGGCTGAAAGTCTACAAAAGGGATATAGAAGGGCCCTTGGTTGACTGCTGCCTGATCTTTAAATGAGGTGATAACCACCCAGTAAATTGGAAACAGGACGATAAGTGTCCAAGTCAGTAATAAGGTGTAGGCAATCAGTTTTGCAGCTGGCGACATTTTGCCAACAGACGGTGCTTCGAACACACGTTGCGCGAGTGTCTTTCGTGATGCATCAAATCGATAGCCAGAGTCATTCATCAGTTAGGCCTTCTGATTCGACCAAGAACCACATAGTTGAAAAACGATGCGCAGACGACGACCGTCAGTATCAGTAGTAGATAGGCAATCGCCGCCGATGATCCTAAATCGTTGGCACGCCAGATGTACATGGCGTTCAGGGTCATGGACTCGGTAGCAGAGCCTGGACCACCGCCGGTCATGATGTTGGGTAAATCCACAATCTTGAACGCCTCAATCATGCGTATCAGTAGCACCGTTACTGCCACAGGCACAATTTGCGGCCAAGTGATTTCCCGGAATATTTGGAAACTTGAGGCACCATCAACCTGTGCCGCTTCGACGTGATCACGAGGTATGTTTTCCAGTGCTGCCAGCATACAAATGAAGATAAACGGAATCCATTGCCACGAATCGCCAATCATCATGACGAATCGGGCCGACCAAGCGTCAACAGACCACACCCAATCGCCTAGCCCGAATACACCCAGGAGGGGTTGTATAGGCCCTTTACTGACATCCGCGAGCATTCGCATGGCGTAACCGATGCCTAGCGGTGTAATCATAAGTGGAATGAAAAACACCACTCGAAAGAAGTTCTTGCCGGAAATGGGCTGTGAACATAAAAATGCCAGCCCGGTACCAATAATAAATTGCAAGGCACAACCCACGATCACATAGAAGAGCGTGGTGTACAGCGTACCGATGGCATTGCCTGATAATAAGGACGCACACAAAATCCAGCTAAGGAAAATTCCCATAGCTGCCGAAATGGTTCGCCCGATCATGCCAACCCAAGTGGCTTTTTTAAACGACCGAAACCACCACCATACGATGGCGATGACTATCAGCGCGAAAATGATCATCCCAATGACATGTACGGGCTCGGTGCGCCCAAGAAAATGGACTTCCGCACTGCCAAAAAACTGTTTGGAAAAGTTGCGTAACCCAACAAAACGAAACTTCAAACCGTCGGGGGTAAACCGGACTCGACTGACGGCGAAAAATAACGAATAAATGGTTGGAAATATCGCGAATATGAGTATCAGCGTTACCGCTGGCGCGATGAAGAATGTGCCGCAGTGTCTATCGACCCATTCTGCGAAACGATCGCGTCGGCTTGCACCAGCCAGAACGGATTCTGGCTGGTGTGTGCTGTTATAAGAAGGCATGGCTTCTTACATTATCCAAAGTAATATGAACTGTTAATCCGTTAAGAACCCAGTGCCAGACCCTGGGCTTCAACTTGCTCATCACGACCGAAGTCTTCAGTAATTTCTTCCCAACCCTCTTCGATATTCTCAAGGGCTTCATCAACCGTGATTTCACCGGCTAAGTAGCGAGCGAGCTCCGTATCCAGGACAACGCCTGTGTACTGCTGCGCGCCGGGAATTTTCATATCAGATGCCATGTTGAGATTATCAATCGCTGCGTTTATAGCACCGAGATAGTTCTCGGCTAGCTCTCGCGGCATGCCCGCTTCAACCCAGAGATCGATATTTTTTAACTGAGAAATACGATATGGGTTGTAGCCTGTTTCACCGATGGTGACATCAACACCGGATTGCTCTGGCTGATTCATGTGGGACAAAAAGGCGTAGGCCGCTGCTTTTGTCTTCTCGTCGGCTGCTTTGTTTACAGCGCCGGCCCAGCCACCAAAGGCTGCAAACGGTGCGTAGTTGATGCCGTCGATAGCATAGGGCGCTGACTCGGCTGAGACGGGTACCAGTTCACCCGTTTCACGGTCGAGTACTTCGGTAGAGCCGATGGCGGCAATGGCGTACAGCTTACCTTTGATTGCTGTGGCATCATCAGCCAATTGCAATGTGCCTGGGTCTCCCCATTCGACAAGCAAACCACAACGTCCGGC
>JAHDCO010000117.1 GCA_020629835.1 Granulosicoccaceae bacterium
CCATGCCAATGACAAAGTTGGACGCTGATAAGGTGGGTATTACCCAGCGTTGATGTTCGGTTACCAATGTGCGTCCGCCTCTGCCATGCTCATGTGTCCGTAACACTGCATGTAGCGATGCAGACGGGGTAAGAAATCACGTTTATGTTGTTGCTGCCACGCGGGTAAATGCCAGTGCTCGGCTTCCACTTGGTAGTGACCGGTGCTGGCGAAGTAATACGCGTCGCAAGCACCAATGGCAAACGCTGTGGCATGGCTATCAGGCAACGCTTCTACGGATATGCTTGTAAGTTCATACTCTTCGCCTTCAAAGAACTGAGCGCGCTGCAGATCCTCGTCGCCTAAACCGTGAATCAATAAACCCAGCACTGATTCATTCGCGGCGGGCACTAACACGGGAAACGATTCGTTAACTACCAAACGCCGGGTAAAGCCTTGGATTAAAGCGGGTTGCGTGCTGACTTCAGATGCCGATCCGATGCACACCGTGGCGAGAACATCCGGGTCCATCAGGGTGCCAAAAACGAACAGCGGGTTGCTCGGTACCGTCACGAGGACTTCATGAGTGCGCGGTACTTCAGTTGCAACTGGTCTTGTGTTTCGGTGTTATCCGGATCAACGATGATGCACTCTACCGGGCACACCACCACACATTGAGATTCGTCATGATGACCCACGCACTCCGTGCATAGGTGTGGGTGAATTTCGTAAATCTCTGCGCCCATGTAGATTGCGTCGTTTGGACACTCAGGTTCGCAAACGTCACAGTTTATGCATTCATCGGTAATTAACAGTGCCATGGTGCTTAACCCAATTTAGCTTTGAAGGCATCCAGCACCAACGGGTGAACAAACTCACTGACGTCCCCTTGATGCTTGGCAATTTCACGAACAATACTGGATGACAAAAACGCGTTTTCCTGCGCGGCAGCAATGAACACCGTTTCAATGTCCTGGTTCAACTTTCTGTTCATACCGGCTATTTGCATTTCATAATCAAAGTCGGATACTGCTCTTAGGCCACGGACGATAACGGACGCGTTCATGGAAGCCGCCACATTGACCAACAAGCCATCGAAAGGAACCACTTCTACGTTGCCCAGCGGTTTTAATATCTCTGTTGCCAGTTCTGTGCGTTCTTCAAGCGAAAAGAACGGTTGTTTCGATGGGTTTTTGGCGATGGCCAGAATGATGTGATCAAACATGCCACTGACACGCTCAGCCACATCAGTATGGCCAACCGTGATGGGATCAAACGTGCCCGGATAAATTGCCGTGACTTCCATCACAGTGCCTCGTTATTCATCAAACTGGCGTAGGAGTGTGCCCTTATCACTGGCTATCCGCAATAAACAGATCATTCATGGGATTGGTTCTGGCACAGCCGTACACGCACATCCCCCAAGATTTTGTCACGCAGGGTAACCCAGGGTTCGGGCAACACGGCCTGCGCATCCGGCAAGGTTTTTGGGCACTCTATATATATCCAAGCATCCCGGGCCAGCAGCGGCTGCACTTGCCGAAACACCTCCGAGAAGTCAGTACTGCGAAACGGCGGATCCAGGAATACCCCATCGAAAGCTTGGTTGTCTGAAGCTGCGAACGCTTCTGCGAAGGCTTCAAACGGTTGATGCAAAACGCTTACGTGGTTTGCGTTCAGTAGCTTTTGACTGGCTTTTAACTGCTGTGCGGCCTGGTGGTCAGCCTCAATCATTACCACCGATTCTGCATAACGCGAGGCGGCTTCAAACCCCAGTGCACCAGATCCTGCAAACGCATCTAAACAGCGCGCTCCGGGCACGCGGGTCTGCAGCCAGTTAAACACCGTTTCACGCACCCTGTCGCCCGTGGGTCTCAATCCATCCACTATAGGTACCGGCAGTTTCCTACCTCGATATTGACCGGCAATTATTCGAACCGAACCTGCCGCACTGGCGTTGGGTTTTTCACGTTTTGACATGGCGCATTCACCGTTCAGCGCTCGGTAACGCCGGTAGCGCAAATGTTACGATAAAGGGTGTTTGTTGGGTTCTACACAGCGCACCGTCCGATTCGCAGAATTTAGGTTTCATCCTTCATGGGTATATTCAGTTTTCTTAAACGTCAGCGCGACACTCGGCAGGAAGACCCGGCCGCTGAAAAAGCGTTGGATGAAAAGCTGACTCGCACGCGTTCGACGTTCAAAGACAACTTACTGGGTTTTCTTCGCGGCAAAAAACCGATCGACCCTGAACTGCTGGAAGAGCTGGAAAACCAGTTGATCATGGCGGATGTGGGCGTGGATGCCACCTCCCGCATCATGGATTCGCTTAGCAAAACAATCAGTGCTAAAAAGATGACCGATTCAGACAGCTTGCATGGTGCTCTGCAGGAAGAGCTGCAAGCGCTGCTGCAACCGGTGGAACAGCCTCTGGTCATTCCAGACCAAGACACCCCGTTCGTGATTTTGGTGGTGGGCGTTAATGGTTCGGGCAAGACCACCACCATAGGCAAGTTAGCCAAACAACTGCAGCTTGGCGGCAAGAGCGTCATGCTGGCCGCCGGTGATACGTTTCGTGCCGCTGCCATTGAGCAACTGCAAACCTGGGGCGAACGCAACTCGGTGCCTGTGGTGTCGCAGCAAATGGGATCAGACTCGGCTTCGGTTATTTTCGACGCACTGCAATCGGCCACCGCCCGCAATATCGATGTGCTCATTGCCGACACAGCCGGCCGCTTACACACGCAAGCCGGCTTGATGGATGAATTAAAAAAGGTGAAGCGTGTACTGGCCAAACTGGATGTATCCGCCCCTCATGAAACGCTCATTGTGCTGGACGGAGGCACTGGCCAAAATGCACTGAGCCAGGCTCGGGAATTTCACGCCGCCATGGATTTGACCGGGCTGGTCATCACCAAACTCGACGGAACGGCCAAAGGCGGTATTGTGTTTGCCATTGCCAGTAGCCTCGGCATTCCGATTCGTTTTATTGGGGTGGGTGAAAAGGTGGATGATTTGGAAGCGTTTGAAGCCGCGCGTTTTGTTAGTGCCTTAACTGACACTGGCACCTCGGCTGGAACCGCGGGTGGGTCCTCAAGTGACGCGTCCGGTGATGCGCAAGCATGATCTCATTTGAGCATGTCAGTCTGGCCTATCAAACTGGCCGGTTCGCGCTAGAGGACGTTAGCTTTCAGCTAAAACCTGCGTCGTTCACTTTCCTGACGGGGCATTCCGGTGCTGGCAAGAGCTCATTGCTGCGCCTTATCGCGCGTTTGGAAAAACCCACCTCAGGTGAGATTCGGGTGGGCGATATCGCCTACAGCCAGCTGAAGCCACGCCAGGAACCCGGTTTGCGTCGCCAGATGGGCATCGTATTTCAGGACAACCAATTACTCTATGACCGCAGCGTGTTCGATAACGTGGCCTTGCCGTTAATCATCGGCGGGTTTCGATTCAGTGAAATTAAAACCCGCGCCATGGCTGCGCTGGAACGCGTGGGCTTAGCTGATCGCTACGCTGATGACCCCATCAATTTATCCGGCGGTGAACAGCAGCGAGTGGGTATTGCTCGGGCCGTGGTGGCCAAACCCCGAATTTTATTGGCCGACGAACCCACCGGGAATCTGGACGCTGATATCAGCGAAGAGATCATGCGCTTACTGCTGCAGTTCAATAACTCCGGCGTATCGGTGTTGTTTGCCACGCACGATCGAGAGCTACTACAGAATTATCGTTTCCCGCAGCTCGTGTTAGATGGTGGACGGATTACCAACCTCGGTCGATCACCCGCGCCTGCACGGCAAACCGCTCACGAGAGTGTCTCACCATGACGGACATCGACATCGGGTCACGTTGGGGCTACACCAAACGCGGCTACGCGATCACTCAAAGCGTTCGGCAACTGCGCCACCGCAGCACGGCCACACTCATCACGCTGTTGGTGCTGGGAACCACCTTCGCGCTGCCAGCGGTATTCTGGTTTGGGTCCGCCTCAATTTCCCAGCTGGTGAACCGGTCGGTGGGCGAAGAGAGCATCACGGTTTATCTGAACCTGGACGTGACGGATTTGGAAGCCGCGCGATTGGCCGAACAGTGGCAAGGCGAGGCCCGCATACGCGCCACCACGCACATCTCACGCGCTGAAGCGCTGGCCTTGTTTCAGGAACAAACCGATCTTGACGATGCGCTGGCGGCGCTGGGAGCTAATCCACTGCCTTCGGCCGTTGTGGTGTACCCCGCCATTGACCCTAACCTGCCTGGCAATGAACTCGTCACCCGGGTTGAAGGCCTGGCGGCAGCGCTGCAAGCGCAGCCGGTGGTGGATCGGGTACAAATTGATCTGGATTGGGTGCGCAAGCTGCAATCGGCGCTCAACCTATTTCGAGTGGTGGTGTCTTTGCTGGCGGGCTTCTTAACGCTCACAGGGTTACTCGTCATAGGCAACACCATTCGCCTGGAACTTCTAAGGCGTCAACGCGAGCGCGAAGTCAGCACGCTTTTAGGAGCGAGTCGCTCGTTTCTAAACCGGCCGATTATCTATACCGGAGCGCTGTACGGGCTGCTCGGCGGTGCGGTTGCCGCGGTGCTGGCTACGGTGGCTTACAGCTTCATAAAAGCGCCTGCGGACGAACTTGCCATGCTGTACGCCAGCACTTTCCGGCTGTCGTTGCCAACGGCTGGTCAATTTTTGACCATTATTGCGGTTGTGACAGCTCTGGGGCTGTTAGGCGCGATTTTGAGCCTTTTCCGACCAATTCAAGGCCAGGTTCCCAATCGTTAATAATCGGTAACTTGTTGAAATTACACGTTTTTATTGATCCTTAAACGTGTGAATGCCGTAACAATACTCAACCAATCAGTGAACTATGCCGATAATTAGCACTCTATGTAGGCGAGTGCTAATATTGAAGCATAGGAACGAAACGGAGAGTATGTAATGAGTACTGCCCTTACAGCGAAAAATTCGAGCGCAGTGGCGTTACCGGTCATTGCGGACGACCTGAACAGTTATCTGGCGAAGATTTCCAACGCCACCTTATTAACGTCCGAAGAAGAACAGAAACTGGCTCGCCAGCTCAGAGACCAAGACGATCTGGAAGCGGCTCGGCAGCTGGTCATGTCTCAGCTTCGGTTTGTGGTGCACATTGCCCGCAGTTACAAAGGCTACGGCCTGCCGATGGCCGATTTGGTTCAGGAAGGCAACATCGGGTTGATGAAAGCGGTCAAGCGATTTGACCCGGACATGAACGTGCGTCTGATTTCATTTGCGGTGCACTGGATACGCGCAGAGATTCACGAATACGTTATTCGTAACTGGCGCATTGTCAAAGTAGCCACCACAAAGGCACAGCGAAAATTGTTCTTCAAGCTGCGCAGCGCGCCGAAGAAGCTCAACTGGTTCAGCCAGGATGAGGTTAACGCGGTGGCTGAAGACCTTGGCGTTGATCCGAAGGTTGTGATGGAAATGGAATCTCGAATGCATGGCCACGACAGCGCGTTTGATGCGCCGATTGGCAGCAACGAGGATCGCACCCTGTCACCGTCTGACGTGTTGCACCGTGAAGAACTGGATCCGTCTACCGTGCTGGAAGTGGATGACATTCGCCAGCAAGCGCTGGACAGTCTGGCCAACAGCATGGCGGAGCTTGATGAACGTAGCCGCACCATCTTGCAACGACGATGGTTGTCTGACGAGAAATCGACCTTGCATGACCTCGCCAGCGAGTACAACGTATCCGCCGAGCGAATTCGTCAAATCGAAAAAGCAGCCATGAAGAAGTTGAAAGTGGCTATGTCTGGTCAGGTGACCGAACTGCACTGAGACAGCTCGATCTGGTGTTCGGCACTTAACCTGGTGCCGGAACAACGACAAGCCTCTGCTGATTTAATCA
>JAHDCO010000118.1 GCA_020629835.1 Granulosicoccaceae bacterium
ACTTTAGTGGCCGCAGCATCACTGATCTGTGCTGCAAATTCTGGACTTTCCGCCAACCGCTGTAACGCATCGGCAAAGGCATCATCGTCGTCAACCGGCACCAACAATCCGGATACCTCGTTTTCCACCAGTTCAGGGATAGCGCTTACGTGCGTTGACACCACCGGCACGCGTAACGCCATCGCTTCGGCGATAACATTGGGAATGCCATCCGGGGCTTGCCCGGGAATCATCCGAGGCGCTAAACAGAAGGCATCTGCAGCTTCTAAGGTATCCAGTACGTCGGCGAATGCCATCCCCCCGCGCAGCGTAATGACATCCGTCAGGCCGGTTTCATCAATTTGTTGTCTTAACTCAGCTTCGATGGGCCCTGAGCCTACGATTTGTAGTTGAAACGGTATATTGCGTTGCTTCAATTTCTGGCAAGCGTTGATGAGTACATCATGCCCCTTGGTCTTCACGAGACGCCCGATGCTAAGTAGTTTTATGGGTTCACCCACAACCCGATCATTGAACTGGCGATTGGGCGCTCGCTCGGTGACGCGAGGGTCTAGCCCGTGGTAGTTCAAATGCACGTCATCTGGGTTAGTCAACGACAGGTTGTGTTGTAAGTGATTGCAGAAGTACCCGCTGCACACCACACTGAACGCATTATCGTCGAGCTTTTTCGATAAAAATCGATTACGTGTGAAGATATCTTCGCCGTGTATGGCGGCAGACCAGGTTACGCCAAATATCTGCGACAAATACCAGCAAGCGGTCGTGGGAATGTTTGCCCAATGACCATGCCAGTGCGTGATTCCCTGTTTTTTACCGATCTCGTAAAACCGCAAAGTTAACGGCAAAATCGCCAAATTTTTCAGCGCTTCCATGGGGCGATCACGACCCCAGAACAGGACTTTCCACATCGCACTGACAAGACGCACCGGGTGCTGAAACAAGGTTTTAACAAACGCACTCATACACACCCAGGCGAACAAGTTTTCGTAACTGGTTTTGTTGTGAGACAGCGCGATCGCTTCGTCTAAGGTAATTGGATCTCTCGGGTATTGAAGGCTGTAGATATGAAAGTCCACACCATGACGTTCTAAAGCCACAAGCTCACGTAATATAAAAGTCTCGTGCAGCTCTGGGAACATCGAGATGACGATGCCCAATCGGGGTTTCTGTGTGCTGGTCATGATCGAGGTATCAGCGCTCACTGCGCAGCTTCATGCCATCGACGAAGCACGTTTCTTTGTATCTTGCCAGTCGTTGTCATCGGTAATTCGTCCAGGAATTCAATAAGCCGTGGGTATTCATACGCAGCTAAGTGAGACTTAATGTGCTCTTTCAGGGATCGCTGCAAATTGTCGTCTGCAACCACACCCTCGCGAAGCACCACACACAATTTCACGACCTCACCGCGCAACCCTTCCGGGTCTGTCACTCCAATAGCGGCAGCTTGCAGAACAGCTTCGTGGGTTAGCGCACAGTTTTCAATTTCTCCAGGCCCAATGCGATAGCCAGCACTGCTGATGACATCATCGGCGCGTCCCTGAAACCAAAGATAACCCTGCTCGTCCATATGACCCACGTCGCCAGTGTGAAACCAATCACCTGTGTACTTCCTGGCTGTAGCCTCAGGATTGTTCCAATAACCTAAAAAATGCACCGGGTCGTTTCGGTGAGCAACGATTTCACCGGTTTCGCCGTTGGCAACCAAGCTTCCATCCGGGGCCATAATGCCCACGCGATGCCCTGGGTAGGCTTTACCCATTGACCCAGGCTTAACCGGTAGCAATGCGCTGCAATTACCCATCAGATAGTTGTGTTCGGTTTGACCACACATTTCATTTATCGACACACCCCACTGCTCTTCAGCCCATAAAAACAACGTTTCGCCTAAGCTCTCACCGGCACTCATAATGCTGCGTAATGCCATCGGGTGTTTCGCTAATACCTGTGGTTCCCGACGCATCATCTTTAATGCCGTGGGTGGAATGAATGCGCACGTAACTTGGTGCCGAGACATCAGCGAGGCAACTCGCTCTGTATTGAATTTCTGATAGTCGAGCGCCACCACCGGCACACCGTAGTACCAGGCCGGCAGCAGAGCGTCTAATAAGCCACCTGTCCACGCCCAGTCGGCTGGTGTGTACACCACATCACCGGGTTTGGGAAACCCATTGTGCGAACACTCGAATCCGGTTAGATTTCCGAGCAGCGCACGCTGCGGAATTAACGCACCCTTTGGTGGTCCGGTTGTGCCAGAGGTATAGAGTAAGAACGCCGGATCATCTGCTGCCGTATCGACTGTGTGATTCAGGGGCTCACATTGGGCAATTTGCTGCCAAAAGCCTGATGACACGTCATCTAACGTTCCGGCGGTTTGCACAGCGCAACCCCTGTCGTCCATCGGCACCGGGCCCGCTTCACAAACCCGTAACACCGTGTGCAGCTGGGGCAACTGCGACCTCAAGGTGTTGATCACATCAAAGCGTGAATCGGCGACCACAAGAAACGAGGTACCGCTGTCGTGCAAACGGTATTGCAACGCCTCATCACCAAACAAGATGGATAAGGGCAACGACACCGCTCCAAGGCGTTGTGCGGCCAAATGCACAACCGCTGTTTCTACACGCTGCGGCAAAATCACCGCAACCCGATCCCCACGCCTGACGCCTGCGTTCGCCATACAACGCGCTAAACGTGCAGCACAGAGCGCGATCTGATCAAACGTATATTGAGCACACGCAGCCGATTCATTTTCAGCGATCATTGCCAGCTTGCCGTCACCGCTTGCATGACGATGACACACAGCTTCCGCTACATTGAATTGCGCAGGAATATCCCATTCAAACGTGTTGCAGAGTTGATCAAACGAGCGTGCCTCAGTGGCGTAATCATCCACTTTGCAAAGCGAAGTTACCGTATTGGTCATCGCTTAGCTCGTACTAAAAAAACCGATGCTGCTGCGAGGCAAGCGATCATCATTCCCATGCCTTCTCGTGCGGTTTCTGTTTCCCACCACACATCCTGACGCCAGAAGTTGGGTGTTTTAGGCCAGAAGTAAATAACGCCGACAGCAAGCGTTACGACATAAACCCATCGCAGCACATTGAGTAACGGTTTTGAGTAGGCCTGTGGCCAGATGACGGCAATGAGTAGAAGCTGAGCCGACATGGAATACACCACTGCCCAGAAGACACCATCGGGGTCATTAAATTGCACCCCAATGAACAACAGCATCAGTAACAACAAAACGCCATGAAGGATTCGCATGTTGAGATCTCCCGGGCCAACAGTGCAATGAATATATCAGACGAAGAGAGCGGTATACTTAAGCCATCCTTAACGCGTTCTTTATATCCAATGGCTAACTTAGACTCGGTACTTGCTCAAATTGATGCAAACCTGGACAACTCCGTTGAACGGTTGTTTGATTTTTTGCGCATCCAAAGTATTTCTACTGACCCCGCCTACCAGACACACTGCGTGGAAGCCGCTGACTGGCTAACCGCTCAGCTGGCCGACATCGGTTTTGAAGCGACGCGTGAAGACACCCCCGGTCACCCAATGGTAGTGGCTAAAGGCGGTGAAGGTGATGCGCACTTTCTATTCTATGGCCATTACGATGTGCAACCGGTAGACCCCATTGAACTGTGGACAAGCGACCCGTTCGACCCGCAACAAGAAACCACACCCCAAGGTGTGGTCATTCGAGCGCGCGGAGCGGCAGACGACAAAGGTCAGTTAATGACATTTGTTGAAGCCTGCCGAGCCTTTGTGCAAGTCCATGGCGCACTTCCAGCGAAAATTACGCTTTTTTTTGAAGGCGAAGAAGAAAGCGGCTCACCCTCACTGGTGCCTTACATGCAGCAAAACAAGGATCGTTTAAAAGCCGACCTTGCCATGGTATGTGATACCGGCATGTGGGATGCGAACACACCGTCTATCTCCACCATGTTGCGCGGCATGAGTGGCGGTGAGGTCACTATTACAGGGCCGGATCGAGACTTACACTCGGGCATGTATGGCGGGCCTGCCAGAAACCCTATTCGAGTGTTGACAAAAATTTTGGCTGAACTGCACGACGACGATGGCCGTGTCACCCTTCCACATTTTTATGACGGTGTGGAGCCGTTACCCGAGGAAATCGCCGAGCAGTGGAAGTCGCTCAATCACGATGGCATCGGCTTCTTGCAAGAAGTTGGCTTGTCATTGCCCGCGGGTGAACAAGGCTACTCAGTTCTAGAACAGATATGGGCCAGACCCACATGCGATATCAATGGCATTGATGGTGGATATACCGGCGAGGGATTTAAAACGGTTCTGCCATCGCAGGCAAAGGCCAAAGTCAGCTTTCGCTTAGTCGGGCAGCAAGACCCCGAAGCGGTTGAGAAACATTTTATGGAGTTCGTCAATAGCCGCTTGCCAGAAGATTGCACCGCAGAATTTAAATTCAAAAACGGCGCTGGCGCTACGGTCATGCCGGTCGATGCGCCAGCATTTGGCAAGGCTCAACAAGCGCTCTCACAAGAATGGCCGAACAATGCCGTGTTCGCTGGATGCGGTGGCTCAATCCCGGTGGTTGGGCATATAAAAGAAATTCTGGACATGGACAGCTTATTAATTGGCTTCGGCTTAGATGACGATGCCATTCATTCGCCGAACGAAAAGTACAACATGGCGAGCTTCCATAGGGGCATCCGCAGCTGGGCCAGGGTTTTAGACGCCTTGGCTTAGGTGAGTCGTAGCAACACGACCATGACAGCGTTAATTCGGTTGACGTGTATCGCTGGGCTCATTAGCCTCACCGCGGTATTCAGTGCGTTTCACGTACTGTTTGATTGGCTGTCACATTTTCGCATGCAGTATGTCGTACTACTGTTTGCCGTGACGGTAATCGCGGTATTCAGGCATCAACGCACTTCAGTACTCATACTCAGTACCTGTTTGGTGTTTCATGCAACAACGGTTTACTCATCGTTGCGGGCACTCAATCAAGCAACCGCTGCCAAGTCGAACACGCTGAAAGTGATGACCAGTAACGTGTGGGCCAACAACAGTGACTACGACGGGTACGTTGACTATGTTCAAACCGTCAACCCGGATGTTATTGTGATTCAAGAATACACAACAGCCTGGGACGATGCGCTCACCACGCAGTTGGTGCAATACCCACACACGTTGCGTTATCCTGAAGAGAACCCCTTTGGTATTGCGGTATTTAGTAAATACCCGCTCACTGACGGCAGAGCCTTTCTGGTCAGCCGTAACACCACACCCAGCATCGATGTGACCGTAGACGTCAACGGCACCGCATTAAAAATTTTAGGCACCCACCCCTTGCCTCCAGTATCGCTAGTGACACATCACCTGCGTAATGAGCACCTGGAAGCCCTGGCAGAATTCATTCGCTATGAGTCCGGCCCGACCATTGTGATGGGTGATTTAAATATCACCCCGTGGTCTCAGCCATTTCAGCACTTAGTGGCGAGGGCGGGTTTGCTCGATGGACGCCGGGGTCACGGTGTCTTGCCTACTTGGCCGTCCTGGTTCTACCCACTGCAAATCCCGATTGATCATATTCTGGTCAAGCCGTCCATAACGGTTACTGAGTTGGAGAACAGTGAGGCTTTGAAAAGTGATCATCGAAGCCTGTCGGCCACAGTTAACTTCTAAAACTGCCCCAGAACACTGGGGATAAAAATTTCTGTTAGGCTGCTGGTTCAGAAAAATTAGCAGAGGTTCGCATGGACGCGACCACACATTGCCCGCGCTGCGATGCGCCCAGGGCATCCCTA
>JAHDCO010000119.1 GCA_020629835.1 Granulosicoccaceae bacterium
ATCAGCAGTACGACAACATCGCGGATGAATCGGATTCGGTTGAAGTGAATGTTTCCGTGGGCTTCCAAATAAACCCGAGCTTTGAATTTCGCTTGGGCGCTCGTACCGCACGTTCTGAAGGTATTAACACCCGAGAGAACGTGATCGCCGGTGCAAACGGTGAATTTGAAAGCGTCGAGAATCGCGCACTGCTGTCATTACGTTGGGCACCACCATCACGGGCAACCAAAGAGCCTGTTATCCAGTTGAAGCAACTACTCCGCTAGTGATGGGTGAGCAAGCGATCATTGACGATGCCGTTGATGGAGTAACCGAGTCGTTGCGACCTGTGCGTATTCTGTTTGTTGTTGACAGTAAATTCCCCGGTCCGGGTGGCGCAGAAAGTCAGGCTCGCAAGCTTGCTCGCTCCCTGATGGCTAATCACAACGCAACGGTTGAATTTGTTTCACCGCAGGTGGTGAAGGATATGCCGGTCAGCGATAGTGTGGATGGTTTACCCAATCATCGTGTGAGTTATTTCCACATCAAGTACATTGGCGCGGTCCTTCTGATGTTGCACTTTGCGTGGTACTTGTTTAAGCGACGCAATGACTTTGATGTTGTTCACGTACACATCACGCGGCTATTAGCCACGGTTGCGGTTCTGATGAGACCCATCACAGGGTTGCCGGTAATCGCAAAAATTTCTGGTTACTTTGAATTTAGTGGTGGCGTGCTGGATCCAGACGGTAGCGTTGGCAACATACCGCTACGCTGGGTACTCCGACGACTGGATTACGTGCAAACCATCAGCGTGCAAACGCGAGAGCGCTTGTTACAAGCTGGTTTTTCCGAACAGCAGATAAAATTTGTACCCAACGGAATCGATTCCCAGGAGAGCATCCGGTTAACCACGCCCGAAGCGGGTGACTCCGACAAAGACCCAAATGCGTTGGTTTTTGGCTATTGCGGACGATTGCGTGAGATCAAGGGTGTCGAGCTCCTGGTGGACGGTTTCGCCGATCTGGTAGCAAACAATCCGGGACGTGCAGTAAAACTGAGAATTGCGGGCGGCGGCACGCTTTTCGAATCACTCACTCAGAAAATCCAGGCCCTTGGGCTTAACGATTGCATCGAGATGTTGGGTACGGTGGATAACACCCATGCGTTTTACCGAACACTGGATGTTTACGTACAGCCTTCATTTGCTGAAGGTCTGCCGAATTCTGTAATCGAAGCCATGGTAGCCAAGCTGCCCGTGTTGGCGACGAATATTGGTGGGAATAAAGACTTGGTAACTCACGAATCTGAAGGCTGGCTATTCGAAGCAGGGGACACCGCAGGGCTAACCCAGCTTATGCAGCGCTGCATAGATGAGCAGGACAAATTGACTACCTTCGGACAACAGGGCCAGCAACGCATCATCGAAACCTATGACTTCTCATCAGTAACTGAAGATCTGATGGAACTGTATCGTGGCCAGTAAGACAGAACGTGTTGTCGTCACCATATCGATCGATACCGAATGTGATCATGACGTTAACTGGGCACGCGCAAACCCACTGACGTTTGACTCAATCAACGAAGGGTTACCGAATCGGTTACAGCCGGTGTACAACGAAGTTGGTGCGATACCGACTTACCTGCTAACCGTAGAAGTGCTCGAAGATGAGGAGTGTGTGCAAACCCTTCGGGATTTGCAGGGTAGCTTCGAATACGGCACACACCTTCATGCCGCGTTCATCGAACCGGAAAAGAAATACTACGATTACGCAGGCGTAGCGTGCCCGGAATTTCAGTGTAACTACCCAGAAGATATCGAATTCCAAAAACTGGAAAATCTGTCCAACCTGTTTACCGAAAAACTGGGTTACCGTCCCACGAGCTTCAGAGCCGGGCGCTATGGTGCCAGTGTGTGTTCAATACGTAGCCTGGAAAAGCTGGGTTATTGTGTGGATACGAGTGTTACGCCACGGATGAAATGGTTTGAGCAATCGGGTGATGTGGATTTTCGTGCAGCTCCCATGCAGCCTTATACCCCGTCTGACGACAGCATTGTGCGTGCGGTTGAACCGGGCTCCAGAAGTATTCTCGAAGCCCCGGTTACGGTACAGCCCAGATTTTTAAGACGCACACCGCGTTGGTTCCGCCCGTGGTTTGCAGATCTTGATGCAATGAAAGCCGTTGCACACTATCACTTGAAAAAGTTCAGTGATCAGCCCGTGGTCAATCTGAACATGATGTTCCATTCCATGGAGATCATTGAAAAAGCCTCGCCCTATCCGCAAACCGCAGCTGACGTCGACGTGTTCTTATCCAGCATGCGTGATGTTCTTGCCTGGTGTCGCGATGAGGGCTTTGAGTTTGCGGGTTTGTCTGAGCTGTATAAGCTTTATAACCCGGCGGGGTAGTTCGCCGTGGCTTCCACTCAGATTCTCCGCCACGTTCGAAATTATTCGTCCGCTGGCACTCTATCAGCGGCCGCTGGTGTCGTTACCTTCCCCATCCTGACTCGTAACCTCACGGTTGATGAGTATGGGATTCTGGGTTTGATGATGGGAACCCTGACGCTTTTCGTGGCCATCGGAAAGTTGGGATTGCAGCACGCGGTTATCCGCTTCTATGCGCAGATCACACACAACGAGCAGGGTGACTTCTCAACCCGTCAAATGAACAGCACGGTATTGGTGGTGTTCGCATTGATGGCGGCAATCACGACAACCATTTGGTTGCTGGCAGGGTCGTTGGTGTTGCCGGGCACGCTGCAAAATGACTCCTTGCCCAGCTTGTTCTGGATAGCCAGTGGTACCGTGTTTCTGCGCCTGTTTGGCAGTGCGTTTTTAAATTTTCTCAGAGCCAGTGAGCGCAGCGGAAAAGTCGCTACGTTGCAAATAACGTCGCGCTACTTATACATCGGTTTCGTGCTGGCTGTGTTGCTGCTTAGCGATCTTAGCCCCTTCACAGTATTGGCCTGTACCCTGGTTGCTGAAATCATCACATTCTGCGTGTCTCTGTATTTCTACCGGGATAAAATCACGTTCAGCTTTGGGGAGTTTCGCTCTCGTCTGGCGTCAGCCATGTTCATATACGGCGCCCCTCTGATGGTACTGGAAACCTTGGGAGTGTTTTTACGTTTAAGTGATCGTTACTTAATACAAGGCATGCTGGGTGAAGCGGACTTAGGTATGTATTCCGCCTCTTATAACCTCACAAGTTATCTGGAAGTGATTGTTTTAGCGACTGTTGCGCAAGCGTTGCGGCCGATCTACATGAAACTTTGGGAACGTGATGGTACGGAACCTACCCGAGATTTCCTGTCCAATTCGTTTCGCGTATATCTTGCGTTGGGTATTCCCGCTGTCGCCATATTTTCTGCCACGGCACCGCACCTGTTGAACTTCCTGGCCAGTCCTAAATTTGCCGCTGGTACCGTGATCATTCCATTTATAACCATCAGTTTTTTTATGGACGGGGCGGTTCAATGGCTGGGCGCGGGTTTATATATCAAGCGTAATACACGAACGTTGATGTTTTGGAGCATGATCGCGGCTGCATTGAATTTGCTGCTGAATTTTCTGGTCATACCGCATTACGGCATTCTTGGCGCGTCGGTGGTTACGGTGCTCAGCTTTGCAGTTTTTCTGGTGGGTGTTTCCACGTCAGCAGCAAAGTATCTGCGTCTTAACATTGATTGGGTGACGCCAACTTTTATTGCGATCATGAGCTTCGCTGTGTACCAACTACTGATGCAACTGGATTTTGGTTTTGAGTTGACCAATCTATTCGTCAAAGGATTTTTAGGTTGTGCTTTTTGTTTGCTTGGCTTGATGGTGATTGACGTTAAAACGTCGGTACAAATATCTGATCTGGTGCGTAGCCGGTTAAGGGGGGCAACATGAGCGTTGTGTTGATGTACCACGCGCTGTATCCCGATGGTGATCTCTCACAAATTGATGTGGAGGACCAACCCTATGCGGTATCGGAGTCCACGTTTAAGCAGCATCTGGACATGCTCAAACCCTTTAAGGTGGGTGTATTTTCTGATGACAGCTCTGAAGAATTACCTGAAATCGTTATCACGTTTGATGACGGACACATCAGCAACTACGAGCTTGCCTTGCCGTTGCTGCAGCAAGCCGGTTACCGCGCCTACTTCTTTGTTACGACACACTTCATCAATAGTCGCGAATATTTTTGCCGTCCGGAGCAGCTGAAAGCCCTCGCAGAGGCAGGCATGGTCGTGGGCTCACACGGCGTCTCGCACGAATTTCTGGCAGACCTTCCAGCCGATGCAGTGGAACATGAGCTAGCGCACAGTCGTTCCACCTTGGGGAGCTGGATACAGCAAGACATCCAGTCATTATCCTTTCCGGGGGGGCGCTACACACCGGCGGTTATGCAGCAGGCAAAAGCAACCGGGTACCGTCAAATATTCGATTCAACCTTTGATACCGTATCGGTTACGGATCTTGCAGAGCATAAACCTCTGGCACGTGTTGCTATTCGCCGGTCAACGTCTGCGGACGAATTTCAGCGAATGATTTCACGTGATGTATCGCTGTACCGTAAGGTGCAGCGCTCCCAATGGATCAAACAAACCTTAAAACGCACACTCGGCAACCGCCTCTATCATGGCCTCTACAAATCCCTTACAGCGCACCGATAGCGCTCGAGCTGTTGATGCAGACAGCCCGAGAGGGCCAGGTGGGCGGCGTTTACGAACGCACGGCCGCCGTGCATCGCGCCGAAGTAAGCAGCGTGACCAGGCCACCACCCAACGGGGTGAGACGGATTACCTAGGGTTGCCTGATTGGGAAGGCATGCGCCCAATCGTGATGTTTTTGATTTTCCCGGGGCTTTTTGCGGCCGCCATCGTATTGACGGGCGGCGGTTGGGACCCGATGATTATGTACGGCATTGCGGGGCTGATTGGGCTGTACGTTGCTTTTAGTGCGCTAAAAGGGGTGGAGTTGGTATTCGCTTGCATCCTTTTCTACATTCCGTTTTCGAAAACCTACGCGATACCCATAGCGCCGATGGTCAACGGCACCAATCTGCTTATCCTGCTGGGTCTTGGCGCTGCGGTGCTCAGAGCTTCTGATAAGCGGCAATTTGTGGTGGCGTGGCCTCCTGGTACGACATTGGTTATGGCGTTTGCGTTATTCACCATGTTTTCAGGCATCACCGTGCTTCAGCTTCCCGGTGGGTTTTCCTACCTGCGCTACACAGAGCTACTGAATTACAAATCCTGGATTGATCAGTTCATCCTGTTTTTTATCGCTGTGTCCTGCATCAGGGATGTTCAAACAGCCAAACGAGCCTGGGTGTACATGATGGTGGGATCGGCCCTGGTCGTTATTTACACCGTGCCCGAGATGCTTGAAAAAATGGGCCGCTCAACCATTGAGAAAAGCCGAATCGAAGGGCCTCACAGGCAGTCAAACAATTTCGGTGGCTTCGTCGCCTACACCACTTTGCCGCTGGTGGCGTTCTTTGTGGTGTTTATGAAAGACATACGGGCGTGGCTGATTACGCCGTATTTTCTTGTGTGTGCCAAAATATTGATCACGACTTTCTCGCGCGGTGCCTATCTCGCCTTTGCTGCTGGCTGCTTGTTTTCTGGCTACCTGAAAAGCGGACGATTCCTTGCCTTTTGGGTGTTGTTTGCGGTGTCGGTGGTGGCAATATTTCCGCAGGTTCTGCCCGAAGCGGTGCTGGCTCGAATGGAGTCGGTTACAG
>JAHDCO010000120.1 GCA_020629835.1 Granulosicoccaceae bacterium
CTGTCGACATTTTTTTGAAAATAGCTGGACAGCCGATTCTTTAAGTTACTGGCCTTGCCCACATACAGGATATCCCCGGTTGCACCGATCATTCGGTACACGCCAGGGCGCTCAGTAACGGTTTTTAAAAACGCCGCTGAATCGAAGCGCTTTTCGGAGTCAGTCAGCTCTTGCGACGCCATGTCGTAACGCAAGCCTTACCAGTTCCGCTGTGGTAGATACGCCCAGCTTTTGGAAAGCGCGTGTGCGATGCGTGCTAACCGTTTTTTCGCTAATAAAAAACTGTTCGGCAATGCGACGGTTACGTTTTCCGTCGATAAGCTCATCGGCAATTTCGCGTTCCCGGGGAGTCAGTTCATCAAAGGGGTTAGCCGGTGTTCCGTTTAATAAATCAAACGCAAAGTCTTTGGCGACATCAGCAGACATGTGCTGCTCACCGTGAACCACGGTTCGAATAGCTTGAATCATCTCCTGCGCATCGCAACCCTTAGTGATGTATCCACGCACCCCAGCGGCAAGCAAGGCTCGCACATCGTCGTTCTCAAGTTTGCCCGCTAAGATGATGATGGGAAGTTCAGGGTTATGAGCCAACATTTGGCGCGACGCCTCTACCCCGTTGATACCGGGTAGGCGTAAGTCCATGAGTACCGCGCCAAAGGTTTTTTGTTCAGCCAACGCCACAGCTTCCTCGCCGGTGCCGGCGGCCGTTATGGAATTGACCAGTGGGTTATCTGACAACAGACTGCACATGCCGGATAACACCAGCTTGTGGTCATCAACAATCAGTAGGTCTAACGATAAGTCGGTTTGCATCACACGGTTGTCCTAATTACTTTGGCGTGTTGCAGCACGTCCTTACAGTCCCTTCAAAGCACTACAGCCATACCCTGCCGTTAATACCGAATTAACGCAGAGCCCCAAGTAAAACCACCGCCAAAAGCTTCAATCAGCACATGTTCCCCTCGCTGAATGCGCCCCTGACGAACCGCCGCATCGAGCGCCAACGGAATGGACGCTGCCGATGTGTTGCCATGCTCGGCTACCGTCAGCACCACCTTCTCCATTGTCATGCCCAGCTTTTTCGCCGTAGCGGCGATGATGCGCTGATTGGCCTGATGCGGCACCAACCAGTCTACATCGGACTTGGCCAGATTGTTAGCCTCCAGTGCCTCATCGACGACTTCTCCCATCTTACGGACCGCCATTTTGAAGACTTCACTGCCTTCCATTTCCACGTAAGCGCGACCCTCTTGCACTGCCGCGTAATTGTTGGACACCCCCGTGGGAACGTGAAGCAGTTCCGCATAATCGCCATTGGCGTGCAAATGCGTTGACAAGATTCCGGGCTCATCGGTGGCTTCCAGAACTACAGCACCTGCGCCGTCACCAAACAGCACGCACGTATTGCGATCATTCCAGTCAAGGATTCGGGAGAACGTTTCCGCACCCACCACAAGCGCTTTTTTTGACGTACCGGTCGCAATAAATTTTTCGGCCACAGCCAACGCATAAACGAACCCGGTGCAGACCGCCTGCACATCAAATGCAGGCCCACCCTGGCAACCAAGGCGGCTTTGTAGCAGACAAGCTGTGCTTGGGAACACCTGGTCGGCGGTTGTAGTGGCAAGAACAATCAGATCGATATCGGCAACGGCTATACCGGCGGCGTCTATGGCGCGTCGGGCAGCGTGCTCAGCCAGGTCAACGGTGTATTCATTGTCAGCGGCGATATGACGCTGCTTTATGCCCGTGCGGCTTTGGATCCACTCGTCAGAAGTATCGACAATTTTGGCTAAATCATCGTTGGTGACCACTTTTTCCGGCAGATAGCTGCCAGTGCCAATAATGGATGCGTATTGGGCCATGTCTGTCACGCCGCCTAGCTATGGAAACCTACGTTACCGGAACCGCCACGTCCAGGCGCGAACGAATCATTGAGGGGACGTCCAAGGCGATTTCAAGTAATGCAATGTCAATCGCGTTAGCAAAGGCAACGTTGTCTGCGCCACCGTGGCTCTTGATAACCACGCCTTGCAGACCCAACAAGCTGGCCCCGTTGTAGCGCCGCGGGTCGATTCGATTGCCGAACGCCTTAAGTATGGGTCGAGCGAAAAGCCCCACCAACTTGTTCCACGCAGACGCTTTGAATTCTTCCTTTAAATAGTGCGACACCATGCGCGCAACGCCCTCACTCGTTTTTAACGAGACGTTACCCACAAAACCGTCACACACCACCACATCAACGCGGTCTGTGTAGATGTCGGTGCCTTCCACAAAACCGGTGTAGTTGAGCTGGCTTTCTGCCAGGAGTTGGGCTGCATCGCGCACCTGCTCATTACCCTTCATATCTTCTGAACCGATGTTCAGCAGGCCGACACGTGGTGCGGCCGTACCGTCTACCGCTTGGGCCAATATAGAACCCATCGTGGCGAACTGATAAAGGTGTTCGGCGGTGCAGTCGATGTTCGCACCCAAGTCGAGCATGTGCGTGTGGCCATCGATGGCGGGAATGGTTGTGCTAATCGCCGGGCGATCAATACCGGGTACGGTTTTCAGTACAAACTTGCTGATGGCCATAAGTGCGCCGGTGTTGCCTGCACTTACACAGGCAGACGCACGCCCTTCTTTCACAAGGTTCGTGGCGATGCGCATGGACGATTTCTTCTTGCTACGCAGCGCTACCGCAGCCGAATCTTCCATGGTGACAACTTCCGCGGCCGGCACGATGGACACCGTGCCCTCAGGAACGGGATTACTATCCAAATTGGCTTGAATGGCGTCAGCGTCACCCACCAACAGCAGGTGTACATCAGACCGGCGGTTAAGAAGTAAACGAACCGCATCAATGATGACAGGCAGGCCGCCGTCGCCGCTCATCACATCAATGGCGACGACCGGTGTTTTTAACGTCGAGACTTGAGCCGACCGGCCGTGGGTCATCGTTGAGCTATCGTCCTTCACGAAAAGACGCGTTTTACTCGTCGTCGTCCTCGTCGAACTCTTCGACTTGCTGAACCACTTGCTTGCCTTTGTAAAATCCATCGGCACTTACGTGGTGACGACGGTGCAATTCACCGGTGGTTGGGTCGGTGGATAATGTTGGCTTTTTCAAGCTGTCGTGTGAACGACGCATGCCACGACGTGATGGCGTTTTACGGTTTTGCTGGACGGCCATGTAAGGTCTCTCAATTCAGCTTAGTGCTGCAGCACTAAGAAAGTTTTAAATCTTTCAGTGCACCGAACGGATTCGGTTTACCGTTTGCTGGGTTCAGTTGCACGTCACCAAAGCTTTGCTCACCGGGCTGACAGCTCGGATCATCAACGTGTTTCGGTATGTCCGGAAGCTGAAGCAACGCATCGTCTTCCAGTAAATCAACTAAGTGCAACTGTCCGTTTTCATCTAGTACAACTGGGTCAAGCTCATCGGGCAACGCATCCGCTTCAGCTTGTGTGGTGACACAAACCAATTCGAACTCAGCCGTAATGGGTGTAGCGAAAGCTTCCATACACCGCTGGCACTGCTGAACCGCTTCAAACGACAACGAACCCCGAATGACACAATGATCCTTGCGCAGATTGACGCCAAAATTTGTCGCCAACTGCCCATCGGTGCTGAGCAGTAACTCAGACAGTCGAGTAAATTGGGAGAGCGGTATCTCGGCTTCGTAGCGCGACGCGTCCCGCGCTAGAAGATCCGGATTGAATCGGCTTGGAGCACGCTTGACCATAGCCGACGAATAATAATGGATTAACTTAAAAGTATCAAGCTGTTAGGGCTATTGTGCAGAGTCAGAATGAGCAATTTTTAGCCATCTCCTCACAGCATTGAAACGCAGCGATAGCCAGTAAGATCAATGGCTTACCCACCATCCGGCTATCAAGGTATGGATTACATGGCCACGCCGCATAAGTGCTGCCCCACGGCACGTACAGTCAGTGCCACAATACCGTATGGACAGCTCCAACCCTCCGCTCATTCTGGCGTCCACATCGCGCTACCGCAGCGAGTTATTGCGGCGCTTACGCATACCCTTCGAAGCGGCGGCCCCCGATGTAGACGAAGCTCACATAAACGATGAGCCACCAAGCAAGAGAGCGGGTCGCTTGGCAAAGGCAAAGGCCCACGCGCTAACTGGGGCATTTCCAAACTCGGTCTTGATTGGCTCGGACCAAGTGGCAGCACATGGCAGCCGCGTGTTTGATAAGCCAGGTACTGTGCACGCCGCTGAAGACACCTTGAAGAGCTTGCGTGGTGAGCGCGTGGTTTTCTACACCGCCGTATCGGTTATCAAAGCTGAAAAAAACACTGTGGTTGATCAGCACCATTATTTAGATGAGACAACGGTTACGGTACGCGGTGATTTAACCAGCGAAGAAATTTCACGCTATGTTGCAGCAGATAACCCGCTGGATTGCGCCGGCGCATTCAAGGTCGAAGCACTGGGTATTACATTGTTTGATGCCGTGCATACCGACGACCCCACTGCATTGATCGGGTTACCACTCATTGCGGTGGCCAGAGGGCTAAGACAGTTGGGCTTTACGATTCCTTAATCCCGCCAGAGGCCAAAGAAATTGCTTCAGGGCCCACCCTGTTCAAACCAAAACTCAAGATGCGCAACACGATCGAACCCCAACACATCGGCATACCAGCGTTCGGCTGCCACCAGGTTGCTGGGATAGATATGCACATGGTCGATTTTGCTTAAGTTTGGCATTGAGAGTCCAATAGCTTGCGAGCACCGGCATTAACCAGGAAGCCACCCTAAATATAAAGCCACATGGATTAACACACACGCCATGATGCCAGCGATCACATCATCAATCATGATGCCGACGCCACCAGGAACCCGTTTATCCAGAGGTCCTATCGGCCAGGGTTTGAGCACATCGAATAGTCGAAACAGGGCAAAGCCAATGAGTAACAGCAATGCGCTTCTCGGCACAGCGAACATTGCGATGAAATAGCCTACCCACTCATCCCAAACAATGGCACCGTGATCGTGCACACCCAAGTCGTCCGTACAGTGATTGCATAAATACACACCGACGATAAATGCGGCGACAATAAGCACTGCGGTGAAACCAACATTTTCCGGTAACAACCAAACCAGTGGCACGGCAGCCAAAGTGCCAAACGTTCCCGGTGCTTTTGGCGCTAAGCCAGATCCGGCACCCAAGGCCAGGAAGTTTGCCGGGTGTTTAAGAAACACGTCTTTGGGCTCGCGCGCAGGAGCGTGATGGGTGTCCGTGTTGTTTGAGGTTGGTGCGCTCAGAGTTACCGCCCCGCTTTCATCTCAGTGGGTCGTTGCGCCATTGCAACTTTATCGATCACGCCATTCACGTACTTATGGCCCTGGTCAGCACCGAACTTCTTGGTCAGTTCAACCGCTTCGTTAATCACCACTCGCGCGGGGGTTTCCAAAAAATCCCGCAGTTCACACGCGGCCATCCGGAGGATCGATCGCTCAATGGGGTCAAGGTCCTGCACTGGCCGATCAAGCGCCGGATCCAACAACGCATCTACGTCATCCGGGGCCAGAGCAACACCTCGAAACAACGCCTGAAAATGCTCAATATCGACGTTATTCAAATCTTGATGCGCTTGAAACTGGTTCAACACATCACTGACATCAATTTCAGCGCAGTCCCATTGGTACAACGCCTGAAGGGCTCTTTGACGAGCAAAGCGTCGCGATTGGTTACGCGA
>JAHDCO010000121.1 GCA_020629835.1 Granulosicoccaceae bacterium
CTGGCAGGTATATGCCTATTACCAAATGACTAACCACTACTATTTGCTCGTAGAAGCGGTCGCTAGCGATTGTCTAGACAAGGTTGAAGCCGACACTGACGACGCTTAAAATCAATCATCCGAAAGAGCTGCTTCGGGCACTTAGCAGTCATTCGATGATAAAAGACTATCTCGTAAGTTTTCCAAAATACCGATTGAGGTAGTGAAGCGATACGAGAAGTGGAAGGATATTGTTTATCTTTCTGGTCCTACTGGTCTGAAGGAGATCAAGGGATTTCATGATGAATCTCTGAGTGGCGATAGGCGAGGGCAGAGATCTAGTCGTTTGGGGTTGAAATATAGAGTTATCTATCGAGTAAAAGGACAAGAGGTTATCGTGGAAGTAATCGATGTTACTGCCCATGATTACAGAACAAAATGAGTGATTTTAAAGTAGCGAAAAAGCGAATCGACGTATCGCCGGGTGAGTCGGTACGCATATTGAGAGAACTCCAAGAACTGAGTCAGTCTGAATTGTCGTCTTTGACGAATATTCCGCAATCTACAATTTCAGCGATCGAGAACGAACGGATAAATTTTGGGGTTGAGAGGGCAAAGGTATTGGCGCGAGCCTTAAGATGTCACCCAGCTGTTCTAGTGTTTCCTGGTTGGGATATTCATAGAGAGTCCGCTGCATAACGATACGCAGCAGCCGGACAAATTGACAAAGTCGTGGAACGCGGCTTCGCCACAACCCAAGCCTTTGTCAATCAGCCGCTGTGCTAAGCGTTATGGTGCTTCCAAGAATTTGGAGCTTTTGCATGGAAATTAAACGAGTTGTTGCGGATTTGCCTTCAAAAAATCCAGTAGAAGTTAAGCAGTTTTACGAGGAAGTGTTCGGTCTCGAGATGTTGATGGATCAAGATTGGATAGTGACATTTGGAGCACGGTCAGCAATGCCAATACAATTGAACATTGCCTCGGAAGGAGGCTCGGGTGCCGTGCTGCCAAATCTATCGATTGAGGTTGACAACCTAGATGAAGCGCTAGAACGGGTACGAATGTATGGCGCAACAATTGAGTACGGCCCAGTATTAGAACCATGGGGTGTAAGACGCTTTTTTGTATCGGATCCGGCAGGGAACATACTAAATATTCTCCAGCATGAGCATAGAGCACCATAACCAGATGCAGCAGCGGACAATTTGACTGCTCCTTCCATACGTTATCGCTTCGGTCGTTCACCGTCGACCACCCGCTGTGCTAGGCGTTATGTTGTTCTGCGAAACGTAATTCAGGTGCGTGTACTTCGAATCTGATAGCACGCATGATCTGAAATTATAAAAGTCATTGGTTCGTTTTAGAGCCGTAGTTTTTGGCAGCTAAACCGCTGAGCAACGCGCACCAAAAAATCGGCTCGGCTGCTTAGATAAACTTGCGAAAATACAGTCGCTCTCGAACGCTTGTTAAAGAAGTCCGAAGTGTTGACGAGTTTCAACATCGCGCCGGATTATGCACGTTAGAGCAACACGTGATTTGATCAAGTTAGACAATGGCTGCGAACTTGTTCTAGATTGCAAGTGGGTCCGTAACCAAGATAAGTCCTCAAGTTATCATCAACCCATGTCCAAGTTTAGATCGACGGTGCTCTAGCTGCTTTTAGCTTATCAAGCTATCTCCGCGCCGGGATTCATGATTCCAATTGCGAAGTTCTTGTTAACAAATGGGGTAATCTAACGGGCATGGACGATCCTCTTCGCATAGACAACAACCTTTGTGAAAACTAGTTTTGACCCTTTGGTATGGGTCGATTAGGAATTAACCCAATGAATGTTCGCCCCGCACGTCCTCCAATGGGAATCGCCACGGAAAACACAGCTCAGAACAAGCGAATCTATAAACGCTTGCTCGACAGTTTCGATGGCGTAGCTATGTCAACAATCAAGCAAGCCGCACAAGCTGCCTTTGAGCCGAGTGCTCAAATTGATGCAGCACACCCGATAAACGAAGCAGTGGGTGGTGACGGCTATGTTGATGAAATCATCGCGCCCATGGCTCATAGTTTACGAAACTTTCAGCGACGCAACGACATATTGATTGGCGGTGAATATCAAGGACAGGAATGGGTAACCAGTATGGGCTATTTTTGTGGTCACTTCACCGAGTCGATGTTCGGGATCGCGCCTAGCCAACGCATGGCATTTGTTCGATTTGGAGAATTTCACCGCATGGAATACGGCAAGATCGTAGCGTCCCAAGTGTTTCTGGGTCTAGCTGAACTCATTATTGCCATGGGGCGATGGCCGCTGGCACAAAGTTCCGGGTATGAGGGGCTTGTTCCAGGCCCTGATACCCATGACGGGATCGTTTTAAACTCAACTGTCGTGGAAAAGTCACGCGCGTCGGGTGATCTTGTCGAGGCGATGCTAATGCAACTAACCTCACCTGATGCCGGCTGGCGCAAGTACTGGCATGACGACATGTTTTGGTACGGACCGGGCGGGTTTGGATCATATGTATCGGTAAATGCATTTCAGGCATTCCAAGTCCCATTTGAACAAACGTTTGAAGGGTGGGGTGACGGGCGCTCTGATGGAATCGAAGGTGTCGGTGTCGATTGCAAGGCGGGTGACGGGGATTATGCATTTCTCAGCGGATGGCCTGCGATAACCGGAGTGCACGTCAAACCGTTCATGGGCATTCAGCCAACTGGAAAGCGTATATACATGCGCGACTGCGACTGGTGGCGGTGCAAAGATGGAAAGATCGTTGAAAACTGGTGCATGGTTGACACCCTGCATTTGGCAAACCAACTGGGTCGTGATGTGATTGCAGAGATTGACCTATAACACCTAAGTAGGTGAGCAATAACGAGCAACTTTCATTCAATACATAGATTACGGGTAACCCGACATAAATTCGAATGCTGCTTGCCTTTGATATTTACTTTAAAAATAGAAACTGTAGTCTGCTCGGAAACTATTGAACTCTGTCTTAGTAATTAAGATGGTGCCCGTCCTAGAAAATCCCTCGATGTTTATTGAGAAGACAGATTAGTTTTGGACTTGGGTTGGTAATAATAGTGTTAAAAATTGACCTTCAGAAATCTCATTTCGATTAGGAATCGCGTTGCCAACACAGCAAGTAGAAAATATAACAAGAAATAGAATGATTTAGAGAATTTAGGACTTGCGTTGCTGATACTGTCATCAACCCAGATCCAAAACGGACTTTCTTGGTTACCGTACCAGCAAGCCATGCTACAAAGGGTCAGCTGCAGCCACTACCAACGGATTTAGCGCCAAGGCGTGCTTGATCAAAACCAACGGCAATGATTTCAACGCACCGGCCGGCTAGTGGTGTATTGGTGTCGACAAACAAGTTTGAACGCGTGAAACCAGCAGGGGACCCATTCACACGGATCTCATAACCGTCAATCAAACTTTCGACGTCTGAATTGACCTCCCAAGCGACGACAATGCCGACGAATAAAGATGCCGTATTGGTACTTGTAAATACATCAGGTAGTTCCGCCAACTGCGATTGTATTAAGGTTGGTTCACCGTTGAATAAAACTGTTCGCTCAATCGTATTCACTGCCAATACATCTGAAAACGGGCCGGGAATTCCAGCTTCGTCTATCAATCGGATTTGATATTCAGAATTTATCTCGGCATTGCCATCGAAATAGCTAAAGCGTGCGTTACGGCTTTCTATTAACTCACCATTGCGATAAATCTCTACTACGGGTTCTACAAACAGGGTTCCGCCAAGGGAATAGTTGGAAGGTAGCGGCGTCCAAAATATCTCCACGGAGTTAGAGTCGTAAATTTTCGCATCCAGTTCCAGCTCAAAGCTTGCCACGAGCTCTGTGTTTGTACTGCCGCCACCGGTTGGGCCAGCGAAAATAGCACCCTCGTCCCAACATTCGAAGCTACCGTCCATCTTTTGGCCACACATTTCTGTGCCAGACGGTAAGTACGTGAATCGCCCGTCTACAAACTCACGGGTGCTATGCAGTATGTCTGTATCGTTTGATTTGATCTTGGCGAACTGTTCACCCAACGGGTAGCTGGACGCATCTTCAGCGTCCACAAACGTACAATCGAGGGAACCATCGGTTTTAAGGCCACATACGGCGTTGTAGGTAGCCGACATGTCGATGTAAGGGCCATTACTAGGCGGGGCAAGATAAGGTGTGTAAGGGGTTATAGACGGGGTAACCATAGAATTATCTGAGCATCGAATTTCCCCATCATTTGTCAGCCCACAGACACCGCCTGAGCGAAGGTCAATTTTAACGAATGGTCCAACTAAGTTCCTCGGGTAGCGACGTTCATCGTCCGACCAGCAAGTCACTTCCCCGTCTAACTTTAGCCCGCACGTCATTAAGCTACCGGTATCAACTTGTAAAAACTTTTCCCCTTCGGGGGCATCCAGCTGAAGGTTATCGTTTAACCCCCAACAAATAGATTCAGCATTGGTATCTACCGCACAGGTTTGATTTGCACCGGCATCGATTTGAACAAGTGCTGCATTAACAGTCGGTGTATTAAGTTGTCCGTAGTAGTTGTCTCCCCAACAGACAGGTTGGCCTTCGAGAGTAATGCCGCACGCGTGGGTTTCTCCGGTGGTTAAAGCCCCAAGTGAGGGAAGGTTATCTGGTGGGGCTAGTCGCTCATAACCGCGAGAGATAATGCAGCTAACGTCCCCTAATTCATCAAGCGTGCAGAATTGTGAGGGACTAAATGAATAGTTTGAATTAGTTTGCCCTACCGCATACAACGAGGCAGTGAGCAAAGGTAAGGATAACAACAGTTGATGCATTAACCGGAAAGACATATTTATCAGCTTCCTCTGATGTAGGCATGGGCATGCCTGATGTCGTGGGGCAATGAATGTATCGAATGCGCGTTAACGAATCAATGGGTTTTTATATTATTACCAATAGCTCGGTAATTTTATGGCGCAGAGTGCGTATAAGCCAGCCAGTCTATTATTATTTTGCCTATTCCTAACGCGTCGGTACGCAGTTCAAATGATTTGTCTAAATAGGTGGTTTCAATGAACATACGCCAGCAATATCACTTCAGAGAATCTGCGGCTGGTTTGCTTGCTTGGGATGTTCTAAAGCTTATTAAGCTCTCAACTGACTTTCAGGTAGTACAGGTTAGCTTGTCTGATATTCAGGAGCTAAAAGAAGACTATTGGTTTGGTTTAGGTGAGGCGCCAACGTGTGAAAGCATTGCGCAACATAGCAAGTTGATTTTTGAAGCTGACCTGTCTTATCCAATCATATTGTGTCCCGAAGGCCGGATTATGGATGGTATGCATCGAGTGTGTAAGGCATACATCCATGAGCACGATACGATTCTAGCCGTTAAGTTCAGCGAGCTACCCGAGCCTGACTATGTAGGTAAACAACCTAACGAATTGCCTTACTAGAAATAATCGTAAAAGGTAAAGTACCAGTTACTTTTTTAGTTTTACGTTAGGTAAGTTATTGAGAAACACGTGTGTATGAGACTTGTTTTAGATACACACTCTGTGTTTAACTTTTGAATGACGCTAGGTATAAAAAGTCAGCAAAGAGAAAAATGAAACTCACTAAGACCCTACAGTAAGTCTCTTACTCAGTTCTCTTGATTGGCTCCGCTATGTTGACGTCGACCTTGGCAAAGGCTGAGGAGCACAGTGAAACCATCAACAATCCGAAAACTCC
>JAHDCO010000122.1 GCA_020629835.1 Granulosicoccaceae bacterium
GGCTCTACCCACTTAACGGGGGAACGGGCATCCACTAAACACGATTGACAATACCAATCCACCCACAGTGGGCCAACGGTATTCAGATATTCAGCGCACAAGCACACTAACAAAGTCGCCGTCCGATGCAAAGGTTAAGCGAGGCGGTGACCGCTGTATGGTGGGTTTGCTAGAGCTTGATAAACAGCACTACTACGATCCTGCCATGTGGGGGGCAAACTCACTCAAGTATGTACTACCGGCAATTTTTAACAGCTCGGCTTGGTTTCAACAGCACTACAGTCAGCCAATCTACAGTGCCACCTGCAGTACTGCCCCAAATCGTATTCTTAGTAAGAATTTCACAGACTGGACATGGATTGAGACGAATGAGAGCAAGGTCGTGGATGCTTATTCGAAGTTACCCAAGTTATTCATCGAACGGCAGGATTCTGAGGAGCTGATACCTGGCGGGACTTGTTGGCTGCATAGTGCTTACGCTAAGTTTCACTGCCGTAGTATCCTGGAATCAATAGCCCGAAAGTTCCGAGTAAAAAAGTGCAATATAAAAGCGGTGCTTACGACACAATAGTAACTCGGGCCGTTGACCAAGCCATTGCGGCAGCCAAGCTTGAACGGACGCAGGACTGTATCGATTCTGCGGAAGCCGCAGAAATCTATTCTCGATTAGTTGGGAAAATTGTAAGCCAAACTATCGCGGCCATACCAGAAAAAGAAAGGGTTGAGGCTGGGGCGAATCTAGTGAATCTACTGATCGGGCACTTAGCTGAACAGTTCCCTAAGCTAAGTGTTGAAGAAGATGAAGTCGTTATCGATCCAACACCATTCGTTTTGTCGTCATTGGTTGAGCAACCTCCTGCTGGGAAGCCGGTGCCAATCATTCATCCTAAAACAGCACTTTCACAAACTGCATTACTTACTAACGCACCTAGCGAGCCGACACTATTAAGGCAGTTGGAGTCTGAGCTTGCGTCAGCGGATGGTGTAGATATCTTAGGTGCATTCATTCGATTCACTGGTATTCGTGAACTTTTGCCGCGCATCCGTCAAATTACTGAGCGCGGTGGGTTAGTTCGCGTTATGACCACGACCTACACCGGTACGACTGAGCAACGGGCGTTGGATGAACTTCGTGATGCAGGTGCGCAAGTTAGGGTATCTTACGATCGCACGGCTACTAGGTTACACGCGAAGGCGTGGTTGTTTCGTCGTCTTAGCGGTTTCACGACTGTGTATATCGGATCTTCGAATCTTACACATCAAGCCCAAGTCACAGGTTTGGAATGGAATGTTCGGGCATCAGTTGTCACTAACTCAGCTGTGGTTGATAAGTTCGATGCTACCTTTGAATCTTATTGGCGCGATGATAATTTCGTAACTTATAATTCCACTGAATTTGCTGCACAGCACCGTGCGGCGATAGAACCAAAAAACAGTGGTGATTTTGATATTTCTTTTGTTGATCTCATGCCAAAGCCTTTTCAGCAAGGATTGCTTGAACGAGTAGAGTTTGAGCGTGCGTTGGGCCACAACCGAAATCTCATTGTAGCTGCGACAGGAACGGGTAAGACCGTAATGGCGGCTATTGACTATCGTAATTTATGCGCTGGCACTCTCGGTAGCACAGCCCAATTAAAATTACTCTTTGTGGCGCACCGAAAAGAAATCCTGAACCAGAGTCTTTCTACTTTTAGACATGCATTGAGATCAGCTTCTTTCGGGGAACTGTGGGTTGACGGTAGGCAGCCAGAGCACTGGAGCCATGTCTTCGCGTCGATTCAAAGTATTGCGTCGGGCAGCCTGGATTCCCTGCCGCCAGATCATTTTGATGTTGTTATTGTTGATGAATTTCACCATGCAGAAGCACCTAGCTATCAGCGCTTGATCGATTGGGTGATACCAAAGCAGTTGCTAGGATTAACGGCCACACCCGAGCGTGCGGACGGAGCGAATGTAACTAAGTTCTTTGGTGGTCGTGTTGCTGCTGAGCTTAGATTATGGGACGCACTGGAGCAAGGACTTCTATCACCGTTTCATTATTTTGGCATAGCTGATGGCACAGACCTGTCCAACGTGTCTTGGGTAAGTGGTGGTTATCACACAAAAGAGCTGACCGCTGTGTATACGGCAGACAACGTATGGCTTGGCAAAGTGCTTCAAGCGGTGAAAGAGAAAGTAGTTGATCCACGGTCAATGCGTGCCATCGGGTTCTGTGTGTCTGTAGAGCATGCAAACTTCATGGCCGAAGGTTTTTGCAAGGCGGGATTGAACGCGGCTGCAATTACCGGTGTTACCGCGAGAGAGGTTAGATCGAACGTTATTGAGAGGCTGCGTACAGGCGCTTTTCAAGCTATTTTTGCTGTAGATGTTCTCAATGAAGGTGTCGATATTCCGGAGGTCGACACGGTACTCTTTCTTCGTCCTACGGAAAGTGCAACAGTCTTCCTTCAGCAACTTGGTCGTGGCCTGCGGCGGACAGATGTTGGTGCGCACTCGATTAAGTCAGTGTTAACGGTACTGGATTTTGTGGGTCATCAACGCACTAATTTTCGTTTCGATCAACGTTTTAGAAAATTGATTGGTGGTACGCGGCCGGAGGTAGAAAAACAAATAAAGGATGATTTTCCGTTTTTACCGGCCGGTTGTGCCATTACGTTGGATGTTATTAGCAAGCGAGAAGTGTTGCGTAACATTCGCGCTGCTATTCCTATAGGTTGGGCCGATAGAAAGCGTGAAGCGAGTTTATTGGGTGATGAAAATTTAGTGGCTTTTCTAGAATCGACGGGGTTGGAGTTAACGGACCTATATGCGGGAAATCATTACTACACCGAGCTCCGAAGAGCCGCTAATCATTTAACAAGCGAAGTGGGCGCTGATGAGCGAACGTTGGGTCGGGCTATTGGGCGCTTACTGCACATTAATGATAATAGCCGGCTTGACCATTTTTCAGCATGGGTTGCTGCCGCATCACCACCGGAATTATCCGATCTTTCGAAGTATGAACTACGGTTAGCGGCACAGTTTCATTATCTGTTGTGGGGTGTTGGAAATGGACAGTCGCTGGAGAGTGGTTGGGATCGTCTGTGGCAGTGTCGGCCATTGTTGCTGGAGCTTCGTCAGGTACTCAGCTTGTTGTGCGCAAGCCACGAAGCAAAAGCGAGTAATGTATTTGGTGACGATATCCCACTATCTCTACATGCCAATTACAGTCGTGATGAAATACTCGCAGCTTTTGATGTCGGTTCACCGCAAAAACCACCTCAAGTCAGGGAAGGGGTTAAGTGGGTTCAGGCACATAACATTGACTTGTTTTTTATTACTTTGAACAAAAGTGAGAAGGATTTCAGTCCATCGACGATGTATAACGATTATGCAATTACTCCCAAGCGGTTTCATTGGGAAAGCCAAAGTCAAACGCGAGAGAGTTCAGACACTGGCAAGAGGTACATTGATCACCAATCTCACGGAAGTCGGGTAGCACTGTTCATCCGTCAAGCTAAAAAAGATAGTTTTGGTAGAACCGCTCCGTATCTCTGCGCGGGGCTTGCCAACTATGTATCGCATGTTGGTGAAAAACCTATGGCCGTTACCTGGAACTTGCAGCAACCGTTGCCTGGAGAGGCTTTTTTGAAGTATCGAGCCGCTGTAGCTTGAGTAGATCAGCTGTAAACTGTGTGAACCAAAGTGCTCAATACAATAATCAAAATAGGTTCTAAAAAGTTCATAGCGCTTGCTCGTGATTTTATGCCTAATGCTTTCCAGGTTATCTAGCCAGCATTGTATTGTCTGTAAATACATATGGACAGTCAACGTGTGGGTGGAAGTAGAAAGTGGTGGCCTGCTTTGATGTGTCTTTAACTATAAATTACTGGTGTTGAATCGACTGATATGCGCCTTTTCGTCTTTAACACTAATCAGGCAGAGTGAAGCGTGTCGTGTTGTTGTTCGACGCTCTCGGTATTATTACTGACACGGTTGTTTTAATTACACACCCCTCTGTGTCAAACAGGTGATTTAAAGTAGAAATACGCACCTCAAAAACGCAAAGCTTCTTGGAAACACTATGAGATCAGGCGGTCAAAAACTTGGCTTTCACTGCTTTGCTTTGATTCTGTCTTCGTTGTTTATCTTTGGGTGTTCCGGCTCTGGAAGCAACGTTGTAGAGGGCACCCAATCGCTTAACGATGCACAAACAAACGTGCAGACCGATGTTCCAGATCCGATGATTCAGCTCAGAACCCGGGTTGATTTAGAAATCACCGTGCCCGCGTATCAATCTGATGCTTTGCAAGTGAAGGTGCAGTGGGGCGGAACGGAATCAAACGCTGCATGGATTGGCGATGAACTGTGGGCACTATCACTCGATCTACTTAGCGATACAGAATACCTTTTGACCATTACGTTCAGCGATAACAATGGCCAGATCCTGCTCGGTAGTTATGAATACACGTACCATACTGGGTTCAATGATGCGGAGTTTATTCAAGTCACGGCACAGCAATTCAATACTGAACGTTGGGATACCGATGAGGACGGCGTCAGCAATTTGGAAGAGTTGATCAAAGGACTCGATCCATTGGTCAATGAAGACTTATTGTTACCTATTCAAGAATACAGTCCAGCAGTCGAATTTTTTGTAGAGCGTTTTGAATCGCACGTGACTGAAGAAAGACCTCTGTCAATTACTTTTGCACCACATCCAAACAATCCTGATCAGGATTCATTATCTGGCACATTGGATGTCGATACCGAAGGCAATGGGGCGCTGATTCATAATGAAAAGTTTGGCTCTCGATACACGAACCTTTCAGGTATACGCACACACTCGCAAGATTCGGTTTCGTGGGAAGGTGACATAAAGGCTTACGATGGTACGGATTACTTGACCACAGCAAACCTAACCAGCACGGTTTCGCGCGTTGATGATCAAACGTATAAAGTGATTTATGAAATTAACCGGCGTTCTGTTGGCACTTACGTATTTGATTTGCGGGCAAGCGCGGACTTTCAAGGAAAGTTGGTTGATGAAACCTCTCAATGCGAACCGGTTGCCGGAACCTACTCCTCCAGTTTTGTTAATGGTGTCGAGCGCACACGAAAAGACATCACTATCAGTAAAGCAGCACAAGACTCTTATTGGAGGGTGGTAACAACTACGGAGTCTCTGAATCACGAAGATGGAACTGAAACTACCGAATATTTTGCGCGAGACCTGATTGAGATTGAAGGAGCTGAACAGGTGGAATTTCGGTTTAAATGTGATTTCGTAGACTATCAGCCTCAGTAATTTATTGGACGCTGGTGCCTTATCCCATTCCAGTCACTACCACATGCACTAGATTTTTGCGGCCGCACTTTAATCCCTCAGAAAATTACTGCAGAATAGCGACGGTGCTCCTATGAGCCTAAGTCATGGTGCACTCAACCATCGTGCGGCAGAGAATACAGACGGCGCGATTGCTACTGTATTGCTTACTCGCCCAGAGTTATCGCAGGTGGTTGTATCACGGAAAACGTTTCATGAAGCCTTTGAAGATGGGATGATTCCCTGGGAAGGTGATGGTGATCGCTTACGGGAGTTGTTTTCCTGTTTGGATAGCTTTGAGCCCATGTTTAATATTGT
>JAHDCO010000044.1 GCA_020629835.1 Granulosicoccaceae bacterium
ATTTTCATCATCCTCAACCACCAGTCGTTTGGTGAATTCTGCCGCTAAAGAGAATGCTTCAAAGCGCACAGCAAGTTCTGCGGAACGCTTCAGTAATGAGACGTGAGTGACAGATTGAGTGCGTTGCACATCGTGTAGTGCTACAACAATTGAATTCTCTAAACTCCCCTGTATCCCGTTATCAACCTGCTGGACATTTGTGGCTATTTCGCTTGTATTACTGGCTACCTCTGCGTCACCTGTGTTCAAAGACTCGTAATACTTCACCATCAACCGCTCAATGCGTAAAGCCAGCTCATCTTGCTTTGACATACGGACATCTGGACGATCCGCTAGCAGCATCTCCGCTTCGTCAATTCGTCCAGCACGCACTAATGCAGTAGCCGCTTTCAGTACATCCTCAGCAGATTGTTGTGCTGACGCGCGCTCTGCTTTTAAGTAGGCAACATCTAGCTCACTAATACCGGTTTCAACAATAGTATCTTGCAGAGTCAGTGCCTGGCGAGCAGGCGCAATCCAGACAAAGGCTGCAGCAAACCCAGCTATCGCCAGAAGCAGATGCCACGGCTTTAATAATTTTTCACGCTGGGCATCGGAGCGAGACATCGCCAGTATCCTTTTGCGTGAAAGAAAATTTAACACCTGCATCGGTACGAACGCCGGCTGTACTGCCCTGGGGTCCGCTGAGTCGACATCCACTGGCGTTTTGTAGGACAACTTCGACGGGCACTTCGGCTTCTACACGAAAATCCAACGAACGCGCATTCTTAATCCATGAACGCAATCGGCCATTAGAGGAAATCAAATACGGCGTTAAGGATCGCGATTCCTGTGCTTTAAATTTTGCCGCACCTGTGGATGTTGGGTGTATGTATAACCCATCATGTAAGTGTCTTTGACCTGCCACTCCCACACTGGATTCGATATCAACTTTTTCACGTTTATCCAGCCAACGAATGGATTGCACTTGATTCAGGCCTGATACACGCCAGTACCCATCCATAGACCGCGACACTTGAGCCGCTCTGAATTCTTTGATTCTTTTGGCGTAATCACTAACAAACAGCGGCGCAATATCCTGAGCTATGGTCCAGTCGTATACTTCACGCATAGCGAGAACGGCAGATATTTTCGTACCGGTGTAGAAATGATAATAAATTCCGATCGGTTTGATTCGCTTCGGATAATCAGTCATTTCGAAGGTTTCTATTACACGCCGAAACCCATCAAAGGGACCCAACCAGTCGTTGGTGTAAACATTCTCATTCATGATATGAGCGTATACCTGCTCATACTCACCCACCGGGCGCATCATGGGTGAAATGCGTTCTAAATTTGGGAAAGCTTTAGTAATCGTGGTATTCCCGCCATTGATGTTGGGTAATCCTAAGGCTTCTACCCGAGCCAATGCTTCAGGCCCCGGTATAGCATCGCCCGACCAAAACACCACAGCAACTTCTTTGTTCGAAGGCGCAAGGTTTTCATTGATGAAGTCAATGGATCCATCAATCTCACGTTCGTAGGAGAACGGATAATCAGGCACATTTAAATTGTATTTACCCGACAACTGATTCGGTTTTATGAGCTGCCACTTAAACGGGTGACTGTAAGTATGGGTTGCCAGTTCTACATGCGGCTCTTCAAAGATCGACCGCATTGCGCTGAACATACGTTCACGTCGGTCGGCAAAGGCTTCTAAACCAACCATCTCCCCTTCAACGATGGAAATGGATTGCGGAAATTCATACGGCCCAATGATGACATCATGCAACACTTCAGCGCCTAAGCGCTTACCGGGCATTTCAGCCCACGATGGCAACGCATCGCCATCAATGTGCGCCGTTGCAATCCGACGCCCCGCTTGCGTGGTGATGTCCGGTTGTGGAATATTCTGAAGACGTAATGCGCGTTTAAAAAATTCAAACGGCTCAATTACCCAGTACAAGTTACCACTGGGATCAGTATCAATAAGCCCAGGCGTAACGCCATAAGCACCCCAGGGGGTATAAGCAACTGCGTCTACCTTAGACTGCTTTTTATCTGACAACGTTAACTGAATATCGTGATCGGCACTGACACTACGCATCGGTGTGCCGAGGTAGTCAACACGCGGCGAAGGCGGCCGTTCAAAGCCAATCAGATCGGTAGCGTAAGCCACTGACACAGCACCCGGCGTAATGTGTGATCGCTTCAATCCTAAAGCGTCGAACACAGTGACCGACGCACCCGCACCCACATAGCCCAGAGAAGCATACGGCACGCCGTGATTGATTTGCGCCTGTAACCAACTCGACCAGTTTGTATTGGAAAACGCAGCTTCTGACCAACTCACAATGCCGGCGTATTGGCCAGCAAGATTCCCGGTGGGTAGTGACTGCTTCGCAAGGTCTACGTACTTAGGCACATAGCCTAAGTATTCAATGGGCATCGCCACCATGCGGTGCACTAGAGTCTGTTCAACCGGCCCATCGGTTTTACTATCGTATAACATGATGACTTCACGAGGGAATACTTCGGTTAAGCCCAAGCCCACCTGATCTAGCCCAGGTGTACTAACCCATGGAATAACGCCATGCTCAGCTATCCTTGCCGCCACTTTACGCGCTACATCGCGTTTACTCGGTTCAACATAATCAATCGACAAGGCCTCTAAACCGTAACGATTTCGGGCGTTCATCAGTTGCCCCAGGAGCCAGGCACGATCATTCTCCGGTACAGCTTGATACCCACCGGACGCCCCATGCCACCGCGCATATAAAGACTCAGCAGCAATTACTTCAAGATGCTCAGCGATACGCGGTAATAGTTCAAAACCCCGATTAGCAATTAATCGAATAGAGGGATGTTTTGCTTTCACCGACGCGATAAAGGTTACCAACCCGTCTTGCTGACGCTGCTTTTCAGCTTCACTGTTTGTTACCAGGTGATAGCTATCCATTGTGTCCAGAAAAAAACCTTCGAACCCACGTTGCTTTAACTGATCCACCCGACGCATAAGAAACGCCCGCCAGCCCGGGTTGGCAAGGTCCATTACCTCACTGTTCCAATTCCCGTTTACACCTAACACCCACGAGGAATCGAGTGAACGTCGCCAGGAACGCGTTGGCCCAACCTCACCCACACTCAAATAGGCAAACAACGCCGAATGCACGTCAGATCCGGAGTTAAACTGAGCAAGTTCTGAATCGGTCACCGCATCTGCTTCAAGTACGACACGGTCAAATTCATTCAACATCACGACTGGGGGTTTGGCAGCGTAATACAAGGCCACACTCCCTCCTGGCGCGAACTGATCCAGGGTAAATGCTCGCTGAGCGCTAACAGAACCCGCCGACTCATCCCGACTAAGACGAATGGCATCGCGACCGGCTAAGGTTGCTGCCGTATTCGCCTGTGTTAACTCCGGGTTAGCGGCTGTGGTCAGTTGATCGGTGACAGCGCCCACCGCACCACTACTTACAATACCGGTAGGTCCTTCGGCTGACGGAATAGAAATATCAGACACTAAACGTGACAGTACCGCGGTGGCAACAGACACCACCGAATCACCTAGTTTGCCTGATTCACGATGTTTCTGCCGCCAGACAACCTCATTCGTTTTTGTATCAAATACCTGCAGCTCAATGGCTACATCCGGCCTTGATCTTGGTAGCGAAGAGTAAGACCACTGCTCAACTCTACCGGCTAACGCATAGGAAGCCATTGCCGCCGCATCGGCTTGGGCTGAATCAAACAGATTGCGAACACCACGGTTACGTAACTGATCACCAGCGATAGCTTGCGCACTTTGCACTGCAGATAATGTTGTGGACTCATTCTCGAACGGAAGTACCACCCATGCCCCTTCGGGTAGCGGACTGGTTAATTTATCCGGTGATCCTTGAAAGCAACCAGATAACAGTAGTGCTATTAGCAGGGTGCTAATGAATCGGTAAACGTTCATACGCTTTCCTCAACCAGCGGTGCCGGGGCTTTATCATTTCGGCGCTCTCTCATGAACGTATGGAATTCAATGCTATCGAGCTCACGTCCAATGAGCACCACACCTAAACAGGCAGTAAGCGCCATGGACACACCAAAGCCATAACCGAAATAAACCGGCCCCCATTGAATAGACAACCAGGTAAACAGCGCATTGGTCACGAACATAAAAAATGTCAGCGCTAGCGCATCCTTCAATTTGTCCAAATAGAAGGCTACGTTTAGTACCGCTAACATCAATACCTGTGCCGCTACGCCAACAAGATCAACGTAGTAGAGGTGTACAAATTTCTCGGGTAATTCAAGCCATTTGACAATGCTGGGCCCAAGCACATAAAGCAACAACACAGTAATGCCCTGCACCCTTACAATCTGAAACAAGCCTTCTCGTACCGCCACTACCATGGCATTACCTAGCTGCTCGATTTCTTTTAAACTAGCGTTACCACGAACCGCAGCGAAAAACCCTTCATATGCCTCGGCAAATTCAGTTTCAATGGTTAACAGGAAAACGGCCATACCCGGAATGATGCTGAGGTACGCCAGAAATATTGGCAGGTCGTAGATGATTGATGTCCGTAGCGGACCGATTACCATCTCGGAGGTATCCGGATGCAGCCAGAAAATAATCTTATCGGCCCAAATGCCCAGATTATAGAAAAAACCCACACCAATCAGCATAGGATGAATATTGGGCAGGCGCAGAAAATCCCACCGTACTCGTCCGTTCACTGGATATTCAGGAACGATGGCACCCACCATCATAAATACAAGCACCACATGACCAATAAACAAGCCAAGAAGTAACCCTTCCAACCCCGCAGACATAAAGACAAACGACAGTAATACCGTCACAGAGTAAGCGATGGCAAATGTCCACAGGATAATCTTAAATCGGCGCAAACCCGCTACAAAGATAACGGCTATCCAAACAGCGGAAAGCGCAGAAAAGTTTGCGATCATCAGGACTTCATAAGCCAGTGATTCATCAAACAGTGTGAGCGCAAGGATGCCTCCAACCACCACACTTGTAATAACACTAAGTAACAGCGCACCAAAAAGGTTGGAGTTAATGATGTCGAATTGACGTTCAAACAACCGGTCGGCAACAAAGCGGGTAAACATCAGCTGCAGCAATCCGGTAAGAATTAACGAAGCTCCCATCAACCACGTAACTGATGTTGTGAACTGCCTGACCTGGGCATCCACCAGCGCATAAGACACGGCCACTATGCCAATCAGCATAACGCCCAGAATAGACAGCACCCATGGGCCCGCACTGATCAGACCGGCAAAGCCATACGCTTTGGCAGACCCTGTAAAGGTGTCATCATTTAGATACTTACGCAGCTCAAAGCCGATGCCAGCCATAGTTAAGAGACCTTACGCTGGTGAGATGAATTCAACGGTTGCCCACTGTGTTGGGTGTACGCATCACGATAAGTCGCGATCATTTGGTCGTCAGCGTAGTAGGTTTCTACCCGTTCGATCGCGGCTTTACTGGCTTTATGCCACTCGTCCGGATCCCTTAATAAACCCAACACAGCTTCGGCAAATTCAGTCGGACTCGCCATGGGCACGACAGCGCCAGCAGACCCTATCGCCCGATCTTCTTCGGTTACGCCAAAGATCAATTCGGAACAGCTTCCCACATCGGTGGTAACTGCCGGAATACCCGCTGCGAAGCCCTCCAGTACGACGAGGGGCTGTCCTTCGGATACCGATGTCAGCACCGACAGGGCAATTTGAGGAAACATTTCCGCAGGTTTCTGAAAACCTTTGAAAATGACCGTGTCTTCCAAATCCAAACTAGCCACAAGCTGCTTACACTCTTGGGTGTAAATTGGGTCCTCATCTTCGGGCCCAATAAGCCACCCTTGCGCATCCGGTAGAGACGCGCGGATAACGCGCATTGCTCGGATAAACGTTTTTATGTCTTTTATTGGTACTACGCGACCAATCAAACCAATAACCGGCGGTACAGCCGCTCCTTCCGGACGCCGAACTGCCGCGTATGGCGCTATGGCAACTCCGTTTGGAATGATTCGTAAACGACTTTCATCGGCGCCGTCTTTAACCTGCCTGCGCCGATTACCCTCATACAAGGTATAAACCTCATTAGAGACGGCATAAGTCATTCGGCCTAAAGAATGGAAAAAGCGAATCCAGACCTGCCGCAAGTAGCTCATCTGATCGTTTAAACCCACACGGAATGGGTCATACTCTTCAGGAATCCAGTTGACTTGTGCTAAATCCAGTTCACGCTCTTTTGTGTAAATGCCGTGTTCAGAAACCAACAACGGTTGTCCGGTTTTCTGCTTTAGCAGCGCTCCGAGGAACCCCGCATATCCAGTCGATACCGAATGATAAAGTGCAGCCGGGGGTGCATTTTCAGCAATCGCTGAAAGCACAAACATCGGCCCATGCATACTTCTGATGGTCCAGAAGTAATGGTTGAAGTCCAATCCTTCCGGCGCTTTTAGATATTGTTTGCGAATGCTTTCCCAAGCCAGTCTATGATGCTGTAAGTCATGCTCAGTAACCGGATGTTTACCACTCATCACTTCAGCGAAACCGTGTAGCGTTTCATCGGTAAGCACACCGCTGCGTAAGCTTTCATGCATCGCATCGTTGAGTTCAAACGTTTTCTGCAGGCGGCGAGTTCTAAACCATTGCTTTTGAGTTTTAGGGGGTTCGTCCAGCGCATCCAACAGACTATGACACTCCACATGCACCACATTGTCTGGAATCTCATACACCGGGGTTTCCATATCTTTTTGACTGGCGCCCAAAAAAATAATGGAGAATGTACGCTCTGGCAGGCCCTCGATAATCTGCTTAACCCAAGTGGATACACCACCGCGTACATACGGAAAAGTACCCTCCAACAGCAAACAGACATCAGCCTTCTGGGTCGGGTTAAACGGTAGTTCAGTACTCATGTCCAGTACTCCACTACTTGTCTCAACGGTGGGTACTTTTTAAAGGCATCATCCAGCGAGTCCAATAGTTGCTGCACCTTTCTGAAATCCCGCTTACCAAAAGCCACTTCAGCAAGATACGGCACTACCTTATCGGCTGGCATACCCAGTGCCATCGCTTTTTGGAACGCTACATCGGCAGCGTTCAGCTCGCCTGCAGCCAATGACACTCGTCCCAATACCAGGAATGCGTTACGGTTAGTCCGATCTTCATTCACCGACTGTTTGGCAGACGAAATGGCTTTTTTTAGCAACTGCTTTCGGGCTACCTCATCCCCTCGTTCCAGTGTAAGTAGCTCCCAATAATTATTGGCAATCTGCAACCACGTTGTACTGCGTGCACTTTGGCTGCCCTTCTGAGCCACCGCTTCTAAGCGTTGGATTTCAGCATTCAAAGCATTTACTTTGCGATCCAGAATCTGATACGCGGTTAAGCGTATGCGCTCATCACTGTGTTTTACCGCTTCCCGTAGCACATCAACAGATATCGAATTTCGGATGTAACTGCTGGAAAGTACCTTTTGATAGAGTGCGTCCGAGTCTTTTGAATACCGCAGCTGTTCAACAAAACCTCGACTGTCTGGAACAGAGGCCTTTCTACCGCTCGGCGTTGTAAACGGTAGGTCCGTGTTTTCGGTGATTACGAAATCTGTAGATTCAGCGTCTCGGTTTTTCCACACCCGATAAGCCACGATAAGCGCGATCAGAGAACTGATACCGCCAACACCAGGCATGCACAATGTCATGATGCCTAAAAACCATGAGGTGGGTTTGGCTTCGATATTCGTGAAAGACGCTATCCAATTGCCTGTAACCCACCCGAACGCTGCCGCGCTCAACGCATGCAAGCCTAGCCAAATCAAGCTGTGTTCGAGAATCTCGAACCAGGGGGAGAGCAACTGCCACAACAACAGTAGCTGCAGCAGAGTCACCAAAACTACCAATGCGAAATAGCGAGTACTACGCCACACGACCGGCATCCTTACCATTGGATTGCCCGTGTGCAGAGCCTACCAATCCAGAAACCCGGTTTACAAACTCAAGACAGCTAGCTCGTGTGTCTGATTTACCAAGTTCCATCACATCAATCTCGGCGACCACAGACGGTAATGCGATATCGTGTTTTTTCAGTAGATCACTGGCAACACGCCGCAAGTAATCGGTACTTTGCTGGCGATTTTGCAACGGCAGCAAAATCGCGACTGTAGGCCCATCAGATTTCGAAGGCAAAACCCATGACTTATCCAGGCTACGTAAATCCGTACTGATCCAGTGCGCCACAGCCCGTGACTTTTCTTTCTTCTCTAGCCGGATACACACTAATGTTGATGGCACTGAATGCGATTTGCAAAAACGCAGCGCACTATCAAGCTCAGCCAGGAACCATGCGGTACGTGAGGTACTACGCCCTTCTGAGCGGCTGAGTAGGTCACCCGAGTAACCACCGAGCAGTGCCAGGACATTTAAATTTTCCTGCTGAAATGCCATGAAATGCATTTCGCGCACAGCAAGAATGCCATGCAGACGACCGCTGGAATCAGCAATCGGCACTACGGCAATTAAAGAATCATCGGTGGTATCCACACTGACTGAATCAATGCGTAAGCTAGCCAGTTTTCGTTGCTTTAGCGCTTCCCGAATCAGCGGATCAAAAACCGGTAGCTCACCCATTTGCCCGTGAGTCGCTATGGGTTTGGGGTCGACCAAGGTGTCTGTTTTCATTGAATACAAACCGGCCACTTGCACAGAGCAAAACTGAGCAAACACCGCCATGAGCTCACTACCGGCCTTAATACCTTCGGGCGAAGAAGTAAACACCGGCGATAAGGCCTGCAAGGCCGAACGCAAACTTAAACGTTGCCCCGCCATAAATTCTTCCAGATGACCATGGGAGACTTTTAAGACGTGATAATCGTTAGAAAATTCTTTCAGACGATGCCGTAAGTAAGCGTTTTCAGCTTCAGACTGATTACTGCGTGTACGCCAACGATCCGATGAACCACCGACGATAACCGCCAAACATAAGGTTCCGATTGCCATAACCGTTCGCTGTGCCAGGGTGCCTTCAAGCAGCATAAACGGCTGCACCAGCATAAGGCCGGCAGTCAAGGCACATAATGCTCCCCAACTACTGCCGTATCGAGCGGCGTAAACAATCGGTAAGGCAGCCACCCATAGGTAGCCTGAGGCCAAACCTAAAGAGTGTTCTTTAAATAACACAGCCCCCAGGATTGCCGGGACCAAAGCAAAAAACGGCAGCTCCATCAGTCGCTGCCGATTACTTCTTTCGGCACCGGAGATCAGTGCTTCACGCGCTCGTTTTCGTAACGCTTTAAACAATTGGGAGGATGTCATGTCGGTTTACAGATTCGGTTGAACCCGCACTCCTTCCAGTAATTCATCCACAAGTTTCTGACCCACGGTTGACAAGGAGGAGAAACCCCATCCTGCTTTTGCAGACGTAGCCTGCCAAACAACACGGCCAGTTTGTACATCAGTCAGGCTTAAGCTCAGCGCAACGGATGGCTCTCTGTCTGGACCATTTTTGTAATGCCATTCATGCACCGTTCCGGACAACGCCAGTGGCAAGCCAGACTCCTGTGCCCAAGCTTTGCCCGGTGCCGAGTTAGTCGATGTTTCCAGCAACGCACTTAAACCCAATGCCTTAGGCGCATTGTATATTTCAAGATCCGCTACACCACGTGAACGCAACACTGACTCTGCGATCGTGGCAACTTGTTCACCGGCTAAAGGCGTAGAGGACAAGTTGCTGATCGGCAAAATCGCGATGCCCTGTGAGCTACTGATGCTCACCGCAGGTGTCGTTGTTACTGTGCTGCATGCCGTGGCACACAGCAGTAAGGCTGCAAGCCAAAGCGATTTCATTAAGCTGCCATCCCCGGCTTGCCACCAGACATCAAGTGGCGTTCCCAATCCAGCGATGTCTTAACAATGACATCGAGATCGTCGTATTGAGGAGTCCAATCCAGGGTTTTGTGAATCTTGTCTACTGCAGCAATTAGTGCTGGTGGATCACCCGCACGTCGGGGTTCTTCAATAACTTTAATCGGTGTACCGTGTACCCGGTTCACAGCATCAATCACTTCTCTGACAGAATAGCCACGGCCATACCCACAGTTCACTAAGGTGGACTCACCACCGGCAACTAAATAATCCAACGCCGACAAATGCGCCGAAGCCAAATCGGATACATGGATGTAATCTCGGATGCCAGTACCGTCAGGCGTGGGGTAGTCGGTACCGTAGACGTATAGCTGTTCTCGCTTACCCAGGGCAACCTCTGCCGCCACTTTTATCAGCAACGTAGCGTTCTTAGTGGACTGACCGATACGTCCATCAGGATCAGAACCTGCCACATTGAAGTAGCGCAAAATGACGTGTCGCATATTGGATGCAGCATCTAAGTCCTGCAACATCATTTCAGACATGAGTTTTGATGTGCCGTACGGGTTAATCGGCGCTGTTTGCAGGGTCTCTACGCACGGCTTGGATGCGTCACCAGGAATCCCGTAGGTGGCAGCTGTTGACGAAAATATAAAATTCTCGACACCCGCGTCTTCGCAGCATTCCAGGAGGTTGCGCGTGCAGGCCGTATTGTTACCGTAGTATTTCAACGGTTTTTCCACGCTCTCCGGTACGATGGTATGTGCCGCGAAGTGCATGACCGTGGAGATGTTGTATCGCTTCAATATATTCGACACCAGCGTCTGGTCGCCCGTATTGCCCTCTACAAATTCTCCATACAGCGCAGCCTCTCGGTTACCGGTTGATAGGTTGTCAAGCACCACCATCTGTTCACCACGTTCACCCAGCAGCTTAACTACGTGACTTCCAATGTAGCCCGCACCACCGGTAACTAGAATTGCGCCTTGCTTTTGATCTTGCATGGTTATCCTGGACGAAGTTAGCCACGTGCACATGGCTGTGAAACACGGATGTAATACCGCTACAGTAGAAACATCCGTGCCACTCACTGCGGCGTAGTGCGGCCAACAACAAATAAACAGCGCCTTACGTACGCAGTGCGAAACCAATCACGAATCGCAATATGTACCCGTCGAGAAGATGAAAACAATCATCACTGGGGTGTGAGGGATAGGGGCTAACTACGAAAAGTTGACACACAAACAGCCAAAGGTATGACGGTTGGTCAAGTAACTGTCGCAGGGGTGCTTGCGCTTGCCTCGGGTTTAACCAGTGTCGGAGCTTCGATAGTCTTCTTTGACGCTAAGCCAATAAACATGAGCCCGGGCCAAATGAGATACGCCAAGACTTCTAAATTTTCACCAAAGGTGTAAAGAAACAACAGCAACATGATTGCGCAGGCAACGCGCCCTTCTTTTGACGTCAGTGACTTGAACAGAAAATAAAAGAAACTCGCTGCCAGCGGCACCGCCATGGCCACAAAACCCACAGCGCCTTTCACGTACAGCAAGCCGTACCACGTGTGGTGTGAGCCAATCATCATGTACTCTACCAAGTGCGGCCCAGCCTCTACCTGACCATGCCCCCATATAGGCGCTTCCTCACGCCAACGATTCACAGCAATTCGCGCAAGGGCTTCCCGAACTCGTGAGGAATCTGCCCGCGCCTCACGAAATTTGGTTGCGAAATCTTCAATAAAATTCAGCAGCGGCGCCATGATTAATCCAACACAGGTTGCCCCTACACCACTGATCCAAAGAATCACTGGCCTACCCATCATACTGAGCCACCACGCGATAAAAGATACCGACAGCAAGGCCAATAACCCTAAGCGCGAACCGGACATCAGGATCATGAGAACGCAACCAATATAGCCGGCATAACGGTAAAACTTAACCTTCTCTTGTAAGGCAAACACAAAATAGATGTTCGCGACAAAACCCAATGCAGGCGCCCACGGTGTAAACAATCGCCAGCGCGGTGAGCCATTGGATGGGTCAATCTCATACAAGCTCATGGCAAAGAATTCAGGCCCTGGCCCCCCTACCGCTTTCAACGGAGAAACATACAACTGTTGGGGTAAACCAGCCGCCCATGCCACTATAAATATCGGGCAAAGAATAATCGTGTGTAAGCTCACAACGCAGGCTGCACGGTAGATAAGCTCTGGCCGTATACGCAGGCAGCCAATCATCGGAAAAATAGCCAGTAGTGCCCACCCTTTTGCCCAACCGATGGTGGACTTGATGACAGCCCCCAAGCCAAAATCGTTGGTGAAATGCCCAACAATCAGCGCTATCAGCATGACAAACATGCCGATAAACCAAATGACCACAATCGTAGGTACAGGCACGTGATACTTTGCGTCGCCCTCAATAATAAAGCGTAGGGTTCTGACCACCACGATACCGAAAAGTATCCACGCAATAACCGGCGCTAACACATAGAGAGCACCCAACACGTAGAACCCATAGGTTCCTACGATGGAGTACCAGACTATGCGTTCTTCAATATTAGACGGCGCCATCTTTCTCTGTACTTCACAACAAGGATACCGACGACCACCAGCAAGGTACCGATCAAAGCACCAACAATGGCAAGCAGTTTAAGTAAGCGTTTGGGTTTTTCAGGTAACGTCGGCTCTACTAGTAATTGCGTTAACGGGTAGGTTGCATAAATATTGGAACGACCCAAGTCCAGATTCGCCGTAGCGGATACCAGTATCGTTGTAGCAATATCGTGGTTACGTTCCAGGTCTTCTAACGTATCCAGGTCAGTTCCAGCTACGGCGATACGTTCTCTGAGCTGTTCCAATAACATCTCAGACGACTCAAGTTCCTGAGTCAACATATCCCGCTCTACAGCATATGAAACCAGTTCCTTAAACACTTGACCGTCATCTGCAGAAGGGTCGGGTAGAAAATTCACCAGCTGATCCGCATCAACTTCACCCACTAACTCGGATACACGGGTCAATACACTTTGCTTTGCCGCTGAGGCTTTCGATTGTGCGTGTACAACCTTCGGATGACGTGAGCCCAGAATGGCTGCCTGTTCCACATAGCTGGCTTGCAGGCGCGCGTACTCTCCCGAGAGTACCTGCACCAACCTATCTCGCCGCAGCACCATAAAATCAGCAGCCTGATCAGAATCCACCTCAAGCAACTCGGCTAAAGACTCCAGCTGACGAGCCGCGCCGTCACGTTTAACCCGTACCTGCAGAAGGTTTTGCTCAAGATCACTGGCAGCGCCAACCAGTGCCTGGTATTGCTCCAACGAAACCACGGACGATTGCTTGCGAAACTCTGCCAATGCGTCGCGCGCGATATCGGCTTGCACAGCATATTCCTCTAACTGCTCGTTACTGCCTGCACGACGAGAATTCACCTCGTCTTTGCGTAACTCATTGAGCTTGTTTTGAAACGCGTTATAAATGGCCTGAGATTTGTCTTTTGCGCCTTGCGCAGTATCGCTACTGAAAACCACAGCAAGCGTTGCTGCCTGATCCGTTACTTTGATCTTCGGTGTGCCGAATTCTTCTAACGTCATGTCCAGACTTTCAGCGGCGGCAGTTAACACGCTAACGCTGGACATGATCATTTTGTAGTTCACACCGGGGCTGAACGAGCTTCCCCCGTAAGGTGTTTTCACGTCGGTGTTGGCTTCACCCAGGTTCACCAGATCTACCGATGCTCCGACCTGGGTACCAGGAATCAGGATAGTCCAGGTACTGGTAAATACAGGGGCTGCTTTAAACACGTACGACAGCACCGGGAACCAGATAACAAGCATGGCGATGAAGAAAAACATCGTATAGAACCAACGCCTGAAAAACGGTGGTTTCGGTTCTGAACTCTCTCGTCTCCTGGGCAGAAACACAGCTCTAAAACCGCGAAACCCGAACGAGAGCAACTCAGTCACTATCTCAACGTAAAACGGTTTTTCAGGCGGCGGTGAGAGTTTTACGGGATTGGTTGCTGACGGCGTAAATCGCGCCGCCATCTCGTAAGCACTGGCTCGAAGCTCCGGTCGTAGGACCACATCAACCGTTCCGTCCGCCGAACCATTCTGCTCAGCTGAATGCGTACCTACCTGCTCGGCGTTGGCAGCGTCGGCGTCGTTTTCTTTGGCCACAGCAGAAGTGGCCACAGGTTCTAACCACTGTGGCCATCCAGACGCTCGAAAATAACGCTTCGCCTTACTCATCTATTGATCTAAAACTGCCCGAAGATCGACGTGAGCGTAGATAGCGGACTAAAGAAGTCGCTTAATGTCAAAGCTAGTTCACGGATGTTGGTCACATCAGAGTCGTAGCACGCCAATGCATCGCCCGGCATTAAATAAGGATTCACATCCAACCGGTTCGGTTCACGTAACAACCGATTGATGGAACGCTCGGTGACTGACAATTCCCCGGTTATGTAGTCTTTTGTGATCAAGACTGTGCGGCGTGCCGCATTAACGCTTTGCGCACCGCCCACACAGTTCATACTGGTTAAGGCCTGCACCACCCGCGTTCCGTAGGGTACTGAGGCTTCCTCCTTCTCATTGTTAGACAACGCATTATTGAAGACAGGTGCTGTTGCGTTCGACTGATAGACACGAATACCCGGAGGCGTCACCTGCGTAGGCGTCACGAGGTTATGATCAAAGCGCCCCGTGCTGGGTACGATGACTTCATCTCCGGATATCAAAGGCACATCGCGAACCAGTTCACCGTGAACCAGCCCCGCAAGGTCAACCGGTATGGTTTCCCCGTGTCTTAGAATTTGAATGCCAGCCAAGTCAGCATCAGGCCGAACACCACCGGCTGCTCTGAGTGCTGCGCTGATTAATCGCCCACCGCCGGCGTCACCACCATCTCTCAAACTTTTCAGCGCACGATTTTCTGCGATGGCCGCGTTAACCGTGACGCGCCCCTTATTAAAGACAGCGCCCCGCACGTAAACCTCAACACCTGCCCACTCAACCACGTGAGCGGCCACATTCACCGCACTTCGGCGAACCAGATGTCGGTCCACCAGTTGATCGGATATCACCGCTTGAATGGCAGGGATGGTTAACCCTGCAACCGTTTGACGGCCCAGCAACGGGATATTGATTCCACCGCCTAATGACACCTCATAAATACCATTCCAATCTTCATCGCCGGCGATTCGAATTTGTAGCTGATCACCCGGAGACACGGGCAGATCGCCTTCAAACGCTTCCAACCGATTCCGTTTTGCTTGATCCGTCATTGAAGGTACGGCTGCAACCTGTAAGGCTGTGCCGGTCGCGAGTGGGCCAGCTTGACCTGGCAAGGAGCACAGCGTGGTATCAATATTGGTTGTGTCCGCTCCATCGGAGATGATGCGCACATCCACGCGTCGGTCGGTTGCTAACTCGGACACGTTGTCACGGGCGTGCGATTTGGATTCGCCCAAGCTGAGTACCCGAGTGTTCACGGGCCGTTCAAGGTTGTTTAACAACCACGTCCTTACCGATTCAGCGCGATTCAGCGCCAGCGTGTAGTTATCAGAAGCGCTACCCCGTAAATCTGCATGACCGACTAATTCGATTCGTTTGATGTTTGGATAAAACGCGAGCCGGCGCTTAAGCTGGCGCAGGATGGCATCCCCGGCCACCGAGATGTCATGTATCGAAGTATCGAATAAGGCATCTGAGGCAAGCAAGACATCGTCAACGACCAAATCGTTATCCACCCCGTTACCGGCCTGAACGCTACAAAAGCCCTCGAGTGAACCCAGTCGCCAGACCGTGCGTTCTTTAGAAACTGTTCCTTCAAGACGATGGTCGTATTTATCCGACTGAATGGGCAGCGATCCAGCGACCGCGCGTACCGGGCCCGTGTCCGAGTTATTGGATAGGGCGTAACATCCGGTCACCGCCACAGCCACAACAACACACAATGACGCCTTATATATAGAACGCAGCAGTCGCACTACCCTGGAGGTAGCGCGTAATGAGTTTTCAGGCAGCACGCTGCCCTCCCTGCTCAGTGTTGAAGATCGTGAACACCTCATGCAACCGTGTTAACTCGAGCAAGGTCAGTACCTCGTCACTGATATTCACCAACGCAAAGGCACCTTCTTGCTTCTGAACGCTCTTCATGACACTCACTAAGGCTGAAAGACCGCTTGAATCGATGTACGACACCGCAGACATGTCCAAGTGCAGCACGCCGCACCCGTTGTCGTAGATAACGATCAATTCATCAGCAATTCCCGCACTCACAGACGCGACCAAGCGCCCATTTAGTAAGACCAAGTCACGGTCTTCGTGGGCTTGATGATCTAGCGAAATCACGCGCACCTCTCAAAAAAGCGGATTGTTGTGATGCAGGTATCGGCACCAATGCGAAATGATGGAGTTTTTTAACAAAGTGTATAAGACGACTGAATGCTGAACAGTTGGCAAAAAAAGTGTGGACCACTTCTCGTAACCGGCGTTTGAATACCCAAGGAGTATCGGTATTTAAAGATATGCACCCTTTGTGAACAAATTTCTTTAGCCAAAAAATATTCGATCGCGTCGCAAAATTCGCAGTCTTTTGGACTGGGCCGCAAGATGGCCTATCTTGCGTGAAGTAAAGGTAAGTGATTTTCATAACCGGCCGTAAACACTGGAGACGGTGGTGAAATCCCGTTAATTGAAAATAATAAGAAGCATCGAAATGCTCAATGACCCCAACACATCTGGGGCGAGAAACAGCTTGATAGATCGCCTTGTTTCTTGGCCCCGAAACATCATTAACAAGATCGCATCCGATGCGTTTCTCAGCGGCGCTGGCTGGCTGGGGATGGCACAGATAATCGGCCGAATCTTTCGACTCCTGACCACGCTGATCGTTGCTCGTCTAATGACGCCTGAGTATTTCGGCCTGGCAGCGATCGCCCTTGCCAGTAACGAGATTGCTCACGTTATCGCAAGATTTGGCACCACCGCCTACCTTGTTCAATGTACTGACGAGCAACTCGCACGCCACAAGCACATCGCTAATGTACTTAACTGGGTGATCGGCATCACATTGTGCTTACTGCAATGCGCAGCCGCTTTCCCGATTGCTGCCTGGTACGACGCACCCGAGCTGGTATGGCCTATCTGTGTGCTGGCTTTATCCTACGTCATGATGCCATTAGGCGAATTACACGCCGCTCTTAACCACCGTAACAACCACTTGGACGCGTTAGCTAAAGGTGATATCTACCAGGCCATCGGTGATTCAGCCCTGACGATTACCTTAGCGCTATGCGGCTTTGGTGTATGGGCGTTGATACTGCCCAAGGTGCTGGTTGTGCCTTTATGGATCATCCCACAACGTCGCCGAGTAAAGTACGTACCCAAGTGGCCAACCTCGTGGAAGCCGACAGCCAAGATCGTGCGCTTTGGCCGGCAGGTACTTGGGGTCGAACTTCTGACAATCTTCAGAACGAATATCGATGTTTTAATCGTAGGTAGTTTGCTGGGCGTTAACGCTTTAGGTGTTTATTTCTTTGCCATGAACGCCGGTTTGGGAATCACGCGAAGCCTCTTATCTGCATTAAGTCGAGCCTTGTATACATACTTATGCTCCAGCACACCAGAAAGCCCTATTCAGAAGCGCTTTAAGCGCGGACTTGGCTTAACGTTCTTAGTGGTCATTCCTTGGGTAGCGTTACAGTCCAGTACCGCACAATGGTATGTACCGGTTGTATTTGGCGAGCAATGGGTTGAGCACGGTGCAGTACCTATCCTGATGCTGTTTTGCTTAGCGGGTATACCGTTAGCGTTTAACGAATCAGCCTCACAATATTTACGTGCAACTGACAGAACAAAGGCGGACTTACGCTGGTATGTCCCATTCACCATTCTGTACACCATCGCTCTATTAGTTGGCGTGCAATGGGGAATCATGGGCGCGGCACTGTCTGTCCTGGTGATCTATTGGTTGAACGCACCTTTGTATTACTGGATCAATGTGCGAAAGCACAACCAGCAGGAATTAAACTCAACTTCACTAACAACAACAGCGGCTCACCCTGCCGCACAGCAGTGAGAATAATAACAATGACTGAAGCTTCGAAAAGTCCTAATAAATCCCCACTGGTCAGTGTCGTCATGCCCATCTACGGTGTAGAGAAGTTTGTGGCAGAAGCTGTTGATTCGGTATTAAGTCAAACCTTCACTGATTTTGAATTCATCATTGTTGATGATGTGTCGCCTGACGACAGCCGAAAGATCTGTGAAACCTATGAGGACGAGCGCATTCGTATCGTTGTTCATGAGAAAAACCGCGGACTAGCCGGTGCGCGTAATACCGGTATTCGTCACGCACGCGGACGCTATATCGCCTTGTTGGATTCAGACGATAAGTGGACCATGGACAAGTTGGAAAAGCACGTTGAGCATTTAAACAATGCACCCAACGTTGGTGTGAGCTTTTCACGATCAATCTTCATGAATGAAGATGGCGAACTGATGAATACCTATCAGATGCCAAAACTCAGCGGAATTACACCCGAGCATCTATTGTGTCGCAACCCGATCGGTAACGGTTCCGCCCCCGTTATTCGTAAGGCCGTATTCAACGATATCGCTTTTCAAGCTGACTTCTACGGTGAAACTGAAGACTACTTCTTCGATGACCGCTTCCGTCAGTCTGAAGACATCGAATGTTGGATTCGAATTGCGTCACTTACAGCGTGGGACATCGAAGGCCTGTCGGATGCGCTAACGGTTTACCGACTGAACTCCGGAAGCCTGTCGGCCAACATCCCAAAGCAACTTGCTACATGGGAAGCGGTAATGAAAAAAGCAGAAGAGCACTCTCCCGAACTGGTAGCTCGCGCCGGTGGTTTAGCGCGTGCTTATCAACTGCGATACCTGTCTCGCCAGGCGATACGTTTGCAAGATGGCAAGATGGCGTTGTCCTTAGTGGCACAAGCCATAAAGCAATCGCCATCCATTTTATGGAGAGAGCCATCTCGCACACTGATGACTGTGGGTGCAGCCTTACTGCAGCGAGTCACCCCGGCTGCGGTATATCGTTCGATGGAGCCGGTAGCAATACGTTTACTGGGTTCAACACAACGCCTGCGCATCGCCTTGGCCAAAAGCTAAGCAATCACTGGGGACTTTAAAACCACCCGTTGGGAGATAACACTATGATGCCCGATCGCCAACATCGAGTAGTATTTGACAGGCTATCCGCTTCTGCTGTCATTTTGTTTCTAGCACCGATCTTGTTAGCGCGTGCTGTGCAAGCAAAATACAGAACAGGACGTATCTTCGACCGGCAAAACCAGGCCGATGGTCGTCATGCACTGTTACGCTTCGCTGGCATTCCAAAAGGTAGAAACCTGGCGTTATTACTTAACGTTGCGGCTGGCACAGTGGCTTGGGTGGGGCCTCCCGTTTTACCTGCACACAGACGCCGACGTGCAGGCGATTTGCCTTTGTCCGAATTGCGTCCAGGTTTAATTTCTGTCTGGCGCTTACAACAACTGACCGGTTCAGCGTACGACGAACGGCCTCGACACGCCTCGTACCCAAACCACACGTTAAAAGAATCTATCGCGATAATGCTTCGCTATGCAGTGGCTCGCAGCCTCGGTGTAAATCCTGCTGCGCCTAAGCCCGACACGTTTACTATGCTGGGCGTTAGCATATCGAACTTATCCATTGAAGGCAGCTTAGAGCGCATCAAAAACGCGATCGATTCAAGGGAAGCCACGCAGTTTGCGTTTGTAAACCCGGACTGCTTAAATAAGTCGTATAACGACCAACAGTACACGGACACCTTAAATCAGCTGCCGACTGTATTTGCTGACGGCATTGGTATTCGCATTGCGTGTAAACAGCTTGGTATTGGGTTACGCGATAACATCAATGGCACCGACCTCTTCCCGCTGATCTGTGCACAGGCAGTAGAACACGGTCATTCTATCTATTTTCTAGGTGGCGCTCCGGGCGTTACCGATACGATGATAGAGAGAATACGCAAGCAATTCCCTGCATTGAACGTAGCAGGTCATCGCAACGGGTTTTTCGAACCACACGAAACGCCTGCCGTCATTGATGAAATTAATGCCAGCAACGCCGACATCTTGCTTGTTGCATTCGGCGCACCGTTACAGGAGTTCTGGTTAAACGAACACCACGATGCACTCAACCCAACCGTTCGAATGGGCGTAGGCGGCTTGTTCGACTTCTACACCGATCGCATTTCTCGAGCGCCTCGCTGGCTTCGTGATATCGGAATGGAATGGACCTGGAGGCTGCTGCAGGAGCCAGGCCGCATGTGGCGTCGTTACCTGGTGGGTAATCCGTTGTTTTTATACCGCGTGCGTAAGGAAGCCAAACAAGTACGAAGAACCGCAGCCATTCATCGGTACAGTGATTCTCGCCTGGGTTTTGGAAGCGCGGTACTTCGATATCGGGTTCGACACTTCTTCTGGACGTTGGCCGTGTTGATTGGTCGTGTACTGAAACGGCTCTTAGACATTGTGGTATCCACGTGCGCGCTGATCGCTCTGTCACCGTTGTTACTGATTGTCTCCGCCTTGATTAAATTAGAATCACCCGGCCCATTGGTGTTTTCTCAAGTTCGAGTGGGTCAATACGGTCGCTATTTCACGATGTATAAGTTTCGCTCCATGCGGACTGATGCGGAGGAAATCAAGAAGAAGTTAATGGAACAAAACGAAATGGACGGTGGCGTTCTGTTCAAGATGAAACACGACCCCCGGGTAACGAAAACCGGACGTTTCATTCGCAAGTATTCCATTGATGAATTACCGCAGCTGTGGAATGTATTAAACGGTTCGATGTCTCTGGTTGGCCCGCGCCCGCCTGTGCCGTCGGAAGTGGACCAGTACAGCATTCAGGACAGACGCCGTTTGGGTGTAAAGCCTGGCATAACCTGTATCTGGCAAGTATCCGGCCGAAGTGAAATTGCTTTTGCCGAACAAGTGGAACTGGATGTCGACTATATCGAATCTCATGGATTCTTAACGGATATAAAAATACTCTTTAAAACAATCCCTGCTGTTTTACTTGGAAAGGGAGCCTACTAACCCTGACATTCAGGTGGTTTATAAGCACTATGCATATAATAATAATTGCAAACCATCAGCCTGCTACATTATCACCACTAACCGACGAAGGAAGCGCAGCAATGCTTCCTGTTGGCGGTAAGCCGCTTATTGAGCACTTACTGGAAAACGTGGCCGACGTGGCACATGCAAAGATGACGATCGTTACCTCTCGAGGGCTTAATACACTGCGTGACTTCGTGGGTATTGGAGAGCGCTGGGGCCTGGCTATTGAAGTATTAACGTCGCGACCCAACGAACCGGTAAACTCATTAAAGCGTCGGCACAAGTCGGTATTCAAAGGCAAGATATTGGTGTTGTCTGCGGATCGTTTGTACACCGAAAGCCTTGCCGATCATGAGGCTATCAAGCACTTGCACACGTTGGAGGACCCTACTCCTGAACCCACGCACGTGCTAGAGCCTTCTATTCCGGTCAATAGTCACAAAGACTATCTCGAGCTGAACTTAGCAGCCGCCCGAGGCGAGATCGAGCGTATTCGATTGACCGGCCGCGAGCGTGCAGTAGGCTTGACCACCGGTTACAGCACACGCATTGACCCGCGCACTGTTCGAGTCGGACAAACGCATGCGGGCAATCACTGTCGAGTAGATAAATCGGCTGAGCTTTCTGGCACCGTAGTCATCAATTCCAGTGTTGTCATCGATCGCAACACACGATTGCACGATACCGTAGTGCTGGATCAAACGTATGTGGGTGAGCATCTCAACCTTAAGCGCTGTATTGTCAGCGGTCCGCATATTATTCGAGTGGACGAAGATGTAGTGTTGAAACTAGCAGACACCTTTATGGCAGCGCCGTTACAACAAGGTCTGTATTCCACTCACTTTGCAGGCCCTGCCAATCGTGTTACCGGTGCCTTGGTTAGCCTGCTAAGTTTGCCGTTGATGGCAGTTGCTTTTGCAGTCGGTGTTTGGGAAAACCCTTACGAACCGATTCAACGCAAAAACTGGGTCAGTAATCTTGCACCAAAGGCCGGTCAGCCGTACCGAACTTACGATACATTCGAATTTAATGTATCCAATCCCTTGCTTCGTCGACTACCGCAGGTGTTCGATGTTTGCAAAGGCCATGTGCGTTGGTTTGGGGTATCGGTGGCGACAGCCATGGAACTGGATGCCCGCAATGAATCCTGGCAAATGACGCGCGACAGCTGTCGCATGGGAGTTTTTGGATACGCTCAACTTAACTGCCCAGCCAACAGCAAACCAGAGGTTCGTTTTCTGAGTGATGCAGCCTATGTACCGGTTGCCGGCTGGAAAACCAACTGGGGTGTTTTCCGGGATGCCTGCAGAAAATTGGTAGGCGCAGGCTCGCCTGCATTACAAGCGGCAAGACGAGGATAACTCGGCGAAGTTAATCCGTGCATTCCAACGCGGCGCGGATGCTGTCGACCCCCGTGAAGGGGCCGGCATCATCCGTGACCAACGTCGTTTCTTTCACTGAAGTCAAAAGAATCCGCTCCCAACGCGAATCCGCGGTAACAAGTTGCAAGCGTCCTTGACAGGAACGCACACCGCTGGATATAAAGTCTTCCCCAATTCTGTGATTGGTAAACCCCGGCGCTGAGGCAATCTCTTCCAGTTCATTGGATTCGGTGTAGGAAACCACCCTTAATATGCGGGCAAGATGGGGCCTGTCGACGTAAGCGATGTCCATGCGGCCGTCGTTATTGAAGTCACCCATACCAATCGGTGCCAGCCAACGAAACGGTGTACCGATGGCACGCGTTGAGGCTTTCAGCTTTAGTTGAGATCGATCGCCCGCAGCGTATCCAAAAACAGCAATTCGGGCGCCCTTTTCAGCATGGCTGATGATCGTGACAACGTCCATCTCACCATCGCCGTCCATATCCACTAATCGTGGAGCAAGATCTTCAAATACTTCGTTATCGTCCAGCACGACCTGCTGGCTGCACTGCGTGCCAGCTTCGTTAGCAATCACAAACAACTCACTGGCTTCGATGTCATCACCGAGCACACCATGCGGATATCGAGTGGTGGCACCGTCGTACCACGCAGCCACCAGGCCATCATTTTCATCCACCAAATGCACCACCAGCGAATTGGGGAAATCTGACTCTGCCGAATTGGCCATGACGCAATGAGCGGACATTTCCACCGATTCAGTACCTGGATTGGCTTGAATGTTCTCAGCTAACTGATTGCTGTCCGCTTGCACGTCAGCGGTTTGGGCCACAACATCTTGCACCCCAATAGGGCACATTAATATCAACGCACAGACCGTCATTAACCGGACGCGAGTGCCTAACAGCCAGAGCTGACTTAACCAAGCTATCGTAATTCGCACACTCATTCACAGAGTGTACCCCGACTACCGGCAAATACCGGCATTGAATGCGACAGAACCGACACCGGTGACGTGGTGAACGAACCCAGAATGGGTTACCTTGTACGCCGATTAAGAGCCAGCGCATGACGTTTTGCAGCGGCTTCACGACAGATGACTGGAAATTCCATGAGCACGACAAATGGCGCGGCCGTCCGATTCGAAAAGGTTCAAAAGAGCTACGACGGCAAAAATTTAGTGGTAAAAGACTTGAACCTGGATATAGCGCCAGGTGAGTTTCTAACCATGCTGGGCCCCTCGGGCTCAGGCAAAACCACGTGTTTAATGATGTTGGCGGGGTTTGAGCCAGCCACGCACGGTGAAATTTTTCTGAACGACCAACCCATCAACAACGTGCCGCCTTACAAAAGAGGCATCGGTATGGTGTTTCAGAATTACGCACTGTTTCCTCACATGACGGTGGCGGAAAACCTCGCGTTCCCGCTGCAAATTCGCAAACTCCCAAAAAGCGAGCGCGACGCCAAGGTGCAAAAGGCGCTGGACATGGTTGAGCTGGGTCAGTTCGGTAACCGCCGCCCGATTCAGTTATCCGGCGGTCAACAACAGCGAGTGGCGGTGGCGCGCGCGTTGGTCTTTGACCCGGATTTAGTCTTAATGGACGAGCCGTTGGGTGCGTTGGATAAGCAACTGCGTGAACAGATGCAGTATGAAATAAAACACATTCACGAAAACCTCGGCATCACTGTCGTATACGTGACACATGATCAGTCTGAGGCACTCACCATGTCCGACCGAGTCGCGGTGTTTGAAGACGGCGTCATCCAGCAGCTATCCGGCCCTGATGCGCTCTATGAAAATCCTAAAAATTCATTCGTTGCGCAATTCATTGGCGAAAACAACAAGTTATCCGGCACGGTTAAATCACTGGAGGATGGCCGCTGTCGCGTGGAACTCAATGACGGTACGGAATTATCCGCCGACCCGGTCAACGTGGCTAACGTTGGTGACAAAACCACGCTGTCCCTGCGACCGGAACGCATTGAATTTGAACCGGTGGAATCCACCGAAAACGTGGTGAACGGAACCATAAAAGAAGTCATCTACCACGGGGATCACCTCAGGGTGGTTATGGAAGTGGCCGGTAACGATGAATTCATCGTGAAGGTTCGTAATCGTGGTGATCAGCGCATCCTCGAACCTGGCCAGATGCATTCACTGGGCTGGGCGGCGAACGATTGCAAAGCGTTGGATTTCGTTCAATAAGTGTTCAGGACGCGCCACCGATTTACTAGTAAGAAATCGTGATTCAGACCGGTTCAGCCAGTGGTGTGAACAAGTCGACACTGATTTAGCGCGATTACTTACCTGGCAGTGCCGAATCAACGCCAAAACCTCGAATCTGCCAGCCCTGAGCTCTATTTGGGTTTTGGCACACCCTGACCGGTGGGTTATGATTGGGTACGGTTTGCGTTAAGCGAACCTTCAATCCCTCGGAGAGAAATACAACTATGAGCAAGACAAGCACACTGGCAACAGCTGTTGCCTTGGCGTTAACGCTCGGAGCAGGCGCGTCAGTGAACGCGATGGACATGCCCGAATGCGAAAACTGCGCTGATGAACTAACCATCGTTTCATGGGGCGGCGCGTACTCTAAGTCGCAGCTGCGTGCGTACCACGAGCCGTACACAGAATTGACTGGCACAGCCATCGTTAACGATGACTCATCCGCTGAAGCAGTTGCAAAGCTGCGTGCGATGAACGAAGCCGGCAACGTCACTTGGGACGTGGTTGACGTCGTTGCCGCTGACGCGATTCGCTTATGCGATGAAGGGTTAGCAGAAGAAATCGATGCAGACGCCGATTTGGCAGCAGCACCCGATGGCACACCAGCGTCGGAAGACTTTGGCGACCTGTTGGTATCGGATTGCTTCATTCCACAGATTGTTTATTCAACAACCTTTGGTTACCGTACTGACATAGAGGACTGGAACGGCGCAACACCTGAAGATGTATGTGCAATCTTCGATACCGAGACTTTCCCTGGCCAGCGTTCACTGGAAAAGCGTCCTATTGCCAATATGGAATGGGCACTGATGTGTGACGGCGTTGCCATCGAAGACGTGTACGACGCTCTGGAAACAGATGAAGGCGTAGCGCAGGCATTGGCAAAGTTAGACACCATCAAAGATCAGACAATCTGGTGGTCAGCAGGTGCTGAAACTCCACAGCTGCTAGCTGATGGCGAAGTTGCCATTGGTTCAACCTACAACGGCCGTCTCTTCTCAGCAATCGAAGAGCAAAACCAGCCAATCGCTATGTTGTGGGACGCTCAAATGTTCGACCTTGATGGTTGGATTGTTCCAGCCGGTTTGAGTGAAGAGCGTAAAGCACGTGCAATGCACTACTTGAAATTCGCAACTGACACTCAGCGTCTGGCTGATCAAGCGAAGTACATCTCGTATGGTCCAGCACGTGCCTCATCTGCACCATTAGTGGGCAAGCACGCTGACCTAGGTATTGAAATGGCGCCTCACATGCCAACAGATCCTGCTAACGCTCAAAACACCTTCTTGTACAACTACGAGTGGTGGGCTGATAACCGTGACGATCTGGATGCGAAGTTCCAGGCTTGGTTAGCTAACTAAGTTTTCTCTCGTCCTATCGAGAGTTTAAGCACAAGCACCAGAGCGTCTTGCTCTGGTGCTTTTCTTTTTGTTGTTTGTCATTTTAGGCGTGCGCTATGACATCTGCTTTAACTACACACGACGGCCAACCGCTCCACAAGAGTTTAGCCAGAGCACTTCGTAGAGAGAAGCTGCGATCGTTGTTACTGATAGCGCCACTACTCGCATTCGTATTAGTTACCTTCGTGTTTCCAATTGCAGACATGCTGTTTCGCTCCGTCGAAAACAGCATCGTGCCTGACACGCTACCGGGCACCACAAGAACGATTCAAAGTTGGGACGCCACAGGTGACGAGTTGCCCAGCGAAGAGGTATACACTTCTCTAGCCGATGACCTGCTGCTGGCACAAGAACTCAAAATCCACACGCGCTTAGGCAGTCGTTTGAACTACGACCAGCCGGGAATCGCCTCCACGTTTCGCAAGTCCGGACGTCAGGTTAGAAAGCTGGATGCAAGCGCTCACCTGGACAGTTTCAGCGAGTTCAATAAGGAATGGGGCACACCCAGCGCATGGGCCGATATAAAAACTCACGCACTATGGCCCACGGCATTTCCCGCATCATCAATTGCGTTCAACAACTGGACGCGTTACATCATCAGTGATGAAGGTGACGATGCTGACTTATCCAGCATGACACCCTACGGCACGGTGTACTCCGCGCTTTTTTATGATGTGCAAAAGTTTAACGACGACCAATGGAGTCAACTCACCGCCAGTTCATCCGCGGTTAGCCACCTGTTTACCGGCTTAAAAGACCAACTACCCAACTTCCCTAGTGCAAATTATAAAGAACAGTTTTTGGATATTGACGATGGCTGGGGTGAAATAGACAACTGGCGGACCATTCATCGACTGTCACCTCGCATGGTAGACAGCTACTACTGGGCATCGATTGACAGAGAGCGCACCGTGGAGGGTGTTGAACATAAACCTGCCAACGAACGCATTTACGTCAAGTTGTTCATACGCACGTTTGTAATGAGCATGGTCATTACCGTGTCATGCATATTGCTTGGCTACCCAATTGCGTATTTGTTAGCCACCCTACCAACCCGAACTTCAAACTTACTGCTTATCCTGGTGTTACTGCCGTTCTGGACATCGCTGTTGGTACGAACCAGTGCGTGGAAAGTCCTGCTACAGCAACAAGGTGTTATCAACGACATACTAGTTTGGGCACGCATCATTGGTGATGACGGCCGCTTAGCCCTGATCAACAACATCACGGGCACGATAATAACCATGACGCACATCTTGTTGCCGTTCATGATTTTGCCGCTGTTCTCGGTTATGAAAACCATATCCCCCAGCTATGTCAGGGCCGCAAAATCGATGGGCGCAACCGATTGGACTGCATTTCGACGGGTGTACTTCCCTAACACCATACCCGGTATCGGGGCGGGATCCATCCTGGTGTTCATACTCTCTATCGGTTACTACATTACCCCTGAACTTGTGGGCGGCACCTCTGGCGTGTTTATCTCCAATCGAATCGCGTACCACATCTCAAGCTCTTTGAATTGGGGTCTTGCAGCAGCACTCGGGTCAATCCTGTTGGCATCGGTACTCATTCTCTACTGGGCTTACGACAAAGTCGTTGGCATCGATAACGTGAAGCTGGGGTAAGTCACTATGTCCGCACTACCACCGTACGCCTCAACCAGCCAGCGCATTTGGCATTACACATTTCGCTATGGTATCTGCGGTGCCATCTTTGTGTTCTTGATAACACCCATCCTGGTCATCATCCCCTTATCTTTTAATGCCCAGGATTTCTTTACGTTTACAGAAGCCATGTTGCGGCTGGACCCGGAAGGGTTTTCCACCAAGCATTACCAGGATTTCTTTACCAACAACGATTGGCAACTGGCACTGAAAAACTCTTTCAAGATTGCTCCTATGGCCACCATTCTGGCTACGGCATTCGGCACCTTAGCGGCTATTGGTCTGTCGCAAGCCCATGTACCAGCGCGACGCGCCATCATGGCAATCTTGATCTCTCCGATGATCGTGCCGCTGATCATTTCGGCAGCTGGCATGTACTTCTTCTACTCTCGCATCAACTTGCAGGGATACTGGAGTGTTGTACTGGCGCATGCGGTGCTTGGTACGCCGTTCGTAATCATCACAGTTACCGCTACGCTGGTTGGCTTCGATAAATCCCTGACACGGGCGGCCGCGAGTTTAGGCGCTACACCGATTAGAACGTTTTTCAAAGTTCAGATGCCATTGATCATTCCTGGTGTGGTATCCGGTGCTTTGTTTGCGTTTATTACATCGTTTGATGAAGTGGTCGTGGTGTTATTCCTGGGCTCAGCCAAAACCAAAACCCTGCCCTGGCAAATGTTCACAGGGCTGAGAGAACAGATCTCACCGACCATACTGGCGGTTGCTACGATCATGATCGCGATTTCCATTGTGCTGCTAACGGTACTTGAATTATTGCGGCGCCGGTCTGAACGTTTACGTGGTATCACCGCAACCTAATCATTTGAGAAACGTTGGTGTTAAACACAGCCTACGGCAGCTTGCAGGGAAAACATGTTCTGATCACCGGTGGTGCTTCTGGCATCGGTGAAAGCCTGGTCGAAGGATTCGTGGCGCAAGGATGCACTGTCAGCTTTCTCGACATACAAACCGATGCTGGGCAGAAGCTCGCTCAAACGCAAGGCGATAGCGCCCATTTTTATCACTGTGATTTAACCAACATAAACACCATCCGTTCGGTTACCGAAGAACTGATCGATGCACACGGCCCTGTGGCCGTACTTGTCAACAATGCCGCAAACGATCAACGCCAGGCGTTACACGAAACTGAGGTTGATGACTGGGATTGGTCTCAACACGTCAACTTACGATCTCAGTTCTTCGTTGCACAGGCTGTGTTTCCATCCATGCAACACTTGCCCACCGCTTCCATAATCAACTTGTCGTCTATCTCCTGGCGAATCGGCGTGGAAGATTTAACCGCTTACTCCACAGCAAAAGCCGGCATTCTTGGTTTAACGAATTCACTGGCCAAAGAATTTGGCCAGCAAGGAATTCGAGTTAACGCGGTAGAACCGGGTGCCATCATGACCGAAAAACAGCGCAAGCTTTGGTATCCAACTGAAGCCGATGTTGCGAAAATGACCGAGCGCCAACTGACACCCAATGTGCTTGTCAGTGATGACGTTGTTGCGCTAGTGCTGTTCTTAGCCTCCGATGATAGCGCCGGTATCACGGGACAATCCATTCGCGTAGACGGCGGCTACCGATAAACCTTTCTAATTACCGTGACTATTAGGGATTAACGCGGGCTCGCACCATCACAGTTATACAAGTCGCCTACCAACGAGTCGATCTCTTCAATCGTCGATTCAGGCAAAGCTCCAAACGCTAGCGCCCCAGCCAAACCTTCAACCTGTTCAACTGTGCGTGCACCAGGTACCGGTATATTATTTTCTGACTTTCCCCATAACCAACCCAGCGCTCCCTGCACTTCAGTACGACCGCCGGTTTTCAACAGCTCGCGTATCGCATCAAATCGAATCATGTGCTCAGGATTTGGTTTGCCGTCGATGTAGTTACGCGTCCAACTTTGTTGTGTTGAGCGCACATCGTCCTGCGGCATTACGGTGTCTACCGTATATTTACCCGACAACAAACCCATCGCCAACGGCGATCGAATCAGTACATCCAACGGCTTATCCTGAAGGATCTGGCGCATGGACGGAGCGTCCATCAACACATGCATCGCGTGTTCAATCACTTTAAATCCAGGGCGGTCATGAAAGGCCTGCACGTGATCAACGTAATCGGTGCTCCACCCGAAACTGCGTACTTTGCCCTGCGTGACGGCTACTTCCATCTGATCAAAAATATCCGACGCTACATCCAGATCTACACGATTTGGGTGAAGCAACACGCAATCGATCTGCTCACGTTTCAGACGAGCCAGGCACCGATCAATGGCCGGTATCACGGACGACGACTCCAGTTCTTCACCAACGATTACGCGCTCGTTCTCTTTTATCTCTAAACCAATCTTGGTGACGATAAATACATCGTCGCGTCGCTGCAAAGCCTCAGCTAATAAGGTTTCCGAATGCCCAGCGCCATAGGCTGCTGCCGTATCAAATAGCTTAATACCGTTCGCAACGGCTGCGTGAATGGCATTGATAGACGTTTTATCATCAACCCCGGTATAACCCAGTGACGTACCATCTGCTGCGTACATGGCACCACCGATCGGCCAGCAACCTAGCCCAAGTTGTGGTCTTGTTCTATCGAACACTGTCATTTTCAGCCCTTGTTTCTTATGTGGCGGGTATTCCAGCATTCATAACTTGCTCGGTAAACCTCGCAAAATGTAATATCCGTTTCATGGATGAAACACAGTTTGACTGGGATGACTTACGGTTGTTTATGGCTGTGGCCAAGCATGGCGGGTTGGCAGGTGCCTCAGAAGAAAGTGGGAAAAGTGCACCAACACTAGGAAGGCGCATGCTGATTCTTGAACGCCACTTAAACCAAACACTGTTCGAAAGAAAAAACACCGGCTACGACTTAACCGAACAAGGTCAAGCGTTAATGCAAAAAGCCATGAGTGTGAACAACATCGTGGCTCCCATAACAACGTCGGCACCTTATACCGAGCACAAACGTGTAAAGGTATCAGCAGGTTGTTGGACAACGGTTTGGCTGTGCCGATCGCTTAACTCCATAGCGATGGACCAGCCAATCACTTATCAGTTTATTGCCGCTGATGAAGAGCTCGACATCCCTCATCGAGAAGCGGTTATCGGTGTACGCAACAAACGCGTAACCCACCCTAGCCTGGCAAGTCGCCGTGTTGGCCATGTGGAGTTTGCGGTTTACGCATCCAACGCGGAAGTGCAACCTTGGGTACATGTATTGGGCACAACACCGTCAGCATTGTGGGTTGCCGAACACGCATCTGACAATGCGAAAGTAGAGGTATCCCACCCGAGAAGCGCTTTAGACTTGGCAGTTTCTGGTGTGGCTAAGGCCGTGCTACCACGCTTTATAGGCGATAACGAACCTGGCCTGATACAAGTAGGCGAGAGCATCCCTGCCCTTCAGCATGATCGTTGGTTAGTTTGTCACCATGATGATCGTCATTTGCCTGAAGTAAGACAGGCACTGACGTTTATCGGAGATGCCTTACTAGCCGATACAACAGTCAGCTAACAAGTAAATCAGTTCGCGCAGCGAACGCCATCGATCATCGCTACACCCGTTTCATCAAATGCTGCGTTCAATGCACCGTGCACATCTGCAGACAACAGCACCACCCCGTTTTCAATTTCAGTTCCCGCTACACGTATTTGGCCCAGGGCACTGTTTGTGAGCGTGTCATCAACATCGATAGTGAAACTTGCTTGTTCGCTCATGGGTAACAGACCGATCTTTACGGTTAGCGTCTTATCGCCATCGTTTACGCGCGCCGACGACATCAACTCAACATCCCCGCTTCGTGTTTCAAAAGGCTGAAAAACCTCAACTCCAGGGCCATCCGCGGTGGTGTCAAAAATGAGCCCACCACGGGTGTTGGTGAGGTCCAGTTCGATAGTGATATCCCGAAGCTCGCAAGCATTGGTGTTTTTAATCACAAAACGATCTTTCGGTGCACTTTCGACAAACCGAACTTCAAGCGCTTGTGCGGCCGCACTACCCGCCATGAGTACGACGGATGCAGCTACCGGTAGAATTTTCATTTTGGCCCCATATAGCTCAATGTTGTACCGGTTTTACGTACGAAACCGCGCTAAGGGCCATGTTTGTCGGCCATGAGACTAAACAAATACGAAAGTTACCGCCGGAAGCCCGTTTCCATCACGAAAAATGACGGGTTCAGGCCAGCTAACGGTTCGCGAAGCGCGTCAACTTCAGATGCTGGTCCGTGCACCTCTAATAGATCTAAGTCGGCGATTTTTAACGCTGCCTGCAGAAGTTCGTCAACATTTTCTAAATGCGCCAATATACCAGCAGCACTGTTGTACCCCTCACGGCAATGCGCCCTTTGCCCTGAGAAACTAAAGCCATAGAACACAACATCCGACTCAGATTGCGTGCGTTCTACCATCTGTTCGCCTAACGCTTTGAATTCATCAAGCTTGCCGTCATGAACAGTAAAGTAAGGAACCAAGGTACAGACCGTGTCTTGTAATGCCATAAGACCTCTCCAATTGTTGTGGCTTATCAGCGTAACATTTTCCCCCAACGCAAAAAGGCCACCCCGAAGGATGGCCTAATCGCGTGTTGCTGCACC
>JAHDCO010000045.1 GCA_020629835.1 Granulosicoccaceae bacterium
TGGGCAGTACCCAAAGCTCAGAGCTCTTGGCCCCTCAAGATTGGCCAGGCTTTGCGGGCGATTGCGTATACGCCTTACAAGATCATGTCGTCAACGCGCTGCTGGATGACACCCCGCTGGAAAACACGGCGGAAGACTATTTATCAGTTATGCAAACAGTAGAAGCCATCTATGACTCAGCAGAGTCCGGGCAAAAACAGTATTTGTAAAACACTATCATTACTCAGGCCTCCCGCTGTTTGCTGTTTGCGAAAATCAAACGGTTTTGGAAATTGGTAGACACAAATGCTGTACGGCTTTTGGTAGCGAGACTTAACTATAAATTCAAGTCCGACAACCCTGCGTAGTCGTCCGGCCGAACGCCTTCATCCCAGTGAAATAAACGAGCCTCAGCACTTATGGGAAGGTCGTTAATACTGGCGATTCGCCGACGCATTAAGCCTTCCTCACTAAATTCCCAGTTTTCATTACCGTAGGAGCGATACCACTGATTCTTAGTATCGCGCCATTCATACGCGAAACGCACTGCGATGCGATTTCCCTGTGTAGCCCACAGTTCTTTGATCAAACGGTAGTCCAGCTCCCTCGCCCATTTTCGTTCAAGAAACGCCTTTATCTGTTCCCTACCCTGTAAAAACTCGGATCGATTGCGCCAGATGCTGTCGGGGGTGTACGCAAGGCTCACCTTTTCCGGGTCTTTGGTATTCCAGGCGTTTTCAGCCAGCCTTACTTTTTGTGTGGCGGATTCAACGCTGAACGGCGGCAGCGGAGGCCGCGGCTCTGATACGGCCGCGACCTTTGTTGTAGTTGGGCTTTGTGAATCAGTCATGCGCTTACCACTGATTGTATTTTAAAAATTTCCCGCTCATCTTCACTTCAATGCGATCACCATTCGGGTTTGGCACTTTCTCAACACTCATATCAAAATCGATTGCGCTCATGATTCCATCACCTCCTTTTTCATGTATGAGTTCTTTAATGGTTTCTCCGTAAACACCAACAATTTCGTACAAACGATAGATGCAAGGATCAGTCGGTACGGTTTGAGAGAACACTTTATTCGGTGGTTCAATCATCACCTCAATGATCGCCTCAGGCAGTTCTAGTAACGTGGCAAGTTTTTGAGCGCTGGCTTCTGGCATTGAATTCATGCCCAAGCACGCAGAAGTTGTGAAAACTTCCGACATTCCTATTGCCGAGGAAATGCTCGCCCAACTTAGCTTCATTGAGCGTTTTTTAGCCAAAATCGCCTCTGTGACTTCAGTCATCTTTAGCGTGGCCGGTAGTAAGTCGTGTTGCGTTAAATCGTTCATGATGCTGCTCCAGGATTAGATGCTTTTAACGTGGCTCGGATTGGCGTCTGCACAGTAGAGTTATTGGTTCCAGATGTTGAAAACACCGACGATTCACGTTGTTGGTTATCAGAAAGTGGTGATATTTCTGCGGTAGTTTGATCAGGGTCAGGATCCGCATCAGGTTCAGTACTTAACTCAGAGCGCACTGATTTTGCGGGGTAAACGGTGGTGGGCAACTGATTTTTTGGTGTAGGATTTCCCGCATTTTGTAACGCGAGTTTTTTAGATCGAGACGTCAAAAACTCTACCAGGTGGTTTCGTGTTTCGTAGTACGCCGGGTGGTGAATAATGTCCCCTCGATTTCTTGGTCGCGGGATATCGATGACCACACTTTCCGCTACAGTAGCCATCGGACCGTTACTCATCAGAAGTATGCGATCCGCCAACAACATGGCTTCATCCACGTCGTGAGTAATCATAAAGACGGTCTGATCAGAGCCCGACCATACTTCGATAAGCTGATCCTGAATGGTGCCGCGCGTTAACGCGTCTAATGCACCAAACGGCTCATCCAATAAAAGCAACTTAGGTTGAATCGCAAATGCTCGTGCAATGGAAACACGTTGCCGCATACCGCCTGATAATTGCGCAGGCTTACGATGTTCGGCACCGTCAACTAACCCCACTTGTTTCAAATGCTTATAGGCATGCGCGCGAACTTGTTTTCGAGTCCAATCCGGATAACGTGCCTTCACACCAAATATCACGTTATTTAATGCACTCATCCAAGGTAGCAACGAATAATTCTGAAACACAACACCGCGGTCAAGACTGGGGCCACTGATTTCCTGGTTGTCCATAATGACAGCGCCATCAGAAGCCTTATCCAGGCCAGCTAGGATATTCATAATGGTGGATTTGCCACAGCCAGAGTGGCCGATGATGCAAACAAACTCACCACGCTTAATTTCAAAATTGGCGTTTTCGAAAACGGTTAGCTGCCCGTCTCCATCCGGGCTCGGGTATTGCCGAGTCAGGTTTTGAATACGAAGCAGAGGACTTTGATCAGAGGAATCATTCATGGTAAGCCACCACTTTTTGAACCTGTGCAAATATGGTGTCTAACAGCATGCCCACAACACCAATTACAAGGATCGAAAAAATTACGCTGGTTAAGTCAAGGTTATTCCACTCATTCCAAACGTAGTAACCCACACCCGTCCCCCCAACTAACATTTCAGCGGCCACAATAACCAGCCAGGCAATGCCGATAGAAATACGCATACCTGTAAGAATGGTGGGCGCAGCCGCCGGTAGAATGACCGTCGCCGCCGTTTTGAGATTGCTCAGTTCATGCGTACGTGCAACATTCACCCAGTCTTGTCGCACATTGGCAACACCGAAAGCGGTGTTAATCAACATGGGCCAGATAGAACAAATAAAGATCACAAATATCGCCGATGCTTCACTGTCTTTGATGACAAATAGCGCCAGAGGCATCCATGCCAACGGTGAGATTGGCCTCAGTACTTGAATAAACGGATCTAACGCTTTGTACGCTAACGGTGACATCCCGATAAGGAAGCCCAGTGGAATCGCCACTAGTGCTGCAAAGAAATATCCCGACAAAACACGGTAAACTGAATACGCGACCTGGATGCCAATACCCTTATCGTTTGGGCCATTGTCATAAAATGGATCAGACAATTCCTCAACAGCTTTAGCAGCGATGGCGGACGGAGGAGGAACGCGCGCCTCTTGAGACGCGCCTCCCATCAACAGTTCGTACTCCGTCATCTCCGCTGCGTCTTTAACAGTCGGCGTTATCCCTTCCCAGATACCCAGCACCGCAAACAACAGGATGAGTGACAGAATGGGCGCCTTCAGCGCATCAGACATTACGGTTAGCTACCTTTGCCGATAGCAAAGCTATCAACGTAGGCTTCAGGTTGATCAGGGTCAAACGTCTTACCCATGATTTCATAGCTCTGGTAGGTTTTGTTTGGAGTTTCCAGACCCAGGCTCTTCATGATGGACGTTGCATCGGCAGCGTTGTACACCTGCTCGGCAATGCCTTTGTAATCTACATCCCCTTCGATATAACCCCAGCGCTTCATTTGGGTCAGTATCCACACACCCATGGAGTGCCAGGGGAACGGATCAAAGTCAATTCTATCTGGTACATCTTTAATGTTGCCCAGACCATCGGCGTAGCGTCCAGTTAACACTTGAGAGATAACCGGCACAGGTTGGTTCAAGTAATTTTTAGGAGCGATAGCTTCAGCAATCTCTGCACGATTTTCAGCAGGGCTTGCATATTGGGTCGCATCTATCAGTGCTTTAAGCAAATTGCCGTAGGTGTTGGGTAACGTTTCTGCAAACTCAGCGCTGCAGGCGAAGGCACAACAAGGGTGACCATCCCAAATATCTTTTGTTAGCTTATGAATAAATCCAACCTTTTCCCAAACCGCTCTCTGGTTAAAGGGGTCTGGAGATAAATACCCATCCAAGTTTCCGGCCCGCAAGTTAGCTACCATTTCCGGTGGTGGCACTACTCGAATTTGTATATCAACATCAGGGTCAAGACCAAACTCTGCAACGTAATATCGCAAAAGGAAGTTATGCATGGAATATTCGAATGGCACGCCAAACTTGAAACCCTTCCACTTACTCGGATCGTCGTTTTTATCCAAGTGATCGGTGTGTAAAACAATTGCTTGACCATTGATGTTTTCAACAGCCGGCATCAGATACGGTTCAGCAACAGAACCAGCGCCCATGGTGATGGCCAGTGGCATTGGTGTCAGCATGTGTGCGGCGTCGTACTCTTTATTCAGCGACTTATCACGAGCCACAGCCCAACCAGCCGTCTTTATGACATCTACATCCAAACCGTACTTTTCATAAAAACCCAACGGTTTGGCCATGATGATAGGAGTAGCGCATGTAATCGGTACAAAGCCAACATTGAGCTTTGTTTTCTCTGGCTTTCCCAGAGACTCAGCAATGGCTGCCTTAGCAGCCTCCATTGGAAATATCGAACCCAAGGCTGCGGCCAACGTGCCACCACCCACCATCTTGGCAAACGCACGACGGCTTATTTCATTGTGGCCAAACACCGATCGCACAACAGCGCTTTCTACCATGTGCGACAACGCTTCATCTGAATCCATAGCAGCGTGGTTTGGTTCGTCAAAATCGCGATGTGGGGCAGCTTGCGCTGGTTCAACAAGCGCCTCTCGATGTTCATCACTGCCGGTGCTCGCGTGTTTGTGGTTCGAACAGGTATCGCAGGTACAGCTTTTCCCATGTCTTAAATCTACGTCGCCGTCGTATGGGTTTCCAAAACTCTTGATGGTCATAGTTTTCAGCCTGGTTGCACAGAAATTATTGGAATGATCGAATCGCTGCCGATCTCCTCTCATACTGTTATTCCACGCTTCGTGCCAACCACTAGTAAATATTTATTTACCTTATTTATCAATAAGTTAAGATACTTTTGAGGGAATATTTTATTTATATAATTTCGTAATTTTCATTTTTACGTAATTTTTATTTACGATATTTGGTAAGGTGATCTCATGGTTACCTCGACGCCGCCCAAGCAGAAAAAAACGCCTCACCGCGATTCTAAAAAAGCACCGCAAACATCCACTGGGAGCAACAACGCCGCATCGGCAGCCGATCCGATCGATCGCATGTTCGTGCATCGAACCCTGTATCAATGCTTTGGCTTATCGAAAGAACCTTGCTATCTGTTTGACCCTCACAGCGGGAACATCCTGCATGCCAACAAAGCTGCGGAACGGTTTTTTCACAGGATAAAAGGCCTTGCTCACAACACGAAGATTGACCAACTTTATCCAAACAACGCAGATGCGCTGTTTGTCTTTACCGAAGAAGCGATAGAGCTCGGAGAGGCATACACGCGACAATTAGAATGTTTAAGCCCCGACGGAAAAGTCATTCCCATCGAACACTCAGCCATTTCATGCAAATCGAAAGATAAAACTGTTATTGCCGTTCGTTTAAATAATCTAGAAGCGCTGAAAAGACGCACCATTGAAGACGCATCACACCAATACGTTCGCGAAGGGTTACTTACCTGGTTACGTGATGAGCAATATTTTCGTGATATCGAGCGTCAGTATCAATTGATACTGGGTGCTGCCGGAGAAGGCATTTACGGTATCGCTATCGATGGTAAGACAACATTCCTGAACCCCGCAGCGGAACGGATGCTGGGCTACAAAGCTCACGAATTAATCGGCAAACCCATGCACGACATGATTCACCATCACCGCCCCGATGGTCGTGAATATCCCCTGTGTGAATGCCCAATTTACAACGCATTTCAAAATCGACAAATCAATGCAGTAGATGATGAAGTGTTTTGGCGTAAGGACGGTACGTCATTTGAGGTTGAGTACGTTTCAACACCCATAATTGATTCCGAAGAAGTTGTGGGTGCCGTCATCGTGTTTCGGGATGTTTCCTCTCGACGTGAAAATGAAAACTCGCTGCGCGATGCCTTGTTAGAAAATGCAGCGCTAAGAGAACGCTTAGAGATGGAGAACGCTTACTTACAGGAAGAAATTCTCAATCGTGATAACCACCACAACCTCATTGGTGTTTCAGAGTCTTTGAACACGTTGATTGCCCAAGTGGAGTTGGTCGCCCCAACCGATGCCAGTGTTTTAATCGGTGGGGAGAGCGGTACGGGAAAGGAATTGGTTGCGCACGCCATTCATCAAGCCTCTTCCCGAGCGGGTCGCCCGTTAATTCGCGTGAACTGTGCAGCGATTCCACCCGAGCTATTCGAAAGTGAAATTTTTGGCCATGTTAAAGGCTCCTTCTCGGGCGCTTTACGAGATCGAATTGGTCGCTTTGAGTTAGCGGACGGCGGCACATTATTTTTGGATGAAGTGGGTGAGCTTGACATCAAGCTGCAGGCTAAATTACTGCGCGTTGTTCAAGAAGGTCAATTCGAACGCGTGGGTGAAGAAAAATCTCGGCAGGTAGATGTACGACTGATAGCAGCTACGAACAGAGATTTGAAAATGGCGGTTGAAAACGATGAGTTCAGAGAAGATCTGTATTTTCGATTGAATGTGTTTCCCATTGAATGTGTTCCATTACGCCAACGTGCTAGCGACATACCCGTATTGGCTGAACATTTTTTAGAAAAAAGCATAAAAAAACTTAATTTACCGCCTTTAAGGTTAACGAAGGCCAACGTCAAGACGCTCATGCAATACGACTGGCCCGGCAACATTCGCGAGCTGCAAAATGTTATCGAGCGCGCAGCCATTGTCTCCAGAAATCAACGTTTAACCCTTGACCTGCCTGGAGGCACGCGAGCGATATCAGCGGCCACCTCCTCTGATGAAAAACTAGATGATCCAGAAACCATTTTAGACGCTAAGCAAATGCTGGCGTTCGAGCAACAGAATCTAGCCAGAGCGCTGAAAGCCTGTGGTGGGAAAGTGTCAGGCCCAAAAGGCGCAGCAAACCTACTAGGCATGAAGCCCACGACGGTTTATTCCCGTATCAAACAGTGGGACTTAAAGTAAAACGACGTTCACCTACCCCTGACAACTCATCTGCCTTCGGTTGGGCTTTTTTCCTTGTAAGCTTCACGCGCAATGAGAAATTGCTGAACCCGCAGCTGCTCTGGCAGCGATGAAACTGGCAGAACCCAAATGAACAATCCGAGCGACTTCGGCTTCGGCACGCAAATCCGCAAGTCTCCATTCTTTGATGCCACGGTGCGTTGGGGCGCGAAAGACTTTTCGGTGTACAACCACATGTACATCCCCAGAGACTTCGGTAACCCAGAAGAGAATTTTTGGAACCTGGTCAATACCGCCATCTTGTGTGACGTGGCGGTGGAGCGACAAGTCGAGGTCACAGGTCCCGATGCGGCCGAATTTGTTCAGCGCCTTACACCGAGAAATTTATCCACCATGGCTGTAGGCCAGTGTAAGTACATACTCATAACCAATGCCGACGGCGGAATTCTAAACGACCCGATTTTATTGCGACTGGCTGAGAATCATTTTTGGATTTCATTAGCGGATAGCGACATACTGCTGTGGGCGCAAGGGGTGGCTGTTAATTCGGGTTTAGACGTTACCTTGCGAGAGCCGGATGTCTCTCCTCTACAATTGCAGGGCCCAAGATCAACTGACGTTATGGTTTCGTTGTTTGGCCCGGAAATCCAACAGTTAAAGTACTACTGGTTAACACGCGTTGAACTGGATGGCTTTGAACTCGTCGTGTCTCGTACGGGTTGGTCAAGCGAAGTGGGTTATGAAATTTACCTGCAGGATGGCTCGCGCGGCGGGGAACTGTGGGACAAAATCATGGCGGCAGGACAACCTTATGATTTAAAACCCGGTCACACCTCCTCCATCCGGCGCATCGAGGGCGGCATGCTGTCCTATCACGCGGATGCCGACAACCAAACTAATCCATTTGAATTGGGATTGGACAGGCTGGTGGATTTAGAGATGGATGCAGACTTCATCGGGAAGTCAGCGCTTAAGGCGATAAGCGCTACCGGGGTTAAGCGCAAACAAGTCGGGTTGATTATTGGTGGTGACCCGTTAACCGGGCCTAACACGACTTTCTGGCCGGTCTTGAAGGATGGCAAGACGGTGGGAAAAGTCACCTCAGCAGTCTATTCACCTCGGTTGGAAAAGAATATTGCCCTGGCAATGGTTGCCACGCCGTGCGCCGAACTAGATTTGCCATTGAGCGTGGACACATCAACCGAGGTTCGCCCTGCCATGGTTACCCGAACCCCGTTTTACGATCCTAAAAAACGAATTACCTCGGCCTCTTTATAACGACGGCCTACCAGGTGCGGTAGGCCGTGAGAGTGATCCCTTTGGCGATCATATACAACGATTGGCGCGCAATGAACGCAGCATTCAGGCGGGTTACCCAGTGCGCATCATGGCGGCTTGAACCGCTTCTCGACGAGGAAGAATCCGGCGTTTTGGCGTAGCTGCCTTCTGGGCAGACTGCGCTTTCTGGCCAAAAGTCACGCCGTTGTGTGTATGGGCGGTGGTTCCAGCACGGCTCGCAGCTTGTGGCTGCTGTTTTGCTGAGTGGGTCATGGTTATCTCCAGTAGTATCTCAACTTCGAGGAGTGCATGATCTAATGGAACTGAATCACAGGAAACCCTCAAAAGACACTATTTTGAGAAACAAATGTGTTGGCTTTAACCCACCCCTTTAGGTGGGGTTTTCAGAGCCGAGCCCACAATCTATCGCGCAACGAATCAGCGCAGGCATCGAATTTAAGCCCAGTTTTTTCTTAATATTGCGCCGGTGGGTTTCTACCGTTCGCGGGCTGATGTTCAGTTTAGCGGCGCTGGCCTTGCTGCTTAAGCCCTGAGCCAGCATGCCCAAAATGATTTGCTCTCGATCCGTAAGGGAATCGGTAGGAGAGGCCGGCTTGTTTACCAATGCATCGGCTACCGAAGGGCTGTAGTACACCCCTCCAGAATGCACAGCTCGTATGGCATTCAGCATTTCCTCAGCCGATGCGCTTTTCAGAACATAACCACGAGCTCCCAGTTCAATTAGCTGGACAACGTATTCTCTATCATCGTGCATGCTCAACACCAATATGATGGTGTCGGGCCGGACATCCATTATCGCTTCGGCCGCTTGAATACCATTTAAAACCGGCATGTTGATATCAAGCAACACCACCTCAGGGTTCAACTCCTGAACCTTTTCCAGTGCTTCCTGCCCATCACAAGCCTCACCCACCACCATCACTTCATCCGAACGCGCAAAGCGCGAACGTAGCCCATCGCGCACCAATGGATGGTCATCAACAATCAACGTGCGAATGCAAGGCATGGTCAGCAAAATTCCTGTTTATTGACTCAAAGACAATGATGTTCGAGGTATGGAGGCTAACACCGTCGTGCCAGCTGCAGTCGACACGATATCGAACTTACCTTTGAAGTAATTGATGCGTTCGGACATATTACGCAGCCCTAACCCAAACTCATCAGGCTTTGTATGCTGCTTTCCATTTTTATCAAAGCCGATACCGTCATCTTGTATCGTAAGGTGAAATCCATCTTTCTTTATCTCAAAAGCCACGTGCACTTTGTCCGCTTTTGAATGGCGTTCAATGTTTGACAAGGCCTCCTGGGTCACCCGGTACAACGCCGTTTTTGCTGACGTGTTCAATAAGTTTCGAAACGGTACCTTCGTTAAAGAAACCTCAATACCTGTGCGCCGAGAGAACTGCTCAACCAAGGACTCCACCGCAACCATCAATCCCAGATCATCCAGGATACTTGGGTGTAAGTCTCGGGACATACGACGCACTTCCATTAACGTATCATCCAACTGCGCTTCACTCGATCGTATTAATGAATCCGGGGCGGCATCGTGCTGGTCTGAATCGTGCGCTAACCTCGCCTCTTCCAGTGAATACTTAATCGCGACGAGGCGTTGGCTAATGCCATCGTGTAGCTCTCGCGAAACCCGCCTGCGCTCTTCGTCCTGCGTAGTCATGATGCGCTTGGTTAGCATCACAAGTTTTTGATCGGCCGAGCGTAGCTCGTTGATTTGAACAGCTAAACCGCACAGCACGACAGCCACTACCGCAGCTGCCGCGATGGCCATCACCGAAAGAGAGGTTTCTTTGATTTGATTTTCAAACAAGGCATTAAGCGCTTGTAGTTGGCGATCGATATCATCGATGTACACCCCAGTGCCTACGATCCAATCCCAATCGGCAATCATTTCCGCATAACCGAGCTTTTTGGTAATCTCGCCCGATGACGGTTGCTCCCACAGATAGTTCGTGTAGCCCCCGCCACTTTCAGCCTGTTCAATAAGATCCTGAATGATCAGCTGGCCTTCACTGTCAGCGAGATCCCACCAATTTTTACCCACTCGAAACGGTTGTTTCGGATGCACCAGATTCTCACCGTCAACACCGTAAACGAAAAAGTAACCGTCATCGGCATAGGCTAATTTGGTCAGAATCGCCTTGGCCTCTTCGCGTTTTTGCTCTTCGGTCAAGTTGCTGTTGGTGAGCAGTGGCGTCAAGGAGGACTGCGCGAGCTGAGTGACCTTCACCAATTCCTCTTGATAGACGTTAAGCAACGCATCGTGAAATACATCAGACTGCTGCTCTGACAGTTGACGGATTTGGCTGTTCACCAGCAGCGAAACAATCAGCATGCCCAGTAACATGGGCACCACTGTCATTAGGACTATTTTCTGACGTAGGCTCATAGGGTGAGTATAGCGCCACGTCCCTTTGACCACGTGTGCATCCGGTCCGGTTTCGTGGCTTTGAATGGATGTCGAGGAGGCGTCTAAGCGGCCGTCAGTACCCAGCGAACAAAAGCAGTTCGGCGGTAAGCAATCGAACACTGTAGACTAGCGCAGGCAGTACCTCTCTCCTTAGCGCACCAGCTTTTCATTACCAGCCCACAGCGCACACTTTTCCAACATCATTACGTTCGAGCACCTTATTTTGCCCTCAGAAGTTCAAGCATTTGCAGACCTCGGTTTAGCCGATCCGCTTCTTCGCGCTATTAGCGATACCGGTTACACAGCCCCAACCCAAATTCAGGAACAAGCGATTCCTAAGGTCATGGACGGAGGCGATCTGCTCGCTGCAGCGCAAACCGGCACCGGGAAAACCGCCGGTTTTACACTGCCCGTACTGCACCGATTGATAAGCGATCCCATTACCAAACGCCGCGTCGGAACACCGCGCTGCCTAGTACTGGTACCCACGCGGGAACTGGCCATACAGGTTGACGCCTCGGTGAAAACCTACAGTAAACATGTGCCAATTCGTACTGAGCTGGTATTCGGCGGCGTGAGTATTAACCGCCAAATCGCAGCTTTGAAAAAGCCTGTGGATATTTTAATTGCGACACCGGGCCGTTTATTAGACCTTGTAGGTCAGCACCACATACATTTATCCAAGGTTGAGATCCTGGTTTTAGACGAAGCCGATCGTATGTTGGACATGGGCTTTATCAGAGACATGAAACGCATCATGGCGCTGGTACCTAAAACCCGGCAAACCTTGCTGTTCTCGGCCACGTTTTCCAATGAGATTAGAAAGTTAGCAACGACATTCCTGAGTAACCCGCAGGAAGTGTCGGTAGCGCGACGAAACACTGCATCCGAGCTCGTTGAGCAATCGGTGTATTGGGTTGATAAACCCAAAAAACGTGCGTTGGTGACGCACTTAATCAAAACGCAGCAGTGGTCGCAAGTGCTGATTTTTACTAAAACCAAACACGGTGCTAATCGCCTGGCCACGCAGTTGAACAAAGACGCTATTACTGCCGATGCGATACATGGAAACAAAAGCCAAACGGCAAGGACACGCGCGTTGGCTGACTTCAAAAGTGGCAAGGTGCAAGTTTTGGTGGCCACTGATATTGCGGCACGCGGTTTAGATATTAAAGCGCTTCCACACGTAATAAACTACGAGCTTCCCCACGTGGCCGAAGACTATGTTCACAGAATTGGTCGCACTGGCCGAGCCGGTTCAACCGGCACAGCGGTGTCTTTGGTTGATGCGAATGAACTGCCTTTACTCAAAGCCATCGAGCGAGTGATCAAGCGCGCAATACCCACAGTGGAACTGGACGGCCATACCGGTCATGAGATTGCCGCCAGCGCGCCTGAGAAAAGAACTCGATCGAAAAAACGATCCCGAACCCGACGGCGAAAATCACCGGCGGCGCAGTCGGGCAGCTAAAGCACTGATCGAACCTCGCAGTGACTGAGTAAATACCCACTATGGATTCACTTTCTCAGATTGCTTTAGGCGCGGCCATTGGTGAAGCGACCCTGGGGCGTAAGTTAGGGCGCTCTGCTGCGTTAGTGGGCGGTGCCTTGGGCACGCTGCCGGATCTGGATGTATTGATGCAATACACCGATGCGGTAGAAAGCTTTACGTTTCATCGCAGTTGGAGCCACTCTATATTCGTCTTGGGTATCGTTGCACCCCTCGTTGCGGTAGCACTTCATAAACTGTTTCCCACCCGCTGGATCCGACCGCATTCCACGCAACACAGAACTTCTAGCAACGGGCAGCCACAGAGACCCAGCTACGCACTCTGGTTACTGTGTTGTGCTTTGGTTCTACTGACTCACCCGTTGTTGGATGCGATGACAGTTTACGGCACTCAATTGCTATGGCCCATGCAATCCACACCGGTCGCTTGGGGATCGATCTTCATCATCGATCCGTTGTACACCCTTCCACTGGTCATTGCGTTATGGGTAGCGTGGAAAAAACGCCATAAAGCTCAGGCAGCTGCTATCGCCGGGCTGGTAATCAGCACCGGTTATCTTGGCGTAACGCTAGCTGCGCAAGCGCACACACGAGATTTAGCCATCGCTTCACTCGAACAGCAGGGAATTGCCTCAGACCATGTCCTGGTGGCACCGACACCCATGTCATTACTGTGGAGGGTAGTCGCTTTTGAAACCGAGCAATATCACGAGGGCTTCTACTCGTTACTCGATAACAACAACGAAATAGCATTCAAATCGTTTCCATCAGGTCGTCAATGGATTGAATCGGCCAGAGATCATTGGCCAGTGCAGCAGCTGGAGTGGTTTACTGACGGTATGATTTCAGCGTCGGTAACCGATGACAGGCTGATCATCAACGACTTGCGCATGGGCGTTGAGTCTTCCTATATATTTCGGTTTGACGTGGGTTCTTTAGATTCATACGAAAGTTTAGGATCCAAGCCTTCATCGAATACCGCTCCAACATTCACCCCAGAAACTAGCGTGCTGCTGCCACCTGAAATCGAGTTTGACCGCATAAAAGCACTAATCAAACGTGTGGGAAACGACTCAGGTTATCCGACCTACTAGACACTTCTGGCTGGCAGTCACACTCAGAGTGTCTTGCTTTTACTCTTAGATTTGCACTTACGCACGCTCTGCTCGGAAAAACTGAGAACAGCTGCCACTTGCGCAGGATCTTGCGTGAATTCCCTATCAATCTCGCCGATCACAGCTCATATCGGAAATTTATCGTGCGGCGATGAGATTTGTTTCGCAGTGAGTCATAAACACCCAAACACCGTTATCCCAAGCGCTGTGCGTTGCGTGGTTAACCAAACAGCCGATCGGTTAGCCATCGTTGACTGGCAAGGCGAATTGCTGCACAGCTCGGTCGCCTTTCGTAAAGCCTGGTGTCACCATCAAGCGCCGGATTCTCTATGCGAGCTTACACCGGTGGGTTCATGGTCAAGCGACATACTGGCAGCATTGAATACCGTACGTGCAGGCGAGTCTGCCACGCTATCTTTCCAAAACAGCGCACTGTTCGCAAATTCAGAATCACCATGTGACGCTCAACAGTTTGTTTTTTCACCTCTATTTGATGACAACGGTCAAACGCTTGCGGCACTGATACGCTGGGACGAACAGTGCGATTTATCGTCGATGCACAGTCAACTTGCTCTGGCGCATCAGCGCGCGGCAGACTTTGCGTCTGCGTCTTCGGATTGGCAGTGGGAGATGGATTCAGAGCTGCGGTACACCTGGTTTTCTGACCGATTAAGCGAGTTCTACGGCTTAAATCCTGACGACTACATCGGTAAGAAGCGAACCGAATTAGCCAAAGAAAAACTCGATCAGCATTGGCTGGATCATGTAGCGGCTTTAGAAGCCCACCTACCGTTCCAAAATTTTGATTACCAACTGGATCTTGGGGACGGTGAGTTCCGTTGGTGTCGAATAAACGGCGTGCCCTATTTTGATAAAGACGGCGAATTCCTGGGTTACCGTGGCACCGGAACCGACATTACTAACATCAAACAAATTGAGCGTGAAGCTGAAGCAGCGAATGCGCGTTTCATGCGGGCTATGGACCATTTTCCTGGTGCCTTTTTACTAATTGACCCTAAGAAATGTTGTGTTGTTTACAACGCTAAGTTGTTAGAGATGTACCGCCTCAGCCCATCCCAGCTTCAGCCCGGTGAGCACATCTCTCGGTTTCTCTACACAGTAGCGGGACCCTATCTTGAGACAAGTTCAGAAGAAGACAAAAAAACCTGGGTTGAGCGCCGTTTGAATTGGATCAACGGATCATCTGATTTGTCGGATGTTCAATTGCATGGACGATGGTACCGAGCTGCATCGCATCGGCTCCCGGATGAATCCAGGCTAGTTACGATGCTCGATATAACTGAGCATAAGGAAACGGAGTTGGCCGTTGCCAATGAACGGCTTCTGCTGCGCTCCATCATTGACGCTATTCCAGATAAAATCCACGCGACCGATCAGGCCGGGCGATACACCTTGATGAACGCCGCCGAATTGAAACAACTCGGCTACAACACATTTGATGAGGTTTTGGGTCAGCCGGCAGCCGACGACTACAACTCTGAGGTAGCTCGCGAATTAATTCGGGCTGACGAAGAAGTGCTTGAGCGTGGCTCAGCAATACTGGATCGCGAACATCAGACTGTCGACGCAGAGGGACGGCCGCGTTGGATGACGTGCAATAAGTTACCTTTGCACGACCCATCCGGTAATACGGTAGGTATGGTCAATTGGGAACGCGATATTACCGATGCAAGACAGCTCGCTGAACAGCTGCGTTACCAGGCCAATCACGACACACTGACCAAGCTGCCAAACCGGTTGTCGTTCGAATCGTTTCTGAATCGACGCTGCAGTGAAATCGCTGAACATGGCGGTTCCGCAGTCTTAGGCTACCTGGACTTAGATCAGTTTAAGATCGTTAACGATACCGCCGGCCACGCCGCGGGAGATAAGCTACTGCAACAAGTGACGCTTCGCATCGCCAGTGCGTTAAAGAACGATGAAATACTGGCTCGCTTAGGTGGCGATGAGTTTGGCTTACTGTTTCATCGAAAAAGTATTGAGGCTGCAAAACAGGTTTCAGAGTCAATCGTTGAGCTACTCGAAGATTACCGCTTTGATTGGAACGGCAGTGTATTCAGTATTAACGCCAGTATAGGCTTAGTTGAAATCAACCCGAAAAACTGTGACCCGGCAATTGTGCTATCCCAGGCTGACATGGCCTGTTATTCCGCCAAAGATCAGGGTCGCGGCCGAGCATGCGTGTACACGCAAACCGATACCACTCACACAAAGCGTCATACCGATCTTCAAGCCGCAGCAGGTATTACAGAAGCCATAGAACAAGATCGCCTTGTGTTGTATGCACAACCCATCGCAGCCGTAGACCCGTCAGGTGTTAGCTTATCTCATGTTGAAATCTTGTTGCGTATGCAAGATAAAAACGGGGAGTTGGTGCAGCCAGGTGGATTTATTCCTGCAGCTGAGCGGTATGGACTCATGAATCGTGTCGATCGCTGGGTGATCGAGCGAACACTGGATCTCATACCGTCCGTGCTATCGGAGGCGCAAGACGTCGGCGTCACGATTAACCTATCGGGTCAAACACTCACTGACGAGTCTTTGGCTGCACGCGTACACGAACAGCTATATCGTTCAGGAGTAGAACCAAACCGCATTTGCTTTGAGCTAACCGAAACCGCCGCAATTAGTAACCTCGCACTCGCCGATGAGTTTATTGGTGCGATGAAGAAAATCGGTTGTAACTTCGCTTTGGATGATTTTGGAAGCGGGTTATCGTCTTTCTCGTACATCAAGAATTTTCCGGTCGATTATTTAAAGATCGATGGTGCATTTGTCAAAGATATACTGACCGACCCGACCGATCAGGTCATGGTGTCCGCCATTAACCAAATGGGACAGGTCTTGGGTGTAAAAACCATTGCCGAATTTGTTGAAACGGAAGACATACAAAAAGAGCTCATCAAAATTGGCGTGAACTATTTGCAGGGGTACGGCGTCTGTCGACCGATGCCATTCGATGAAAATTTCTTCAAAGCCTGCAAGTACTTAACGATTCAACCCAAAAAGGCCGCGTAAGCTGAACTTACAGCGGTCTGATCCTTCTCACTCGCTCCTGCTCCAGCAATAGACTGGCCTCAATGGCGGAGAATCTAAGGGCTCACCGGGTCACCATGAACGCGTGTCCCAGTTCACTTTTCCGAATGGAATACGGGTAAAACTTCGTCGTTTACAATCGTTTTCCTTATAGTGTTGGCAACGAACTTTGTTGGAACACCCGCGCCATGCGCTCTTTCAAACGACACCTGTGCATTTTAGTGTTAGCGCTCACCCACGCGTCTGGCTGTGCACTATCTCCCGACACCCCGGTCATCGATGCCGATAGTAATTTCGATTTATCTGACTATTTGTTTCACTCAAGTCTGATGACCGAAGGCTCGAGCGTATCTTTCATTGCTAAGTACTACAAAAAAGATAACGTGAAGGAAGTGGTGGTTGCGCCAACCTATCGGTACTCACATAACAATGGCCAAATAGAGGTTACCAGCCTTCAACACGATGGCGTAATTTCTGCCTTTGATGTGGGTAAGTCAACTATTGTTGAAACACATCCTGGCCTAGATGAGCAATGGACCATTAGCCGTTACGCCCGACTGGGAGATCAGTATTTGGACGGGCGTTTAGACAGTATCGCTTTGAATCAGCGCTGTGTTTTGCTGGAGTATTTTCCCTCCTATTACTTATCCTCAGCAACGGGGTCCGTGGCCATCGCGCAGGGTATCTACGACAATGTGATTAAAGTTCGCTGTGAGAGTGAGTTTGTCTCAGCCACAGACCGACAGAACAATTTTCGTTGGAATATATACTACGCCAAGGGTGTCGGCCCTATTTTCAAAGATGGTGATTGGACCAACCATTTAGGCCTGGTCTACACCATCTACGATTACTCTGGATAGCTCATCGGCCTCAAACGCAGGCTCAACGCTAACATTGCTATGTTCGCGCGCCCGTGACACACTGCGCCAAGCTTTATCAGGCGCTCTTTCGTTATGACCAGCAGTATTGCCATACCCTTTTGGCTTTACAGTCTTCTTGTTTTTATCGCGGTGCTGTGGGTGTTACAACACTGCCTGCTACCTTCAGCTCGATGGTTTTTCCGACGACGGGCCAACCGTCTTATTGATGAAGTCAATAACAAGCTGGCGCTTCGCATCCCCTCATTCAAACTTACCCGGCGGGAAGTATTGATTGATCGATTGGTTTACAACGAGCGTGTAATTGCGAGCGTTGATGAGATGGCACGTACCGAAGGCGTGCCACGCGAAGTCTTACTGGAACGCGTACAAACCTACGCTCGTGAAATCGTACCCGCCTTTAACGCGATTCTGTATTTCAAAGCCGCCTACTGGCTCGCCAAACGCCTCGTACATGCGGTGTATCGAGTTCGCTTGGGCTTTGCCGACGATAAAGCGCTGGAGCAACTGGATGACAACAGCAGTGTTGTGTTTGTCATGAACCATCGCAGCAACATGGACTACATACTGGCAACGTACCTTGCCGCTGAACGAACGGCCTTGTCCTATGCGGTTGGTGAATGGGCACGGCTGTGGCCGTTACAACAACTTATACGGTCCATGGGTGGCTATTTTGTGCGTCGGGATTCAGGTGATGCACTGTATCGACGGGTACTGGAAGTGTATGTGCAGATGTCGGCCGAAGGTGGCGTACCGCAAGCCATCTTCCCCGAAGGCAAATTGAGCCGGGACGGCGCTTTAGGCCAGGCCAAACTTGGGCTATTGGGTTATCTGGTCAGAGGATTTGACCCCAGCGCATCGCGTGACATCGTCTTTGTGCCAGTTGGCATTAACTACGATCGGGTACTGGAAGATCGCACCTTGCTGCGCGCCAACCAACGTCTACCGCGTCGCGGGCGCGCTTATGTATCGTTAAAGAGCTTCGCATTTTTGGGCAAGAATCTATGGCAAGCGTTATTGGGCAAACGCTACCGCAACGGGTACGCCTGTGTGAACTTTGGCAAGCCTCTCTCTCTTAAGCAGTGGGTTGCCGAGCAGCACGGTGATGAAACGGATAAAGCCAAGTTAGCCCCGTTGACAGATGCAGCGCCCTTGGCCAATGCGCTGATGCATCGTATCGGCGAGATAACCCCCGTATTACCTGTTGCATTGGTCGCTACCGTATTTACCCAGCACTTAAACGAATCGCTGAGTGAAATCGCTTTAAAGAGCCACGTGTACACCCTGCTAAATCAATTAGATGATGCGGGTTACCGGGCGTACATTCCGCGTTCAGATGTTGACTATGCCGTATCGGTAGGACTGCGCATGTTTACCCTGCGACATATCGTTCTGGAAAATGATGACGGAGAGCTGACAGTGAACACAGACGAACTGGATTTATTGAACTACTACGCCAACTCAATCCGCCATTTGGTCAAACAGTCTCAAACCCCTACCACGTAAGCCCTGACACTACCCCCCAACACTTCACCCCTAAGCACTTACCCCAACTGAGCACACTCTGGAATAGCCGGTTAACGCGAATCAAAGTCAGTCAGCTAAGACAAAAAAACGGTCAAGGTAACCAATTCATCACTCGAATGACTGGCGTATCGTCATAGTAATCAACACACGTGATCGCTGAATAACACTGGTCCAGTCTAAATACATGCTCAGGTTGCAAACACAACAGCTTCGCTAGGATGATGCGTATGACCCCTCCGTGCGCCACCACCACACGCACGGTATCTGTTCCAGATGCCAAAAGCGCTTCATAGCCTTGGCTGACGCGTTTAGCCATGGCGGTGTAGCTCTCCCCATTAGGGAACGTCACCTGCGTTGGACGCGCCATCCATTGTGCGTAAAAATCCGGGTGTTGGGATTCAACCTCTTCGTACTTAAGCCCCTCAAAATCGCCAAAGTCCAATTCAGCAAACGCCTCATTGACACTCACAGTAAGAGCGCAGGCACGCGCGATCGCTGAGGCACTATCAAGGGCGCGAATGCGTGGGCTCGATATCACGGCGGTGGGTTGCAGCGGCGCTAACAAATCCGCGGTATCGGCCATTTGGAGTAAGCCGCGTTCAGACAACGGTACATCCAATTTGCCGTAACAGTGTCCTTTGGCCGATGCATCCGTTTCACCGTGACGCACAAGAAAAATACGTTGTGTTACGCCGGGGGGAGTTCCCGCCTGTCGCCAATCCGAACTCATGCACTAACCCAGGCCGCACCCAGTGCGAGCAACATCACTTCGGATACTTCCGTTGTAGCGCCTAACGTATCACCGGTAACGCCACCAATTTTTCGCCAGCACAACCAAGCCATAACGATAAATACGACGCTGGCAAGACCTATCGCCGGTAACGCCCCGAGACCAACACACACAAAGGCCAATAAAAGCGCAAATACTATCGCCCCCAGTACCTCAGCAGGCCCTGTGATTTGAGTTAACGATTGACCGGTGCCTTGGGTGTCGCGCGCATAAGGCATAAGCCAACCCAAACAGATGGAACATCGTGACAAGGCCGCTGCGGTGAATACCCATAACGCGCCTGAAGGCTCTACCATAAGCGCAGCCAAGGCCGTGATTCGTGTTGCCAGCGACAACAGCAATGCCAAGGCGCCGTAGGTGCCTATGGTGGAATCGCGCATGATGGTTAGCACCCGTTCCTTGGTATAGCCGCCACCGAACCCGTCAGCCATATCCGCCAAACCATCCTGGTGCAGGCCGCCTCCTGCCAACATCAACACAGCCGTTGCGGCAATAGCCTGCAGAACGATCGGTACCGATAACGCTGATAAGCCCAGCATGGTTAGCACCTGAATGGCGGCCAACAGGCACGCCACCCAGGGAAAGAACACACTGGATTTAGCCACATCCTCACCGGTATGCGGCACCGTGGGGTTAACCGGAATGCGGGTCAAAAAGGCAATAGCCGTTGTAAAACGACGCAGCACTACGCTTTATCCTCAACACCCGCTTCGTCAAAAGTCGCCATGTCACTCATGGCTCGGGCAGCCGCTTTTAACAGCGATAAACTTAAACAGGCACCGGTGCCCTCACCCAGCCTTAGCCCGAGATCCAGTAACGGTTTTTGATTCATTGCATCAAGCAACGCCTGATGACCGGGCTCGGTAGACCGGTGGCCGCAAAATACATAATCAGACACGCCGCTGGTGAGTGTGGTAGCCGCAAACACCGCTGCGGTGGATATATACCCGTCGGCAACCACCGCAATTCGTCGCCGGGCAAGCCCCAGAGTTAACCCCGCAATACCGGCCAACTCAAAACCGCCGAGGCTGCGAAGCACTGAAAAACCTGAATCTAAAGATGCCTTATTGACATCCATGGCTTGCTCAATGAGGGTAATTTTTCGGCGCAAGGTATCGTCATCGGCACCGGTACCACGACCGGTTACATCAGCGGGTGCCATATGCAATAACGCGGAGGTCACGGCACCGGCTACTGTGGTATTGCCGATGCCCATCTCACCCACAGCCACGGCCTGGTACCCCGCATCAGCACATTCATCAGCCAATCGAATGCCGGTGCTTAAAGCTTGATACAACTCTGCTTCACTCATGGCAGGCCCGGATGTGATGTCCTGCGTGCCTGCAGCCACTGGCGCTTCTATCAGGTTTTCCGATTCGCTCAGACCAAACTGACTAAGCTCTGCGTCCACTCCCATATTCACCACCGCAAAACTCGCATCATTTAATCGGGCGAACGCGTTGATCGCTGCGCCTCCTGCAGCGAAATTCGCCACCATTTGTGCTGTCACTTCGCGTGGGTACGGGCCTACCACGTGATGCCTGGTCAGGCCATGATCAGCGGCAAATACGATGACCTTGGTTCGATCAATTATTGGAGGAAGCGTTTGTTGAATTCCACAAAGCCGAGCTGCCACAGTTTCCAATACACCCAGACTACCGGGTGGTTTCGTTAAGCGACATTGATAACTGGACGCACGATCCAGCCATTGGACGTCCATCGGTTCAATGGCGCTCAGCGTGCGTTCATAGAGCGCTTTATCTTCAGTAATCGTCATGAGTTTTACGGGTTGTTATCTTGTGTTTGGGGGTTACCGACCGGCATTCTACAAGCGTGATTTCTGGTACTCACGGTAGGTGGTGTAAATACCCGAGGTGACGATAATCGCACACCCTACGACCGTCCAACGATCAGGTAAATCACCGAACACCCAAAAACCAAAAATAGTGCCCCAGATAATTAAGGTGTACTGAATCGGCGCGACAACAACCGACTCGGCAATGTCCAATGCACGAATAATAAAAAGTTCACCGAAGGCCGCTACCAACGCCATCGCGGCAATCACCCAGTAAATACTGAGATTCGGTGGAGCTTGCCATACAAACGGTTGGAACAAGGTAATGATGAAGAACGCAATGAGCGCGGTGTAGACCACCGTGGTTTCGATGGAGTCCACACCGCTAAGCCAACGCGAAACGAGCTGCCTAACCGCAAAACAGCTCGCGGCCCCAAAGATGAAAAAGATCGCCGGATGGAACACACCGAGTCCGGGACGGGTAACCACCAGCATTCCGATGAACCCTGTAAACACCGCCAACCACCGACGAACCCCGACCGGTTCTTTTAGCACCAACGCGCCAAGCAAGGTAACAATAAACGGCGCAACAAAAGATACGGCGATCGCATCAGACAGAGGCACGTAACTGATGCCATAAATAAACATGGTGGCCGAACCCGCCGCCATTACACCCCGGGCGATCTGTAGTTTTGGCTGAGGAGTTCGTAGTAAGCGTCGCCCGCGCAGCGCAAGCAAAATGCAGACACCGGTTACCAACCCAAGGGTACGAAACCACGCCACTTGCAACGGATGAAAATCATCGGTTAGCAACTTGGCCAATACATCTCCGATAGAGAAAAATAGAAAACCCAGCGCCATCAACCCGACGCCTTTCATGTTGTTATTGGTATTCAAATACCAGAAAGCCTTTTAGTAAATGGGTTTTCGTATAGTTGCCCATGAGATTCCACACCCTCTTCAATCACGCAATCTTCTGATGGTCTTGCCACACACAGTAAAATATAGCCTGCCTGTGATTGCCGACGATTTAACGCCGATGCGCCCGGCTGCTTCACTTTTCCTGAAGTAAGCTTTGCAGCGCACGTGATACACCCGCCGTAATCACAACCGATAGGCAGTTGTACTCCAGCCTGTAAGGCGGCTTGGTAGATCGGTTGATCTGCTCGTACAGACAACACCACACCGGCGTTTTTTAACGTCACTTGGTAGGACGGAACCGCACTCATCAGATACTCTGATTCAACTTAGGTTTCCAGAAAGGCCGAAACAGCTCGATCTTAGGACAGCGATCCATAACCACCCGCAAGCCATTTGCCTCTGCGAGCGCAGCAGCCTCTTCGTTGTACACGCCAATTTGTCCCCACAATACTTTGGCGTTTATATCCACAGCCTCTTGGGCGATACCTAATAATGCATCCGAGTTTCTGAATACGTCCACCATATCCACCGGTTGATCAATGTCAGCCAATGATGCGTAAACCTTCAGCCCACGAATTTCATTACCCGCCTCACGCGGATTCACCGGCAGCATGGTGTACCCCTGCTCGTGCAGAACGCGCAGAACGCCGTAACTAAATTTCGTCGGGTCCGGGCTGGCTCCCACCATAGCGATGGTTTTCACTTCGTTAAGAATATCGGCTAAATATTCTGCGCTATAGCCTTCTGAATGGTTCATGGTGTTTGCTTCTTTGGAGGTTTAACCTACATCAAACGTGTGAGTGAATACGTTACAGCCAGATGTCCGATGTGCAGTCACCGCCCGGGTAACGAGTCTCGTGACATCGAGAGGGGCCATTCGGTTCTTTTCCGAAATCTACAATAAATGACTCGTTGATTTGCATACCACCAGAATCGGTATCACAGTCCACCATCAGCATGACGCCGCCCTTGTGTCTAATGTCCGGGTAAAACTGGTTATCCCATGTAGAAAAGAGCGATGTCGTAACGAACAATCGCTTGCCATCCAGACTGAGCTGAATCATCTGCGGGCCACCGGCAATGTCCACACCATTCACGGTGGGGGCTTTGTTCAACATACCTCCCATCCAGACTTGACCAGTAAGCACAGGATTATGCGGATCGCTGATATCGTATTGACGAATATCGCCGTGCAACCAATTACTGAAGTATAAGAAGCGATCGTCCATAGAAATCAGAATGACGGTGATAAGCCCCGGCAACGGTATGGGCCAGTCAGGGTGCCGCTCGTTTTCAACGTCAATGATTTTTTCAACGATCCATTCCTGATCCTTCTTGTACCAGTGAATGACGTTCGATGACAGCGCCGCACCGACGAAACCGTGTGTGGAAGACGGTTCGTGATGAAAGCGTACTTCAAGGGGTACCAAGCCATCTTCACCAAGGTACACGGTGTCATCTACTGTCTTTTTTTCAAAATCCCAAAAATGAATTTCACGGCCATACTTCAAATGGCCTACTTCTTCTAAATCAAATCCGGGCATGAAGGTGTTGGGAGCCGCCCACTCGCTGGATACCATCACGTTGTGACGAGGCTGGTACCAAAAATCGTAATTGAACTTCATGCCGCCTAAATCATTTTCCCAGCGCCCTACGATTTCAAAGTCTTTATTGATGTGTAAAAAACCACCCGGGGCATGGCCTTTGGCATCGCCGAGCATCGAAATGATGATGTCAGAGCCCAGACAGTGAACCGTATGTGGAGCCGACAGGTCAGTTTTTTCCTTTATTTCTTCACCCGAAATCACTTTGTGCACAGTCGGATTTCTGGGGTCGGTTGCACAATCGATGATGTGTAGGTTCGAACTGCGCACGCCGGGAACAATGAGATACCGGCGTTCCATGCTTTCATCATCAAAACACGAGGAGCAGGCGTTCCAGCCCATGTGATGCAATTCGTCACCTATACCGGGCATTTCGCAGCGGCTGATGACCTGAGAGTACGTGGGGCTATCCGGATCGGCGTCAATTGTTGCCAGGTAGTCCGGCTTCTGAATACCGGTTCCCACGTATATGGCGATGGTATAGAGCAGTTTCTCCCTGGGCGCTTGCATCGCCTCAGCCGGAGAGGCATAGCCCGGCCCACAGCAAGTGGATAATGCAGACACAATCTTCCCCTTCAAGTAACGCTAACCGATTCATCAAGGCAGAGCCCTTGAGGCCTGCCCTTTGCGCCAATGAAGATAGCGCAGATTGACCTCGACCGGTTAGCGCTTTGCGTGTATCACGTTAAGAGGCGGCGCTATGAAGATCGAATAGTGCTCGGGCCTTTCCCCAAACGCCTGTACTCAAGGAGTCCAGCTGCAACAAATAAGGCAAAAGCTGACCGGCAAAGTCTTCCGAACTCTCGAAAGGCAGTAAGGAGGGTAAATTATCGATGGCCATGACATCCAGCGGCGGCGTATTGTGCACCCGGAGCACCGGGGCATCCCAAGTGGTTGCTTGCGAATAGATAGCGATAGGGTTGTATTCACTGTCCGGATCGCAGGCAATGTCACCCACTACTCGAAGTCTGCGCTCAGCCGCGCAATCATCAGGCCGCAGGAACCGCGGTGTACGTTCGTGGGCAAGAATGCAGTTCAAAAACAGTTCATGCTCCAACACTTCAGGAAACGGCCCGCCGTGGGCTGTTTCCGCCAAATCCCACCGCGTCACTGGTAATCCAACCGCCTGGCACAAATCGGTAGCCCCGGATCCCACACGACCGAGCGCGCCGATGACAAGAGCTTTCGGCAAACCCGCAGTTTCATCGCTTAAGTCTGATTGCAGTAGCGTTGATCGGAGTTCGGCAAGCAATGCCTGTTGATTGGCGTATGAGCCAATCGCAGGACATGGCTCACCTCGCAGTTGTGCTGCCCATGCCAGCAAAGAAACGGCAGCACCTGCAAAACCTGCCCAATACCCAAAGGCTGCAACACGACGTTCTGTGTCGTCAGTAAGATATTCAAGGTCGTACAGCACCCCACCACCGGCTGAAAAGCGATCCAATAAAACGCGTCCGGCTCTTTGGCCTTTGTAGGCATGACCGAACATGACATGGCGATGTATCAGTGGAGTGCCATCGTCAGGCAGTTCTTTTAAGCCCAGGATGATCGCGTCCGCTGGTGCTGTCACCCAAGTATTTTCGTCGGTAATGACAGCACCCGCGTCTTGGTAACCATCGGTACCCAACACCCGACTAACACTGGCTTCAACGGTTAGCTTAAAACCGGCAGCAACGAGAGCCCTCGCACCTTGGTGCGTCAGCCCTACCCGGGTTTCATGGTCTCTTTGCTCTGCTCGTAGCCAAATGTGGGTCACGGAATAACGCCCGTTGGTTTAATAACGGGCGAAAGTATATCGTTACCGCAGTCGGTACTCAGGAAGATCGTAGCTGGCTCGTCTGGATTCCAGCTCTGCTTCCGCACGCGTAATTCCTAAATCTTTTAACGCATGGTCAGAAAGCTTCTCCAGTGCCCGTCGTTCACTGTAAACGGTACGCGCCAATTTCAATCTAGCCAGCCATGCCGTTACCCACCTCAATACAGGATTGTTTGAAGCATTATGTGGTGGCGAAACTCTAAATAGCCTCGCACTTTGAATTGTATTATTCATGATTGGCCCTATCGCTTTGTCTTTGACTTCATCTTTATATTGCGTATGGTTAAGGTGAAAGTGAAACGATAGATTTTGATGTCAGTCATCACGTTTATTGATCAGTGAGTACCTATCAATTGGCGTGATTTAAATAATCAATTTTGTTGATGTAAATAGCTCGGAGGGGTCCATGCAACGGAATCTAGATATCGGCACATTACGCGCTTTGGTGACCGTGGTTGATATGGCAGGCGTTACTCGAGCAGCGAATAAGCTTCACCTCACCCAATCTACGGTGAGTATGCAAATTAAGCGCTTGGAAGAAACGCTGGGTGTTACCTTATTGCAGCGCGACGGCCGAACCGTAAAGCCAACACGCAAAGGCGAGCAGTTGGTTAAATACGCCAAAAAATTAGTGGCTATTAACGATGAAACAATTGATCGATTAACGAATATTGATCATAACGGTGAGTTACGTTTTGGGGTGCCGATGGATTTGGCGGCAGCGTACATACCGGAAATTCTAAAACGCTTCGTTCACGATTACCCACAGGTTACGCTGTCGCTTACCATCGACAACACAAACATCCTGCATGAGAAGTTCTTAGCAGGAAAACTCGATCTGATTTTTACAACAGAATTTGAGATCGGACCCAAAGGTCAAAACTTGTTATGCACCGATTTAGTTTGGACCGGTGCGGTAGGTGGAAAGGCCTGGTTAAAAGACCCCATACCCTTAGCGTTTACGCCAGAGTGCGTGTTTAATTCGCCAGCAGTTACTGCGTTGGAGTCTGTCGGAATTGGGTGGGTGGACGCTCTACAGGACATCAATTACAGCTTTGATTCAAGTTCTATTGCGGTAGCGGCGGATTTGGCCATCCGTGCCGATATTGGAGGCTTTATCGCACCGGGTACTGAGCAAATCATTGATGAAGAAAACCGACTACCCGTGCTACCCCGATACCAGGTGAATGCGTATGTCACTGATGGGCCGGACAAAGATATCGCCGATGTGTTTTTACGCTGTGCAAAAAGTATTTTTGCAAAGTCGAATGAGCAGGCTTTCATCGATAATATTGCGGTATAGAATGCTGATCCGTCAGACCCTGCACGAACACTAACCAAAGGAAATCAGACAATGGATGTAAACGCTGACTTCAGTAAACGCGTGGTTATGCACGGTAGCTCCCTGCCCTGGGAGGAGTCGCCCATGCCTGGTGTGCACCGCCGGCGGCTTGATCGGGTGGATGCCGAACAGGACCGAGTTACCACCATTGTTCGGTATGCTCCTGGAAGTCAATTCTCATCACACGTGCATACCGGTGGAGAGGAATTCATTGTATTGGAAGGCGTTTTTGAGGACGACTACGGGGATTGGCCAGCCGGCTCCTACATCCGCAACCCTCCGTCGTCTAAACACACACCTGGTTCAAAAGATGGATGCACGATACTCGTGAAGCTGTGTCAATTCCAACCCGATGATAGAACCTTCGTGCACGCAAACCGATATAAACTCGGTGCAGTTTCGCCGCACAATCGATCAGGCGTCCGTGTCTCCCCGCTGTACCGCGATGAATTTGAGGAAGTCAGCTTTGAATACTGGGAACCCGGTGCGACTATCAATATCGATGCGCCAGGAGGCTTGGAAATTTTTGTTCTTGAAGGTGGGTTCCAACAGGATTCGGACACCTTTACTCAATACTCGTGGTTGCGTATGCCAGTCGGTTCAAGCCTCACAGCTCAAGCCAGCGATACCGGAACCACTGTGTGGGTGAAATCAAACCACCTGATTGGACTCTGACACGAAAGTCGTTACGCCAGGAGCGACCAGGCGTTTATCAACACAAGACGAATACCTAATAGCGTTAACACCCATTTGAGTAAACGTTTAAAGCCAACCTCTGACACCTGCATCAGTAAGCGAGCGCCAATTAAGGTTCCAACCCAGGCGCCAACAAACAGCACAACAATGTGAGCAAGGTAATCGTTCAGTTGTACACCCACGGCGATATACGCCAGCACTTTAAAACCATGCTGGAAAGCTGTGGCCACGCCATAAGTACCGGTTATCTCCTCTTTTGACCAATGCTGTTTTGGCAAAGCCGACATTACCATGGGCCCCACTGCACCAAATACCACACCTAAGCCTGACGTCACTGCACCACTTAGCCATGAGGGAAGTTTTTCAGCGCTGAGTTGATTAGGAAACCACGTCGTTAACAGGACGAACACGCCAAGCAACAAAGCACCCACGGTGGCGGGTATGAATACAACAAATGGGGCAATGAGCGCAGCCCCGGCCAGAGACCCCAGTAAAAACGGCAGTAAATACGCTTTTTGAATACCCTTGCGGAATAAAATGCCGCGGCTTGCGTTAGAAAAGCACTGTGCGATTCCGTGCAAGGGAATCAAAATAGCGGGTGGGAAAATCTGCGCCATTAAGGCAAGCAGTAGCATGCCGCCACCTAACCCCGCCAGGGCCGTAATGACAGAGGTCAGTGTGGCAATGCCTGCAAGAATGACGAGTTCGTTCAAGAAGTGCCGGCCTGGGGTTCGTACAAAGCGGTAGCGTCTCTTTAAGTTTGCGCCGGTCAGTATACGAAAGTCCCGTCGGTCTATTACACTGGTGGCGTACACAACCCTAAGCACCGCAGCACCACCCAAGCCATGACAGATCAATCTTCAGCCGCTCTAGAACACGCTAAATTTTTTCCGTATTGGTTGGATTCGGCTGAAGCACCCGCGCCGCAACCCAGTTTGACAACCGAAATCGAGACGGATTTATTGATCGTGGGCGCTGGCTTTACGGGGCTATGGGCGGCGGTTATCGCCAAAGAGAAGGACCCTGCGCGAGAGGTAACCCTTATCGAAGCTGCCACAGTCGCGTTCGGCGCTTCCGGCAGACCCGGTGCCATTGTGTCTACATCGGTCATGCACGGGTTGCACATCGCATCAGAAATTTATCCTGATGACTTAGATACGTTGGAACGCTTGGGCCGTGAAAACATGAAAGCGTTTAAGGCAACCCTAGAACGCTATAGCATCGACTGCGATATGGAATGGTCCGGTGAACTCACGGTTGCCGTCGGTCAAGCCGGCGTTCCAATGGTTCACGATGAGTTTGAGCTGCACCAACGCTATGGGCACGAGGCTCAACTGTTTGATTCGACAGGTGTAAAGGAAGAGCTTAATTCACCGTTATTTAGTGGCGGCTTTTGGTCAAAGCAAGACAGCGGCACGTTGCACCCGGCCAAGCTGGCCTGGGCATTAAAACAAGTTGCGATTGATCTGGGCGTGAAGCTGTATGAACACACCGCATTAAACACGCTCGAGGAAAACCAGGAACATATACGGGTCGTTACGGACCGCGGTGGCATCACGGCATCGAAGGTTTTGTTATGCACTAATGCATTCGCTGCAGGCCACCGATCAATTCGTAAACGCGTTGCCATGATTCGCGACCGGATCTTAATGACTGAGCCATTAACCGACGAACAACTCAACCGCATTGGATGGAAGCATCGCCAAGGTGTGTACGATACTCGCACTCAGCTAAATTACATGCGACTAACCAAAGATAATCGCATCTTGTTTGGTGGTCGATTGGGCTATTTCTACGGCGCCAACGAAGACCCCGCTTTAGACAAAAGCACAGCACCTTACATTAAATTAGCTGACGCATTTTTCACAACCTTCCCGCAATTGCAAGATGTGTCGTTCTCTCATGCCTGGAGTGGCCCAATTGGGTTAAGCACACGCATGGCTGTACACTTTCAGACCTACCATGGCGGTAAGGTGCTGTACGCGGGAGGTTACTCCGGCTTTGGCGTATCAGCCAGCCGTTTCGGTGCTGACATTGGCCTTGCCAAGCTGGACCAGGAACCCCGCCCGGAACTGGAATTAGATTTTGCTCGAACCTTGCCAAACTGGATACCGCCAGAGCCATTTCGAACCATCGGAGCAAAGATAACGATGTACGCTCTGGACACCGCGGATGAAAAAGGTGGCTGGCGTAAGCTATGGCTTATGATGGTAGATAAGATGGGTTTTCCTTTATCTTGGGTAACCGCTGACGAGCCAACGAAGCAATAAATCAAAAGTACCGGCTGCAGGTGCAAGTGCGGCTGCAAGTGCCGGTGCAAGTGCCGGTGCAAGTGCCGGTGCAAGTGCGGGTGCAAGTGCGGGTGCAAGTGCGGCTGCAAGTACGCCGCAGGTAATGGAAGCTAAAAGCGTGAACGCAATGGACAGCACAGAAAACACCAGCAATTCAGAACAGATCAAACTCATTCAACTGCAGCAATTTTTGTCGCAGTTGCCCACCTTGCTTATTGCACAAGCCATCGTGGCAGTTCCCGTTGTTTACCTCACAAGTCATTACACCAATTTCGCAGGTATCAACCTCTGGGTTATGGGGTTCTGTCTTATTCTTTTGCTGCGTTCGGCCATGTATTTTCACCATAAGACTCACGCCAGTACACTGCAGAATCGACAGCGTCGCGTCGTATGGCACACGTTCGCAGGTGGAGCCATGGGTGCGTTATGGGGTGGATTAGCCTTTTTTACGATGCAAGGTGCTAATGATCCATTCACGCTACTCATTGTGACGGTGTTAATTGGAATGGTGGCCAGTTCTGTTACGTCTACCGCTCACTTAAGGCCGCTGTTTATCCTGCACTCCATAACGACTCTTGCACCGGTAGCGTTAAAATTTTCTCTACTCGGCGGCCCTGTTTTTACGGCTTTTTCGTTTCTCATCGTAGTCTTTTGCGTATTGACCACACTACTCAGCAACAGCTTACAGCGCACGGTCGTCGATTCGATTCAACTGCGCCTCAACAACTTAAGACTCATTGGCAATCTAACGCATGAGAAACTTCGTGCTGAACAGTCGCAACGTAAAGCAGAAGCCGCCTTGTTGGTTGCGGAGAATGCGAACAAGGCTAAAACTCAGTTCCTGGCGGCAGCGAGTCACGATTTACGCCAGCCTTTACACGCCTTGCGACTACTAAATTCAACACTTGAACGCACAGAGCTAAATGCCGAGCAAGCTCCGTTAGTGCAGAACATGTCGTCTTCGGTGCAGTCATTGAAAGAACTATTAAATTCGTTGTTGGATATTTCAAAGCTCGATGCGGGCACTCAATCAATAGAAATTTCCAATTCAGCTTTATCCAATGTATTTGATGCGCTAGAACGCCACTACGCACCGGTTGCAGAATCCTATGAGGCAACGCTAATCTTCAAACCCACAAAGTCAATCGTGTGTACCGATATCATTCTTATCGAACGCTTACTGTCCAATCTGATTAGTAATGCGCTCCGATACTCGCCAGGTGGCACAGTGACTGTGTCAGACACCCTCATTAACGAGCGTAGCGTTATATCCGTGTCGGATACGGGCGTCGGCATCCACAGTGAAGACCAGGCCCGAATCTTTGAAGAATTTGTACAGTTGGACAACCCAGAAAGAGACAGAAGCAAAGGCATTGGTTTGGGGTTAGCCATCGTTCGAAGAACCGCTGAGCTATTGGAACTGTCAATCTCATTAAAATCCGAGCCCGGTGTCGGGTCTACGTTCTCGGTTACCGTGCCAACGGGGGACCTTCAAGTTAATTCGATACAACCTGCAGAAGAAGAAAACGCGATCGATGACTTTGATGGCTTACTGGTTCTGGTCATAGACGATGAACTGAGCGTTCGAGAAGCGATGGATTACCTACTCGATTCCTGGGGGTGCGTAACCTTGACTGCCGGAGATGGCGATGAGGCTGAAAACATCATCAGAGAAATCGATACACTGCCGGATGCAATCATAGCCGACTTACGCTTACGCGATAATGAAACCGGTGTGGATGTCGTGGAACGCATTCATCGTGTGTTTGATTCAACCTGCCCCGCGCTAATACTCACCGGGGAGACTGCACCCAATCGGTTACGACAGTTAAACGATTCGGCCTACCCTATCTTGCATAAACCCTGCGATCCATACGAATTGAATCAATTTTTGAGGCAAGCTGAACAGCGCGTTAAGATGCCAGCGTTTGCTTAGTCGTACTTTGGGTTTTTATCATAGGTTGAGCTGTATTCGTATGGGTAACATTTAACACGCGTAACAGAAACTCACCATAATGCGATAACTGACACTGCGTGCGCACGTAGTCCGTGCGGGCTTGCTTCAGGCTTAGATTATCCTCGTTGATCAGATGGTTCAGGGCAGTAATGGAAGCCGACACATCCCCCCTTTCTACCATCTGGCCAAACCGGTCGGCAAGCTCAGTTAATCCAGAACACGCGCGGTAACCCACAAACGGCAAGCCTGCCT
>JAHDCO010000046.1 GCA_020629835.1 Granulosicoccaceae bacterium
AGTGATCGCAAAAAACAACGCCGCCTGGCTAGCCAGTCTTTAATCCGATGATTAAAGGCTCAGCTAGCCCCAGTCATCTGGGGCAGTTTTTTTAGGTTTACAGAGGCACACCCAACAAACGCGACATCAACAGCAGTGTCAATGGCATCGTGATAAACGACAGCGCGGTTTGCACGGTTACGATAGACGCCATTACGGGGGCGTCTCCGCCCATTTGCTTTGCAAGCGAGTAAGCGCCGGCGGCAGTAGGTACTGAACCAAACACCATAGCGACCAGCGTAGAAACGGGGTCCAGACCGACCAACAAAGCCGCGAGGGCGATTCCTGCGGGAAATACCAGCAGTTTTCCGGTTAATGACATGACCAACGGCAGGGTGGAGGCCGCCATGGCTCGTATACGAATGTTGGCACCCACACACAACAACACTATCGGCAGCGCAGCGGCTCCTAGGATCTGGCAAACATCGAAGACCACGGGGATGTCTTCAATTCCTGCCAGATTTACCAGCCACCCAAAGAACACCGCCAGCAATATCGGGTTACGGATGAGCTCCTTGGCGATAACGCGCATGACCCCTTTCGGTTCGCCACCGCGCAGCGTAACAATCATCAGCGTCACAACGGAAAGGTTGGTGACCGGAATCAGGAGGGCGGTTAAGAAAGTGGCGGTAATCAAGCCCTGATCGCCGAACAACGCTTCTGCCACCGCTAACGCTATAAACGTGTTGTGACGGGCGCATCCCTGTAACAACGAGGTGTGTAGCGGACGATCAAACTTCAGTAACCAGCCTGCGACTATGGCGAAAATTAAAGCGGCTGCGAATCCGCTGTACACCACACCTGCCAGCTGTCCAAACGCTTGACCGGAAAGCTCCATGGTTGCCATCTTGAAAAACAACAACGGGGGAAACAGTACCCAGTAGACCAAGCGATCATTGAGGTTCCAAAATTCCAGCGATGGAATGTTGCCGCGACGCAGCAAATGGCCCAGCACAATCAATAGAAAAATGGGCGCTACCGCTAACAGGATGTCGATCATGGTGCTACGAATCTACACATCAAAGCTTGACCAAACCGGGCAATGATCCGACGGTTTTTCCATGCCGCGAATGGAGTAGTCAATACCTGAGTCCGTCAGCTTTTTTGTTAATGCATCGGTCGTTAAGATGTGATCAATGCGCAGGCCACGCTTGGGCTCACGATCAAACCCTTTGCTGCGATAGTCAAACCAACTAAATAGGTCGTCCTTATCCGGATACTTTGCACGCCAGGTATCGGTCAAACCCCATTCGCACAGTGTGGACAACCATTCGCGCTCCTCAGGTAGAAAGCTGGCTTTACCGTCGCGCAACCAACGCTTCACGTTGTCTGGCCCAATGCCCAGATCCAAATCGCTCGGGGCGATATTAAAATCCCCAATAACGGCCACGGCATCTTTGGGGTTGTGATGATCGTGTAAGTGGGCGTTCAGGTCTTCATAAAACTTGGCTTTCGCCGGAAACTTCGTTTCATGCTGCCGGCTTTCACCCTGTGGGAAGTAACCGTTTAAAACCGAAACTGGGTTGCCCTTAGGTGATGTGACCGTGGCAGCAATAAATCGTTTTTGCGCGTCGTCATCATCTTGATCGAAACCTTTTACCAGATTGACTAACGGCGTTTTTGATAAAAGCGCTACACCGTAGTGAGTTTTCTGCCCGTGGAACGCAACATGAAACCCCATGGCCGTTAGTTCATCGACAGGGAATTCATGGTCTTGTACTTTGGTTTCCTGCAAGCCAATAACATCCGGATTGACACTATCCACTAAGGCTTGAAGTTGGTGCAGGCGTAATCGAACGCTGTTGACATTGAATGACGCGATAATCATGGGCGATTCCTGCTGACAAATAAAACCTGGTAGCCCCCAGTCAAGGTGGACTGAGTAATAACCGGAATGAATAAAGCCGTACTGAATAAAGCCCTACAGAGTAACGCCGTACAGAGTAAAACCGTACAGAGTAAAACCGTACAGAGTAAAGCCGGACCGAATTAACCCCGGACCGACAGGCTTTTTAACTTACTGATTGAATAACACTCGCACCGAAACCGGGTGAACAAACGCGCCTGCGATGGCTTGGCGAATCGATTCTCGACGTTCTTCCAGCGCGGCAATATGAGAATCCGTAACGGACGGATTAACCTTCGCTAAGGCAGTTAATCGGTCGATATCATCACTGAATTCCTCGTCTAATGCAGCATTGGCCTCAGCGAGTAACTCGGGTAATTCGCTATCGGCAATGGCGCGTGCCCGATCAATCATGGTGCCGATAGGCCCCTTGTTACCCAACACGACTTGCTTAAGTTTGTTTCGGTCGTAGTGCCGACGGTGCGACTCCACATCGACCATTTGCATAACGTCTGAATAATCGTTGCCGTCAATACCCACGTGTATGGTCTTTGTACTGCTGCGTAAGTAACGCTCGGTTCGCAATTCTGCGGGTGCTGTACATTGAACGGTAAAGACGGCCTCTATCAGCGTCATGCCCTGGCGCAGTTCTGTGGTTGAGATAACTTGCGCGTCACCTTGACCGTAACCCTCGTTTAAGATCATGTCCATGGCGTCTGTGACCATCGGATGATCCCAACTGAGGTACACGAAATCTTCCCGTTGTAACGCCAATTCGCGTTCGAAAGTGACTGACAATCCATCGACTGGCAGGTGGGGGAACTGCTCCACTTGCATGTGATCACCGGGCCGAATAATCCACCAGTTCCCTTGTTCTTCGACATCCACGCCGAAGCGATCAAAAATGGCTGACATGAAATTCGGAAGTGTCACGTCTCGGTCGGCTCGAGCCAACGCGTCCAGATGTTCTTGAATGCGTTCCGGGCGATTGGAGTGCAGCTCAAGTAAACGATCACGCCCGTTCTCAAGTTCAGCCGCCATGGTTTCAGACAAGCTTTGGGTTTGCTTTATAAGCGCATCAAGTTGCGTGTCACTCAATGGCTCAAATGGGCGGTTTGAGTCGGTCTCTTGTATTACGTCATCGTTGTCTGTGCCTGCCATCGCATCAGCTTCACTCGCGTCGGCTTCACTGGTATCAGCGGTTGCGGCGTCTTCGTCTAAATCATCATCTTCGTCCAGATCGTCATCTTCATCCAGATCGTCATCTTCATCCAGATCGTCTGCACTGAAAATCGCTTTGAGAAAGTCGTCATCGCTTTCGCCACCCAGGGCCGCAACCAGTGACTCCATCGCCTCATCACTGAGTTCATCGTCATCAGCAGACACTGCGCGTGCTGCGATGGCGGCGTCTACCAAACGGCTGGGGTGTTCTCCCAACAGTCCATGCAGCTCATCACCTAACGCGCGTACGACGCTATCGCCCGTCCGACAAATGGATTCAAATGCGTTGAGCCCTTCGTGGTACCAACGCAGGCGTTGGTGATCGAGCGAGTTGGGTGCGCAGGGTACGTGCAGCTGGATATCATTGGCCTGACCGATACGATCAAGTCGGCCAATACGCTGCTCGAGTTGATCGGGACGACTGGGTAAGTCAATCATCACCAAGTGATGCAGGAACTGGAAATTTCGCCCTTCGCTACCGATTTCAGAGCATAGGAGAATTCGGCAATCGTCTTCAGGATCGGCAAAGTAAGCTGCCGCTCGATCTCGTTCCACAATAGACATGTGCTCATGGAAACGCGCACTGGAAACGCCTTTTTGCCGCAACCGTTCCGCCAGAGAATCTACGGTGTTTCTCTCACGGCAAATCAATAGCACCTTATTCGGATACTGCTCTTTCAAAAAGTCGATCAGCCAGTCGCCCATGGTGGGCAGCGATGCATCATCCAGGGTGTAGGTGTGCAGTTGGCGTTTTGGAAACCCCTTGATGGCGTGACGAGTGTTGCGAAACAACAGCCGGCCGGTGCCGTGCCGATCAATTAACTGATCGGTCAGTGAGTCGGCTAAATCGGTAACCGCTAACGCAGACGAGGACTGCAACGTGGCCCGGTCTGTGTCGCTAAACGCTGTACCCAACAACGCTTCCAATTGCTCGATAACGTCGGAGTCAAGGGCCGTGTGTGACTGCAATTGGCTGGCAACGTCTGCTAACCATGCGTAATGCTTTTCCTGTTCTAAATAGTCTTCTAAATGGGTAAATCGGTCGGGGTCCAGTAATCGAAGCCGAGCGAAATGCCCAGCCTGGCCCAGTTGTTCCGGGGTGGCTGTGAGTAAGAGTACGGACGGCGTTTCCAAAGCTAAGGCTTCAATAGCCAGATAATCAGCCGAAGGTTTACCCGGTTCCCAAGTGAGATGGTGGGCTTCGTCCACAATCATCATGTCCCATCCGGCTTCCATCGCCGCATCGTGAATTTCGGGGTTATCGGTGAGTGTGTTTAGGCTGATTAGCACCTGCTGTTCAGCCAAAAACGGATTGGAATCTGGCGCGGTGGGTGCCAGCTCGGTAAAGCGTTCGTGGTCCATGATGGACATGGCGATGTTGAACTTCCGCCGCATTTCAACCAGCCATTGATGCAACAGCGCCGGCGGTACCACAATCAAAACGCGTGAGATCTGCTGATTCACCAACTGTGCGTGCAAGATCATGCCCGCTTCAATGGTTTTTCCTAAGCCCACCTCGTCAGCCAATAACACTCTGGGGTGCAGTCTGCGACTGACATCCACCGCAATGTACATCTGATGTTCAAGGATAGAGACTCGGGTGCCGGCAATACCGCGAACGGGAGAGCGGGCTAAATCGTGCCGGTAGTCGAAAACACGACGGCGCAGGTTGAACCAGCGTGGGCCATCAATGAGACCGGCAAACAGTCTCTCTCGCGGCGAGCCAAACTGCAGGAAGTGATCAAGCTTGGATTCGTCAAGGGTTGTGGTGTCACCGGTGTCTTCGCGAATGCCGGTGTAAAACAACAACCCCTCATCGTTGGTTACGGCCTGCACGTCAAGACGCCAACCCTCGTGGCTTGTGATTTTATCGCCGGCTGAAAATTCAACTCGTGTAAGAGGGGCAGTTTCCATCGCGTACCGACGGGTTTCACCGACGGCGGTAAACACGACTGTGACGTGTCTAAAATCGACTTCGAGAACCGTACCCAAACCCAAGTCGGTCTCGGTATCACTTATCCAGCGTTGGCCGGTGGTAAAGACAGATGACATGCGCGGCATTGTAGCCGGTTTGTTGACCCAGTACGCCTTGTTACGGTGCAGGAAAATCTGTTACGACTTGACCCTTAAAATATTACGCTAGCGCAATGCGATGACGCTTTACGGGCCGCATGACGGAGCCATCACTCGGGTGAAGCGGTACCTGTATGCGTGGGAGCCGCCGTGTTGTAACGACCCTTCATGGTAAGCACTAATCGGCGAGCGAATGCGATGATCGGTTCTACCACTTCAATGTGAGCAAACACATGAGCTGGGTTGGCGGTAAATACTTCAATGCGGTCCAGGTGTAACGCACAGAAACGTTGGTTGTTGTTGCCGACGGTCATGATGCGTTGGTATCCATTCGACTGCACACCGTGGATCGCATGTTGATTGAAATACCCGAAAGGGTAGGCGAAGGTGTTGCTGTCAAGGCAATCATGCAAGTCGGCATTGTTCAGCTGTTCCTCTACCTGTTGGGGTGTGCACAACCCCATGTTGTAGTGGTCACGCGTGTGGAACCCAAAATGGATGTTGTCCTGCTGCAATGCCTGTATGGTGGCTCGGTCCATGTACAGTGGCTCTTCGGGTTGCAGCGCATCAAGCGGTATGGCGTCGTACAGTTTTTGGCAGAGCGCTTGTATAGCCTGCGGTTCGAATTGCTCTTGAACGGTTCGTAGAATATCCCGGTGGTCCGTCACGTCGGATAACTCCGGAATTGTTTGCACCACAGAACGAAACACCTCTGGGTCATGGTGTAAGGCACGATTGACCAGATTCACCCAAACCAGGTTTCCATTTACCGCTTCTGTAATGAGGTAGATGGTTGCCGGCATATTCCTTTGCACCAACGCAGGCGCTGCATGGGTAGCCACACTTTGGTAGCCATCATCAAAGGTAATGACCAGCGGTCGCGTTGGGATATTCCCGGCAGCAACGTCCATGACATCAATAACGTTGTAGTGTGCTTGGAAATAGTCGAGGTTGGCCGCGAACTCTTCGGGGGTTACATTCACCCCTAAGCCTTCCGTCCAGTCGTTGGTCTCCGGCTCAACGGCGTGGTAAAGCAGGGCGCGTACGCGTTTCGCGGAAAGCCCGATGATGAATCGAGCCAGACCTACGCGGTAGAGAAAAACGCCAACACCGAACAGCCACTGACGGATCACATTGTTCGGCTGGTTGTGTTTCATTTTCCCTGTTGTGCCCAACGATCCAGAGTTTCGAGCACGGTTTTCTCGGCCGCCACGGTGCGGTGTATCCAACGGAATTCTTTGCCAGTGGACAAATCCTGTGGGTGGTAGGTAACGCTTCCGTCCAGTACATCCTGTACGGCCTGCAGATATAACTCGGTACCGACCTTTACACCCTTGGCAAATAACTCAGCTTCACCATCTCCAGATTCATACTCCACACCCCCAGTGTAGACGATATCTCCGCCATCAACGTCAGCCACTAACTTATGAACGGTGACGCCAAGGTGCTCCGGATCATCGTAGTACACCGGCCAAAACAAGGTACTGTCGCCGCGATAATGGGGTGAAAGGCCAGTGTGCATGTTTAAAGTGACGGTTTTCGCCAATGTAAAAATGTGTGGCCGGATGATGGCGGTGCCGTAAACCACGATTACGTCGGGTTTTTCGTTTTCGAGTAACGCCTGGCACTCAGCACTATTGTGCGAAGGGACAACGGTAATTTTGGGTCCACCTGGCATATCGTCTAGTGGTTGTTCGCCGAACAGGTTCTTAGCCAGTGCGCTGGCATCGGGTCCGTAGCCCTTGCCGTACCGTGCCCGAGCGATTCGTTCGCGGTAGTTTCCGCGCTTCAGTGCGCGCTTCAGTCGTGTAAAAAACGGGCTGGGCTGCGGCTCACAGGTGATGATGTGTGCAATGTCATCACCGAAGCGCTCCAAAAAGGCGTTAACCAGGTAGCGATGTTCGGGGTTGCCGTTGGCTGAGGTGCCGCCCACCATAACGACGATGCTCATGTCTCTCCTTGGTCATGTTTAGTAGTCATAGCTGTGAATGATGCCAGCACAAGTCGCACCACCCAGACGGCAACAAAGGTCTCGGCTGCCAATACTCCCAGTAGCGACCAGCTAAGCTCAAACCAGTAAACGCACGCAGTCACCAGGGCTAATCCCAAACCCGCGCCGTAAATGGTCACAACCGCCAACGGCTGAAACAACCGAAGCGACTGTAGGGCGGTGTAAGGCCCGTTCTGTACCGCGCCAATCAGCGTGATAGCGGCCCACAAACTGACGATGAGTCGCATCGGCTCATCGGCATACTCCTTTTGATATAGCCAGGCGTTTAACCACGGCCAGGCCACTTGCATGGTGAGTGCTACCAGTAAGACCCCGCCCACCGATAAGGCACTAACGATGAACATCTGCTTCCTGGCTGCAGCAGCACGCTTTTCTGCGATAGCCAGAGCCATTTCGGGTTTTACAACATTTTGAATGGTTTGAAATAACACGCGAACCGGACCGAACAAAATAAAGCCAGCGGCGAGCGGTGCGTAACTCTCCGGGTTTTTTAAGGTAACCACTACCGCGGTATGCGCCTGCTGAACCAGGATGGTTGTGACAGAGCCAATGAGTGCCCACCGAGCTTGCAGCCAGATGTTTTGGTATGCCGCGAGTGCTTTCCAGGGCCACATCAAGCTCAAATGGGAACTCGGTAAGCGCGCTATTTCGATAAGGACGGCGATGGCGTTAGCTGCCGTGAGTGCGATGAAAACATCGTGAGCTCCGATCGGAAGCTGAGCGAAAAACAACCCGGACAAAATCGCCCCTGCGATCATGACGTAGGTCATATCGCCTATAAGCACACCGATCACATCGAATCGGGCGTAGCCGTAGCTTCGGCTGTATTGGCGGACGACATAGGCCAACACAAACCCCATTGCGCTTAACAGGGTTTGTGTGTCCAGACCCGTTTGAGAGAGCCCAAACAAACTCATAGAACCAATCATTAGGCAGATTCCGATCAGAACCGACATGAGCGTTGTAATCATGCTTTGAATTTGATGTTTTTCGGAGTCGCTACTGGCGGCCGGTGCATACACTTGCAATGGGGTGGCGAACAACGCATTGGTTACAGAGGTAGCGGTATACGCCAGCACAAAGACCAAGGCGAACAGGCCGAAGTCGTGGCTGGTGAGCAAAGTCACCAACGCCAGATTCAGCACGAAGTGGAATCCGCTCACCAGGCCTTGACTAACAAGTGCCGAAAAATACCTGGGCAACGCCGCAAGGCGTGGTCCATCGGTTTTTTCGCTGGTACTGGAAAAGCTCATGAGTTGGCGTTTTCGCTTGCGGCGGTGGTTAAAGGAGTTCAGAGCAGATATCGACCCAAGGGGCAAGACCTGCGGTATTTCCGAGGCTTTGAGGATGGAGATGTGCTGTACCCCACACTCGATGCGCCCGGAGCTTCAGTTTATAGAGCGGTGCAGTGCCTGAGTTCGGCACCATTACCATACGGCTGCACTAAAACGCACTGGTTTAATCCCCCTCGGGCTACGTATTGATTGGCACCTTGTCCGCGCCGAAGTAGAACGCTGATTGAGTGAGGGTTTGAAATAAATTGGGACGGGCCGAATCAGGCCAGTTGCGTTTTGCTGCCGTATACCAATCAGTAATCCCTTTCAAGGCTCAGGAGGCCAGCCGTTTGACTTTAGGAATTGTTTGGTTTCGACAAGACCTGCGCCTGTCTGATAACGCAGCATTGCACGCAGCGCTTCACGATTGCGAGCGTGTGTTACCGGTATTCATCGCTGATGATCGAGACGGCACGGTCAGCGAAATAGGGGCAGCGTCGCGCGTTTGGCTGCACGCGAGCCTTAACGCTTTAGAAAACGATTTAAAAGAAGCGGGTTCGACGTTGCTCGTGTTATCCGGTGATCCGTTAAAGCTTCTGCCCAGACTCGCCAAGACGTTAGAGGCTGACGGGGTTTACTGGAATCGCAGCTACGACCCGGTTACGTGCGAACGGGATAAATCCGTCAAAGAAGCGCTGCACAGCATAGGCGCAAATAGCTACCTGGCTAACTTGCTGTTTGAGCCTGTAAAAACGTTGAAGGCCGATGGCACGCCGTACCGTGTTTTTACGCCTTATTGGAAAAATTTGATGGGTTCTTTGCCGGGTGAAAAACCACTGGCTGCCCCCAAAAATATTCCGTCGCCCACTCCGCAGTGGTTGGGGAAACAGCTGAAAAACACCATAGCCGTGGATTCGATTGATGAATTGAAGTTGCAGCCAGCTCATGACTGGGGTGAGGTCATGATGGCGCATTGGTCGGTTGGAGAGAAAGCTGCTCAAAAGCGCTTAAAGGATTTTTTAAAAAGTGATGTTCAGTCATACAAAGTCGATCGCGATATTCCTTCTATGACCGGCACGTCCATGCTGTCACCTCATCTACACTTCGGTGAAATAAGCCCACGACAAATCATCAGCGCCACGTTCAATAAACGAAAGTCTGTGTTCGACCTGTCACCGGGTGAGGAAACGTTTGTAAAGGAGGTCGTGTGGCGGGAGTTTGCGCATAATCTAATCTATCAATTTCCCCATACAGTGGATTCGCCGCTGGATGAACGTTTTAATCAATTTCCGTGGGCATCCAAATACGATGATTCGCTGAAGGCATGGCAGCAAGGCAATACAGGGATACCTATTGTTGATGCCGGTATGCGTCAGCTCTATGCCACAGGATGGATGCACAACCGCGTGCGTATGGTGGTGGCATCATTCTTAATTAAAAACTTGCTGATACCTTGGCAAGAGGGGGAGCGCTGGTTCAGGCATACGCTGGTGGATGCTGATGTTGCCAGTAACGCGATGGGCTGGCAGTGGGCGGCTGGCAGTGGCGCAGACGCAGCACCTTTCTTCAGAGTGTTCAACCCCGTATTACAGGGAGAGAAATTCGATAAAGAGGGGGCCTATGTGCGTCACTGGGTGCCCGAGCTGGAGTCGGTTGCCAACAAATTTGTGCACAAACCCTGGGAGCTTCCACGCGAGGAACGTGATGCGCTGGATTACGCCAAGCCACTTGTGGATCTGAAGAAAAGCCGACAGGCGGCGTTGGATGCGTTTGCCGAGATAAAAACAGCGAAGTCGTAGATAAAGCCCGTGTGATCATCCGCTGCCACGTGATGACGTTTTGAACTTCTGCGCGCTGCTGCGCACCAATTCAGGCAAAGCGTATTCAACCGTACAGGCAGTCTATCTATGAAACGAATCACATGGCACAAGACACACACCGTGTGTCTGCTCGCTGGTGTTTGGATGAGTTCAGCGGTGCATGCCTCATCGGTCATCGAGCTGTTTACCTCGCAAGGTTGCTACTCCTGCCCGCCCGCTGAAGAACTGCTGGCCGAACTGATTGAAGCCGACGATTCCTTAATTGCACTTGAATACCACGTTGATTATTGGGATACGCTGGTTTACGGAAGCGCGGGTCAATGGGTAGATCCGTTTAGCCAGCCTGCGTTTTCTGCGCGTCAGCGCGGCTATAACCAAAAACCGCTAAAGGGCAGAACGGGGGTCTACACACCACAAGCTATCGTTAACGGTCAATATGCGGCTGTGGGTTCCATTCGCAAAAACGTTGAAGCTGCGCTGGCTCAGCCAAAGCCTGACGGTGTTGATGTAGAAATAACTCGGGCAGACTCAGGTTGGCAGGTGAGTGTTTCACCCCGTAGCGAGCAGGCAGGCGTTGGGGATGCACAAGTGTGGTTTGTTCGCTACCAACAACGGGCTACCACCGAAATTACGGCGGGTGAAAATAAGGGCCTTTCGCTGACCAACCACAATATCGTTTTGTCGATGGAAGCCCTGGGGTCGGTCGGTGAAAGCGGATCGACCGACTACGAGGTGCAGGCTGATAGCGACGAAAATATCGGTTGTGCGGTGTTAGTACAGGATAACGTTCTATCCCCCATACTGGCGGCGGCGAAATGCCCCGTCTGACCTTGCTCGATGCGTAACGGCAGCACCGGCTGAGGGCTGCTATCTTTTAGTGGTCCCTGGGTTTCCTGTGAGTGCAGCGTGCGCGCACTGTTCGCTTTTCTAATTGTAACGTCAGCTTTCGGAGCCCAAGCGGCCGACCGATTCTACGCAGAGCTCCATGCAGGCTTTGGTGGCATTAGCCATTCGGATATCACGGGTCGCCCGGCGGAAGTGTATGCATCGGTAGGGGGCTATGCCTGGGATCACTTAGGCCTGGATTTAACTGTAGCCGGTACGCTCATGGCAGGCGAAGACAATGGGTACTCGTTAAGTCTGGAACGTCTGACCACGGTGTCGCTTCGATTTGACTCGCCACCGATGGAGAATGTTTCCGCGTTTATCCTGTTAGGCGTTTCCCAGTTTGATTTGCATCAGGAAGCGGACGATGCGCAAGGCGATTCGCGAACGGTCAAGGGCAGTTTTCAAGGCGGCACCTTCGGCATTGGCTTGCGTCATCAGTTTATAAACAGCCCGCTGTCGTTTGTTGCCATGTATCGCGTGCATTACGTTGACCAACCAATAGACATCGATAGTTGGTCACTGGGTTTGCGGACGGCATGGAGATGAAGCCCGTGGTTACATTTAACGGCGTAACACCGAATGTGCTTGCGCTTAAAAAACAATTGGCGGTATGGGTGCTGGGTTTTGCAGCCCTTGGATTGGCCGCCTGCGACGGCGACGTAAGACCTTTTTTAGAGCAAGTTGAAACTGACGATTTAGATCTGCAGGCGTTAACCATCGTAGCTCCGTCCAATGCGCTAAGCCCGCTGTTTGTTAGCCCGGGTCAGGGACTGACGCTAACTGTGGCAGGAACCAACACCAATGGGCAATCGGTCTCATTAAGCCCGTATAACCGGCGGTGGACGAGCAGTGATTCGCGAGTGTTGTCAATAACCGATGATGGTTACGTGCGTGCGCTTACGAACGGGACGTCTTCAATCTCTGTGCAAGTGGGTGATGTGGTTGCCACGGAACCACTTAGCATTACGGTATCGGATGCACCGCTACTCGGGATTGACAGCATCACCGGATCAAGTGACACCACCGGCATGCCGGCGGAGCGACTGGATCCTTGCATAGCGGTAACCTATTCCGCGGTTGGGGATTATGGAGGCAATGACAAACGAGCGCTGAAGAACATTGCCTGGTCTATCGATGATGAAGCGCTTGCCAATGATGCTGAACTGTTTAGAACATCGGTGACCCCGGTCGGGTCTATTCGTTTGGTGGGGCGGCAGCCGTTTAACGCAGACGACGTCGGTGCCATTACTTTGTCGGCACGCGTGTTAAACGATGATGGCGAAACCGATGAGCGATTCAACGTATTTGAACGAACGCTGACGGTATCCGATAGTTTGACTGATTTAGCCGTGCAGCCCGCCACACTGAGTCTGTTAACCGGTCAAACGTTTCAGATAAATGCCGTGGCAACTTACAGTACGACCGATAATGGTGTTGCTACCGGTGGCGTACGCTGGAGCGTACTGAACGGAGCCGCCAGTCTCTCAGTGGGAACCGTCGCCTCCCGGCCTGGAGTTCTGACTGGAAGAGCGGTTGGCGAAGCAACGGTACGCGCAAGCTGTGGTGCGTTCAGCGCTGAATCGGTCGTTACCGTGGTGAACAGTGGGAACCTGCTGTTCAACCGAACGTCTGACATCATCTTAGAATTAGATGACGGAGATTTCACCGATCTAAAGGTCTTTATTGGTGATGTATCCGTAGCAGCTAATGAGCGAACAAACGTGGCCACTTGGGCCAGTTCGGATGAGTCTGTAGCCACGGTTGACACCAGTGGCAATGTTCGCGGACACATAACTCCTGTTGGCGTCGGGACAACAGAGATTACCGCTGAGTATGAAGGGTCACGAGTGGGGATCACTGTCGAAGTGCGCTGACGTACAATAGCGCACTATGAATTTGAATGACGTTTTCTCAGCGCTGCAGCGCAAACTTGAATCATCGGTAGTAGGGCAGGAATCGCTGGTTAACCGCATGTTAATCGCGTTACTGGTCGATGGTCACTTACTCGTTGAAGGTGCTCCCGGTCTTGCAAAGACCCGAGCCATAAAGTCGTTGTCGGATGAATTGGAAGCGGACTTCCGCCGAGTACAGTTCACACCGGATTTATTGCCAGCCGATATCACCGGTACCGAAGTCTATCGGCCCAGTGATGGCACGTTCGCGTTTCAACAAGGGCCGCTGTTCAACAACCTTATCCTGGCCGATGAAATCAATCGTGCACCGGCTAAAGTTCAATCGGCTTTGTTGGAGGCGATGGCCGAACAACAAATTACCGTTGGCCACCAAACCTATGGATTGCCCGGTTTGTTTATGGTGATGGCAACACAAAACCCCATCGAGCAGGAAGGTACCTACCCATTACCAGAGGCCCAGTTGGATCGTTTCGTAATGCACGTCATGATCGACTATCCGCCAGCATCGAAAGAAGCCGAAATTTTACGCCTGGTGCGCGAAGAAACACGGGCGAAAGCTGGCGGTGGAGTCGCGTCTGAATCCATGAACACGGCTATGGTAGGCGATGCCACGATTGATGTGAGCGCTGAGTTGGCCTCGGGACCATCGGTTCGCGCCAGTGATATTTTTCTGGCGCGTGCTGCGGTACTGGACGTGGCGGTGGCAGAAAATGTTGAGGATTACATGGTAAGACTGGTAACAGCAACGCGTGTAACTCAGCCCCGCCAGTCAGCAACATCAGCGGACATGGCGTTCAGTCAATACATTGCTTACGGTGCTAGTCCCCGTGGCACGCTGGCGCTGGATTCGTGTGCCAGAGCGCATGCCTGGTTAAACGGTCGCACCCATGTGTCACCGGCTGATGTGCAGGCGGTGGTTCATGATGTTCTGCGGCATCGTTTGGTGCTGTCATTTGAAGCTGAAGCCAGCGGTGTCACCGCGGACCAAGTGATAGACGAGCTCGTTCGCTACGTGGCGGTGCCTTAAACCGGTGAGTTCAATGGCGGGCGTTCCTTTTTCTTCACCGGTGGTGACTGAACTGCATGAGCTGGTGCGCTTACAAGCGCTGGCCGCGAGTATTACGCCTAAAAAAAGTCGTGTCGCGTCCAAGCGACACGGGACTGCGCCGTCTAAACAGTTTGGTCGAGGATTAGACTTCGCCGAAGTCCGTGCATATCACGCCGGTGATGAAGTACGCATGATGGATTGGAACGTTACTGCCCGTACGGGACGTGCGCACATCAAAGTATTCACTGAGGAACGGGAACGGCCAGTTGTCTTTTTAGTAGATCAAACATCCAGTATGCATTTTGGAACCAAGGGTATGTACAAGAGTGCGATGGCCGTACGACTGGCTGCCTTACTGGCCTGGTGCGCAATAGCCAGTGGTGATCGTGTGGGTGGGGTGGTTGCGTTTCCCGGTCGCGTTAACCAGATAAAACCGGCCGGTCAAAAACAGGGTTTGTTGCGGTTATTAAAAACGCTTATCAATTCTTACGACTCACAAGATAACGAGCGCGCGTTAGACGATTCATCCTGTTTACAGCAAGCGTTACAGCGTGTGAGGGCCTTAGCACCGTCGGGAAGCCGGCTGGTGTTGCTGAGCGACTTTAATCACGTGAATGAGGCCATTGAGCAAGAGCTTAAAGGGTTGTTAAAACGCTTGGAAGTTACCCCCATTTGCATACAAGACGCTATTGAACTGACGTTACCCAAACAAGGTCTGTTGCCCGTCAAATCACGCGGCGTTCCACGCGGCGTTCCACGCGGCGTTCCACGCGACGTTCCACGCGGCACCACCTCGTTTTCGGCGTTGCTGGACACTGGAGATGCAGCGAGACGCGCACATGCGCTACAAGCGCGCGCGCACCAGGAACGTCTTAACAGTTTGTTTATAGCTGGTGGTCAGGGCGTCACCTATGTACAAGGTCACCATTCGTTGACTGATTCGGCGCGTCGAGCGTGGTTTGGTGTGCGAGCACCTTCAGACAGCGCGGCACAGTCTCATGGCTGAAACGAATCAGTCACAAGCTAATGCGGCTGAATTCGAAGACCTGGCCGCAATAACCGACCCTGAGGTGCTGCTAGGTTTGCTGGAATCCGTACGGCCACCTGATGTATCGTCCTGGCCGGCGCCCGGTTGGTGGTTATTAAGCGCAGTGCTGTTAGTGTTCGCGGCACTGTTTCTAAGGCACCAACGTCGTCAGCGTTTGCGTTATCGCAACGCATGGAGGCGTGAGGCTGTGTTCCAGATCCTGGCGCTGGAAACAAAACTCGCCGACGCCTCAGGTTCCCAGCTACAAAGCGTTTTACAGGACAGTACAGCGCTACTGAGACGAGTCATGATGCACATCTATGGCCGTCAAGCCGTGGCGGGTTTGCTTGGTCAGTCCTGGTTGGATTTCCTGGCTCAGCAAGGGCCGACTCGAAAGTTAGACGATGGCTTGCGCGCACTGCTCACTGACGCGGCTTATGAGCCTGACGCCGGGCCTCTCGTTACAAGAAAGAACCTACAACGCCTATTGTCCTGGATGACGCATTACCTGGACGAACTCCCAGACCCCGACGATCAGGTGCGACAAAGACCGCGCGCAACGTCAACGTCAGTGGCGATGTAATGGAATTCGCTGGCATTCAGTTCGCCTGGCCGTGGGTAGCATTGCTTTGGCCGCTACCGTTACTCGCGCTATGGGTGTTGCCTAAGTACCGCGCATCGTCGGCGCGCGCGCTGCTGGTGAATAACCCGGGCCGCTGGGCAAGCCAGGATGCGGCAAATTCCGTAACGCGCCTCCAGCAAGTTATGTTGCTGCTTATGTGGACCTCACTTGTGGTTGCTACTGCAAGGCCGCAGACCATTGCCGAGGTTATCGACTTACCCGACAGTGGTCGAGACTTAATGATGGCGGTAGATATCTCCGGCAGTATGCGCGAAGAGGATCTAATGATTAACAATCGCCCGGTTACGCGTATGGCCGTGGTTAAAGCGGTGGGTGAGGATTTTATTGCAAGAAGAACCGGCGATCGGGTGGGGCTAATACTGTTCGGATCGCAAGCGTATGTTCAAACACCGCTGACCGAAGATCACTCAACCGTACAATTTTTTTTACGCGATGCAGCCATTGGGTTGGCGGGCCGCTCAACGGCTATAGGAGATGCAATCGGGCTGGCCGTGAAACGACTGCGAGATCGTGAAGCGGAAACTCGGGTATTGGTGTTGTTAACCGATGGGGAGAACACCGCAGGTGTCAGTCCATTGGAAGCGGCAACTGTGGCGGCGAACAACAACGTGCGAATCTATACGATCGGTATTGGCGGGACCGGTGGTTCGAGTTTAGGTTTCGGGTTACGACGTCAGGAATTGGATGAACGAAGTTTGCGAGCGGTGGCTAATGCTACCGGTGGCCAGTATTTTCGGGCCCGTAACGCCGATGAATTGGAGGCTATTTATGCTGATATTGATGCCCTTGAACCGACCGAAGAAATAAACGACGGGTATCGACCTTGGCAGGAGCGCTTTGCCTGGCCATTGGCTCTGGCCATGCTGCTGAGCACGTTGTTTGGCGTAACGCGACTCACAACAGGTTTGCCACGATGAGTCTGGACACCTTGCACTGGCTACGCCCTCTGTGGCTTTTGGGTATCGTGCCGCTGGTGGTCGCCTGGTGGTGGGTTATTCGCAAACACCGAAGTGCTAACGCCTGGGAAGCGTGGGTAGATCCGGAGTTGCAGCCTTATGTTCTGACTAACGAAAGTACGCGTTCGAACGCCAGCACCCATGGGTGGTTTGCCGTTTGGTTGCTGGGTTTATTGGTACTGGCAGGGCCGGTGTGGGAGCAGCAACCCGTACCGGTATTTGAAGCCAGACCTTCGCTTGTACTGGTGGTTGATGTTTCGCCATCCATGGCGTTAAACGATTTACCACCCACTCGCATGCAACGTGCGGTTTTTAAAGTGTCTGACTTTCTAAACCAGGCCAAGGGTGTTGAAGTGGGCTTGTTGGTGTTCGCTGAGCGACCGTATGTGGTTAGCCCGTTAACCGATGACATGGATACCTTGCAAGCGTTTCTACCCTCGGTATCGACAGAACTTGCGCCGGTGCCTGGCAGTCAATTGCACTTGGCGATCCCTAAAGCTGTTGAGTTGTTGCAACAGGCGGGAAAGCCCTTGGGGCAAATTGTGGTGCTCACCGACAGCGTAATGACTGACTTGGAAATTGATGCGGCTCAAGAGGCGAATGACGCCGGTTATCGGGTCTCTATTTTAGGTGTGGGTACAGCCAACGGAGCCCCATTGCGTAATTCAGACGGTAACTTTGTTCGAGATCTAAGTGGGGCCGTGGTGGTGCCTAAAGTTGATATTGATGAGTTGCGGCGCGTTGCATCCGCTGGCGGCGGCATTAGTACTCTTATAACTCGTGGTTCTGAAGACATTGATGCGGTTTTGTCGCTAAGCAACACGCAGTTGGCTGAAGCGCAAACCAATGGGGAGGCCAGTGGAGAAACGCCACTAGCGGACTATTGGGTGGAATACGGTGTTTGGTTGTTGCCAGGTTTTCTGTTGCTGGCGTTGAGTCTGTTTCGGCGGGGGCTGGCACTATGACCGGCCGGGTTGGCATGCAGAGCGTAAATCGTTTGGTTGTCGCACTAGCCGCAATGTGCATATTTTGTACTAGCGCTGTTGCACAGTCTCAAGAGCCGCCAGACGTACAGCAAAACGTACAGCAAGATCGGCAAACGCAACAGCAAGAACAAGCCATACAAACGGGTATGCGATGGCCCGGTTCGTTCCGCGATTGGTGGCAAACCCCTGAGCAACAAGCCGAGCTTGCCTGGCGCAAAGGCAATAACGAGGCGTTGAGCGAAATTGCACCAGACGAGGAGTGGCAAGCCGTATCCGATTACTTAAACGGCGATTATGAATCAGCAAAGTCTGCATTCGGCCAAGCGGCATCGGCAGTCAATAACGCCGATGCCCTACGAGCCATGTTTAATGAAGCAACGTCTGCCATCCAGTTGGGCGAATACCCCCAAGCTATTGCGCAGTTGGAGGCCGTATTAAGTGAACAGCCCGAGAATACCGAAGCGGCGCGTAACAAAGCTATAGCGGAACGGTTACTGGAACTGAGTCAACAAGATCAGCAACAACAATCCTCTGGCGGATCCGATCAATCTGGGCAATCCGAGAATAACGAGCAATCAGGCGAACAGAACAATTCAAGTTCTGACCCATCCAGCCAGGGTTCAGACACTAACCAGAATCAAGATGGCAGTCAGCAGGATCAATCGAGTGCGTCGGATGACGCGCCGTCCCAGAGTTCAAACCAGGATTCAGACCAAGGCGCCAATACTGATGCGGAAGCAGAACCTGACATAACCGAGTCAGCATCACCTGAGCAGCAGCAAGCCGAAATTGATGCTGCTCGTGAGGCATTGGAGCAGGCGCGACAAAATGCGCAGGCTGAGCAGGCGCAACCCGATACTGATTCCCCACAGCCGGTTAACGGCGGTGACGAGCCAATCAGTGAAGAAGGGCAGGCCACGGAGCAGTGGTTACGACAAATTCCTGATGATCCGGATGATTTGCTGCGTCGGAAGTTGCTTCAGAACCATCGCAATGAGTACCCGGATGTGCAGGTAAGAGGACGTGGATACTAGCGTGAAGATAAGCGTAAAAGCCTTGTTGGTGTTTTTGTTGTGGTGCGGCAGTCAAGCAATCGTTGCGCAAGAGCCGTCGGTGCAAGCGCGACTGTCTCAGGCCAGTATTGCTTTAGGCGACTCGGTTGCGCTAACGGTTACGGCACGCAATGTAGACAAGTCCATCGATACCTCACCGCTGAATGCGTTGTTTGAAGTAACCGGCCAGTCTAGTTCACGCGAAGTCCGAGTGGTTAACGGTGTGGAAACCGCTATTTCCAGCTGGGTAATTCTGATTGAACCCAAACAATCCGGGGTGCTGACTGTGCCTGCAATTCCCGTCGGGGATTACCGTTCGCAGCCCCTGGCATTGAACGTCAGTGAAGCGCCATCCGGCCAGGATAGGGTGTTGTTTCTGGAAGCTGAAGTGGATGTGCAGGATCCTTACGTACAGTCGCAAGCGTTGCTTACCGTAAAAGTGTGGCAGGCCGTTAACGTCATTGAAAGCAGTAAGGTCAATTTAGGATCGGATCAATTTACAACCATCGCTTTGGAACGGGACAGGGAATACAACGAAGTGCGCGACGGGCGCCAGTATTTAGTCCAGGAGCAACAGTTTGCTTTGTTTCCCCAAGCCAGCGGTGTTCACACGTTTGGACCGATTGAGTTACGCGCTAAAATTCCGCTCGACAGCTCAAGAACGCAAGGTTTTTTTGCACCCACGCGCAACATCAAACGGCTAAGTAACCCGATTACGCTAAACGTTCGACCCCGCCCGGTGAGCACTCAAGGTGATTGGTGGTTGCCAGCAAAGTCGGTGCAACTGCAAGAACGTTGGTCTGGTGATCCTTCAGCCATTGACGGCAATGAAACGGTCACTCGCACCATCGAGTTAACGGCGATTGGCGCCAGCGGCGATCAGTTACCAGATATCTCGGTTCCCGATGTGGACGGCGTCAAGCTGTACGCCGAAACAACGGACCGCACATCGGTGGCAACCAATGCGGGTGTGGTGTCCACTCAAACCGTGAGCTGGGCTGTGGTGCCAGAAAGAAACGGCCAGATTGAGCTACCACCGTTGAGCGTTACCTGGTTCGATACTACAACCGGTTCCACTCAACAGGCGTCCCTGCCTGGCCGAACCTTAACAGTCACAGGCATTGCCGAGCCCACGGCTTTGCCCGGCACAGATGCAGATTCCGATGTGGATAGAAGAAATACCGACGGCGCATTAGTCGGCCCGGTTGCCGTAAACACAGAGTCATCGAACACTCGAGGACGCTGGCTTTGGTTAGCGATTGGTGCGTTTGGTGTTCTGTTTCTGCAAATCATAGCCGTTGCCATTTGGTACTTCGCAAGCCGTTCAAGTCATGCCAGGCAACAACCGTTTCAATCAGCGGTAGATGCGCACAAAGTACCTTCACTGCAATCGGTAAAACAGGCTTGCGATCAAGCCGATATTGCTGTTATTCAAAGTGCAGTTCTGAGCTGGGCTAAAGCCTTCTGGCCACAAACACCGCCACGAAACCTTCTGGCGGTAGGCCAAAGATTAGGTGATCCTGAATTGACCAGCTTACTGTCGGCGGTGGATAGCACCCTTTACGGTGGGCAGCCCGACGATACCGATATCAATCTTGGCGATATTCCAACGCTCATGGAAAGAGCGGCGGGTCATCTGGTTGACACTCAGGTAACCGTGTCACAAGGTTCACAGTTACCCTCGCTGTAACCGGGTATTTAACCTATTACACTGTGTAGTGAGCATGGGCATACGCCGATGCATGCACATTACACTGTAGGAGGTGTTATGCGGGTGGATCTAGAGCTGGGGCTTTCCCATTGGCAAGTGTCAATGGATACTCAGGGCATTATGTGGGCGGCATGTGACCGTGCGGGCGAATCAACGAATGCGCTTTCAGAACCCGTTCTGAAAGAATTGGACACCATTGTTTCGCACGCAGAAACCACTCCGCCTGTCGGCCTGGTCATTACCTCTGCGAAAAGCGGCAGCTTTATTCTCGGCGCTGACATCAACGAATTCGACGACTACCACGACGCCTCAGTGGTCGAGCAAAAGATTCTTAAAGTGCACGATATATTTGCGCGCCTGGAGAACCTTGCCTGCCCGACCGTCGCGACGGTACATGGCTTTTGCCTGGGTGGTGGGCTCGAGCTGGCCATGGCATGTGACTATCTTATCGCCCTGAATGTGCCTGAAACTCGTTTAGGTTTACCCGAAGTCAAACTGGGTATTTTTCCTGCGTTTGGTGGAACCGTGCGGCTTACCGAACGAGTGGGCGGCTATGAAGGAATGCAACTCATTCTTACCGGGCGATTACTGCGGGCACCCGCGGCCAGAAAGATGGGCGTTGTGGATGAGTTGGTGGATGAATTCGGCAGCCTGGATTGGGCAGCCCGTCGCGCTATCTTGAAAGGTCGCAAAAAACGATTAGCCAAAGGCAAAGATGCGCTGACAAACAGTAGACCGGTACGAAAGGGTTTAGCCAGCATCATGCGCCGTAAAACGGCTGAGAAAGTTAACCCGGATCATTACCCCGCACCGTTTAAGGTAATCGAGGTATGGGAGACACACCGGGATAATCGTCGTCGCATGTTCGAGGCCGAAGCCAGAGAGGCCAGTCATCTGATGGTGGGCTCGGTGTCTAAGAATTTACGACGCATCTTTTTCTTAACCGAGCGCATGAAAGGCTTAGGTAAGGCCTCCGACTTCAAGGTTAGGCGAGTACACGTGGTAGGTGCAGGTGTTATGGGAGGGGACATTGCGGCCTGGTGTGTGTTGCAGGGGCTGGAGGTGACCTTACAGGACCGGGAAATGCAATACATCGAGCCTGCGTTGAAGCGTGCGCGTTCGTTGTTTAAAAAGCGTTTAAAGACCAAGCCTGCCATCATGGCCGCAGAAGCCAGGTTGCAGCCGGATGTTCAAGGTGCAGGCGTTGCACGGGCGGATGTCGTTATAGAAGCGATATTTGAGGACGCAGAAGCCAAGCGAGCGTTGTACGCACAGCTTGAGCCCAACATGGCTGAGCATGCCATTTTAGCCACCAACACATCGGCGTTGCCGTTAGAGGAATTGGCTAAAGATCTGAGGGCGCCTGAACGGCTTATTGGCTTGCACTTCTTCAACCCGGTTGTGAAGATGCCGTTGGTAGAGGTAATCCACGGTAAGCAAACCGATGAAGCCTGGGTCACAAAAGGCTGTGCCTTTTGTTCTGCCATAAACCGCTTTCCACTGCCCACGAAAAGTTCACCGGGCTTTTTAGTCAATCGCGTACTAGCACCGTACTTGATGGAAGCCATCACCATGCACCTTGAAGGGGTAACGATAGAAGCGCTGGATGCCGCTGCCATCCGCTTTGGTATGCCCATGGGGCCGATGGAATTGGCCGATGTGGTGGGTTTGGACGTGTGTATGAAAGTCGCTGAAACCCTGGCAGAAGGCGATGTCAGTGCGCATAGAGATTTGCTGCAATCGATGATCGATCAAAAGCACTTAGGTAAGAAAACGGGGCAGGGATTTTATACCTGGGAAAAAGGTAAAGCGGACCGCGAAGTAAGAGATGTGGATAGCCCCTACGGTGATGAATTAGCAGCACGCTTAATGAAGCCGTTTTTAGAAGAATGTAAAGCCGCATCGGCCGATGGCATTGTGGCTGACGATGATTTGTTGGATGCCGGTATTATTTTTGGAACAGGCTTCGCACCGTTTACCGGTGGTCCAATGCACTACCTAGCTAACCAAAACGCTTAAGGCACAATCACTATGAGCACTACTTCGTTACGACCTGTTGCCATTGTGGGTGCAACGCGAATTCCTTTCTGCCGATCGAACACCGCTTACGCAAGCTTAAGTAACCTTAAGATGCTAAGTACGGTATTAAAAGGGTTAGTTAATCAGTACGATTTAAACGGGGTTGAATTGGGAGAGGTGAATGCGGGTGCTGTCATCACGCATTCCAAAGACTGGAACTTAACTCGTGAAGCTGTTTTGTCATCAGGCTTATCGCCCAATACGCCAGCGTTGACCATGCAACAGGCGTGCGGCACGAGCTTACAGGCGGCGTTAATCGCCAGTGCAAAAATTGCGTCCGGGCAAATAGACTCAGCGATTGCCGCGGGTACAGATACGGTGAGCGATGTTCCTATCGTTTTTAGTAAAAAGTTTTCACGCCGCTTGGTAAAGCTTGGCAAAGCGAAAAGCCTGCAGGCAAAACTTGGTGTTTTCAAAGGGCTTAGCCCAAAAGAATTGGCTCCGGTGCCGCCGTCTGTCAATGAGCCTCGAACGTTGCTAAGCATGGGCCAGCACTGTGAGTTAATGGCCAAAGAGTGGGGCATCACCAGAGAAGCGCAGGATGAGTTGGCGCTGGCCAGTCACCACAACGCTGCCAGAGCCTATCGAGATGGTTTTTACGAAGACCTGCTAACCCCGTGTGAGGGCGTGGTTCGTGATAACAACATGCGCCCCGATTCCACACTGGAAGCGTTAGCGGGTTTAAGAACGGCTTACGATAAAAGCGATGCTGGCACCTTAACCGCTGGCAACAGCACGCCGTTAACCGACGGTGCCAGCGGCGTTATTCTGGCAACGGAAGAATGGGCTGAAGCGCATGGTTTGCCGGTGTTGGCGTACTTAACCCACGGGCAAACATCGGCTGTGGATTTTGTGGGTGGTGCAGGACTTTTAATGGCACCCACCGTTGCTGTACACAAGATGTTGGAGCGAGCCAATTTGTCGTTACAGGATTTTGATTTCTATGAAATTCATGAAGCGTTTGCCGCGCAAGTACTGTGTACTCTAAAAGCCTGGGAAGACGACGAGTATTGCCGGTCGATGGGCGCTGATGCGGCCCTGGGCTCCATCGACAGAAGTCGCATGAATGTCAACGGTTCCAGCTTGGCGGTCGGGCATCCGTTTGCGGCCACGGGTGGGCGCATCATTGGTACGCTGTCGAAACTATTGAATGAGAAGGGTAGTGGCCGTGGTTTGATATCCGTTTGCACCGCCGGTGGTATGGGCGTGACGGCCATTTTGGAAAAATAAGGGGAAGATGATGCAGGGTCTGCGTACACACAGCTCGACCAGATATACGTTGGCAGCGGTAACACTTTTTTTGTTGAGTTCTCTGTTTAGCGTTGCGTCGGCGCAAGCGAATAATCCGCCGCTAACGAATGTGTTTTCACTTAGCGCGTCTGCAACCGGTGAGGCGGCGAATGACTTGATGCGGGCTACCGTCGTTGTGCAGGTGGAAGGCGAAGATGCATCTGAGCTGCAATCGATAGTGAACGCAACCATGCAATGGGCCGTGGCCCGTATGCGCCCTTACACACAAATCGATATAGAAACGCAGGATTATCAAACCTACCCTACCTACGATCGAAACCATAAGAACATCATCGGCTGGCGTGCTTCGCAGTCTTTGCAACTGGAAACTGAAGATGTTAAGTCCGCTGGCGAAGCCATCCGAAAACTGCAGGAACGTATGCAAGTTCAAGGCATTCGCTTTGAGCCAAAGCCATCCACGCGGACGGCGGTAGAAAATCAATTAATCAATGATGCGTTGGATGCTTTCAAGCGTCGTGCGCAATTGATCAGGTTGAACATTGGTGCACCCAGTTACACCTTGTTGGATGTGGATGTTCAAACTGGTTCGCAACGCCACTTCAAAGCCGCACACGACAGTGTTGCGATGATGCGAGCAAGCGAGTCGTCCCCGGCGTTGGAGAGTGGTACCAGTCAAATCACCGTGTCGGTGCACGGTCGTATTCAGCTAGGAGACGCGCAATGAGCGAACACGCCGAATTCATGCAGGCAGCTATCGAAGAGGCCCGGAAAGGTCGTGCCAGCGGCGGGATCCCGATAGGCTCAGTACTGGTTATTGATGGCAAAATTGTGGGCCGTGGTCACAACCAACGGGTGCAAAAAGGCAGTGCCATTCGGCACGCTGAAATGGATTGCTTAGAAGAATCTGGCCGTTTGACGGCAAAGGACTACCAGCGAGCCACCATTTACTCGACGCTTTCGCCTTGTGATATGTGCAGTGGCGCAATTTTGTTGTATGGCATCCCGCATGTCGTGGTTGGCGAGAACAAAACCTTCCAGGGCCCTGAAGAATACGTCCGGGGCCGCGGGGTGCAGGTAGACATCCTGGACGATGCGGAATGCATCGAGATGATGGAGACCTTCATCAAAGAAGAGCCTCACCTGTGGAACGAAGACATCGGTGTTTAAGGGCACCATCTGTCTGACGACACCTGCTCGACAACTCGCGACATTGCCTTCGTAAAAAGACGGGTGTTGAGCACCAAATTACGTTTTTAGCCGCCTTGTTACGCCTTTTTAGGAGTAACATCGCGCCGGTACACTATTCAACATTTCTCCCAATCTGGAGCCTGTAACTTTGAAAATTCTGGTGGGTGTAAAACGCGTACTTGACTACAACGTCAAGGCCCGGGTAAACGCGGACAAAACTGGCATCGAACTGGCCAACGTCAAAATGTCGATGAACCCGTTTGATGAGATCGCTGTAGAAGAAGCGCTGCGCATCAAAGAAGCTGGCGATGCAGACGAAGTTATCGCGGTATCGATTGGTCCATCTCAGAGCCAGGAAACCATTCGTACTGCCTTAGCCATGGGTGCCGACCGCGGCATACTGCTCGAGACCGACGAGCTACTGGAGCCGCTGGCGATTGCCAAGCTGTTCAAGCACGTTGTTGAGCAGGAGTCGCCCGGGTTGGTGATTTTAGGTAAGCAAGCGATCGATGGCGACAATAACCAGACCGGTCAGATGCTGTCTGCAATTACCGGAATGGCACAGGGTACCTTTGCATCAAAGGTTGAGCTGAATGGCGACACCGCCAAGATCACCCGAGAAGTGGATGCTGGCCTGGAGTCTATCAACGTCACGTTACCCGCAGTATTGACCACCGACCTGCGCTTAAACGAGCCACGCTACGCCAAGCTACCCAACATCATGAAAGCCAAGAAAAAGCCTTTGGAGATCACTCCGGTTGCCGATCTGGATGTGGACGTAAGCAGTAAGCTTAAAGTGGTTGAGGTGAACGAACCAGAACAGCGCTCTGCAGGCGTAATTGTTAACAGCGTTGCTGAACTTGTGGAAAAGCTTCGTAACGAAGCCAAAGTCATCTAACCAAGGCCCTGGAAAACTTAAGGAATAGAAACATGACAACACTTGTCGTTGCAGAACATGAATCCGGTGCCTTACGTCCGGCCACCTTAAACGTTATCACCGCGGCGAAAGCTATCGGTAATGACATCACTGTACTAGTCGCTGGTGACGGTGCCGCTGATGTGGCCGCCGCCGCTGCGAACGTAGACGGTGTCAGTAAAGTACTTCACGCTGACGATGCTGCGTATGCGCAGGAAATCGCTGAGAACCTCGCCAGTTTAATTATCAGTCAGGCCTCTGGCTTTACACACATCCTGTTCGCTGCAACCGCCGCTGGTAAAAACGTCATGCCGCGCGTTGCCGCATTGCTCGATGTCAGCGCCGTTAGTGACATCACTGACGTTGTGTCAGCCGATACATTCATTCGTCCCATTTACGCGGGCAATGCCATGGCTACCGTCCAAAGCGGTGACGATGTCAAAGTGATTTCCGTACGCACAACCGCGTTTGACTCAGCCGCCGAAACGGGTGGCAGCGCTGCCGTTGAGACTGTCGCTGCGACTGAAGCATCTGCGTTGGTGACGTTCATTGGCGAAGAGCTCTCGCAATCTGATCGACCTGAACTCACCAGTGCTGACATCGTTGTATCCGGTGGTCGCGGCATGCAGAACGGCGACAACTTCGTCATGCTCGACGAGATAGCTGAGAAGCTCAACGCCGCCGTTGGTGCATCACGTGCCGCGGTAGATTCAGGCTTCGTACCGAACGAATATCAGGTAGGGCAAACCGGTAAAGTGGTCGCGCCTAATCTGTACATTGCCGTGGGTATCTCAGGCGCGATTCAGCACCTGGCTGGAATGAAAGACAGTAAAGTGATCGTTGCAATCAACAAAGACGAAGAAGCCCCGATCTTCCAAGTTGCGGATTACGGCTTGGTTGCGGACTTGTTTGATGCACTGCCCGAGTTATCAAAAGCCCTCGATGGCTAGTGGTATCGCTGCGGTACCCGCATTGCCTGAAACCCGGCTTCGGCCGGGTTTTTTGTGCCAATAGTTTTCACCGCGGTATTTTGTTTGCTTGGGTCTACAGGATAGAATCCCAACTATATAAAGATCAGAATTACAGAATCAGAGACGTTTATGAGCTATCAAGCACCCGTGCGCGACATCGCATTCATGCTGAACCACGTTGTGGGTTTATCCAACGTAGCGAAGCTGGAAGGCTTTGAAGAGGCCACTACCGACATGGCTGAGGCCATTTTGGAAGAATCGGCCCGATTCACCAGTGAAGTGCTGGGGCCGTTGAACACCATCGGTGACGCTCAAGGGGCAACCTGGGAAGAGTCGGGTGTGAAAACCGCGCCGGGTTGGGTAGATGCATACGCTCAGTTTATTGAGAACGGTTGGGGCGCTTTATCTTTTCCCGTCGAATACGGTGGGCAGGGTTTGCCGATGTGCCTGTCCAGCGCAGTGCAGGAAATGTGGCACAGCGCCAATATGTCGTTTGGTTTGTGCCCGCTTTTAACTCAAGGTGCCGTGGACGCCCTGGCTCACCACGCATCCGAAGAATTAAAAGACACGTTCTTGCCGAAAATGGTGTCAGGCGAATGGTCCGGGACCATGAATCTGACTGAACCGCAAGCCGGAACCGACCTTGCCGCCATTCGCACTAAAGCAGAACCCGAAGGCGATCATTTTCTTATTACCGGTCAGAAGATCTACATCACCTACGGTGATCACGATATGACAGAAAACATCGTGCACTTGGTGTTGGCGAAGTTGCCTGATGCTCCAGAAGGCGTGAAGGGAATTTCGTTGTTTGTTGTACCGAAGTATCTCGTGAATGAAGACGGTAGCGTGGGTGAGCAGAACGATGTTCGCTGCGTATCCATTGAGCACAAGCTGGGTATTCACGCCAGCCCGACGTGTGTGATGTCGTACGGTGATGAGGGTGGTGCGGTAGGTTACTTAGTTGGCGAAGCCAACCACGGGCTGATGTACATGTTCACCATGATGAATCAAGCGCGTCATGCAGTGGGCGTACAGGGTTACGGCATCGCCGAGCGTGCTTATCAACAAGCATTAGCCTATGCCAATGATCGTAAGCAAGGACCAACCTTGTTGGGTGGCAACGACAGTCAAGGCATCATTAACCATCCTGACGTACGTCGTATGTTGATGACCATGCGCTCGTCTATTGAAGCTATGCGCGGCCTGGCCCTTGATTGCGCCGCCGCATTCGATGTGGCCGCCAAGCATCCAGACCCGGACGTACGTAAGGCATCTCAGAGACGGGGTGAATTACTGACGCCGTTAGTCAAAGGCTGGTCGACGGAACTGGGTGTGGAGTTATGCTCTCTGGGAGTACAGATTCATGGGGGTATGGGTTTTATCGAAGAAACGGGTGCCGCCCAACACTTACGTGATGCTCGCATTACCCCCATTTACGAGGGGACCACGGCCATTCAGGCCAATGACTTGATTGGCCGCAAAACAGCTCGTGATGGCGGGCTCGGCTTAGGTGAGTTGATGGCGGATATGAAGTCGGTACTGGCTGAACTGCAAGCCGCAGATGACGTTAACCTAAAGGCGGTAGCCACTCGGTTTGAACCGGCCATTGCCGCAGCCGAAGCCGCGAATGAATGGCTGTTAGGGCAAAACGATCCGACACAGCCTGCAGCAACGTCCGTTGAATTTTTAATGATGCACGGCCGATTAGCCGGTGGCTGGATTATGGCGCGGGCGGCGTTAGCAGCAGTCGCGGAAAAACAGAAGTCTGATGCGGATACCGACTACCTCGACGCCAAAACGCTGCTTGCCCGTTACTACGCTGAACGCATGCTGCCATTGGTTGAGTCAGGCAAAACCATCGTGGTGGATAGCGCTGACAGTACCGTGAGCTTGGATATCGCACAGCTATGAGCGAATACCAAACCATCGTGACTCATGTAGACGGTTCGGTTGGCGTTATCACGCTCAACCGGCCCGAAGCGCTGAACGCGTTAAATGCGGAGATGAGTGCGGAAGTTAACGCGGCATTGGACGGCTTTGAAAACGATGATGCCATTGGCGCGATCGTATTAACCGGATCAGAGAAAGCCTTTGCAGCCGGTGCTGACATTAAGCAGATGTCGTCCATGCATTATCTGGATACGATGGAGCGCGGTTTTTTAGGTGATTGGGATCGATTAATACGTTGTCGCAAGCCGCTTCTTGCTGCCGTCAGTGGTTACGCTTTGGGCGGTGGGTGCGAAATTGCCATGATGTGCGACACCATATACGCAGCTGATAATGCAAAGTTTGGTCAGCCGGAGATACAACTTGGCGTTATTCCTGGCTTGGGCGGTACCCAACGCCTTACGCGATTGGTGGGCAAAGCCAAAGCCATGGATCTGGTGCTAACCGGCCGTATGATGGATGCCGAAGAAGCAGAGCGAGCCGGTTTGGTTGCTCGAATTTTTCCACAGGCAACGCTAGTTGCGGACGTCGTTGGCATTGCGCAAACGATGGCCGAACGTTCGGTAGCTGCACTTCGACTTGCGAAAGATGCAGTTAATCTGTCATTGAATACCACCCTCGATCAGGGTGCTCTGTGGGAGCGGCAGTCGTTTTATTCCTTGTTTGGTACCCCTGATCAACAGGAAGGCATGCAAGCGTTTATCGAAAAACGAGCGCCGGAATTTGACGCCAAAAAACGTTAGCGATCAGCCATCGGATTCAGTTCCCACGCGACGAAGGGCGTTTTGCTACATCACATCGCAGTCATACATCGTTCTGTTAGCGCATGTTGATTACCCCCATCTAGCACTGCAAATACCCGGCGGAACGATTGAGCCGGGTGAAGCACCCGAAGCAGCTGCCTTGCGTGAGGCCGAGGAAGAAACCGGTCTGTCTTCGCTAAAGCCACAGGGTTTGCTTGGTAGGGCAACGTTTGACATGCGTCCTTACGGCAATAAGGAAATCATCGACGGATTCTTTTTTCATTTTTCGGTTGACGAGTTTGAGTTTGGTCAAACGTGGCGGCATGATGAATTACACGCCCATGGCGGGGGTGGCCCAATCCGTTATGAGCTGAGCTGGTTCGCAATTGATAATTTACCTGCAGTACACGGCAATGACGCACGGTTCATCGACAGGCTGCCGTGTGCTTCCAATACGTGGATCTAACTGCGCAAGTACGCTGAAAAATAAGTTTCTGACGGTTGATTTAGACTTTTACCGCAACGGTTCGCGTGCACGCGGTAACTCGATTAGAAGCCAAGCCCTCGGTTAACTACCTCGGGGGTTTGTTGAGTTCCAGGGCGAGTCCCCGACAGTCTATATCCGGTGGATAGGTTTCCGTCATGGCAATCCAACCCGCTTTGAATACACCCGGTGAGTATCGTTTGCATGATTTCAGGGTGCCAGCCGTTAAACCAATCGCCGTGTAGGGAAAGCCCCCCCACCGATGTATCGCTAACTTCATACATGTCTGATGATAAGCGCCAACCTTTTGATGATCTGGTTTCTGGATCGTAAAACTCAGGCTTAACGCCAAACGCATAGTGGTAGCTCGGCCTTACTATGGCGACGGGGTGTGAGGCAGGGCAGACCGTCTTGTTTGTCGCCGCGTCCTTTACTGGGTATGCCATATGACTTTTATGATCTTCTGAGTCCAGGTCTGTTCCGTTCCAGCAGCTTGGAAAAAATAAATCCATTCGCAAACGATCAGGGGCCACACAGTAGGGTATAGACGCACTAAAGCGCGGGTTAGTTGCATCGTTGGCTTCCCAGGATTGACAGTGCCAGCGAGCAATGGACGCCTCTTGTTCAGAGCCGGGCAGAGTCATATGACTCCCTGCAATCATTCTTAAACCTGCTGGTATGGGGTTTATGTTTTCCAGGTCATCAATTCCAGCTGAATAGTAAAACACCTCGTGTGCAACATCGTCGTTACCCACCACGGCCGGTACGGCTTGCCAAGTGGGGTTTCCTTCTGTGTCTGTGACTCGCTCACCGCTTGCACTGTCGTACTGTGGGGCTAACAGAGCGGGGATCCAGTATCCGGATAAATTCAACGTATTACCCTGGCAGCTGGATTCTCCCGTGGTGTACAACGACTCCAGTGTCGTTGTGTGATCGAGCAGCGTGTTACCGTAGAAGCGGTGCAAGTGTGCGGCATTCTGTTGATTGGGGTAAACAATAGGGTCGTTGTAACTGCTATGGGCGAAGTCGCAATTGATTCGTAGTATTCCGCGCCAGCTATTCGGTTCTGCTGGTTCTGGGCTTACATTAGTTGCGATCAGTTCAGTGTTGTCACTGTCGAATAGACTCTCAACAAACCAGGTAAATGTTTGTACGGAACCGTATCGGTCATCCTTATGTGCCTGGACGTCAAACGAATGCTGACCCTGCCCAAGGTCTACAAAAAAAACCTCCGAGTCACAGGGTTTGAAGTCAGCGCTTCCTAAACGGCAAAGGTAGCCTGATGCATCCGGTGCAGAGTATT
>JAHDCO010000123.1 GCA_020629835.1 Granulosicoccaceae bacterium
TTTCCAGACTGCCTAGACATTATTTGGTCCGTAGGAGGCACCCAATGCAATACATCTGCTTAATCTATTCGTCCGAAGCAAAAGACCCGCAGCCCGGTTCTGCTGAATATCCAACGTTCATGCACGGTTATCAAACCTTCACGCAAGAGATGAGAACCAAAGGTAAGTTGGTGCACGCTGATGCACTACAGCCTGTGGCTACGGCTACGACGATCAGTTTGGAAAGTGGCCAGCTCACCGTAACCGATGGGCCGTTTGCAGAAACCAAAGAAGTGTTGGGTGGTTACTACTTACTGGAATGTGAATCGTTGGACGATGCAATAGAGCAGGCCGCGAAGATACCCACAGCCCGGTATGGACGCATAGAAATTCGTCCGATTGTTGTTTGGGACGATTAACGTTTCAGTGGCTTAGCTACGACCGTATGGATTCAAAAACAGCGCCCTCAGTTTCCTCAGAACACATGGTTCGAGCAATCGTCCGTGATGACTGGGGGCGCATGTTGGCCTCTCTGGTAGCCTCGCTGCGCGATTGGCAACTGGCCGAAGATGTTTTGCAGGATGCCATTGAACAAGCCCTGAATCATTGGCCGACTCACGGCATACCCGATGCACCTTCGGCCTGGCTTATCACCACGGCAAGACGCAAAGCCATCGATCACATTCGACGGGATAAACGCTTCCAATCGCTCGAGCCAGAATTGAATCACTTTATACAAATGCATACATCAGACACTGAGATAGACCTTGATGCCATGATTCCAGACAAGCGGCTTGAGTTGATGTTCACGTGCTGTCATCCAGCGCTGGATCAAAAGACCCAAGTGGCGTTGACGCTACGAACCCTGGGCGGGTTAAGTACTGACAGTATCAGTGCGGCGTTCCTGGATAAAAAAGCCACTATGGCGCAACGACTGGCCAGGGCGAAACGCAAAATCGCGGTTGCGGGTATACCGTTTGAAGTCCCTTCGAACCATCAGTTGGCAGATCGGGTATCGGCCGTTTTAGCGGTGCTTTATTTAATTTTTAACGAAGGCTATTCAGCCGCAGTGGGTTCGTCTCTTACGCGCTCTGATTTGTCTGCTGAAGCCATACGTCTAGCGCGACTGGTCTGTGAGTTGATGCCTGATGAGGCCGAAGCCGCGGGTTTGCTTGCGTTGATGTTATTGCACGATTCCAGGCGAGCCGCTCGGCTGGATGAGAAAGGCCACATGGTTTCATTAGAGAATCAGGATCGAACCATCTGGGATCGTCAACGCATCGAAGAGGGCGTTACGCTAATAAAGGCAACTCTAGCCAGGCAACGTATTGGTAGTTATCAATTACAAGCCAGTATCAGTGCCGTGCATGCAGAGGCGGATCACTGGGATGCTACCGACTGGACGCAGATTAGTGCGTTGTATGAAGTGATGTACACAATTCAACCCACCATGGTTGTGCGTATCAATCAAGCGGTGGCCATCAGCTACGCCAGTTCCCCGCAAGTTGCGCTAACCCGACTCATGGAAGTGGAAGCGCAAGCTTTGCAGCAGCAATACCAGCCATTTTTCGCGGCGCGAGCAGATTTCTACAGGCGTTTAGGTCAGGTTGATTCAGCCATAGCCGATTATGAAATGGCTATTCGGTGTAGCGATAATGAAGTACAGAAGTCGTTCCTTATGAGAAAGCTGGTCGCGTTAAAACCTTCCCAGTTGCACTAGCGAACTAGGTTACGACTTCTTTAATCGTATCCATAGCGACGTAAGTTGAAGAGCTGGCAACAAACGGAAGGCTGGATATTTTCTCGCCCAGAACCTGTCGATAAGCGGCAATATTTTGAGTACGCACCTTGAGCAGATAATCAAAGGGGCCTGCGATCATATGGCATTGCTCAACCTCTGTGAGTACGCTTACTGCTTCGTTGAAGGCGATGAGTGCTGCCTCTTTTGTATCGTGTAGCTTTACCTCCACGAACGCTACATGATTCTTGTTCAACTTCTTCGGGTTCAGCACCGCTTTGAACCCGACGATATACCCCTCGCTGATTAGACGCTTAAGGCGCACTGAACACGGTGTTTTTGACAGTCCCAACTGGTTGGCCAGCTCACTGACCGGCATGCGGCCGTCTTTAGCCAGAAGAGACAGAATCTGATGATCGAATTGGTCAAGATGGCCATTTAAGGCTCTTTCTGTAGTCATATAGATTATAAAAGCTCGTAAAATAAGTGAATAATACTAATATACGGGATAAATAAGGAAAAAAGACTATTTTGCGCGAGGTAGTCTATTCGTTCGATTTGTAGTCGCTTAGGGTGGGCAAGCACCATGTCGTCACTTTCTGAATTACGCCAGGCCATTCGGCAAGCCCATCGTGCAAACGAGCAGCACGTTATTCACGGGCTGATTGAGCGCTACGCACCGGATAAAGCACTTCGCGAACAAATTTCACATTCAGCCGCAGACTTGGTGGAAGCTGTGCGCGCTCAGAAGACACCTGGGCTGATGGATGTTTTTTTAGCTGAATACGGTCTGTCTACCGACGAAGGTGTGGCTTTAATGTGTCTGGCTGAGGCGCTACTGCGAGTGCCGGATGCGCAAACGATGGATGAATTAATCGAGGACAAAATTGCGCCGTCCGCCTGGGGCGAGCATTTAGGTCAGTCCAGTTCGTCCTTGGTTAATGCCTCCACCTGGGCGTTGCTACTCAGTGGAAAACTCTTAAGTGATGACGGGCAGGGCGGGCTGGCGCATACCCTTTCACAGGCCGTTCGTCGTTTGGGCGAACCGGTTATTCGTGCAGCAGTAAAACGGGCAATGACCGAGATGGGCCACAACTTTGTGTTGGGTCGCACCATCGAAGAAGCGATGTCGCGCGGTGCAAAGCAAAGTGAAGCCGGTTACACATTCTCTTACGACATGCTTGGGGAAGCGGCGTTAACCGCTAAGGACGCTGAGGGTTACTTTAAGGCCTACGCCGATACGATTGCCAGCTTAGCGCAGCGCGTACGGGACAATTCAGTCGGTGCAACTGACCCGCACATCGTGGGTAGCGTTCAAGATAACCCCGGTATATCGATAAAGCTCTCGGCGTTGCACCCTCGATACGACATGAGCCAGCATGAGCGGGTGATGGCCGAGCTTGTACCCAAAGTATTAACGCTTGCGGTAGCGGCAAAAGAAGCCAACATTGGCTTCAATATCGATGCGGAAGAAGCGGCACGACTGGATTTGTCGCTGGATGTCATTGAGGCGGTGCTGCGTTCAGACCTGTTGAGCGGGTGGCGTGGGTTCGGCGTCGTGGTTCAGGCTTATGGCAAGCGAGCGTCCGGTACGATAAGTTGGCTGAACGCGTTAGCCCACGAATTAGATAGACACTTGATGGTGCGTTTAGTCAAAGGCGCCTATTGGGATACCGAAATAAAACTCGCGCAGGTCGATGGAGTTGTTGACTTCCCCGTGTTTACTTCAAAGGCTGCAACGGACTGCTCGTATCTGTGCTGCGCGATGCAACTGTTGGAACGCGCTGATCGTCTTTATCCACAGTTCGCCACACACAACGCACACACCATGAGTGCAATCTTGGCGTTTGCCAAACCCTCGCAACCGTTCGAATTCCAGCGGTTGCATGGCATGGGGGATACCTTACATGCGCTGGTAATGCAAAAACACAGCAGGCCTTGCCGCGTGTATGCACCGGTAGGAACCCATCGCGATTTACTGGCTTACCTTGTTCGGCGCTTACTTGAAAATGGCGCTAATTCTTCTTTCTTAAATCAGTTGGTCGATGAGAGTATCAGTGCTGATCAGATTGCCTTGGATCCATTTGACACCTGGTTAGCTGAACCACATGCCTCGGTATCAACCATTCGAAAGCCAGCAGATTTATATGCGCCAATACGCGAAAATTCAGCTGGATGGGACTTAACAAACCCAACCGATATAGAACGTTTCATTAGTGAAAAATCAGCTTACGAATCCACTCAATGGAACGCCGTACCGATCATTGCCAATGACACCGATTACAACGTTTACACCGACGACACCGATCACACCAATGACACGAGCGAAGATGCCCGTGGCGTAGATGGAACACCTAAGCTCATCGAGTACGTGCTTAACCCAAACAACACGAGTGATAAAGTCGCGACACGTAGGGACAGTTCGAGTAGCGAAGTGCAAGCTGCATTGAGTGCCGCCCAGCCGTGGTCCACTCATAACAGTGCGCAGCGTCGCGATGTGCTGTTAAGAGCGGCTCAACTGTATGAAGACAACGCTGGCGAATTGTTTACGGTGCTGTGTCGGGAGGCCGGTAAAACCGCAACGGATGCCATTGCTGAACTTCGAGAGGCTGTTGATTTTCTACGTTATTACGCCATTGACTCGCTAAGGCATGATGCATTGCCAGCCAGGGGTTTAATCACCTGCATTTCACCATGGAATTTTCCATTGGCGATATTCACAGGGCAGTTGTCTGCAGCGCTGGCTGCCGGTAATGGCGTTATTGCAAAGCCCGCCGAACCCACACCCACGATTGCGATGTTGGCGGTGCGACTGCTTCATAAAGCCGGTGTACCCAAGTCAGCTTTGCAACTGTTACCTGGGCCGGGCGAGTCGGTTGGTCAAGCCTTAACCTCTGATTCACGCATTGACGGGGTTTGCTTTACGGGCTCAACGGCTGTTGCACACCGTATCCATCAAAGTGTTTCTGAGCATTTAGCTCCAGACGCTCTGTTCATTGCAGAAACCGGTGGACTTAATGCCATGATGGTGGATTCGAGTGCCTTACCTGAGCAGGCGGTTCAGGATATTGTGGATTCAGCATTTCGCTCTGCTGGTCAGCGCTGCTCAGCGCTGCGTTTGTTGTATGTTCAAAAAGACATTGCAGATGAACTTATCGCGATGTTGTTGGGTGCGATGGATGAATTGAACGTAGCCAACAGCGCGTTATTGAGTAGTGATGTAGGCCCACTGATAACCAAAGACGCGCAGAGGCACGTGCAGGCTGTAGTTGATAACGCCGCATCAGAGGGGCGATTGATCAAGCAGCTGCCGGTGCCTAAAGAGGGCTTATTCGTCGGGCCTGCGGTTATCTCAGTTGAGGGTATGCACGAACTTGAGCAGGAAGTCTTTGGCCCCGTCTTACACGTTGCAACCTTTGACGCACATGAGATTCCGGATGTAGTACAGGCGATAAACGATTCGGGTTATGGCTTAACGTTTGGTTTACATACCCGTATTGATTCGCGTGTGCAGGACATCACCGATCAATTGAACGTTGGCAATATTTATGTCAATCGAAATCAGATCGGTGCCGTGGTGGGTACACAACCCTTTGGTGGGGAAGGGTTGTCGGGTACTGGCCCGAAGGCCGGTGGCCCGGAGTACTTGACTCGATTTAAAAAAAGCTCCTTGCCAAGCCATCGTGTGTTTCGTGATGCGTCAGAGACTACCGATGCGGATCTTGA
>JAHDCO010000124.1 GCA_020629835.1 Granulosicoccaceae bacterium
CCTGCGGTGACGCGAGCACGCAGCGTCGTCATCGCGGCTTCACCACCACCACCGGCGACAGGCATATCTTTCCAGCCCACACCTTGGGTTTCCAGATCTGACTTCAGTACATCCAGCGCTGCGGCTTCACCGCCCGATGTCCACCAGTGCAGTACTTCAACATCGCTGGCATTGGCTGCAAGGGGGCTCATACCTGCCCCAACAGCGCAGCTCAGTAAGAACGCCAGTTTTTTCATCTTCATACCTGTATTCCTCACATTAAATTGTGTCGTTTTAGTTTTGGCATGCCTCTGATTCGAGAACTTCGCAAAGGAGCCCGCAGAGTTGCACGGGACGGATTGTAACGTTACAAATTTTCTCCGTCAAAGTTTTTATTTATGGCTGATTGACATCTGTAACGTTACAGTTCATGATTTGGCTCATCTCCGATTCGTTGTGTCTGAAATTATTGTGAATCAGCGCGCTACATTGAAAACCGTTGCCGAAGCCTGTGGGTTGGCAGTTACTACCGTGTCGCGCGCATTGAACAATCACGATGACATTGCACCCGGTACCCGGGAACGCGTGCAAAGAGTAGCGAGCGATATTGGTTATGTGCCGAATCGTGAGGGAAGAGCGCTTCGCACGGGCCAGAGCCATCTGATCAGCTTGGTGGTGCCGCCCCATTCCTCCATTTCCGGGTACACGTCGTCCATTATCTTTTCTCTGGGCGCTGTACTACGAGATCATGGCTATGAGCTGTGCGCACTCCCGGCGTACCCGGATGAAGATGAACTCAACCAGATTCGATCGATCGTGGAAAACCGACGAGCGGATGGCGTTATCCTCACACGCACGGAGCCGCAAGATGTTCGAGTGCGTTACCTGATTGAACAAGGTATCCCCTTCGTGACGCATGGGCGTACGGAGTTGGCATCTGCTCATGCCTATGTGGATTTTGATAACCAGGCATTCGCTGAGCAGGCGGCAAAAAGATTAATCGATCGGGGCTGCAAGCGTTTAATGCTTATCGGCCCGCCGGCGGAACTCACTTACGCCAATCATATGTATCAAGGCTTTCAGCGAGCGGTAACTTGTGGGGGCATTGATAGCGTGCCTACGCCCGATGATTTGTCGTTTGAAACACCGCTGGCAAGCATACGGGAACAGATCGAAGCATTGATGGCATCGCAGGATGCACCCGACGGCATCGTATGTGGTGGTGAGTTTGCAGCGCTTGCGGTGATTGCTTCGCTGCGTGATGACAGCGACCCATCCGCAAGTAAGGTTCCGGTTATTGCCAAGCAAACCTCGTCTGTGTTCGACCACACCTACCCGCCTATCGATACGCTCTATGAAGACATCGATGCTGCGGGTGTGTTGCTGGCAGAAAGCATTCTGAGCTTGTTGCGTCAACAAGGTGATGCCAAATCATTGTCCCGATTACTTAAGCCACAGACACGTTGGCGTACCGACGGTACTTAAACCTTCAATGGTAGTTATATAACGTTTTAAGCGAGAAATTGACTCATGCAAAATTCTGAATTCGACCCGGGAAAATTCATCGCGGATGCTAAACGCCGCATCAAAGACAACAACGATGTTGCCAAACACTTCGCTGCTTGCACGGATGCCATGAAAGCATCTGTTGAAGAGGTACAAGCGCAGCATGCGCGCGGTGAAGCGGTTGTGCCTGAGTTGTCATTCTCAGCGATTCGTGACGGCAAGGTCTCTGCCGAAGACATTAACCGAATTCGTAAACGTGGCTGCGTGATCGTTCGTAATGTGTTTGAGCGTAAGCAAGCTGAAGACTGGAATAACGAACTGGGTGAATACCTTGATAGTAATGACTACTACAGAAAAGCCGAAGAGAAAGCGGGGCTGGATAACTATTTCGGTGACTTAAAAGACGCTAAGCCGCAAATCTTTGGTGTGTACTGGTCAAAGCCGCAAGTGATGGCAAGACAGGCCGAGTCAATGGCGGCCACTAAACGGTTCTTGAATAACTTGTGGGCGATCGATGCGCCAGCCGGTGAGGAGTTTGATCCCAACCTCGATTACAGCTATGCCGATCGCACGCGTCGGCGGGCACCGGGTGACACTACCTTGGGTTTGTCGCCGCATGTGGATGCGGGTTCGTATGAGCGATGGGTCGATCCTGCGTTTCAGCAGATTTATAAATCCGTGTTCGAGGGCAAGTTGGACGAATACGATCCATGGCGCGCGGCCTTTAGGACGCAAACACGGGAATATCAATCTCCTGCGGTTAGTTCGATGTTTCGAACGTTCCAGGGCTGGACAGCTTTGACCGAGCAAGGTCCGGGTGATGGTACGTTGGAGCTATTGCCTATCACTAATGCGATGGCCTACATCCTACTCAGGTCGCTTCAAGATGACGTGCCTGACGATGAACTGTTACTGGCAAAACCCGGGCGTGCTCTGGGCGTTGATGAAACTAGCCATCCTGATATTTTTCCAGCGCTTTCACCCATACAAACGGTTGAACCTGGTGACACAGTATGGTGGCATCCGGACGTTGTTCATTCCGTGGGTAACGAACACAAAGGCGAAGAGTACGCTAGTGTAATTTACATAGGTGCAAGCCCCGCATGCTCTAAAAACCGAGCCTATGCGTTACGACAGGCAGGTCATTTCTTGAATGGTCGAAGTGCGCCGGACTTTGCTGCTGAAGATTACGAAATAAACTTTACCGGGCGTGCCACGGTGGATGATTTAACTGATTTGGGTAAACGGCAAATGGCGGTAGTCGAATAACCGCTGCGGGAAAGTCATCATGTCTGGTATTTATTTTACTAATACCTTTGCTCGAGGATTTGGCACCTACCCACTGACTGGGCGTGAGTGTGAGGAAGCAATCGCGAGCGCAACTGACGCTGGTTTTCGCGCTTTTGATACGGCTCAGATGTATGGTAATGAAGCCGACACTGGGCGTGCTTTAGAAACTTCCGGTATTCCGAGGCAGGAGCTTTTTGTTACGACCAAGGTAGAGCCTGATAACTATGCACCGGATCGTTTTTTAGCTTCGGTTGAGGCGAGTCTTCAACAGTTAAAAATGGATAGGGTGGATGTCTTGTTGCTGCACTGGCCTCCGGCTGATTTCAAAATTGAACCTGCATTGGAGCTATTAGCATTGGCGCACCAGAAAGGTTTTACTGACCATATCGGGGTATCAAACTTTACTGCACAAATGATGCGAGATGCGAAAGCGTTTCTGGATATACCGATTGCAGTAAACCAGGTTGAATTCCACGTTTTGCTTAATCAAGACACCCTTCTAGCCACTTCCGCTGATACAGGCATTCCATTGTCATCCTACTGTTCCATAGCGCGGGGGGAGATCTTTAAGTTTGGTCTTCTAGCTGATGTTGGGAAGCACTATGGCAAATCATCCGCCCAAGTTGCACAGCGCTGGATCCTGCAAAAAGGGGTTTCCATCAATACCATGTCAACTAACCCGGCAAACATACAAGCCAACTTCGATATCGACGACTTTGAACTGAGTTCGGAGCATATGGCTAGTATTGATAAGCTGACCGCTCAAAACTATCGAATCGTGAATAAGACCTTGGTGCCTTTCGCGCCGGATTTTGACTAGTGGGGTGTTGTTCAGACTATTCGTTTCAAGTGTGGGCAGAAATGGCCGCTTGCTCTGGGTGACGGTAGGTAATTCGGTGTTTTTAGTGGATTACCTAATGGGGTAAGACATACCAGTAAACAAGGTCTATTCATGAATATTGAAGGCATTCATCATGTGGCGATCATTTGCTCCGACTACGAAAAGTCGAAGCATTTCTATACTGAGATTTTGGGTTTTAAGGTAATTGAAGAAACCTACCGAGAGGCCAGGCGGTCTTACAAACTGGATCTTGCCATGGCTAATGGTGACCAGATAGAGTTGTTTTCGTTTCCTGATAACCCGGAGCGACCGGACAGTCCCGAAGCTCGGGGGTTACGTCATCTGGCCTTCAAAGTGTCATCGGTACAGGCGTCAGCTGAGGCGTTGCAATCTCAGGGTGTTGAGGTGGAACCCATACGTACAGATGAATTGACGAATAAGCAATTTACGTTTTTCAAAGATCCTGACGGTTTGCCGTTGGAACTGTACGAGTCGGTGTAATAGGGAAATTTTGGAATAAATCGCATCGGCAGGTAAAAGCACTCGTTATTTGCACATTTATTCGGTAGGGTTATCCTGTGAGGCAGTTGTTGCTACCTATATGCCTCGGGACAGCCATAAATCCACATCGGAGCCGAGTTATGAAAGCTAAAACTTCTCTTAATTTAATCCTCTGTTCCGTCACATTGTTAGTCGGCAGTGTAACGGCATCTGATGAGCTATCCATAAACGGGGCTATAGAGCAGCGCAGAATCCATTTGAAAGCCATTTCAGATGAAATGAAGTTGCTCGGTGGAATGGCCAAGACTCGAGTTCCATTTGAACAAAGCCGGGCGAACGAGGCAGCAGCCAGTGTGCAAGAACGCGCCGCTGCGTTGGCTATGCCTAATTTGTGGCCTGCGGGTTCTGATGCATCATCCACTGACCATGATGGGAATCGCGCGAAACCCGCGATTTGGGACGATCTCGATAGTTATTTGGTTGGTTTTACAAAACTCTCAGAGTCTGCGGCACTACTTGCCGCGTCCGGTGACAGTGGTCTGGAAGGCTTACAAAGCGCGTTGCAGGGACCCATGGGGCAATCCTGTAAGGCCTGTCATACCGATTACCGCGCCAAGAAAAGGTAACTTGAGTTAGCGTAGCATCGCCTGTCAATCTTTACTGACTAAACCTTAGATGAAACAGGGTACCGCTATAGCTGTGTGGGATGTGTGGATTCGCACATTCCACTGGGCCTTGGCGGTGTCTGTCGTGTTTATGTTAGCGACAGGGTGGATCGGGCTGGAAGGCAGTCAGCTTTTCCGCTGCTATCACAGTCCGGTTGGTCAGTTTATCGGTGCGTTGGTTGTGTTTCGATTGTTGTGGGGGCTAGTTGGGTCATCCACCGCTCGTTTATCAACACTGGTGCGAAACCCTGTCAACGCACTTCGTCATATTAATACTTTGTTTACGAACCGCACTTTGCACCAGGAGCGAGGGCATAACGCGGCCGGATCATGGGCCGTAATCATTATGCTGTGCTTACTGTCTTTCCAGGCTGTATCGGGTTATTTCATTGCTGACACGGGTAGTGGAGATGTGTTCGGGCCACTTTACTACTCGTATAGCATCGAGAGCGAGCTTCCTTCGTTTATCCCGGGGCTCACTCGCGGAATGCTAGCGGATGTGCTGCTTGATTGGCATTATCGAAACGCTGATCTGCTCTTGGCTTTAGTGGTGGTACATGTGGTGATGATATTTGTGTACCTGCTTATCGCTAAGCAAAATCTAATCAGACCAATGGTGGGTGGGAAAATGATTTGGAAAAGTCAGAA
>JAHDCO010000125.1 GCA_020629835.1 Granulosicoccaceae bacterium
GAGCTGGGCCAGCATTTTGGGGGGCCTTTATATCAGGCGGAAGTGGATTACCTGGTTAAGCATGAATGGGCACGCACCGCTGAAGATATTTTGTGGCGGCGAAGTAAGAAAGGTTTGCACGTTCCCGATACCGCTTCCGACGCGTTGCAGTCTTACCTAAGCAGCCATTATCAGTTCGGTGAGCAGAAGAGCGCGGTAGGGTAATTAGTGCAGTAGGCGAATACCGTGCCCTCGCCTAAGTCGGCTGGCTTCTCCGATTACGCGTTATTGACTCTGCTGGCGGCGGTGTTCGGCAGTAGTTTCCTGTTTACGAACCTCGCCGTTGCATCCATTCCTCCGTTTACCGTGGTCGCCAGCCGAATAGCGTTAGCGGCGCTGGTCATTTTTGTTTGGCTTAAATCGCGTGGTGAGGGTTTGCCACGCGGTGCTGTTTGGGGCTGGATATTTGCGTCGGCTTTATTTGGTAACGCCATCCCTTTTAGCTTAATTTCCTGGGGTCAGCAGGAGGTAGATGCGGGCCTAACGGCAATTTTCATGGCGGTTATGCCGTTAACTACCGTTGTGCTGGCACATTTTGTCACCGACGATGAGAAGCTGAATCGTTGGACGTTTACCGGTGTGTGGTTCGGGTTGGCGGGCGTTATTGTTCTCATGGGCTGGCAAGCCTTAAGTGCCCTGGGTGATGATGTGTGGTACCAGCTTGCGATACTTCTCGGAGCTATGTGTTACGCCATTAATGCGTTGATCACACGAAAGCTAACCCACCTGTCCAAGTGGCCGATGAGTGCTGGACTGTTACTTGCCGCGACGGTGCTGACGGTTCCACTTGCCTTAGTATTTGAAACCCCCTGGCACCTTCAACCGTCGGAATCATCGGTGTTTGCTGTTATTGCGTTGGCCGCGGGGCCCACAGCGTTGGCCACCTGGTTAATCCTCGTCATCATTGGTCGGCAAGGCGCGTCTTTCTTAAGTCAGATAAATTTTATGGTGCCGATGTTCGGTGTGTTCTTTGGTGCTGTTTTTCTGCACGAGCGCTTACCTGCCAACGCCTGGGTGGCTTTATTGATTATTTTAATTGGTGTGGCACTTGCCCGGAAAGGCGGACGCACTAAAGCGAGTTAAGCTAAGTTTAATAGCCGGGGTTCAGTAGCCGGGTGTGTTTTTTTCTACCCAACGGGTATCGCCGTTGGCTAAGGTTTCTTTTTTCCAGAATGGTGCGCGGCTTTTCAGCGCCTCCATCAGATAGCGTACCGCTTCAAACGCATCTTTACGATGCTTCGACCATACGGTTGTCAAAACAATCGGCTCCCCGGGTTCAAGTTCACCCACACGATGCACAATCAGAGCATCAATAATGCGCCACTGCTGTGCCGCATCAGCGATGATCTTTTGCAGCTCGGTTTCGGTCATACCCGGGTAATGCTCTAAGTACATGCCCACCACATCGTCGCCTTCGTTCACCGTTCTCATGGTGCCAATAAAATTTGCGGTAGCGCCAAACGTGCCCGGGGTGAGTGTTGCTTCAAAGGCTTGCTGTTTCGCGGCTGGGTCAAAGGCCCCAGTGACCACTTCAACCGGCATGCATTAACCCCCTGTAATGGGAGGGAAAAAGGCCACCTCATCGCCGTCCTTGACCGCCTGATGGATTTGCTCGTGCGAATGGTTAACAGAGCAGACAATATGCGCGGGGATATCCTTTAACTGCGTTGCGGCGTACCACACTTCCTCAACAGTTGCCGCCTCACTGGCTTCAACCTGCTGTCGAGCGTTGGGCAAGTCTTCTTTGAGGCTTGCAAAGAACTTTACTTGTATGGGCATGCGGCGGAGCCAAGGCTGACGTTTGCTAAGTGACATGACATCATAACCAATGACTGAACAGAATCGAGCACCGCATGTCTGAACTGACGCACTTTAACGACGCCGGAGAGGCCCACATGGTGGATGTGGGTAGCAAATCGGTCACCCACCGGGTGGCGGTAGCCAGTGGCGCCATACATATGGAACCTGCCACGTTTTCGATGGTAGCGGCTGGCACTCACAAGAAGGGGGATGTGCTGGGCATTGCACGGGTGGCTGGCATTATGGCCACCAAACGAACCAGTGACCTGATTCCACTGTGCCATCCAATTGGTTTAACGTCCGTCGCCGTGGATTTTACGTTGGACGAGGCTGGGAGTTCGGTCCATTGTGAATGTCGAACAGAGACTCGGGGCCAAACCGGTGTTGAGATGGAGGCCTTGACGGGAGTGCAAGTGGCACTTTTAACCATATATGACATGTGTAAAGCGGTGGATCGGGCGATGACTATAAAAGACGTTTGTTTGCAGGCGAAGTCTGGTGGTAAGTCTGAGGACTACGTTCGGCCTTGAGTGTGCACTACACTCACACAGTTGCGTTTGCCACCGGCCAATAGCGGGTGGTTTGCTTTAGTTTTTGTTGGATATCGCGTAAATGAAATTTTTGAAATGGTTGGTGATCGGTTTTGTCTCGCTGATTGTCATTTTAGGCATCGGGCTTGTGGTCATCGTGAACTCGGTGGACTGGAACAACTACCGCGAAACTATCCAGAATCAAACAGCCAAACATACCGGTCGTGAGCTCACCATCGCGGGTGATTTGTCGCCGTCGTTTTTCCCATGGACGGGCATCTCCATTGGCGGTGTGTCTATGGCCAATGCAGAAGGCTTTGAGGGTGATACGTTTGCTCAGGTAGACAGCGCTGATGTCAAAGTAGAGTTACTGCCATTGCTCAGACGTGAAATTAATGTGCAAAGTGTTGAGCTAAACGGGCTCACGCTGAACCTGCAAAGAAATGCAGAAGGCATAACGAATTGGGATGATTTAGCGCAACGCGAAAGCACCACGACGACCGAATCAGAAGAAGGTACGACTACTGAAGTTGAGGGTAATTCACCGACCATTGCTGCGCTTGCTGTGGGCGGAATCAATGTCAGCGGTGCTGATGTACGCTGGCAGGACGACTTGGCTCAAACCGATGTTCAACTGTCAGACTTTGCCTTAGAGACCGGCACCATTGAATTAAATAAACCGTTTGATCTGGCGTCAACGTTTCGAGTGGCAAGTAGGGCCATGGGCTTGGATGCTGAGGTAAGTGCCAACACCGAAGTTAAGGTAGATCTGGATAATCAGGTATATGGTTTATCGGGGTTAAGCATCAATCTCGATGCCACAGGTGATGCATTCCCATCCGGGGCACTTCAAGCCAGCTTGGCTGGTAACGTCGTGGCAGAACTCGTAAGTGAAACCCTGGAAGTCAGCGGATTGGTGTTGAACACCATGGGGCTTGAGCTAACGGCAGATGCATCAGTGACCGGGTTGAACTCGCAGCCGGTTGTCGTAGCAACGGCGAACTCCAGTTCATTTAACCCGCGTGAAATCCTGACCGGTTTGGGCATAGCGTTACCAGAGATGGCCGATGACACCACATTAACCAATGGCGCAATCTCCCTGAACGTGAACGCGACTACAGAATCGGTGGCGATCGATAACTTAAACATTCAATTAGATGATTCGAAAGTGACTGGGTCTGCTTCTGTGCCAGACCTTACGCAAGCTGTACCGCCGGTTCGGTTTGATTTGTTGTTAGACGGAATTGATCTTGATCGGTACATGCCGGCCGCACAAGGAGGTGATGACACCCCCATGGAAGATGCAAGCACTACCGAAAACGCCGGTACTCAAGTTGCAGATATCGGCTCGACAGGGGATGAGTCTCTAGAATTACCCGTTGAGCTTATTCGAACATTAGATATTGATGGCAGTGTGGAAGCAGGCACTATTAAAGTATCGAATCTGACCACAGAGAATTTGGTCGTGCCCGTAAAAGTGCAGAATGGCGTGGTCGGTTTGGATGGCATTCGAGCGGCATTATATGAAGGGGCATTAACGGCTAGCTCGAAGTTGGACGTTAGTTCCGATACTCCTGTTATGTCAGCTACATTTGATTTGGGCGGCATTCAGGCAGAGCCTCTATTGCAAGACTTATTGCAAGGTGATGCACCCATTAGCGGCGGTGGCAACGCTGCGTTTGATCTATCCACACAGGGTGATTCTGTGAATGCGCTGAAAGCTGCCCTTAATGGCACGTTTTCTTCCGAGTTCACCGACGGCGCATTGAACGGTATCAATATTGGCTATCAGTTACGTCGCGCAAAAGCGCTGTTGACCGGGCAAAGCCTGCCGGAACAGGCCGATATTCAAAAGACCGATTTTTCATCCCTGGCTGTCAGCGGAGACTTTACCAACGGTGTCTTGGAGTCCAGCGACTTGGATATAAAGTCGCCCCTGTTACGCATCGGGGGTGCCGGCACCGTGGACCTGCCTCAGGAAGTGGTGGACTACACCGCAACCATAAAAGTTACAGCCAGTACCGAAGGTCAGGGTGGAGAAGATCTGAGCTCGCTGAAAGGTGTTGAGTTGGATGTACCGATCCAGGCGACCTTTGCTGAACTATCTGCCAATCCTGCGAAAGTAATTATCAGCGGTATGTCGAGTAATTTAACAGGCAATTTGCAAAAAGAAGCTGAAGCCCTGGCTCGACAAAAAGCGGACGAAGCGAAAGCGGCTGCCGAAGCAGCGTTAGCTGAGCAGGAAGCCAAAGCCCGTGAGCGATTGGCTGAAGAGCAAGCTGCAGCCGAGGAGAAGGTGAACCAGGAGCTGCAGAATGCTGAAGAAAAATTGCAGGAAGAGGCAGACAAAGCTGCTGACAAACTAAAGAAGGGCTTAGGCGGCCTCTTAGGTAATTGATTTAGAACGCTAAAGCGTATCTCGAAGTTCTTCGTAGGGCACCATTACATGCTCTTGGTAGGCCGGTCTTTGAGTTAAGCGGGTGTAGTAGGCTTGTACAGCAGGCAGCGCCGCTCGCTTTATCGGCATGTCGTAGTAGCGATACAGCACGTGGCCAAACTGGATGTCGGCCGGCGTGAAATGCGGGCCTGCTAAATATTCATGTGTTGACAAGCGCTTCTCGGCGATGGCCAAATTCTTTTCAAACGTAGTAACACCTTGCTGAATCTTGTGTGGGTCCTGCCGTTCTTTCGGAGTACGCACGACTTGCCAGAAAATAGGAGCGGTAAATTTCAACGCGATATTCAATTTTGACCATTCCGTCCATTGGTCAATAGGAGCGCGGGCTTTTGTAGTCGAAGGCCAGAAATCCTCAGGCCCATATTCGCAAGCCAAATACCGAATAATTGCACCACTCTCAAACAGCGTTACACCGTCGCCGTCTTGAATAGTTGGTACCGTACCGTTGGGATTGATTGAGCGATAAGCCTCAGAATCTACCACGCCATAGTGCAAGCCGGCGTCACGTCGTTCATGCGGTAGGTCGAGCTCGTTTATACACCACATCACCGCCTGAACATTGGA
>JAHDCO010000126.1 GCA_020629835.1 Granulosicoccaceae bacterium
GCTGTTGTGAGCTAATCCCCCTCGCTAACAGCCCAGACCACACCACTTTTTGCTGCCCTCAACTACGGGATGCCTGTGATCGGAACTTTTTCGCTTGACCGGGCGGTGCTCAAACCATGCTTACACAGAGGTCTTAGATCATCAAACTACTCCAAGGTAGTAGTTCTATGGGGTTAACGCCCTCTTTCCGGGAAGATGTGACATCATTACCATTGACTCTTGGACAGGCCGATCTTGCGGTTTGGCCTAGTCAATCTAGGTACACATAAGCGATTATGGGGGATAGGAATGGAAATGGGTAAAACACGACGAATATTTGGGCTGCTTCTAGCTTTAAGCATGTTCGCTGCTGCCTGTAGCAGCAATGCGAGTACTGCTGCTGACAGTGCAGCTGATTCGAAGGAAACAAATGGATCGGAGAATAGTTCTAGTTCAGACGAGACGGAAACAGGTGAATCCTTAGCGGCATTCGAGGACAAGGTCGCTGAAGCTTGGACGGAAGCTACCGGTCCTATCGAAGCGTTCGAACATGAGGTTGGGCCACCTCTCGCAGAAGGAGCAAGCATCGGCGCCGCTTGTTTGGGAAGCCAGATTACGGCATGTGTGCAATGGTGGAACGAAATGGAAGTGGCTGCGGATCTCGTAGGTTGGGACGTCACTCTGTACGACGGCCAGATTGACGTTACCGTTTGGAACGAACAGCTGACTCGAGCAGCCGAGGCCGGGCACGATGGAATAGCGATCTTTGGTGGCATCCCGTCCTTGTCATCGGAAGGAGTAGCGGCGATCGAAGAAGCTGGCATTCCGCTAGTTGGAATGACTACGGATGATCCCGAAGGCGTATCCGCTGTCGCATCACGGCTCGACGGTGGAATCGAACAAGACAATTTCGAAATTGGCTACCTGCAGGGTGTAGCAGCTTACACTCTTGGGTCAGGCAAAGTCCACGCCATTGGCGGATACGACGGCTCAGAAATTTCAGTTGCTAGAGAAGCAGGTTGGCAAGCGTTCATCGATGAGTGTGCCGAGGCTGGAGGTGATTGCTGGTCTGAGCTGCGACCAACGGATACAGCTGAGATGTTCACTCAAATTGAAACTTTCTGTCCTAGTCTCGCGCAGGCAAACCCAGACTTCAACGTCATGGTGAGCCAGGTGGATGACATTACAGCAATCTGTATTGATGCGATCGAAGCTGCGGGTTTGTTGAAGGACGGTGACTTTGGCATCGGGGTTGACTTCAATGCGATCGGTGTTGAACGCATATCATCCGCTAATAATGTCCTCCGCGCATCCGTTGCCGTCCCGTACTTCAGTGGGGCATGGCAAGGCATCGACGAGTTAAACCGTCTCATCGCTGGGCAGGCGCCTCTAGACAATGAAGGCCGACCATGGCCAAAACGTGTCTTCTTCCAAGGGAATGTTGACTTGGTTGACACCTCATCGGATACGCCTTGGGACGTTCAGCTAGCAGATCCAAAGAGTTATTACTCTGAAAGTTGGGGCCTGAACTAGACCGACGTTCGTCTCCAACCCAATGGAGACCTAGGTCGTTAGGACAGCACCATAGGGGTGCTGTCCTAACGACGCGGCAGAGCACTCGTTGCTCTCCTCCTTAGACTGCCCGATCTCTTCTGATGGAACGATCCAAACAATGACAACTACAACTGCTACACAGAAAACCGGAAGCGTTGACAAGCCTCCGGTCACGGAACCACGTGTATGGAATCGCCAACGCTCGATCGCTCCTTATGCGATGGTCTTGTTGTTGCTGCTGGAGATTGTGATCTTCTCCCTGCTTTCTCCCGAGGAGTTTGCGACGCTGGCAAATTTCCGGACAACTCTCGTCACACAGGCTGTTCTTGGCATTCTGACTCTTGGAATGTTGATGCCTCTAGTAGCTGGTCAATTCGATGTTTCTCTAGCGATGGTGTTTACAACCGCAATGCTGACAGCGGCTAGTTTGGAAGTCAACTTTGGATTTCCTCTTTGGCTTTCTGCGATAGTGGCCTTGGGGGTGGCGACTGTACTTGGAGCTGTTAGTGGAATTGTCGTCGTGTTCACCCGAGCGGATTCGCTAGTGGTGACCTTAGGTATGTTGACAATACTGAGAGGACTTTCAGAGGCGATTACCGGGGGTGACACAATAACGATTGCTGGACCTAGTGGCGAAACCCTTCGGGGCATCTCGTCGTCCTCGGTCCTCGGCATTCCACTGCCAGTATATTTTCTTGTTGTACTAGCTTTCGTTCTATGGTTTGTGACTGAACAAACTCCTATCGGTCGCTACTTCTATGCTGTTGGTGGCTCGACCGAAGGGGCCCGGCTGGCTGGTCTGCGTACCAAAGGTCTTCAGATTGGGGCGTTTGCTAGTGGAGGTCTCTTGGCTGGGGTAGCTGGCCTGGTTCAGCTCTCTAAGTCCGTGACGGCTACAGCCAACTTTGGAGCGGGTTTCCTTTTCCCCTCATTGGCTGCTGCTTTCTTAGGTGCAGCAGCCTTCAAGCTTGGCGCCTTCAATGTTCGAGGAGCTATGACAGCAATCTTGCTCCTAGCGGTGGGGGTTACAGGGATCCGAATGAGTGGAGCGCCGTTGTGGATTGATGAGGTCTTCAATGGGGCAGCTTTAGTCGCCGCCGTGGCAATCGTAAGATTCATTAGAAATAAAGAGGTCTCAGCATGAGCGCCTCTAACACGCCAACTAGTCTTGAACCAAATGGAGCGATCGATGATCCTCTAGACAGGAAGAACAGTCGTCCAGTGGGCGGAGTTGAAGAAGAGCCGCTTCTAGAGATTTCAGGTTTACACAAAACCCTTGGAGCTAATAAAGTTCTAAAAGGTATCGAGATGAAGGTTTACTCCGGTGAGATCCATGCCCTCGTAGGGGGAAACGGTGCCGGTAAATCCACGTTAATAAAGTGCTTGTCTGGATACTGGCAGCCAGACCAAGGTGTAGTGCAAGTGGCAGGGGAGCCTCTTGAGACTCATAAAGGACAGATAGCGTTCGTTCAGCAAGATCTCGGGTTGATCGATAGTCTGTCGGTCGTTGAAAATACATGCCTCGGTCGAGGATTTACAACCGGTCTTCTGGGTAAGATTCGCTGGGGCGAAGAAGTCGATCGTGTCGCCAAATTGTTAGCCGAACTCGGTCATGCCGACATTGACCCTCGATCCGAGGTTCGCTTGCTCAGCCCCGTCCAACGAACAGTTGTAGCGATAGCACGAGCCACGCAAAGTCTGCACGAAGGAGCTCGTCTGCTTATTCTCGACGAGCCAACGGCAACTCTTCCCGTTAACGAAGCAGATCGCCTGTTTGAGACGGTTCGCCGGTTGCGTTCATTGGGAGTGGGAATGATCTATATTTCTCACCATCTTTCAGAGGTTCTAGACCTAGTGGATCGAGTCTCTGTCTTGAGAGATGGCGAGCTGGTCTGTACTGACTCAGCGAATAATATGACGGAAGAACAAATTGTAAGTGAGATGCTGGGTCGCGATCTCGATCGGGTTAGTCGAACCTCTGAAGGCGTCAGACCTGACGGGTTAACCCCGGTTCTAGAGCTAGAAAGATTATCTGGACCTAATGTCAGGGACATAAATTTTGACATATATCCGGGTCAAATAGTTGGACTAGCTGGCTTGCAGGGCTCAGGGTGCACTGAGATTGCGGAGCTAATCTTTGGCGTCGAAGACATCGTCTCAGGAACGATGCAGTTGGACGGACAACCGGTCGAATTTGGGCATCCCAAAGAGGCGGTTGAGGCTGGTGTTGCTTTAGTAACCGAAGATCGTCACCTCAACGGCTGTTTTTTGGATCAAACAATAGGTGACAACATTACCGTCACTGACGTGCGAAGGTTCTTTCATCGCGGATGGCTGTCACGACGAGGGGAAAGAGCTGAGTCTAAGAAGCTCATGGAGGTGTTCGAAGTTTACCCGGCTCAGGAAGACAAGAGGTTTTCGACCTTTTCCGGCGGAAATCAGCAGAAAGCTATTGTCGCAAAATGGGTTCGCACCGATCCAAAGCTTATTGTTTGCGATCAACCAGATATCGGTGTCGACGTTGGTGCGAAGCAGGCTATATATAGAGCACTCCAGACTCTCGTGGACAATGGATCTGGAGCGCTCCTGATCTCTAATCAGTACGACGATCTTGAAGCACTGTGTGACCGGGTGATTGTGCTGCAATCAGGCAAGGTATCGGGAGTGCTGGCCGGAGACAAAATCACTCAACATGAAATATCTCGGATTGTAACCGGTGGTAATCCTGAAGGTGAAAGAGAAGCGAAATGACCATGACAGCGAACACTTCAACAGAGGAATCATGGAGGCGGTACATGCCGAACGTAAGGAACGCGGGTTTTTGGCGTTCGTATGGCATGGTTTTCTTGTTGCTACTTGAGTTAGCTGTATTCAGTTTGTGGGTACCAGAAACCTTTATGACGGCCGTTAACTTTCGAGCAGTCGTAGCAAACCAAGTCATTCTTGCCCTTTTGGTTATCGCGATGCTCGTTCCCTTGATTTCTGGGGAGCTGGATGCATCCTTAGCAGCGGTACTGACCGTCACTTCCCTAACATCGGCGTCCTTAATGTCGAACTTGGAGGTCCCTTTACTCGCAGCTATTACAATCGGACTCGGTCTTGCGACCATTATCGGTCTTTTAAACGGATTGATTGTGGTCAAACTAGGGGTTAGTTCATTGGTGACAACGCTGGGCACTTTTACGATCCTGACTGGGCTAATCACCGGATTAGCGGGAGGCCGTACGATTAACGACGGATTACCGGTCGAAACCCTTGAACGGTTTTCGGCAACTCAGTTCTTGGGTTTACCTTTGCCTGTTTACTACCTGCTGTTCGTCGGGGTCGTGCTGTGGTACGTCACAGAACGTACCCCGGTCGGTCGATATTGGCAGGCAATTGGATCTTCGATACCCGCGGCCCGGATGGCGGGGATTCGCACTGATAGGTATCGAATCTTGGCTTTTGCCGTCGGTGGTTTTCTCGCTGGTATCGCAGGTACTGTTCAGCTGTTCAAGGCACAAAACGGTTCGCCGAACATTGGACCGAATCTTTTGTTTCCGGCCTTTGCCGCTGCCTTCTTAGGTGTTACCGCGTTCAGATCAGGGTCGTTTAACGTTCGGGGTGCCATACTGGCAATCCTCATACTGTCCTTTGGGGTCGTTGGCTTGATAATGGTCGGAGCCCCTTATTGGGTGGATCAGCTCTTCAATGGGTTCGCTCTTATCCTGTCCCTAGTCCTAGTTCGATTCCTACGAGGTACATCAGGGTAGTGTAGGGCAAACGGCTTTTCCAGTGTTGTGATGCTGTGTATGGCATGTGGATAAACTGCGTCAGGCGAGGTTTTATTGCTCG
>JAHDCO010000047.1:0-27514 GCA_020629835.1 Granulosicoccaceae bacterium
AGCGCATCTCGGTAGACAACCGAATGCGCAGTGAACTAAGAAATCTTTTGTCTACTCAGGATTTGGAAAGCCCCGATGCGCTGGTAAGGCAGTCTGCCATTGATCAGCTGCTTAAAGATCCTAACGAAGACCTTGCGCAACGTATCAGCGAGTTGGCAGACAATGAGCCGGTAGAAGCGATAAAAGTAAAAATGGTGACCTTTGTGACCATAACGGGTCTGAGATCCGGAGAAGCCACCGCGCAGCTTTCAGCCATTGGCAATGTGGGTGATTCCATAAATCCTATTTTACGCGCGGAGTTACAAGCCTTAGCTACCGGTAGCGAAGACGCCAGCGTTGCACTGGCGGCCGAAACCGCGGTAAAAAAAATCGATAATCAACTCGCCGTATACAAAGGCGTTGAAACGTTGTTTTTTGGACTGTCGCTGGGGTCAGTGCTCGTGCTTGCGGCAATCGGCTTAGCCATAACGTTTGGCGTGATGGGCGTTATCAATATGGCCCATGGCGAACTAATCATGCTCGGTGCCTACACCACCTGGGCGATCCAAACGTTATTACCTAACTCAGTTGAATGGTCGTTGTTTTTGGCGATACCGGTTGCTTTTTTAGTCTCTGGTGGTGTGGGTGTACTGATTGAACGCACGGTCATCCAACATCTGTACGGGCGACCACTGGAGACTCTGCTGGCAACGTTTGGTGTGAGCCTATTACTACAACAATTTGTGCGCACCGTGATTTCGTCAAACAATGTTGCCGTGAGTAACCCCACTTGGATGTCAGGCTCGTTTTTCGTTAATGACGCGCTTTCTTTTACGACCAATCGAGTGGTCATTCTGTTCTTCTGCTTGCTGGTTTTCGCGGTGTTGTTTATGTTTTTAAAACGCAGCGCGTTTGGCTTACAGATGCGTGCGGTATCGCAAAATCGCCGCATGGCTAATGCCATGGGTATTCGTTCGTCGCGGGTGGATGCATTAACGTTTGGCTTAGGTTCAGGCATCGCAGGAATCGCAGGTGTTGCGCTTTCACAAATCACCAACGTGGGTCCTAATCTTGGCCGTGACTACATTATTGATTCCTTTTTAGTGGTGGTATTTGGAGGCGTAGGCAACTTGTGGGGAACGTTATTGGCCGGTATGTCCTTAGGTATTTTTAACAAGGTATTGGAACCCTGGGCAGGAGCGGTGCTTGCGAAAGTGCTTGTGCTTGTATTCATCATTTTATTCATTCAAAAACGCCCGCGCGGACTGTTTCCGCAGCGTGGTCGAGCGGCGGAGGCATAAGCCGTGGTTTTCTCAAAACAGTCTTCAAAGAAAGTCGATGCCGGGTTTATCGGTGTCGTGATGGCAATGGCCATTTTGGTGCCCATGAGTCATGTCATGCTGCCTGCTGGACACCCGTTACACATGAGTATTTTCGATATCTCTGTGTTGGGTAAATTCTTGACGTTTGCGTTACTCGCCTTAGCGGTTGATTTGGTTTGGGGCTACCTGGGTATCTTAACTTTAGGCCACGGGGCATTTTTCGCAATTGGTGGCTATGCAATGGGTATGTACCTGATGCGACAAATCGGGGACAGGGGAGTGTACGGCGACCCGCTTCTACCCGACTTTATGGTGTTTTTAAACTGGCAAGAGCTGCCCTGGTTCTGGTTAGGGTTTGATAGTTTTGCTTTTGCAGCGCTGATGATCGTTGTGGCTCCTGCATTGCTGGCTTTTGTCTTCGGGTGGTTAGCTTTTCGAAGCCGTGTTAACGGGGTATACCTGTCTATCATGACGCAGGCAATGACGCTTGCACTGATGTATGCGTTTCTTCGCAACGAGATGGGGTTTGGCGGTAACAACGGCCTGACAGATTTCAAAGATGTGTTGGGTTATTCGTTACGCGATGACAACACCCGTTTGGGCCTGTTTGTCGCCTCAGCCATTGCGTTGTTACTGGGTTACATCGTTTGTCGCATCATTGTGAATTCTCGCTCTGGCCGCGTAGCCTGCGCCATACGTGATGCTGAATCGAGAACACGTTTTATCGGGTTTAATGTTGAGCACTACAAACTCGGGGTCTTTACTGTATCGGCTATTTTGGCCGGTATCGCAGGGGCTTTGTACGTGCCGCAAGTGGGCATTATCAACCCCAATGTGTTTTCACCGCTAAATTCAATTTTAATTGTGGTTTGGGTGGCGTTAGGCGGCCGGGGCACCCTGTATGGTGCTGTGATCGGCGCGTTGGTAGTGAACTACGCACAAAGCTGGCTAACTGTTGCTATCCCGGAATTGTGGGTGTTTGTGTTGGGTTTGTTGTTTGTCATTGTCACCTTGTATTTGCCCAAAGGCGTTGTTGGTTTACTGGGGGCTAAATCGCAATGAATGTAGCGGATAGCAGTTCATCACACGCATCAGTCACATCTCCAGCGAATGCTCAGCTGGCAGGGCAAGCCCCTGCGGTTCGGCATCACGTTTTCGACTTTTTAAAACCGCCGCTGAATGAGCGTATAGCGATTGGCAGTGGCCCCATTCTTTACATGGAAGGCGTTAGTGTTAGCTTTGATGGCTTCAAAGCCATTAACGACTTGGATTTTTCGGTAGATCAGAAAGAACTGCGCTGTGTGATCGGGCCTAATGGTGCGGGTAAATCAACCATGATGGATATCATTACCGGCAAAACTCGCCCGGATTCGGGTCGAGTGTACTTTGGTGAATCGCTTAACCTGCTGCAATGCACGGAATCAGAAATCGCTAATGCGGGTGTGGGCAGAAAATTTCAAAAGCCGACGGTTTTTGAAGCGTTAACCTGCGGTCAAAACCTTGAACTCGCTATGGCAGGGGAAAAAGGCTTTTGGCGTAACGTCTTTCATCGATTGTCATCCGAGCAATCAGATCGCATTGAAAGTGTGGCGGACACCATTGGGTTGAAAGAACGGTTATTTGATGTTGCCGGTAAGCTTTCGCACGGACAAAAGCAATGGCTCGAAATCGGAATGCTACTGATGCAGCAACCCCATGTGCTACTTGTGGACGAACCGGTGGCTGGCATGACTCACCAGGAGATGGAAAAAACCGGCGAACTACTCGAACTGCTGTGTGCTGATCACACGGTGGTGGTGGTGGAGCACGACATGGAATTTATACGTTCCATTGCCCGTCGTGTGACCGTGTTACATCAAGGTGCGGTGTTGGCAGAGGGCTCTATGCACGATGTGCAAGAGAACGCAGACGTACGTCGCGTGTATCTGGGAGAGTAAGGTGTTACAAGCCAGAAAACTGAATCAACATTATGGCGACTCGCACATCTTGTGGGATATAGATTTCCATGTGGAGCCGGGAAGCTGCACTTGCGTGTTAGGACGAAATGGCGTTGGCAAAACCACATTGATGGATTGCATCGTAGGTTTGAACGCCATCAGTTCAGGTGATATCTCCTATTCTGGTGAGACGCTAACAAAATTGAGCGCCGCCCAACGGGTGCGTCATGGCATTGCGTATGTGCCTCAGGGGCGTCAGATATTCCCGCTGCTGTCCGTTGAGGAAAATATACAAACCGGCCTGCTGATGAATGCTAAAAGCCGCACGGTTGTTCCGCAGCATCTGTACGACATGTTTCCCGTACTTGAAAGTATGAAATCCAGGCGAGGTGGGGACTTATCGGGTGGTCAACAGCAACAATTGGCCATTGCTCGTGCTTTGGCTTTAGACCCAAAAGTTCTTATCCTCGATGAACCGACAGAAGGTATTCAACCAAACATCGTGGAAGAAATTGGTGATGTCATACGTACGCTGCATACTGAACATAAACTCACCGTGGTAATCGTAGAGCAAAAGCTTGCCTTCGCCCGGCGTATTGGCACTCACTTCGTTATTCTGGAGCGCGGTCGGAAAGTGGCAGACGGCCCAATGAGCGAGCTTTCCGATGAAATCGTATCCAAGTACCTTACGGTTTAACACTGATTTGGTTAGTTGGCAGTGTTTGCTTGCATAGTGAATGCTTGCTGAGTGAATGCGGTGCGCGATGACACGCAGCGTGGGATGGAAAATACAAGCATTGCTGATACGATAAGACAATGAGCGATGGCCACTTAACACCGACTGAAGCGCCGACCCACAAAGACCCGTCTGTCGCGGCTGTGAGTGGGTGCGTGCCTACTGAATCGACCCAGATCGCTAGTGCCAAGCCGCCTAAAAGCGCCACCGGATCCACCAAAGGTAGCTGGCAGGCCAACTTAAATCTGGATTTTTGCAAAGGTCCCAGTAAAACGTTCGTGCATCGAAGCCACGTTGGGCCACTCACCATGCAGCGACCGTTTTATCCTGAAGGCAGGACGTGCCATGTGACCGTGTTACACCCACCGGGCGGTGTCGTCAGTGGAGACCGCTTGCTGACGAAAGTCAACGTTCGTCCCGGTGCGCAGGCCGTTATGGTTACACCGGGGGCTACCAAACATTACCGTGCTCGGGATGCGGCAGATCACTCCGAAGCGGCCAACACCGCCGGTCATGTGTTGCAGGATATGACGATTAACCAGGGTGCGTTGGAATGGTTGCCCAATGAGTCTATTCACTTCAACGGCAGTGATACGCACATCGATACACGCTTTCACCTGCAGGGTGATGCACGATTGATTGCGCTGGACGTGCAGGTGTTTGGGCGTACCGCTGGCACGCAGCCTTTCGTATCTGGACGAGCCGATGTGAGCTTATCCGTCTTTAGAGAAAACACACCGTTGTTGCTCGATCGCTTACGTGTATCCGGGCAGGGGTTTAACACCAGTGCAGCTGGCTTACGGGGGCACACGGTCTACGGGACCTTAGTCGCCACACACGCCACCGACGATTTAGTTGAACGAGTACGCTCCCAGGTAACACCTAACCGGGTACCTGGAGAGGAGAACAACAACGACGAACTGTTTGCCGTCACTCGAATTGATGAGCTGTTATTAGTTCGTTATCTTGGGCACAGCTCAGAGAATGCCTTACATTTGCTTCGCTTAACGCGCAGCATCATTCGCAAGCCTGTTATCGGGCAAGCACATTATTCACCGCGCGTATGGAAAACCTAGTGTTGGCGTTTTCATACGTAATCGCGTTCAAAACCTGGAGTATGCCGTGGAACTAACACCGCGTGAAAAAGACAAGTTGCTGCTGTACACAGCTGCATTAGTTGCAGAAAGGCGATTGGCCCGTGGTGTCACGCTCAACTACCCGGAAGCCACTGCCCTGATCAGTATGCATATTCTGGAAGGTGCCCGAGACGGTGCCTCTGTAGCCGATTTAATGAACTCCGGTCGACATGTACTAACTACGGATCAAGTCATGCCCGGTGTTGCCGAGCTGTTGCACGATGTACAAGTGGAAGCCACATTTCCAGATGGCACCAAGTTGGTCACCGTGCATGAACCTATCTTGCCTCCTGCGGATGTTGTTGAAAGCAACTCCGCTGATGGGCAAGAAACCGCGTCCGGGCATGCACAGAGTTACGCACCTGGCGCTGTTGTCGCTGCTGACGGGGAGATCACACTCAATGAAGGTCGAGAGTGCATTAGCGTAACCGTGGCCAATTCCGGTGATCGACCCGTGCAGGTAGGTTCGCACTATCACTTTTATGAAGTGAATCCAGCGCTGGAATTTGATCGTGAAAAAACACGCGGTTTCCGCTTGAATATCGCGTCTGGCACAGCGGTACGTTTTGAACCTGGGCAATCACGTACCGTAGAGCTTGTTGCCTTAGATGGAAAACGTGAAGTGTATGGCTTCAATCAAGCTGTTATGGGAGAACTGTAATGACGACGTTATCGCGTTCAGCTTATGCCGAAATGTTTGGCCCCACCACCGGTGACCGAGTCCGCTTGGGAGACACCGCGCTCTGGGTGCGTGTAGAAGACGATTACACGCTTTATGGCGAAGAAATTAAGTTTGGCGGTGGCAAGGTCATCCGAGACGGCATGGGCCAATGTCAATTAACCTCGGACGAGGTTGTTGATGTAATCATCACGAATGCGTTAATCATTGACCACTGGGGCATTGTAAAAGCCGACATCGGAATAAAAGACGGGCGTATTGCAGCGATTGGAAAAGGCGGTAACCCCGACATCCAACCCGGCGTCACCATTCCTGTTGGGCCTGGCACCGAAGCCATTGCCGCGGAAGGAATGGTTGTTACGGCCGGTGGGATCGATGCGCATATCCACTTTATTTGCCCGCAGCAAATCGAAGAAGCGCTTGCGTCTGGCGTAACTACGATGTTGGGAGGTGGTACCGGTCCTGCCACCGGTACCAATGCCACAACCTGTACGCCAGGGCCCTGGAATATTCATCGCATGCTGGAAGCTGCCGATGCATTCCCGATGAATCTTGGGTTTTTAGGAAAAGGCAACGCCAGTCTTGCGCCTGGATTAAACGAGCAAATTGAAGCTGGTGCAATGGGCCTAAAACTGCACGAGGATTGGGGCACAACCCCTGGGGCGATTGACTGTGCGCTATCGGTGGCGGATGCCTACGATATTCAGGTGGCCATTCATACCGATACATTGAACGAATCCGGGTTTGTAGAACATACGCTGGCTGCCATTGCTGGAAGAACCATTCACACCTATCACACCGAAGGTGCGGGCGGCGGTCATGCTCCGGATATTATTAAAGCCTCAGGTTTATCCAACGTACTGCCATCATCAACCAACCCGACGCGTCCATACACCGTCAATACAGTGGATGAACACCTGGATATGTTGATGGTCTGCCACCATCTTGATGCCTCTATTGCGGAGGATGTGGCATTCGCTGAATCCAGAATTCGTCAGGAAACCATTGCCGCTGAAGATATTCTTCAGGACCGCGGTGCATTTTCCATGATTGCGTCCGACTCTCAAGCGATGGGTCGAGTGGGTGAGGTGATTTGTCGTACGTGGCAAACGGCGCACAAAATGCGGGAGCAGATGGGTGCTCTAGCCGGGGATCCTAACGACAGTGACAATGCGCGGGCTAAACGTTATATCGCGAAATACACCATTAACCCCGCGCTCACGCATGGAATTGCGGATGCGGTTGGCTCAGTTGAAGTCGGTAAGTTGGCCGATCTATGTTTGTGGAAGCCTGCATTTTTTGGTTCTAAGCCTGCGTTGGTGGTTAAAGGCGGCATGATTGCCTGTGCACCGATGGGTGACCCTAACGCATCCATTCCAACACCTCAGCCGGTGCACTACCGCCCGATGTTTGGGGCGTTCGGAGGAGCTCTTGCCAAAACATCAGTCACGTTTATGTCTGGTGCTGGGTTAGAAGCCGGTGTACCGCAGTCTCTAAACCTGAGTAAGACGTGTTTACCGGTTTCAAACTGCCGAAAAGTGCAAAAGGCCGACATGATTCATAACGATTGGCAGCCACAAATAGAGGTAGATCCACAGACGTACGTGGTTACAGCCGATGGCGAAGCATTGCACTGTGAACCTGCTGACTCGTTGCCGTTAGCTCAGCTATACCAACTGTTCTAAACAGGTTAACTGTCTTGAGAATCTATAATCAAAAAGTTGAAAGCTCAACACCGGCGAGTGCAACAGTAACCTTGTCATTGGATAAGCGTTCTCGCTCAAGGCTCCGCGTTACATTAAGTGATGGTAGCGATGCGGGTATACAGCTAGCACGTGGTGAGTCGCTATCGCCGCACGACAAGCTCGTGTCGATTGCTTCTATCGACGGATCTGAGGAAACGCCACATGTTATCGAGGTGCTTCCTTCGGCTGAATCTGTGTCGGTAGTACGCTGTGAAGACAGACATCAATTTGCTCGAGCGTGCTACCACTTGGGGAACCGCCATGTTCAGTTACAGATAGACGACGGAAAGTTAGCGTATCTGCACGATCATGTGCTTGATGAAATGCTGGAAGGTTTAGGTTTCACTGTCACGTGTGAACAGGCAACCTTCGCACCGGAGGCGGGAGCCTATGGCGGTGGACATCATCATGGGCATGAACACGATGACCACGGCCACGGGCATGGTCATAGCCATGATCACGATCACACTCATCCAGACTCTTGAGCCGCATGAACGCTTTATCTGAATTGCGGCTGTTACAACTTTTAAACCCGGCGCTGCCGGTGGGTACCTATAGTTACTCGCAAGGCATTGAGTGGGCTTGCCATAATGGCTGGTTGAGTTGTGAGGAAGAGGTGCTTGCGTGGATATCCGACGGGCTGCACGGGCCGCTTATTCAGCAAGAAATACCGTTGCTGCATCAGCTCTTTGAACGTGCGATGGCTCATGATACGGATCGCTTTAACGCCTTAGCATTTGAGGCCCATGCTTATCGCGACACCCATGAACTTCGGCAAGAAGACACCCATCGTGCGCGAGCCATGGTTCGTTTGCTCTCCGCTATGCCGGACTTGAAACTACCCGATGGGGTGTTGTCCGGTATGAAAGTATCAGCCTTGGCAGCCATAGCCTGGCCAGCTGCTCGTTGGCACATTGAAGAGCGGGCCTTATTAAACGCGTTCGGTTTTGCCTGGCTGGATGCACAAATCACGGCGGCGGTGAAATTGGTGCCGCTAGGCCAAACCACAGGTCAAAGACTGTTGCACGAACTCAGTCAGATGTTTTCTGAGTACGACGTTCTGGCGGCGGCAACCAATGCTCAAGCCATTGGGTTTTCGTTACCCGCGCAGTCAATGGCAAGCATGCAACACGAAACTCAATATTCTCGTTTGTACCGATCTTAATTTATAGGGCGATTGTTATGACCTCAGCGACGTTGACTGAGTCTTCTGACTTGTCTGCACAGACCGCAGCCACTCCTAATCCGCTTCGTATTGGCATCGGCGGCCCCGTAGGTTCAGGAAAAACGACACTGGTAGACAAACTGTGTAAGCACCTACGCGATCGTATTGATCTGGCTGTTATCACCAATGACATCTACACCCGCGAAGATGCGGACAGCTTAGTAAGAAGCCAGGCGTTACCACAGGAGCGCATTATGGGGGTAGAGACCGGTGGTTGCCCACATACAGCAATACGAGAAGACGCCTCAATGAACTTAACCGCTATCGATGATTTGGTTGAGCGCTTTCCGGGTTTGCAGGCGATCATTATTGAAAGTGGCGGAGATAACCTGGCGGCGACATTCAGCCCGGAATTGGCCGATTTAACGTTGTACGTCATTGACGTAGCACAAGGAGAGGAGATTCCTCGAAAAGGCGGGCCAGGAATAACCAAATCTGACATGTTGATTGTCAACAAGACAGATCTTGCGCCACACGTAGAAGTCGATATCTCGGTGATGAAACACGATGCCAAACAGCAACGTGGAGATAAGCCGGTTGTGTTTGCCAACCTGAAGCGTAACGATGGAATCGAAGCCATCGCAGACTTCATAATTAAAGAAGGTTTACTGGTAAGCCAATCAGCTTAAGTTTGAAAGGCGGTTTGCTATGTGTGTCGATGTGACGTATCACACTCTGACAGCTGACAATGCACACGAGCATTTTGAATGCGACCGTGTTCGACAACCCGGTTGATTCCACGCAATTGCAACGGTTTACCAGTGACAGCGGGCACGCACTTATCTTCGCCACCGCTGCGGATCATGTCATAGGTTTCGCTTCGGGCACGGTACTGCTTCACCCGGATAAACAACCAGCCTTTCTTATTAACGAAGTGGATGTTGATCCAACATTTCAGCGCCAGGGTATTGCAACCCGCCTTTGTGAAGAATTGATTGCCCACGTCCGAGCGAAGGGCTGTGTGGGCATATGGCTAGCCACTGAAGTTGATAACGTACCGGCCAGAGCGCTCTACAGGAAGTTAGCCGCAAATGAAACGGAAGCGGTGGTGGTTTACGACTGGGGAGAGTCATAAAGTACTAATGGTAAACGACACAGTCATAACGTTCTAACGGCAAACAACACGGTTAGAGGCTCTGCAGAAAACGATAAATTTCTTCTTCGACTTTACCGCTGTGGGTGTGATGAGGAAGATGGCCGGCTTCATCCAAAACAACACTCTGTATGTTAGTGAGTTGCCGCTTAAGCTTTTTGTGATGTGCTTGTAGGGGTACTTCCCGGTCTTTAGTTGCGGCGATGGAGAGCACCGGTTTATTGATACGTCCGTACTGTTTGGCAGCAACAGATAAATACTCATCAAGATTCGCTCTATCCTGTGCGTTGAACAAAAAAGCCTGGGGTCGCACCGACAGGAATAAGCCGGTGTTGTCGATGATGAGCTGCCCCACCATCGGGTGCTTTATTATCGCTTGCTTTGACAAAACTAATGTCAGTACCAGCATCACGGCATTGAATACAATAGCCGCCACCACACCGCGTTTTAACTTGCGACTGACGTTCATCCGGTGTGCGTACTTTGGGTCGTTGTCAAATTAGCGTACAAGTCTGCTAAAACTTTGTTAAGACTCCGTCAGGATGGACGCGCAGAAGTCGTCCAGCTCGGGCTTAATGTGTAAGCGTTCAATCCACGCCTCGGGTATGCCGTGTTCTCCACCGATACCGTACAGAGCGCCCATAACAGCGCCGAGAATCATGGCGCGGCCGCAATTGTCACCACCCGCGTAGATATTACTTCGCACACCGTCTACATATCCGGTTGATGTAGCCAGGTTAAAGCAGATACTCGGTAGCCCATATTGTAGGTCACACGCCATCCCAAAGGTTTTCGTGACCGATTCGATTGAGGATTCACGCATTGATAACGCGCTTTGAATCCGTTTCGCTATCTGAGGTGTGGTAGTTGAAAACGCGGTGTCGATACAGCGCTCAGCTGACTGTCCCTCGATAGCTTCGGCCATCAACGTGGCACTGAACCGACCATAGTCACGAGCATTCACGTGGTCGTGCGTCACGGCAATGGCTGATTGAACAAGCTCATCGGTGCTGGCAAGTTGTTCGGATGACTTTAGGCTCAAGGCCGCTAGTAAAGGCGGTAATTTTGAAGTGGCTGGGAACTGCTGATCGTCCGCCCCTTTAGGCATTTCCATTGATTGGATCGCGAGTAATACCTGCAGGCCATAGTCCACGACGGCGTCATCATCGTGCGTTATTCGTACCGCTTCTTCAAACTTAGCTTTAACCTGATCGTGCGGTATTTGGCCCAGTATGGTGAGCGACTTACCAATCATCGCTTTCGTTATCTGTTCATCTCCATCGAACGGGATAGCTTTAGCCTTTTCAAAGGCTGCATCTTCTGCACGAATGACATTGTTCAGGGTTTGTTTTGTTGCATTGTCTATGTATCCAACGTACGCACCGCCATACCCAAACAGTTGATTAAAGACACGTGCGTAGTGCTGGGATTGAAACTGACCTTGAGTGGCTTGCAACGAACGCAGCATGGCCAATGCCTGGTAACCGTATTGCGATTGGTCACCAACTTGTCGGTTTTCGTGCGCAAAATACCCAGGAACGCCTTCGTAGTTCCTGGCTTCAGGCGGCAAAAATTCAGGTTCGGCTGGAGCCACTTCTTTAATAAGATCCTGATCGTAAAGCCAGTGCAGTCCCATCGCAGCAGCATCGGCTACAAAAGCGCCATAGAGTAAGTGTTTCGCTCGGTTTGCTGGATTACTAGTCATAGTGCTGCTCGTTAAGGGTTATCGCTAGTGACGCAGGTTGCCTTCAGTTGGGGCTTTTCTGCCATTGCGGTTTGTTGTCGGTAATGTCAAACCATGGCGCTTTACTGCCTACGTAAATATGGCCTTTTGGCTCAGCACCTGGTGGTTGATTTAATGCGCCTGCCGGGATGTTATACATCTCAGCGCCAGGTCGCTTACGGGGCATTGAAGAACCACACGTTTTGCAAAACGCCTGTCCAAAAACCATGGCCGTCGGGTGAGCATAGGATTCCACCAACTGCTCACCGGTCTTCCAACGAAACCGATCTGAGGTAACAAACACGTTGGTGGCATGGGCTGCGCCCTTGGCTTTACGGCAGCGACTGCAGTGACAATTCATGACGAATTCAGGCGCGCCTTCGTATTCAAAGCTCACAGCACCGCACAAACAGTCGCCAGTGACAGTGTGGGTCTTTGGATGTTCCTTGCCCGGTTCGCCGCTACTCGTCGCCCGGAGTGTGTTCTCGATATCCTCAGCAGGAGCGATGTAGCGTGTGTCGCTTTCACCGTAACCCACAACCTGGGGCCAGTTATCGGTGATGGTATAAGCGGCAGACTTAGATTCTACAAAAATATGTTTGCACGGTAAGCCGCTAATCTTCGAATCGATTAGGCCTACGGGTACCGTGACGCCATTGTTGTCATCGTTTAGGATTTCGGGCAGGGGGGAACCGCAATGTTTACAGAATTGGCGCGTGACATTGCGAGAGGAGGCATAAGACAGGATCGCGTCCTCTCCTTGTGTGATGGTTAAGCCTGTACTGTCGAAATACGTGGCAAACAGTGCACCATGAAACTTACGACACATGGAGCAGTGACAGTGCGACAGCTTGCTTATCGCTCCATCGATTTCAAACATAACGGTCCCGCACAAGCAGCTGCCATTCACCACATCACACTCCAACGCTATTCGTCCATCGACTAGGCAGTTTGTCATGCCTGTATTGGCTTGTCAGGGATCCGGAGCTCGCACACGCCAGTGGCAAATAGCTTGAAAAACGCCTGCGGCGATAATGAGAGACAGTCCAATCGCAGTCAGCACGTTCGGCAAGGCATCAAACATGATGATCCCCACTACTGTTGCAGACACTACCTGCAAGTAAACCACGGGTGCCAGCACAGCGTTTCCAACCTTTGCTAGGGCAACGATCGAAAGCCAGTTAGCAGAACTTGAAAGAACGGCAGTAGCAAGCAGGAGCACCGGTACCTGTAAGCCGTGCTGCAGCAACTGAGGTAGCCCAAAGGGCGTAAGAAAGACGGCGGCTACAGCGAACTGCGCGGCCAATTGCCCCGTGGCAGGGCCTGATTTTGCTGCCCACCGTGTGGCCACAAGAAATGCCCCATAACAACACCCCGAGGCCAAGGCCCAGGGAATACCTGGGCTAATCTCGCCCGTGGGTTGAACCACGCACAGTACGCCCAGGAACCCCAACATGACGGCCAGCCAGTCCGTTCGGTTAGCTCTAACGCCCAGTAGCCATTGGGCGAGGATCACCGAAATACCCGGGCCGATAAAAAACGCGCCAAAGACATCGGCGATGGGGCTTAGCCCAACGGCTGTGACGATAAAGGTAACCGTGGCCGCAATGAGCAGGCCACGTAAGATTTGCTGGCCCCAAAATCCACGGTTAGAGGCTGTGGGTGATGGAAGTTGCCTGGATACAATCACATAGGGCAATAACAGTAATGCGCCTAATGAAAACCGCGCCCAGGACACCATGACGGGTTGGTATTCAGTGATTGCCTGTATGTGCTTTGCGATGCCATCCCCAATCGGGATGCATATCATGCCGATTGCCATCAGTGAGATGGCAACGGCTAGATTCTTTGTGTGACTCACAATCTGACTAGCCTTCTAACCAGGCAACAATATGACAGATTGGCGCGGCAGTAGTGGCGTTACGTGATGCGGTTCTGCCTTGCTAAGCGTGTGTTTATCGGCACTAGCTGTGGCTAGCTACCGATTTTTTTGATCGAAATTACCTAGCCAGCGCTCGAGTCGAGACTGCAAGTCAGCGGCAGCCTCGGCAGCCGCAGTACCCATTAATTCAGCAGATTCGCGGAATTCTTCGGTCATGGCCTTTCCACGCGTTTCCCAGAAATCTTCTGCTTCCATCGCGGCAAGCTTGGCTTGCAGCTCGGCTTCGTCCATCGCCGTTTTAGACTTCTCGGCAGCGCTTTTCAGATAGTCCTCAACTACCGGTCGGGCCGCTTCGATTCGGTCTTTGGCTTCCATCAAGCCTAAGTGCGCTTGCAGCTCCGCCTCTTCAGCACCGACTTCGGCTTTATCTGCGGCTTCATCTAATTTCTGACGCACGGATTTCAAAACCACTCGACTGCGTTCTTGCACGTTTTGGGCGTGGTCAGGCAAGTCGTCTATGAGATCTTCAAAAAGGTCGTCCAGCTTATCAAGTGAATCACGCGCGGTATTTATTGCTGATTTGATCTTGTCGTCCAAGGTCTGCTCCCGTTATCGGTTTGTGGCCCGGCAATCCGCCCACCTCCATTACTAATGAGGTGGGCGAAAGGAAAAATCAAGCGTAACAAACCTTAGACCAGTGGAGGGAAGTGCAAATACTTAACGTCGGTAATTCCATTCAGCGATTGCAAGGCGGTCACATCGTCGCTGGACACTTTCTCGTCCACTTCGAGTAGTGCAATGGCTGTGGATCTCTCGTTGTCACGACCTAAGTGCAAGTTGGCGATGTTTATTCCTGCATCGCCTGCGGTCGTGCCGATAGCGCCCACAACACCCGGGGTGTCTTCGTTAGTGATGTAGACCATGTGTTCACCCAACTCCGACTCCAGCGGAATCCCTTTAACGTCGATAACACGCGGTCGGTTGCGAATTAACGTTCCGGCAATGTGTCGATCCAAAGATTCTGTTTTAACTGCAACCGTCATGCGGCATTGATATTCGTCAGAACTATCACTGTGCGCATCAATCACGTCGATGTTTCGGTCGCGCGCTATTTCACGAGCATTGACCGCATTCACAGAACTTTGATGCTGCTCTAATAACGATTGCGTCACTTGCGTGGTTAGTGGGTCGGTATTTAAGCCGATAATATCGCCGGCGTATGTAACGGTAAGCGACTTTATTGGATCGTTTGTCAGCTGCCCAACAAACGAACCTAAACGCTGCGCGAGTTGTAAGTAAGGCTTCAGTTTTCGCGCTTCTTCGGCACTAAGATTCGGGGCATTCAACGCATTCGTGATGGCATCATTCAATAAGTAATCACTCATTTGTTCAGCCACTTGTACCGCGACTTTCTCTTGCGCCTCGGTGGTCGCTGCGCCCAGGTGAGGTGTACAAATTAAATTGGGCGTGCCAAAAAGTGGGTTGTCACGGGCAGGTTCCTCGGCAAACACATCCAGTGCTGCACCTCGTAAATGTCCGCTGTCTAGTGCCGCTTTCAATGCCAACTCATCCACTAAGCCACCGCGTGCACAGTTAATCAACATAGCGCCCTTTTTCATTCGGTTAATAGCGCTGGCATCGATGATATTCGCGGTCTCAGGAGTTTTCGGGACGTGTAACGAAACAATGTCAGATGAATCCAGAAGTGTTTCTAAGTCAACCTTGGTTACGCCTAGATTTGCCGCGCGTTCTTCGGTTAAGAACGGGTCATAGGCTTGTACTCGTAAGCCATAGCCAATGGCTTTTTTCGCAACAATGGACCCGATATTACCGGCACCGACTAACCCGAGTAACTTGCCGGTTAATTCCATACCCATGAATTTGGACTTTTCCCACAAACCCTGATGTGTTGAAGTACTGGCTTGAGGAATATGCCTGGCCAACGACAGCATCATGGCCATAGCGTGTTCTGCGGTAGTAATCGCATTACCGAAGGGCGTATTCATTACAACAATACCGCGTGCGGTACAGGCCGGAACATCGACGTTATCTACACCGATGCCCGCACGTCCGACAACTCGCAACCGCTTGGCGTGTTCCAGTAATTCGGGTGTAACAGTGGTAGAAGAGCGTATAGCCAGACCATCAAAATCTTTGATGGTGTCATGTAACTCCTCTACCGATAGCTTAGAGGATTGCACAACCTCAACACCGCGCTCTTCAAATACGGACACGGCCAGGCTAGACATAGAATCAGAGATCAATACGCGTGGCTTGCTCATTTACACAGCCTCCGTGGTTTTTTCAGATGGTTTGATGGTTTGCAGTGCACGGTCAAAGGCCCAGTCGAGCCAGGGCGTTAACTGAGTGATGTCAGAGGCATCAACGGTCGCGCCACCCCAAATTCGAAACCCTGGAGGTGCTGCTCGATAATTACCGATGTCGTAAGCCACCCCTTCTTCATCCAACCAACCCGTCATGGTTTTGATTAACGCTTGTCGTTCTTCGATACTTAGAGCAGTAAAGGCTGGGTCAACGATTTTTAAGCACATGGAGGTGGGGGAGCGAGTTGCAGCATCCTCGGCTAGCCAGTCCACCCAATCTGTTTTTGTAACCCAGGTATCCAACGCAGCAAAATTTTGATCGGTACGCGATTTAAGTGCGGCGATACCGCCTTCGGCGTCCGCCCAGTCCAGTGCGGAGTGCAAGTCTTCAAGCGCTAACATGCTAGGGGTGTTGATGGTGGCACCGCTGAAAATGCCATTAATCAGTTGGTTGTTTTTTGTCAGCCTGAATATTTTTGGAAGCGCACGTTCGGCGGGTGCATTTTCCAAACGCTCAACCGCGCGAGGACTCAAGGCCAGCATGCCGTGAGCGGCTTCACTGCCCAGTACTTTTTGCCATGACCAGGTCACCACATCGACTTTGTTGAAATCGATATCCATGGAGTAGGCAGCTGATGTGGCGTCGCACAAAACCAGGCCGCTGCGGCTGGATTTAATCCAATCGAGATTCGGCACACGCACCCCGCTGGTCGTACCGTTGAAAACGAAAACCGTGTCGTTGTCAGGGTTTGCCTGGGTTAAATCGGGAAGCGAACCGTAGTCAGCTTTATGTACGTTTAAGTGTTCGATGCCCAGTGTGGTGAGGTCGTCAGCCCAGTCTTTAGAAAAACTTTCCCAGACAAAGGCATCGACAGGGCGAGTGCCCAGCAAGGACCACATCGCCATTTCGAATGCACCGGTGTCTGAAGCAGGCACGATGCCGAGTTTCCAGTCGTCTGGCAGGCCGAGTAATGTGCCCGATCGGGTGATTGCTTCAGCTAAGCGAGCCTTGGGCGCTTTCGCGCGATGGCTTCTGCCCAAATGCTGTGTACTGAAAGAAGAGAGATCCCACCCGGGGTGTTTGCGGCAGGGACCTGAAGAAAATTGTGCGTTCGCTGGGCGCACGTCTGGCTTCGAACTGAAGCCTGCGGCTGTGTCAGTCACGTGTTTAACCTCTAGTTAAGGGTGGTTTGCTCCACCAGGCCCCTACAGAATACCACGGGTGGTTCGTGACGATGCTTCAGCGCTGTGGTTATCGTCGTGGTACAACAGATCCCGAAAAAGGCGCACATGTGTGTGCGCCGCCACTGTTACCAATAAGGAGTCCCACCATGCTGTTCGAGCCCCTAGGCCAATCCGATATCAACGCGTCTCGCATCGTTTTTGGTGCCTGGGCTATCGGTGGTTGGAAGTGGGGCGGCACAGACGCTGACCAATCCATAAGCGCTATTCGTGCAGCGCTGGACTCGGGGATGAATTGTATTGACACGGCGGCTGTATACGGATTTGGCTTATCCGAGCAGCTGGTAGGTGAAGCCATAAAACCGTATAAGCGACAAGACATCGTCATCGCAACGAAATGCGGTTTGCGCTGGGATGTTGAAACGCCCACGCTGCATGCAGAATCCGAAGGAAAAAAGATCTATCGCACGTTAAGTCGAGAATCCATTCAGTGGGAGGTCAATGAAAGCCTTACTCGACTTGGCACTGATTATATTGATCTGTATCAAACGCACTGGCCCGATCCTCTGACGCCAGCGGACGACGTGCTGGACACCTTTGATGAACTGATCTCTAGTGGCAAAGTACGCGCGGTGGGTTTCTGCAATAGTGCAAAAGCAGATCTTGAAGTGGCAACAAGCCGGTTGAGTTTTTGCAGCGATCAAGAAAAGTACAGCATGGTGGATCGCGAACAGGAATCCGCAAATTTACCGGTGGTCAGAAGTAATCAACTGGCGTTTTTAGCGTACTCACCGTTAGCGCAAGGCTTGTTAACCGGCGCCGTTACTGCAGACAGAACTTTTGCACCCAGTGATTTACGCCATGGGAACCCGCGATTTAGTGAGGTATCGCGACGAAGAATCAGCGCACTTCTCACAGTCGTTGACTCAGTCGCGAAAGAGGTAAGCATGTCAGTTAGTCAAGTCGTAACGGCATGGACCTTACAACAACCCGGTGTCTCACACCTGTTGGCCGGTACAAGAACGACGGAGCAAGCCGCGCATAACGCGGCTGCAGGCGATTTACTTCTTTCGAGTGAAGCGTTAAGTCGAATAACCGACGCCGCTAATCGATTTGAGGGTTTTGATCAGTAACGCAAGCTACTTAGCTGATAAGAATTGCTCGGCATACACGGATTCATCAAAGCCCACCAACACCGACTCGTTTTGCGTGATCACTGGTCGTTTGATCAAGCTGGAATTGGCAATCATTAATTGAATTGCACGTGTTTCTGTCAATTCGCTGCGTTCAGCATCGGTGAGTTTGCGCCAGGATGTACCGCGTCGGTTGAGAAGCGTTTCCCAACCGACCTCTTTGCTCCAGGACTTCAGTGTGGCTGCGTCAATACCTAACTTTTTATAGTCATGGAATTCGTAGTCCACTTCATTCTCGGCAAACCAATGTTTGGCTTTTTTTACCGAGTCGCAGTTAGGAATTCCGTACATCGTTATGTTCATAGCAACGCTTCCCGTATCACTTTAGTCAGTGATTCGAAGTAACTCGTTTATGCCCACTTTACTGCGTGTTTTTTCATCAACGCGCTTTACGATGACTGCGCAGTAGAGACTGTAAGTACCGTCTTCACTGGGTAAGTTGCCAGAGACAACTACAGCGCCCGCTGGCACTCGACCGTAGGTGATCTTACCGGTGGCCCTGTCGTAAATGCGTGTGCTTTGACCGATGTATACACCCATGGAAACTACCGCACCTTCTTCAACGATGACACCCTCAACGATTTCAGAACGCGCGCCTATAAAGCAGTTGTCTTCGATGATGGTGGGTGATGCTTGCAGAGGTTCCAAAACACCACCAATGCCTACACCACCTGAAAGATGAACGTTTTTACCAATCTGTGCGCACGAACCGACCGTTGCCCAGGTATCCACCATGGTGCCGCTGTCCACATAAGCACCTATGTTGACGTAAGAGGGCATGAGCACGGCGTTCGCGGCAACAAAGCTGCCCTTTCGAGCCACAGCCGGCGGCACCACGCGAACACCGGCTGCTTTGAATTCCTCAGCGCTCATATTGGCAAATTTGCTGGGCACTTTATCGTAGAACTGAGTGAAACCGCCCGCGCTCATTGGCTCGTTGTCACGCAAGCGAAAGGACAATAGCACCGCTTTTTTGAGCCATTGATTAACCTGCCATTCACCTTGCTTAACCGGTTCAGCGACTCTGGCTTCACCGCTGTCGATGAGGGCAATGGCAGCTTCTACTGCTTGTCCAACATCTCCATTAGCATCCGCTGGCGACAAGGTGTCGCGCTTTTCAAAAGCGTCGTTAATAGTGCTTTCTAGATCTGACATAAACAGGTCCTACGATTCATTTATTAAGTGAGTAACTAGTACATTTACAACAAACGCTGTCTCAAGCTAAGCAGCGAGCTATTCGATGTGCGGCTTCCTCGCACTCGGCCAATGGTGCGACCAGCGCCAAACGAATGCGTTGCTGACCGGGATTACTGCCGTCAACCTCTCTGGCCAGATAACTGCCTGGCACCACAGCGACATTTTCTTCCGCGTGTAATTTCTGTGTGGCGAGCTTGTCATCACAGTGCAACGTGGGCCACAGGTAGAAGCCTGCGTCCGGCTTTTGTACTGTCATTACAGTTTTTAAGATCGGTAACACCGCTTCGTACTTTGCGTCGTAAGCCGCTCGATTCGCTTTTACATGGTCTTCATCGGCCCAGGCGACGGCGCTAGCGGCCTGAGTGGGCAGGGGAAGCGTACAGCCGTGGTAGGTACGATATTGTGTAAACGATCGAATCAGATTGGCGTCGCCTGCCACAAATCCTGAACGCAGGCCCGGTAAATTCGAACGCTTGGATAAACTGTGAAAAGCCAGGCAGCCGCTGAAGTCATCCAGACCAGCGCTGGCCGCCGCTTCCAACAAACCAACCGGTGGCCCGGCTTCTTCACGATAGATTTCGCTGTAACACTCATCGCTGACCACAATAACGTTGTGGCGGCGCGCTCGCTCAATCAGTGCCATCAGCGCCTGCTTTGAGGCGACAGCGCCGGTTGGGTTACCTGGATTACACAAGTAGAGCATTTGCGCGGATTCCAACGCGCTGTCGGGAATCGCAGCCAGGTTTTCGTCGGTATTGTCATCGATGGCGTAAAAAGCGGGTTTACAGCCAGCCAACAAAGTCGCCCCTTCATAGATTTGGTAGAAGGGGTTAGGCATCAAAACGTCACGCTCGTTCTGAGTTCTGTCCAGTAGGCACTGAGCAATGGCGAACAATGCTTCGCGGGTGCCCGACACCGGCAAAACGTGAGCCTCGGCCAATGAATCAGCGGGATGAGGCAAATGAAACCGCTTCGAGAGCCACTGCGCAATGGATTCTCGTAGAGCCGTGGTACCGGTTGTTGTCGGGTATTTTTCTAAGTCGGGCAGCGAAGCCAGTAGCGCGTCGTGAACGAAGGAGGGCGCGGCATGCTTGGGTTCACCGACCGATAGCGCTATGCGAGCGTGAGAAGAGACATCGCAGCAGGCCAACAGTTGGCGAATTTTCTCAAACGGATAGGGCTGAAGAAGTGAGAGATCTGGATTAGTCACGGCTGCACTGATCATGAGAATGAACCGGTAGGGCGTCGTCACCTCGCCGGGGGGTCTACTATACGGCAATCATGAGTCGTCAGGTCCCGTTGCCATGTCAGCATCCAGTTCGAACGATCATCCAGCCGTAGCGGAAATCCGCCGCTGGGTGGACGGGGTCGTCATTCAGCACACCTTCTGTCCATTTGCCACGCCGGCCCGGGACAACGGTTGGGTGCTTTATTCCGTTATCGACGCGGCGGATATCGAAAGCTGCGTTCAGCAATTCGCTAAACGGGTAGCCGCGCTGCTAGAGCACGCCGGCCGTGACAGAACAGAGCTGCTGATATTGACCGAGTGTGGATCCGGTTTTGATGATTTTCTGGATATCGCTGCCCTGGCTGAAGACCTTTTGGAGGCGATGGGATGGCAGGACAGCGTGCAATTAGCGACGTTTCACCCTGACTATTGCTTTTCGGATACGGACGTCGATGCGGTTGAAAACTTTACCAATCGGGCTCCGTGGCCGGTTTTGCAATTGCTGCAGGTGGATTCGGTCGGCCGCGCGATCGAGCACGCTGGCGATACCAGCGATATTCCGGACCGAAATATCGCCTACCTGCGATCGGCGAAACCCGAAGTACTCGAGCAAATACAGCAAGCATCGGTGAAAACGTCCAGCGATTGAGTGCGTGTTACAACGAAACAGCCATGAGCGGGCTGCGAAGGCTCGTACCCACCCGCTGGACTATAATCACCGCCATGAACGCTCCTACTGACACCCCGGCCTGGGCCGCATTGAGCAGCCACGCAGCTGAACAAAAAAACATCAAATTAGTTGACCGCTTTAAAGCGGATGAACAGCGATTTGAGAAGTTTCAACTCAAAGCCGCTGGCTGGTTTTTAGATTATTCAAAAAACCACATTAGCGATGAAACTTTGAGCCGTCTCGTAGCGTTAGCCGAAGCGCAGCAGGTGCCCGAAAAATTCGCTGCCATGTTTCGTGGAGATACCGTTAACCCAACCGAAGGTCGGGCTGCTTTGCATTCAGCGCTTCGACATCAAAAGCCTACGCCCGTCCAAGTTGGCGGCGAAGACGTGATGCCTGACATCCGTGCCGTACTTGATCGCATGTCTTCATTCTGCGATTCGGTTCGAGAGGGCCGTTGGGTAGGTTACACCGGCAAGCGCATTAGCGACATAGTCAATATCGGAATCGGTGGCTCTGATCTCGGGCCATTAATGGCAACCGAAGCGTTAGCGCCTTTTGCTCATGAGTCACTGAGGCTGCACTTTGTATCGAACGTGGATGGCTCTCATATCGTTTCAACCTTAAAGCGGGTTGATCCTGAAACAACGCTGTTTATTGTGGCATCTAAAACCTTCACCACGATTGAGACCTTAACCAACGCCAATACAGCGAAGACGTGGTTTTTGGAATCGTCAGCGGACAAGAACGACGTGGCCAGGCATTTTGTGGCGGTTTCCACCAACGAAGCGAAAGTGGCGGAATTCGGAATCGACACCAAAAACATGTTTGGTTTTTGGGATTGGGTAGGGGGGCGTTATTCGCTGTGGTCGGCGATCGGTTTGCCACTGATGTTATGCATAGGCCCTCATGGCTTCAAACAGTTTTTAGCCGGTGGTGCAGCCATGGACGAACATGCGCAAACCGCTCCAATTCAACAGAACATGCCAACCATCCTGGCGCTATTGACTGTTTGGTATTCGAACTTTCTGGGTGCCAGTAGTCATCTTATTGCCCCTTATGATCAGTACCTGCATCGATTTCCGGCCTATCTGCAGCAGCTGACAATGGAAAGTAACGGAAAGTCTGTTCATGTTGATGGCACACCGGTATCCATATCGACCGGTCCGATTGTGTGGGGAGAGCCCGGGACCAATGGTCAGCATGCGTATTTCCAACTTTTGCATCAAGGTACGCACCTGATTCCCGCTGATTTCATTCTAGCGGCGGAAAGTTGTAACCCTTGCGGTAATCACCATGAATTGTTGATCGCGAATTGTCTTGCGCAGACAGAAGCACTGATGAATGGGAAAACCACTGAGTCGGTTGTGGAATCGTTAAGGGCTGCGGGAACTGACGAAGCAGAAATTGATGCGCTAAAACAGCACCGCACATTTGAAGGCAACCGGCCAACGAACACACTTTTAGTGCAACGCCTTGACCCGTATGCGCTGGGTGCCTTGATTGCGTTGTATGAACATAAAGTGTTTGCTGAAGCGGCTATTTGGAATATCAATCCGTTTGACCAATGGGGTGTTGAATTGGGTAAGCAGCTTGCCACCAGGTTGTACGATGATATGCAAACAGCCGTTCGAGAAGGCACTCAGGTGGCATCACATGACAGCTCCACCAATGGGTTAATTAACCGCATTAACGCCGCCCGTCATCGATTGGCGTAAAGCCACCAAGAAGCTTTACATCTTTGCGTTTCTAAACTGAACATAAGAATAAACCATGGCAGCAAAAAAAAGCGCATCGAAGAAAGCGGTGAGCAAAAAGTCCGCAGCTAAAAAAGTGGCAAAGCGCTCTACCAAAAAAAGAGCGAGTGCTCGAGCAAGTAAAGCGCCGGTTACAGCTGATGAAACCGCATTGATGGCGGACGTTGAAAAGCTGGCGCTAAGCGAATACACCGAAAAGGCATACCTGGACTATTCCATGTATGTCATCCTGGATCGTGCGCTACCCAATATCGCCGACGGGTTGAAGCCTGTTCAACGGCGAATCATATACGCCATGAGCGAGTTGGGCTTGTCGGCTGTTTCCAAGCATAAAAAGAGCGCCAGAACAGTAGGTGATGTACTGGGTAAGTATCATCCTCATGGTGACTCGGCGTGTTACGAAGCGATGGTGTTAATGGCCCAGCCATTCACTTACCGATACCCATTGGTCGATGGTCAGGGGAATTGGGGCTCGCAAGATGACCCCAAATCGTTTGCTGCGATGCGTTACACCGAAGCGCGATTAACGAAATTTTCCAAATCTCTGTTACAGGAGCTGGGTCAGGGTACAGCCGACTGGGTTCCGAATTTCGATGGCACCATGAACGAGCCATCGCTCTTGCCATCGCGATTACCGCATATCCTGCTTAACAGCACGACGGGTATTGCGGTAGGTATGGCCACGGATATTCCGCCGCATAATCTCCGTGAACTTGGCAACGCCTGCATCCATTTATTGGATAAACCCAAATCCGCGGTATCCGATTTAATGCAGTACGTGAAAGGTCCGGATTACCCCACAGAGGCTGAGGTTATATCGCCGTCTGAGGATTTAAGCCGTATTTACGAAACCGGTCACGGTTCCATTCGCTGTCGTGCTGTGTACACCACGGAGAACGGTGACATCATCGTGACCGCGCTACCGTTCCAGGTGTCCGGCTCCAAGATACTGGAACAAATCGCAGCTCAGATGATTGCTAAGAAACTGCCGATGGTAGAAGACTTACGAGATGAGTCTGATCACGAGAACCCCACGCGTTTGGTTATTTGCCCTCGGAGTAACCGGGTGAATGTGGAAGAGCTCATGAATCATTTGTTTGCTACCACAGACCTTGAACGAACCTACCGCGTCAACATGAACATGATCGGTTTGAACGGGCGTCCTCAAGTTAAAAACCTGGTCATGATCTTGAAGGAATGGCTGAGTTATCGAATCGACACGGTTCGACGTCGTTTGCAATGGCGGTTAGATAAAGTCGATAAGCGTCTGCATATTTTGGAAGGCTTATTGATTGCCTACCTCAATATCGATGAAGTGATCGCGATCATTCGAAACAACGACGAACCAAAACCGGTTCTTATGGAGCGTTTCAAAATCAGCGATACCCAGGCTGAAGCTATTTTGGAATTGAAGCTTCGTTACCTTGCGAAACTCGAAGAAATGAAAATTCGCGGTGAGCAGGATGCACTGGAAGCTGAACGCGATCAGTTACAGGCCACCTTAGGCTCAGACCGCCGCATGAAAACCCTGGTGAAAAAAGAACTCAAAGAAGATATTGAGTTATACGGCGATGACCGCCGTTCTCCGATTGTTGAAAAACACGCAGCAACTGCGATGTCTGAATCGGAGTTAATCCCCAGCGAACCAATAACCGTTGTTTTATCCGAAAGAGGGTGGGTAAGAGCAGGGAAAGGTCACGATGTTGATCCGCTGGCGCTGAACTACAAAGCTGGCGATGCCTATCAAAGCTCTGCCACTGGCCGTACGAATGGTACGGCGTTGTTCCTGGATTCCACGGGTCGTGTATACGGTGTGGCGGCGCACGGTTTTCCATCTGCCAGAGGCCTTGGTGAGCCGATCAGTGGCCGATTAAAGTCACCCGATGGTGCCACTTTTATCAGTGTCATTATGGGTGGCGATGATGAACGTTACCTTTTCTCTACTTCTGCCGGTTACGGTTTTGTTGCACGTTTGGGCGACTTAATCAGCCGTAACAAATCGGGCAAAGCGGTATTGAACCCTGCTGGCGGTCAAGTGCTTGAAGCCCGTCGCGTGCAATCACTGACCGAAGACCTTGTTATCGCGATCTCGTCTACCGGGTCAATGTTGAGCTTCCCGATCGGTGAGTTACCGGAGATGGCTCGCGGCAAAGGAAATAAGATCTTTAACGTACCGAGTAAGGCGTTTAAGAGTGGTGCCGAATCTGTGGTGGCTGTGGCGGTGGTTCCGGTGGGAGCAAAACTCCGCATCAACAGCGGCAAACGGCATACCACCATTCGTTATGTCGAACTTGAGCACTACGCTGGTGCACGTGGGCAGCGGGGTAAGAAGTTGCCTCGCGGCTTCCAAAGCGTGGACTCCATCGCCATAGAACTTAAAGCCAAGCGATGACGGACGCGGTAGCCCTACCGGTAAACCTAACCGCACTGGAACAATCGCTATTCGATAGTTCCTTGTCTGATGTTGCGCAAGAAATCCTTCAGTTAACGAGAAATCAAGTCAATGTGTTTCGACACGGGGACTTGGCTCGATGGATGGCCGGGCTGGATGCGCTGCCGCCATTGGATGCGTTGAGCGATGTAAACATACAATTGGATCAAAGCATCGTTTCTGCCTGCTTTTCACCACCGAACGGTTCTCAAATATTAAGTGATGCCCTACAGCAGTTGGCTCCATGGAGGAAAGGGCCTTATTGTATTGGCGATGTTGAAATTGAAACAGAATGGCGATCAGACTGGAAATGGGATCGCATTCAAGGCAGCTTGTCTTCCCTTTCGGGGCGCACCGTGCTGGATGTGGGCTGCGGCAACGGATACCACTGTTGGCGTTTGAAAGCGGCTGGGGCAGAAACGGTGTTGGGCATCGACCCCAGCCCACTTTTCCTGGTTCAATTTATGGCGATGCAGCGTTACGTGCAAGATGCCAGTGTGAACCTGCTTCCCCTAAAACTGGAGGCTTTCACCATCGAAGACAGTTTTGATACTGTACTTTCTATGGGGGTTATGTCTCATCGACGCGACCCGAAAACACATCTGCAGCAATTAAAGCGCTGCCTGAAAGATGGTGGTGAACTTCTATTGGAAACTCTCATACTGCCTGGCGATACCGATGAGTCACTGACCGTGGGAGGCCGGTACGCCCGCATGCGTAATGTATGGTCATTACCCACAGCAAAACGGGTGGAAGCCTGGCTTACGGAGGTAGGTTTCCGTAACGTTCGCTGTACCGATGCAAACACCACATCAACCGATGAGCAGCGAACCACGCCGTGGATGACATTTGAATCGTTGGCAGAAGCGCTGGATCCGGATAACCCGCAGCTCACCATCGAAGGGCATCCACGGCCATGCCGTGGAGTGTTTGTTGCCCAGTTATAGCCAGATGTTTAGCGGCGTAGAAGACCCGCGCGATGCATGTAGTAAAGCAGGGTCATGATTGATGCAATAGCAGCAGCCAGATACGTCAGGAAAGCTGCATTCAGTACTTTCCCTGCACCCACTACTTCGTTTTGGGTAACGATTCCTGCTTCTACCATGGCGGTTTTTGCGCGCGCGCTGGCATCCCACTCAACAGGCAGAGTAACAACGGAAAACACCACTGCGGCGGAGAACAGAATGCAACCCACAATCAATAACCACTGGCCGAACACAGGAGCGGCGGCCTGGAGTAGAAATCCTGCCATGATCACGGGCATCGATGCTTTACTCGTGATGCCCATGACTGGCACCAAATTAGAGCGCATGTTTAGCCACTTGTAGCCTTGGGCGTGTTGTAACGCATGCCCCGCTTCATGACAGGCAACGCCTATCGCGGATAAAGACGTTGCGTTGTACACCGGTTCGGATAAACGTAAGGTTTTGCTTCTGGGGTCGTAGTGATCACTGAGACGACCCGAGATAGGTTCGATCGTGCAATCGGTGACGCCTTTACGCTCCAACATCATTTGGGCAGCTTGCGCACCAGTCAAGCCTCGAGCGCTCGGGACGCGTTCATATTTTGCGAATGTATTTTTGACCATCATGGACGCGAGCCCTGACAGTATCATTGTCGGCGCCATCACTAACACGATGTACGTCATATCAAAACCGAACATGGACTTAATCCTTATCTCAGATGGGGCGAAGTTAAGGCCTTACTGAGCGGTTTTCAAGTCGCGAGACCAGTCCCTCAGCCGAAGCGCCGGGTTTCCCACAAATGTTGACAGTGTTGATACGAACGGTGTCATTTGAGCCCAACAAACCACCCAAAGAACCCAGCGATTGCCTTATACCGGTAGCCAGCATACGCGGCGCCTCATCGTTGGCAAGTTGCTTGATGATGAGCAGTCGATGATCGCTCAAACGTCCCAGTAAGGTATTGGTTCTGAGCGCTTGTGTCAGGCGATCAGCCGCGCGGTACATGGCAAGATCGTTCAGGGTATTGTCGCGCTTGTTTGCTGAGTTACCACTGGAGGCGATCTCGCCGACGCTGCGTTGATTATGGTATTCCGCCAAATCTACTGTCAT
>JAHDCO010000047.1:27614-29627 GCA_020629835.1 Granulosicoccaceae bacterium
TCCAGTTCGGTTGCCAGCGCTTCTGTGCTTTTCGGCAGTAGCATCTCGCACCATTCGGCCACCGTCGCCCCACGGTGCAAACCGGTGATATGGGTGAATCGTTGGCTGCAAACCATTAGTTCATCATCACGCCAGTGCGACAGCGAGGCACTGCTGTTTTCGATAAGCGTGTTGTAACGGGCTTCTGAGCGAGTCAGTTCATCCGCCAGCAGGCTGACGCGGCGCTCAAGAGCACTCTCATCAATCATTCGGCCCAGCGCATGTTGTACCTGCTGGGGTCTGGCTAAGCTCGCCACATCCGAAGCGCCTTGCTGCAACCATGGGGTCAAGGAACCGACTTTGCGGTAGGTGGTGAGCACCAGCACGCGCAGATCCGGGTAGCGAAGCAAATAGGGCGGCAGTTCGTTGTGTGCTACGACCAACACCACAAAATCGGGCAGGTCGTCCGGAGCGCGGCGCTGCAGCTCTGAACGTAATTCGGTGTCGTTGCGGCAGGTTGTTATATCACCCACGCGCGCGCTCACTCTGAGACCGCTGACAACGGCGTCAACATGGGCGTCGTCCGTGGCTCGAAGCACGCAATTTAAGCGAATCAGAGACAAAGTCACAGGGCAATTCTTTGCGAGTGATGGTACCCACAAAGTGTAGACGCCCATGGCCGTTTTGCTGCGGCGTTGTCATGAGCTGGCTCATTCTGACGATAAGCGCTTACCTGGACCTGGGCGGGCGGGATATACTAGGGTATACAGCAATGAAAACGACCCGCCGCGCGCGATAACGCCAGGCGACCGAGTGAGCACCCCATGGCCAATTACAACACCAACGAATTCAAGGGCGGATTGAAAATCATGCTCGACAACGATCCTCACACGATTGTCGAGAATGAATTCGTAAAGCCGGGCAAGGGGCAGGCCTTCAATCGAACGCGGGTGCGCAACTTACTCACCGGCCGAACCGTGGAGCGCACATTTAAATCCGGTGATTCGGTCGAGGCGGCTGATGTGCTGGACACCGAAATGCAGTACTTGTACAACGACGGAGAGCACTGGCATTTCATGGATCAAACCACCTTTGAGCAAATTGCTGCTGACAAGACAGCGATGGGCGACAGTCATCTGTACGTCAAGGAAGAGGACATCTGTGAGTTGACCCTATGGAATGGTCAACCCATTGCCGTTACGCCGCCTAACTTCGTTGAACTGAAAATCGTGCAAACCGATCCTGGTTTGCGTGGCGACACAGCCACTGGGGGCAATAAACCTGCACACATGGAAACCGGCGCCGTTGTGAAAGTACCGCTGTTCATTGAAGAAGGTGAAATCATTAAGATCGACACGCGCAGCGGTGAGTACGTTTCTCGCGTGAAGTGAGTGTGTTGTGCCTGATCGTTGGCAGCCAACCGCTTCGATAGAAGCGTTAACGCAACGCGCGCAGGTGCATTCTGCGTTGCGCAGATACTTTGAGGACACCGACAGCCTAGAGGTACAAACACCGGCGCTGAGCGTGTCCGCAACTACGGATCCTCACGTACACAGTTTCGCTGTGCCAACGGATACAGGTCCGTTATGGCTGCACACTTCCCCGGAATTTCCGATGAAGCGGCTTCTGGCTGCCTACTCGCAACACATCCATCAATTTTGTACTGTATTCCGCGATGATGAAATCAGCCGTCATCACAACCGCGAATTTACGTTGTTAGAGTGGTACCGAGTAGGGTACGTGTTAGAACAATTAATTGATGACGCAATCGGTCTGGTTAATATTGCTTGCAACGCTTTAGGTCACAGGCCATTGCCTCATCAGATCATCAGCTATCAGGACGCTGTCTACACGCTAACCGGTAAGTACCCGGCAGAACTAACGCCTACCGACATTCAGCACTTTTTTAAGCTCCATAATCGTTCGTTCCCGGATTCTTTAATTCAGTCTGATGAAGTTGCTGAGAATGCCCCTGCGAACACCTCGACCAGCGACTCTGCAAGTGACACTGCGTGCGCCACTGCGTGCGCCACT
>JAHDCO010000048.1:0-2546 GCA_020629835.1 Granulosicoccaceae bacterium
GCTGCATCGGCTTCAGGCCAACCTTGCATGTGCTTGCCGACTAGGTCCGCCATAAACTGTATGTGGTCGGGCTCATCGTTTAAGCAAGGAATGTAGTTAAAGGTTTTGCCGCCGTTTTCCATAAAGTATTCACGGTTCTCTCCGTCAATTTCTTCAATGGTTTCTAAGCAGTCCGCAGCGAACGCAGGGCTCATGATGTCTATCGATGTCACCCCTTCCTTCGGCAGGCGCTTCATGGTTTCATCGCAATAGGGTTGCAACCATTCTTCTTTGCCCACACGCGACTGAAACACCACACGGGTTTTACTCTGTTCGATGCCTAAAGCTTCAGCCAGCAGGCGCGTGGTTTTGTGACACAGGCAGTGGTACGGATCACCATTGAGTAAGTAGCGCTTCGGAATGCCATGGTATGAGGTGACCAGAAGGTCCGCTTGACCGTGTTCATCCCAATATCTCTTTACGCTGTTTGCCAGTACTTTGATATACCCGGGGTCGTCGCACCACTGGTTGATAAAGCGCACTTCAGGAATCCATCGGGTGCGTTGCAGGCGGTTGGTGACTTCATCAAATACCGAAGCGGTGGTGGTACCACTGTATTGCGGGTACATGGGTACCACCAATAAACGGCGCACGTTGTGTTCTTCCAATTCTTTTAAGGCATCGTCCACCGACGGCGTGCCATAGCGCATACCCAGGCCAACCACGACGTCGGCGCCGTAACGGGCATGCATTTCTGCCTGTAAGGCTTGTTGCTGCTTGCGTGAAATACTCAGTAGCGGCGAGCCTTCGGTGTCTGACCACACTTCACGATAGGCTTCGGCACTTTTGGACGGTCGGACGCGCAGTACCACCCCGTGCAGGATGATTTTCCACAGCCAGCGCGGCAGCTCAATGATTCGAGGGTCGGACAGAAATTGCGCGAGATAACGGCGCACTTCAGGGGTTTCGGGGGCGTCGGGTGTACCTAGGTTGACCAGGAGGATGCCCAGCTTCTCGCTCGTGCCATGGCTAAAATCAGGTGTACCGATGTATTTCATGCAAAAGAGTCCGCGCCAATGCGGTTCAGAATTGTGTGATTGTTACGAGTGCTGGCGTGAACTGGAGCTAAGTTCAGCGTTAACCGGTCGAGAGTATCTGGCACAGTCACCTGTGCCGGTCTGTACTGGTACCCCGGTGCTCCATCACGTAACATCAAGTTGACATCGCAGTATAGAGGCAGTCTGCGGGTGCGTGTTCAATCTCCAGTCACAACCGGCTGCGTGTAGGGTTCTCATGTCTTTAATAATTGCTGTTCCAAAAGAACAGGCTGAGTATGAAGAGCGGGTGGCACTTGATCCGCCAACGGTCAAGCGACTGAGCGAGCGTCATGGCGTCAGCGTCAATATTCAGTCTGGCTGTGGTCGTGGCGCGGGTTTTTATGACCGGGACTACGAAGGTGTGGCGGTGTTCGACAGCTATGCCGAGTGCCTGGCCAACGCCGATGTCGTGGTCACGGTTAATCCACCGACTGCGGCACAGGTTGGCGATTTTCCGAAAGGGTGCACCTTAGTCACGCAGATCCCCGCGTTTCAAAACGACGCAGCCATTCGTGCCTTGCTTGACCGTGGCATCACCACCATTGCCATGAATTTATTGCCGAGGATTACCCGCGCCCAACCCATGGACGTGTTGTCGTCACAGGCTACCGTCGCCGGTTACAAAGCCGCGCTGATCGCTGCCGAACTCTCCCCGCGCATGTTTCCCATGCTCAGTACCGCTGCGGGCACGGTACGTCCATCGCGCGTGATTGTTATTGGAGCGGGTGTTGCGGGTTTACAAGCCATTGCTACGGCACGCCGTCTGGGTGCTCAGGTAGAGGCGTACGACATTCGCACCGCGGCTCGTGAGCAAATTGAATCCTTGGGAGCCCGCATGATAGAAACCGGCGTCATTGCTGAAGGCAGTGGTGGGTATGCGCGCGGGCTCAATCGGGAAGAGAAACAGCAGCAGCATGATGTGTTGGCGGAACGCTTATCTCATGCGCATGCCGTTATCTGCGCTGCCGCGATTCCGGGGCGAAAAGCGCCCATGATTGTGACCAGAGATATGGTGGAAGGTATGTTGCCGGACACCATCATCGTCGATATGGCAGCCGAAACCGGTGGGAATTGCGAGCTCACCCAGCCGAGTCAGACCATCATGCACGGCCATACGATAATTGTTGGCGCATCGCATCTGCCCAGTAAGGGGGCCGTACACGCCAGTGAGTTGTACTCACGCAATCTCTACAACATGCTAAAGCTGCTGTTGGTAGACGGAGACTTACACCTGAACTGGGATGATGAAGTGGTGTCGAGTTGCATATTGACGTTCGAAGGCGGTCTGTATCACGAACCTTCGGCTGCGTTGATGGAGCTGGACGTGGTTCGCAAAGACACCGGTGAACGCAGTGCACCGGGTCAAGTGGGGGTAACGTCCGCTCAGGATCAATCTTCGGGTTGGATTGAAGAAGACACGGACGTGGCTGAACGCGCGGCGCAGGATGTGGCCGTTGAACCTGAAGACCC
>JAHDCO010000048.1:2646-29590 GCA_020629835.1 Granulosicoccaceae bacterium
ACACGGACGTGGCTGAACGCGCGGCGCAGGATGTGGCCGTTGAACCTGAAGACCCGTCGGAAAAGGTTGAAACATCGTCTGAAGAATCCGCTGGAGCCGAATCATCAGAACGCGGTGAGAACGAAACGTCTGTAGATGCGGGCGAGCCGAAGCCTGCACAGCAATCCACTGTGTTGACCGATGAGTTGGCCGAGCCAGCGGGCTCTGATGCTTCGGTTGCTACTGAAGCCCAAGCCGATGAGTCAGAAACCCCCGAGCCTTACTTTGATGACTTAACCGTGATTGATGGTATCGGGCATGGTTTACACAGCCGATTAAAAGAATACGGTGTACTCACGTTTGCCGACTTGGCTGGCCTGGATACTACGGCCGCCGTAAACCTCGGTACGCACTTGGAACTGGAAGACCCAGAAACGGTTGCCAACTGGGTGGCTCAAGCGAAAGGGTTTTTGTCATGAGCGAATTATCGGGCACGGTTGCGCTGTACATCTTTTTACTGGCAGGCATTGCCGGTTATATGTTGATATCGCGTGTACCGTCGATTTTGCATACGGCGTTGATGTCCGGCTCCAACTTCGTGCACGGCATTGCTACGGTAGGCGCGATCCTGGCGCTACTGCATGCCGAAACCACGATGCAGATCAGCATTGCATTCGTCAGTTTGGTTTTGGCGACGGCGAACGCCGTGGGCGGCTATGTCTTAACCGATCGTATTCTTGCGCTGTTTGAATCCTCAACCCGGCGTGTAAACGATGAAGCGAATCAGCTGGTTAAAACGTCGGTAGAGATGCTGGACGCCGATGATGACTTCATTAATGTCCCAGAACAAAGTGTTCCGCATAAATCGGTATCAACCGACGCTGACATAAAACCTTCCTCGGGCAAATCAGGTGACCGGTCATGACGGCCAATAGCCCTGCGATGTGGGTAGGCATAGACCTCGCGTATTTCATTGGTACCGTGTTACTGGTGATTGGTTTACGTCGTATGTCTTCACCTTCGCGTGCGCGCTCGGGTATCTGGTACGCGGGGGTGGGTATGGCCATTGCCATCATCGCGACCTTAACCATCGCCGGTGACCCGGGCAGACGGGTACTCATTCCCATCGCAATGTTTATCGGGGCGGCGTTTGCGTTTATTCAGTCGCGGCGTGTGTCGATGACCGATGCGCCTGCATTGATTGCGTTGTACAACGGCCTCGGTGGCGGTGCTGCGGCGGGCATTGCGTTTGTAGAATTATTGCGCGCAGCGGAACACACCTCATCACTGCGTGTGTTTGCGTTGGTCGGTGCGCTCGCGGGCAGCATTGCCTTTGCCGGTTCGTTTATGGCGTGGCAAAAGCTTCGTACCGGTATGAGACGCTCCATACCGTTTCCGAATCGCCAGGTGGTGTATCTCGCCATCATGGTGCTGATGTTGTTGGTTGGTTTGGTCCTGGCGTCTTCGAATACGTCTCACCCGGTACTGCTGTTTATGTTCGTGGTGCTGGCACTGTTTTTTGGGATCAGTATGACCTTACCTATTGCAGCAGCCGACCTACCGGTGTTGATCTCGTTGTACAACGCATTAACAGGGCTTGCCGTTGGTGTTGAAGGTTATGTGTTGGGTAACCCTGCCATGATGGTCGCCGGCACGCTGGTATTTGCTTCCGGTGCCTTGCTTACCCGATTAATGGCGCGAGCGGTGAATCGCCGTTTATCCGAGATCATGTACTCAGGGTTTGGTGTTAACGAAAACGAACGCAAAGATTCACGCAAAGAAGGTTTTGTTAACGAAATAGAAGCACACGATGCCGCCGCTTCCATGGCGTTTGCTAATCGCGTCATCGTGGTACCCGGTTACGGTATGGCTGTCGCCCAGGCACAACATAAGTTACGCGAGCTTACTCAGTTGTTGGATGAGCGTGGCGTACAAACCGCCTTTGCCATACACCCGGTAGCTGGTCGTATGCCAGGGCATATGAATGTGTTGTTAGCCGATGCCGGTGTGCCTTATGAAAAGATTGCTGACCTTAGCGCCATCAACGAAGAATTCTCGCAAGCCGACGTTGCATTAGTCATTGGCGCAAACGATACCGTTAACCCGTCAGCTAAAACAGACGAGTCCAGCCCGCTTTATGGCATGCCGGTATTGAACGTGGATCAAGCCGGTAGCGTGATTGTTTTAAAGCGTGGTGATGGTCGTGGCTATGCGGATGTTTCCAACAGCTTGCTGGAATCGGCAGGCACTCGCGTATTACTTGGAGATGCGAAGGACTCTTTGCAGGAGCTGATTTCGTGCATCAAAGCTATGGACTGAGACAGTCTTCGGGGCGGTTTCTGCGCGAATAATCGCCGCCATAATTTCCCATAATGGTGGCGACAGGGGCTAGTTCAGCGCTTAAAAAAATGCCAGCAAAAATCGCAAGATTTTTTATTTTTCTAATGAGTTTTGGCGGCGCCAAAGAAAAAATGCCGGTAAATCAACCTCTGACGATACTTGACGAAACGACTTGAATTTGTTCCTTATGCACAGCCTGAAAATCGTTGCAGGATTTTTTCGTTTGCGTTATACATCCACAGGTTGAATTTAGAAAAACCCGGTAACTTATTGATATTAAAGAAATTAATGCAACTGAGCAAATATTGCACAGAGGTTACATAGCCAACAGTGGCGGGCATTACCGGTTTCCATACCGAATCTATCCACAAGGTTATCCACAGGTTGTGTGGATAAACAGTCCTGACAACATCTTGGCGCCGATGTGCTGAGGATTGCGCGTTAATCGGCGTATCATGATCGGCAAATCAGGCGCAACCCATACAGTCCCATTCGTCCCTTGAGCGACACTTTTCTGCAGGTAGCGGTTCCCGCGCCGCTCTATCAAGTTTTTGACTATCGCGCACGACCTGGTCAGCCCATGGTGGTGGGTGGGCGGGTGTCGGTTCCGTTTGGCCGTCGTCAGGTTGTGGCCGTGGTGACCGGCATTACACAGACGACCGATGTGCCAAGCAACAAGCTTAGAAACGTCTTGTCGGTGTTAGACCATGAGCCTGTGATTCCAGAGGATTTGCTGTCGCTGTTACTGTGGGCAAGCCGGTATTACCACCACCCTATTGGTGAAGTGTTGGCTTCTGCGCTTCCGGTGCTGCTCAGGCGTGCCGCGGCGGCGGACGTGCCGCAAATCGAATGCTATCGCTGGTTGCGCGAACCGTTGCAACCGGTAAGCGGTCGCGCCCATGTGCAAAAGGCTTTAATTGAGCGTTTAGCTGGCGCGGAAGGTCAGCCAGTTGATGCCGGTTCCTTGTCCGGGTTGAGCCGGCAGTGGCGTAAATCGTTGCAATCGCTGTTGAACGACGGTGCGGTGGAGCGTCAGGACCTGGATGCGTTGCCGAAAAACATCGCCACCGAACAGCCGCCGGTGTTGATGAATGAACAAGCGCAGGCCGTTGCGAAGGTTCGGGGGGCATTGGGGAAATTTCAGTCGTTCCTGTTGGATGGGGTGACTGGCAGCGGCAAAACAGAGGTGTACCTGCAATGCATTGATGCCGTCCTGGCCAGGGGGGAGCAGGTATTGGTGCTGGTGCCTGAGATTTCACTTACTCCTCAGCTCATGACGCGCTTCCAAAGGCGAGTCAGTGGTTGCCTGGTCAGTTTGCACTCGGGTTTGAACGATACCGAGCGCCTACAAAATTGGATGATTGCTGCGAAGGGTCATGCGGACGTGGTCATTGGCACACGCTCTGCCGTCCTGGTGCCCATGCCCAGGCTGGGGCTCGTGGTGGTTGACGAAGAACACGACGGCTCATTAAAACAGCAGGATGGTTTTCGGTATCACGCGCGTGATTTTGCGTTGATGCGAGCGCAAAAAAACACGTGCCCGATCGTTTTGGGCTCGGCAACCCCGTCGTTTGAATCGCTAAACAACGTCGCCGCCGGTCGATTTGAAGCGCTGCCGTTATCGGTGCGAGCAGGTGGCGCGCAGCCACCCAAGTTAGCGCTGCTGGATATTCGGCGGCAGCCGTTGTTCGAAGGGCTCAGCGAACCGCTATTACAGGCGATGGATAAACATCTGTCTGAAGGTCGCCAAGCCCTCGTGTTTATTAACCGCCGCGGGTTTGCGCCCACACTGCTATGCAATGACTGCGGGGCGAGCGCTACGTGTCTACGGTGTGATGCACACATGACGGTGCATGCGAAAAGTCGGCGACTGCGTTGTCATCACTGCGGCGCCGAACGTCCCATGCCCAATCAATGTGAAAGCTGCAGCTCCGAGGCGCTGGATTTTATTGGTTACGGCACAGAGCGTATCAGTCAGGCCTTGCAGGAGCGTTTTCCGGGCGTGTCCATGGCCAGAATTGATCGGGACACCACACGCAAAAAAGGCGCGTTGGAAGCACAACTGAGCGCCGCCACCAGTGGCGAAGCGCAGCTATTGGTGGGTACGCAAATGCTCGCCAAAGGGCATCACTTTCCCGGTGTCACGCTGGTGGGGATATTGGATGCCGACAGAGGGTTGTTTGGCACCGACTTTCGCTCGCTTGAGCATATGGGGCAGTTGGTGTTGCAAGTGGCCGGTCGCGCCGGGCGCGAAGCGGTGCAAGGTGAAGTACTGATTCAAACGCGGAACCCGGATAACCCGATGCTGCAGACCCTGGTGCGTGATGGCTACGCAGCATTTGCCGAAGCGGCGTTAACCGAACGGAAAGTCGCCATGTTGCCGCCTTACGCTTTTGTGGCGCTCGTCCGAGCGGAAGCTACCGACCCGGTTGCGCCGCACCAGTTTCTGGAACGCGTGGTAGCTGAACTCGGCAATTGGCAAGGGCCGGATTTAATGACCATGGGCCCTGCGGCAGCGCCGATGGAGCGACTCGGTGGTCGTTACCGTGCACAGCTGTTGATACACGCCGAGCGTCGTGCGCGTTTGAATGCGTGCTTAAAAGACTTAACGGGTTTCATTGATGAGTTACCCGAAGCGCGCCGTACCCGTTGGTCAATTGATGTGGATCCGGTGGATTTATTCTGACCGTGACCGCGTGTTGATATCGCTATGACGACACAACGGCGCGATGGTTAGCTAATCCCGCTACACTTCGCGCTTATGAAAGCCCGTTTAGAACAACACTTAAGTGATGCCTTAGCGCAATTAAAGCGCGATGGCGTCGTGCCCGACAGCGTTTCACCACCGATCCAGTTAAGCCGCACCAAAGACCCAAGTCACGGTGACTTTGCGTCTAATTTAGCGATGATGCTGGCAAAGCCCGCCGGGCGCGCACCGCGTGACATTGCCAGCGCATTGATTGCGGCGTTGCCCGAAAACAACGACATCGCTGATGTGCAGATTGCAGGGCCTGGCTTCATCAACTTCTTCCAGGCGGGCAGTGTGCAAACGGCGGTTGTTAACACCGTCATCGAACAAGGTGAAGCCTACGGCCGCAGCAACGTGGGTGCGGGGCAGCGGATTCAGGTGGAATATGTGTCGGCCAACCCGACGGGGCCGTTGCATGTGGGACACGGGCGCGGTGCTGCCTTAGGCGCAACCATCGCCAATTTGATGCAGATGGCAGGGTTCGACGTTCAACGCGAATACTACGTTAACGATGCCGGCCGGCAGATGCACATCCTGGCCACAAGCGTTTGGCTGCGTTATCTACAGCAGCACGGGGTGGAATTTGCGTTCCCGAGTAACGGCTACAAAGGCGACTACATACAAGACATCGCCCGCCAGTTAACCGAGGAACACGGCAACGACTGGGTACGCACGGCGGATGCGGTGTTTACCAATGTGCCAAACGATGAAGTGGATGGGGTTGACGGTGGCGATAAGGAAGCCCACATCGACGGTTTGATTGCCAGCGCGCAGGCCTTACTGGGCGACAACGCGTATACCACCGTGTTCAACACCGCGTTGAATGACATCCTGGGTGATATCAAAGAGGATCTGGGCGAATTCGGTGTGCACTACGATGAATGGTTCAGCGAACGATCGTTGACCGACGATATTGATCGGGTGCTTGAGAAATTAAAGGCCGGTGGCTTTCTCTATAACAAAGACGGTGCGGACTGGTTTCGAAGCACAGACTTCGGGGACGATAAAGACCGCGTGGTGCGTCGTGATAACGGGCAAACCACCTACTTCGCCTCCGACATTGCCTACATCAACAACAAACTCGAGCGTGGTTTTGAGCGGGTGCTGTACGTATTTGGTGCAGACCATCATGGCTATACCGAGCGCATGCACGCGGCTGCACAAGCGCTGGGTTACGAGCGCGAGCGCCTGGAGTTTCTGCTGATTCAATTCGCCAATTTGTATCGCGGTGGTGAGCGGGTATCGATGACCACACGTGGTGGCTCGTTCGTCACGATTCGTCAGCTGCGTGATGAGGTGGGTAAGGATGCCGCACGATATTTCTATGTGATGCGTAAGTACCAGCAGCACTTGGATTTTGACATCGATCTTGCCAAATCCGAGTCGAACGACAACCCGGTGTACTACGTGCAGTACGCGCATGCACGAATTTGCAGCGTCATGCGGCAGGTGGAGCAGCGCGGTATGACGCACGATATGGCGGTCGGTCTTGCTTCTCTGGATAAGCTTGTGGAACCTGAAGAAGCGGAACTGTTGACGCAATTGGCCACATGGCCGGAGGTGGTAGAACGAGCGGCGTTAGCGCATGAACCTCATCAGATTACAGGTTACTTGCGCGATCTGGCTAATGGCCTACATTCTTATTACAACGCTCATAAATTCCTGGTTGAAGACGAGGCGCTGCGCCATGCGCGGCTGTCATTGCTCGTTGCCGTCAAACAGGTCATAGTTAACGGGCTCGGCGTGATCGATGTTTCAACCCCTGAGGTGATGTGACGTATGGCAGACGAGGCAGGCAACACACGAGTCTTCGTGCTTGCACTGGGTTTACTCGTAGGGTTCGTCATCGGATTTGTCATTTTGCTGGCAAACCTTCCGGTGGACACCACCTTATCGGACGTGGAAGTGGCTCGAGCCAATAGCCCTGCCACGGTATCCTCAGGCAGTAACTTTGAGTTCTACACAGTGTTGGCGGATTCGGATCAGGCGCCCGTGGGTGTCGTGACCCGGCCTGCCGGTGGTACTACCGTTACCGCCGCGGCAGCCGCGCCTCAGCGAGTTATAACGCCTGCCACTCGAGTGGTGCCCGGTAACGCGCAAAATTTGAACCGCCGTAACCTGGCTTCTGAAGTGTACGCAGAGATACCGGCAGCCAATTACGGTCAGGAATCGTATTTTCTGCAGGCCGGTAATTACCGCGATGCACAGCAGGCTGAACAGATGCGAGCGCAGGTGTTGCTGTTGGGTCTCGACGCCTTTATCGTCACGCGGCAGGAAGCCAACGGCGGGGTGGGGCATCGCGTACGAGTTGGGCCATTTATTGATCAAAATCGTATGATCGAGGCAAAGAAGCGGCTGCGACGGGGCAACGTCCCGTACGACATCATCCGCGTAACCGGCTGACACGGCTCCAAGCACCGCATCAGCTTCCACAAGCTTTCGAGGTTGTTTGCGTGAAACTCCGCGCGCCGGATCTCCACCGGGAGGTGGACCAATGCATGCGTGCCGATCAGCACGCGCTGCGGCGACAAATAAAACAACTGGTCACCGCCGCTGATGACGCCGCTGATAACAGTGCGTCCGAGTCACTGACGCGGTGGCAAGCTCGCGTGAACGCGTCTCAAGCCAAACGCACAGCACGCCGTGACGTCGTACCCACACCACAGTGGCCTGACTTACCAATCGTTGAACACCGCGATGCCATCAAGGCCGCTGTGCAGGCCAACCCGGTAGTCATCGTGTGTGGTGAAACCGGTTCAGGTAAAACCACTCAGCTGCCCAAGATGTGTTTGGAACTCGGGCGTGGCCAGGCGGGTTACATCGGCCACACGCAACCCCGCCGTATTGCTGCACGCAGCGTTGCCAGCCGCTTAGCCGAAGAACTGAACACCCAGGTAGGTGAGCTGGTCGGGTTCAAGATTCGGTTTACCGATCAGGTCAGTGATGCGTCACTGATCAAGTTAATGACTGACGGCATCCTGCTGGCAGAGATTCAGAAAGATCCATTCTTGACGCAGTACGACACGCTCATCATTGATGAGGCGCACGAGCGCAGTTTGAACATCGATTTTTTACTCGGTTACATCAAACAGCTGCTGCCGCGACGGCCGGATTTAAAAGTCATTATCACATCCGCCACCATTGACCCCGAACGCTTTGCCAAGCACTTCAATAATGCCCCCATCATTCTGGCGCAAGGTCGAACGTATCCCGTGGAAGTTCGTTATGTGGATATTGATGAAGATAACGACAGCCTAGAAGACACCGATTTATCCCTCGCGGTGATGGAAGCCTGCGAGACCTTGTTGCAAGAGCAGCAACACGATGTGCTGGTGTTTATGACCGGTGAGCGGGATATCCGCGAGCAAGTGGATGTGTTTCGGCGGCATGGGCCATCTTCGCGTTGGCTGCGTGGCGTGGATGTGGTGCCCCTGTATTCGCGTTTATCCAATGCAGAACAAAATCGTGTGTTCCAGGCGCACACCAAGCCTCGCATCATATTGGCTACTAACGTGGCTGAAACCTCACTAACCGTTCCCGGTATTCGCTCGGTGGTGGATACCGGGTATGCGCGGGTGTCCCGTTACAGCGTGCGTAGCAAAGTGCAGCGTTTACCTATTGAGCGTATATCGCAAGCTTCAGCCAATCAGCGCATGGGGCGCTGCGGTCGATTAGCGCCGGGTATTTGCATTCGCTTGTACGCTGAAGACGACTTTGATTCACGCGCAGAATTTACTGAACCTGAAATCCTGCGTACGAATTTATCGTCGGTCATTTTGCAGATGGCCACATTGAACTTAGGTGATATCGATGCGTTCCCGTTTATCGAACCACCCGACGGCAAGTTTATTAATGATGGGTATCGCAACTTGCAGGAATTGGGTGCGATCGATGCGAAACGAAAACTCACCCCGTTAGGCCGTCGCTTAGCCCGGTTGCCCATTGACCCGCGCCTTGCGCGCATGCTGGTTGCTGCTGCAGACGAGGGTGCAGTCAATGAAGTACTAACAATCGTCTCCGCTTTATCAGTACAAGACCCGCGTGAGCGTCCGTTTGAAAAACGCGCCGCAGCCGATGAGCAGCACAGCGAATTCAACCACGAGTCATCTGACTTTATGGCGTGGCTGAATTTATGGGCGTTTGTCACCGTGCAGAAAAAGCAGTTGTCAAATTCCCAGTTTCGAAAGATGTGTAAGCAGCGGTTTTTATCGCCCATGCGCTTACAAGAGTGGATGGAAGTTCGACGGCAACTGGCCACCTTGTGTAAAGAACTGAAGCTGCCGATGAACAGCACTGAAGCGGCTTACGACAACATACACCGAAGCTTACTGACCGGTTTGTTGGGTCAGGTCGCCATGAAAACGGACAAGCACGATTACCTCGCCACGCGTAATCGGCATTTAAAAATCTTCCCGGGTTCGGGATTATTCAAGAAAGGCCCAAAGTGGATGATGGCTGGGGAAATTGCTGAGACCAGTCAGTTGTTTGCCCGGCAAGTGGCGTCTGTGGATGTGGACTGGATTGAACGCTTAGCCGATCATTTGTTAAAACGCAGCTATCGCGACGCGCATTGGCAAAAGCGGCAAGGCACAGTGGGCGCGTGGGAGCAGTCCACACTGTATGGCCTGGTTATCAACCCCAAAAAGCGGGTTAACTATTCACCAATAAATCCGAAAGAGTCACGTGAGATTTTTATCCGTGATGCGTTGGTTGCCGGTGCGCTGCAAACCAAAGGTGACTTTCATCGCCATAACTTAGCCTTATTGGAAGAGGTGAGTGCGTTGGAAGATAAGTCCCGGCGCCGGGACATCGTGGTTGATCCGGAAGAGCTGGTGCGGTTTTATGATGCGGTGATTCCTGAAGACATCACTACCGCAAAGTCGTTTGAGACCTTTCGTGAAGCCTATGAAGCGGAGAACCCACGCGGTTTGTATTACACCCGCGAGCAGCTACTGCGGGATGATGACGCAGGGGTTAGTGATCGGGATTACCCGAATCAGCTAGACCTTGGAGGCATGGTATTGCCACTGCGCTATCACTTTGCACCCGGCGAAGTGGACGATGGCGTTACGTTGATGTGCCCGGTGGATGTACTAAACCGTGTGCCACCGGCGTTGCCGGATTGGTTAGTGCCTGGCATGTTGGAAGAAAAAGTTGCGCTACTGATTAAAGCGTTACCCAAGGCGCTGCGGCGTAACTTTGTACCCGCGCCAGATTTTGCTCGTGCAGCCGTCTCCGCAGTGACTCATGGCGAGGGCGTGTTAACGCAAGTGCTGTCTCAGCAGTTAAAACGCATGACCGGTGTACCGGTGCCGGCGACCGAGTGGGATAAAAGCGCATTGCCTGACCACCTGACCATGCGGTTTGAGGTGATTGATAATCAGGGCAAGGTGGTAGACAGCGGTCGCAATCTGGAAGCCCTGCAAGAAGCCTGGCTAGACCATGTTGAAGAATCGCTGCTGAAGTTTAGCGATAACAGTATCGAACAGGATCAAGTGACCGATTGGAACTTCGGTGATTTGCCTGACGCTGTGGATATTGAGAAATCCGGTATTACCATGCAAGGCTACCCTGCCTTGCAAGCCACCGACGAGGGGGTTGCGTTAAAGCTATTCGCAACGCCTGGGGCCGCTGCGCAATCGATGCCGCAGGGCTTACGTGCCTTGTATCGCCAAACGCTCAAAGACGATATTCGGTACTTACAAAGAAAGCTTCCGGGCATCAATGTGCTGTGTTTACGTTTTGCTCCGTTTGGCACCAAGAAGCAACTGATCGACGACATCATCAACGCCGCTCTTGACCATGTATTCATCCAAGACAAGCCCACGCCCAAAACTCGAGATGAATGGTTGGCATCACTGGATGCTGGGCGTACGCAGGTGGTACCGGTAGCCACTGAAATTTGCAAAGTGTTGGAGCAGGTGTTTGAAGCGCACCGTCAGGTGGCTAAGCGCATTGAGGGGTCGTTATCGCTCAGTTGGATAGAAGCGGTTAAAGATATTAAAGAGCAAATCAATGCGTTGTTGTTTGTTGGGTTCGTCAGTGCGACCGGGCTGACTCGTTTAACGCGAGTGCCTGTGTACTTTGATGGTATGCACCGACGCCTACTGGCCATTGACCAAGCGCCGGATAAAGACCGTCGCCGCCGCTCTGAATTTTTACCCGTATGGACAGACTTTCAAACCATGCCGCCAGAAAGGGCGGATGACCCGGAATACCACGAGATTTGGCTGGGGCTTAGATGGGCGTTTGAAGAACTCAGAATCAGTTTGTTTGCTCAGGAGCTGGGCACCAAGGAGAAGGTGAGTGTGTCACGGCTTGAAAATCGGGTAGCCGAATTACGGTTGCGTTAAGTCGGCGTTAATTCAATGGTGTGCCAACTTGCGCATTTGCTGTAGCGGTCTAGACTTCTGTCAGAAGAATCGTTTCGGACCATAAGGCCTCAGTCAATGAAAAAGGCATTAGTTGCGCTTGCGCTGTTGATGACATCGATGTCGGTGCACGCAGCTGGGCTGGATGTGGCGTTGAGCAATCGCACAGCCAACATCGCATTGTTGCTTAACCCGTACAACTTCCGCGCAGGCGGCGGCTCGGAGCTGGCTGTGGGCGGTTTCGTGAATGAAACCGGCGATTCCCTGCTTTTCGCCTCTTTGATGGCGCACGGCGTACGAAAGCTTCCCGACCAGCAGTACAACCTGGCTGCGGGCATTAAAGTGCTAACCGGTGAAGTGGAGATCGGCGAAGAATTCCAGGCCTCAGTGGGCGATACCGAGAAGGTCGGCGCTTTGGCACTGGGTTTTAAGGCGGGTTACGTGATCCCATCGCGTCAGAACCCCATGGAAATCGCCGTTGAAGGGTTCATGGCCCCAAAGATCACAAGCTTTTCCGACGCTGAAAACTACTCAGAATTTAACGCCCGCTTTCAAATGGAAATTATCCCGCAAGCCTTGACGTACATCGGGTATCGGCGCATGCGCTTTGATACCAATGACTTCAATAACGTGCGCCTGGATCGCAGCGTTCATCTGGGCATTAAACTGACGTTCTAGACCGACTCGTTTCCTGACTCGTTTACCCTATGATGCACGTTCAAGGGTAAACAAGAGTCGGAATCGCCATGTCAGTAAAGCCATTGTTGGATGTGATGGCGCAACTGCGCGACCCGGAAAGCGGGTGCGCGTGGGATGTGAAACAAACCTTTGAGACCATCGCGCCTTATACGCTGGAAGAAGCGTATGAAGTGGCCGACGCCATCGCTCGCGGTGATTTGGACGATCTGCGCGATGAACTGGGTGACTTGTTGCTGCAAGTTGTCTTCCACTCACAAATGGCCAGCGAGCAAAACGCCTTTACGTTTGATGACGTGGTAGCAGGCATCGTCGATAAGATGATTCGTCGGCATCCGCATGTGTTTGGGGATGTGCAGTACGCAACCCAGGCAGAACAAAAAGCCGCGTGGGAGGCGATTAAGGCACAGGAACGCAAAGCCAAGGCCTTGCGACAGCAAGTAGCAACGCCTGAATCGTCTGCGTCAGCACCAGAGTCTGCGCTTTCGGGAATCGCGAAGGCTTTACCAGCACTTAAACGTGCAGATAAGATTCAACGCCGCGCCGCGCGTGTGGGTTTTGATTGGCCAGATGCCACACCCATTTACGACAAAATTGCCGAAGAGACGCAGGAAGTGCGTGACGCCGTTGAATCGGGTAACCGACATGACATAGAAGACGAACTCGGTGATTTACTGTTTTCTGTAGTGAATCTAGCGCGTCACTATGACGTCGATGCCGAAACCGCCTTAGCCAGAGCCAATGAGAAATTCAGTCAGCGTTTTGTGGGTGTTGAGCAGCTGGCCGCGAAAACCAATACGGCATTAACTGGGTTATCGCTGGAAGAACTGGATGCGCTGTGGGATCAGGCTAAGTTGGATAGATCATAACTTTAGCCAAAGCCAAAGCCAAAGCCAAAGCCAAAGCCAAAGCCATAGTTCTCGCTCTAGCCTGTACCTAGTGCTTCACCCATCGACTGGCACGGAATGGCTCAAGATCTGTATCGGGTGTTTCCCCGCTGATTTGCTGAGCGAGTAACTTGCCACTGATGGGGCCCGTCATTAATCCAATGTGTTGATGGCCAAAGTTAAGCCATAAGTTTTCATGCGCCGGAGCAGCGCCGATGATGGGGCGACTGTCTGGCAAAGTTGGTCGTGCCCCACGCCAGATGGGGTCATCCGTCGGTTCAGCCAACGGAAAAGCTTCCTTGGCTCGTGGAATCACTTGATTTAACTGCGCATGGTTATCTGGCGAATCTCGCAGGGCCAGTTCAACACCTGTCGTGAGCCTGATCCCCGCTTGCATCGGTGCCATGATGTAACCGCCATCGACGTCGTGCAGTGTACGGTTTAGGCGCGTACCAGCCTGCGGGTGAAAGTGCTGGTGATAGCCACGTTCCACGCCCAGCATAACTTTGTAGCCTAAGGGTTTGAGTACATCGGCACTCCATGGGCCTGCGGCAACCACTAATCGTTCGGCTTGCAGAGGCGTATCGGCTTGCAAATGAAATCTCTGCCCGTCGTAGCTAACCGCCGCAATATCGGCTTGTACTAATGTGCCGCCGTCCGCTTCAAACTGGGCTGCATACTCTTTGATTAGTTCGCCCGGATTGTTTATCTGGGTGCTGGCGTTCAACAGGTATCCAGATTTAAAAATGGGTTTCAGGTCAGGCTCTAAGTCGGATATCTCATGGGCCGTTAAGGCTTGTGCAGGTACTCCAAAGCGCTCGTAGAAACTGCCATCGATACCTTTCGGGTTGTAGCCCTTGTCGCCCCGATACACCTTAAGCCACCCACACTCAGAGAGCCTGTGCATATTGCCACTGCGTTGCATGAAGGCGCGGTGCTCATCCAAGGCTCGCGTGCATAGTTCATTTAGCGCCGACGCCGAGGCTTCTGTGCTTCGTGCATTAGCGTGTTTCAGAAAATGCAGAAACCATGGCCATTCCCTGATGATCCTGGCCCATTGATAACGCACTTCCGGGGAACGGTTTTTAAGGTAACGCGGAAGCGAGCGCCACAGGCCCTGATTGTTCAGTGGAACGAATGAGCTGTTGTTGATGACTCCGGCGTTCCCGAAGGAGGTGTGTGAAGCCGGTTTGGATCGATCGATGAGCGTAACCTGCCAGCCCCGTTGCTGCAGGTGAATGGCGGTACCAACCCCAACCGAGCCGGCTCCGAGAACGGTGATAGATCCAGACATGAGTAAATCATACCTGAGTCCATCTGAACCGCCTCGAAATCTACTTAGCTATTTGCCGGGCTTACGCTTGACTGCTTCCGCTTCCGCTTCCGCTTCTGCTTCTGCTTCTGCTTCTGCTTCTGCTTCTGCTTCTGGTTTCGCTTCAGCTGCCGCGACTTGTTGCTAATCGATACTCATCGATCTTTTTCTATTAGAACTAGAGGTTCAGGCTATCGATATCCGCCAACAAGGTACGGCCGGCTTCTTCAGCGATGATGCTGAGCAGCGAGTTGTCCTGCAACGCCTGCGTGATGTTCTCATCGTAGTTATAGACATCATTACGAAATTGCAGACGCCCGTTTTCATCGGTGAACGTTGTGAAGTACACGATGTGCGAATTTATTGGGTTGTCCAGGTTGTACCAGCTTGTCTTTTTGGACGCCAAAAAGTGTTCAGAGCGTGCTGGGTCTACACCATCTAATTGCATTAAGAGCGACGCCATCTTCTGGGGCTCATGCAAACGTACGCAACCGTGACTGAAGGCTCGTTCGTCTTTAGCGAACAGACTTTTGGCCTGGGTGTCGTGGTAGTAAATAGCGTATTCATTTGGCATTAAAATTTTCACTGCACCCAGGGCGTTTTTTGGGCCTGCTTTCTGGCGAATGGTGTAACGCAATTTGTCACGGTAAAAGGCATCCGCTGGTAGCTCATCAAAAGGAACGACCACAGCCTTGTTGTCTTTCCACGCCAGCATTTCGTAATTGTTGCGTTCTAAGTAGCCTGGGTTTTCGCGCTCAAGCGGTACAAGCTCTTTGTTTGCGATGCTGGCAGGCACCGTCCAGGTGGGAGCTGCTACAACGTGTTTTATGGATTCACTGAATAATGGCGTTCGGTTTTCTGTTTTTCCAACCACAACGGCCATATCCGTTACCGCTTCTTCTCCGTCATATAAGCGCAAACGAAAATCGGGTACGTTAGTTATGACTCGTTTTTCGCCAAGGTTTCTTGGCATCCACCGCCAGCGTTCTAAGCTGACTACCACCGATTCGATGTCCTCGTACACGGTACGGTTCATTGCGGTAACCGTTGATTCATTAAGGTCGCCGGTTGCGTCCAAATGATGTCGAGCCTGGAAACGAACAACGGCCTCTTTAAAATCATCGTCCAAGGTGTAGTTAACCCCGGATGATCCTGAGAAATCGCCAGTTTCCAATAAACGAAGTTTCGCGGCACGTACTGAGTCATGCTCTTCACCAGGGCTTACTGTGCGTTAAAACGTTACCGCCGTTCGCCCCAAACCGGTTTGCTTCTCATGCAGTAAGTCCCGCAGTGCATTTTGCAGACGTTCGTAATCACTGTGTGTAGGTGCAATGTAGGTAAACAGAGCATCGACAGACCAAAGACCATCTGCAGCGCGTTGGTAAAGCTCACCTAGCTCAGGCTTGGGTGAGGTCATGAAGACATAGTCCTGTATATCTCGACCTTCTACCAAACTGGAACCCAAATGAGTGGCCAGTTCGTAGTAAGCGCCATCCAGCAGAGTTTCAAACTTTGCAATTTTCTGTTGTCTTTCAACCAAAGACAAGGTGCGAGACTTTAATGCTTGCTGCTGTTCAACCAACGCTGTCAGGTTGTAGTTTTCTGGGTTCAAACCATGAAACACGCTGTTCTGAACCTGATCGATGAGTTGTTGGACGTTTTTCGTGAGCTGACCTTGCTCGTTAACCCAGGGACTGTCAGAGACGACGGCGTTCCAGTCTGTACCTTGCGGAGATGCTTTGCTAATTCCGGGGACGCTGTTGGCGTCTATTCCGGCGGCCATGGTTGAGGTCGTTGGTGCAGATAATAAGAGCAACGCAAAGGCGGCAACCAGCGTCTGCTTAGCGGAATTTTGATTTTTCATTGATCGAGAACTCTGTTGGTTCTTTTTATCGGTCGATGCCAATCCGTTCACACCGCCACGGTCAGCGCATAGTGTTTTCTCAAAGAGGGAAACGACGAAAACGGGGATTCCTGAATCCCAAGGTTCGCGACTGTGAGACGCGACCGACATTTCATATCCGCACCATTCGTTGTTTTTGAAAATGGGCGTTTAAGACCGGGGTGTGAGCGGCCTATGGCAGGTTCAGAGCCGGTGCGAATCGACAGTATTTAGGTAGACGCAAAGGGGTGGGAGTCATTCGGATTTCAAGGCTAAAACGACAGCTATTTACAGTCTGTCCAGCGGGCTAACCGTACCGGCGTAGTGCTGTCCTAATACGTGCGTATAAATCTGGGTGGTTGATACATCGTTATGACCGAGTAGCTCCTGAACGGTGCGAATGTCTGTACCTGTGGCCAATAAGTGGGTAGCGAAAGAATGGCGAAACGTATGACAATTCACACGCTTGGTGTCCAAACCCGCTAGTTCCACCGCTCGCTTTAATTGCTTTTGGGGTACCGAAGGGTGCAGGTGGTATCTGACGATATGGCCCGTTATGGGATGGGCAGTCCAACGAGTGGATGGAAAGAGATAAGCCCAAGCAGGAGAGTAAGCTGCCCGCGGGTACTTCTTTGACAACGCCTCATCCATAGCCACACCTATGCCCTGAGCTGCATCGGAGGCTTGCGTTTCCTGCGCCGTTTTCTTTAATGCGATGATTCTTGATGCCAAAGACTTACTTAGCAGGGTTTGTCTGTCTTTGTTGCCCTTGCCATCGATAACCGTGATACTGAAGTTCTCTGTATCTACGTCTTTAACGCGTAACCTCAGGCATTCAGATATTCGCAACCCGCTCCCATAAAGCAGCTGGAAGATTAATTGATGATGACCTTGAAGCTGCGCCAGAATACGTTGAACTTCTGAAGGGGAAAGCACAATAGGAAGTTGTCTTTGCTTACGGGCAAGCTTAAAACCCAACTCTCCTAGCTCTTGTTGCAGCACGTGCCGGTACAAGAAAACAATCGCATTCAAAGCGACCTTCTGAGTATTTATGGCGACGTGTCGTTCTTCGGCCAGATGCGTGAGAAACGCAGTCACTTCAGGTGGGCCACAATCCTGTGGATGACGTTTGTTATTAAAATAAATGAACCGACGCGCCCAAAACACATAGCTTTTCTCAGTTTTCAAACTGTAGCCACGCAGGCGACACGCAGAGCGAATGCTCTCTATAAATGGACTGTTCACTAGAATTCCTTTTCTGGTGAGGTACTGTTACGACTTAAGATTACACCATTACATTATTCACTATGGCTCTACTGTGTACTAGCCATTTGGCTAATGCGTTGTATCTCGGTGTGTAGGGCTCAAGCTGGCTTGGTTTTTGAGGTGGTTTGATCGTGGCATTGGCAGATATACCACTAAGCCAATTTGAGTTAATACTCGAGCAGCTTGCCTTGGAATGGCCAGGTGCTGAGTGTGCATGACAATAAACTTTAAAGAGCGCACCAAATATGTCAGGTATTGCAAGTGTTTTTTCTATATTGGCTTTTATAGGGTTTAGCGCAAGTATGGCTGTTCATTTGGCAGGGTATGCGGGAATAGATCGACTTTTCGGGGTTAACCCGTGGCCATTGCACGTCGGTATTTTTGTAGTTTGGTTTCCCGCCGTACTTGCAGCCATGCAACTCTCCAAAGACTTCCCGCAAAAGGACATTTGGAAAGCTAGCTTGCGAGGTAATCCAAAATGGATTCAGTATTCAGTTTATGGCTTATTTTGCTATGCATTTTTGAACTTTCTAGTTTTCTTCATTAATGGTGGCGGTAAAAATGAGGTCAGTACAGTAAAAGGCTTCTCTGGGCATTGGTTAATATTCTACTTCGCAGCATTCGCCATTTTGCGCTCTTACGTCAACGTCTCGCACAACGACACTGTCCGTCGTTGCAAAAATAAGCACGTGGTAGAACCAAATCATGTTTACTGCCCACAATGCGGCGAAATTGTAGGCAGCCAATACTAACTTCTTCTTAAATGTGCTAAGTAAAAAGAGGCAGTAGTCGCTATGATTTTCGGCGAAAGTGGTGCCGATCTACCGCTTGTTTTGTGGACTAACCGTACCGGCGTAGTGTTGTTCCAATATATGCGTATTTATTTATGTGGTGGATACTTTACCGTGACACTGTTAGGTATCAGCCATTTGGCCAGTGCGGTATAACCAGGTTTTTCGGGTTTAAGCGGACTCAGTTTTTGAGGCGCACAATGGAAGTTTTTAGGGATCTAGCTAATTGCCAATCTTGGTTAATACGCAAGCACGTTAATCTTGGAATTTATGGGTTATTGTGGCTGCGAGATATACAAATGTTAGGCTTCATAATTGCACAGTAATGATGAAGCCTGTAGGGCGAACTTACGGTTGTATTGGTTGGAAAATACGCGAACTATACGAACTGGCTTCACGATCGCTTTTATAGTCATTTCTATAGACCAACTGTTAACTTGGACTGTGGGTGGGTTTGCTTCTTTTCTTTATATGTATTTAGTAATTCTATTGTGTGGGTTTTCTGTCCTGTTCAAAGGGCCGAAGATGAAGGGCTATCTCCGGTGGACCATTACATTTATATTTTTTTCTTGGGGGATACTAATTGCTCTCTTTGGAAAGTCATTTGGCACGGGGCTTTCGATTGATCTATTAAAAAGTACATTTATAGTTTGGTCAATCTTCGCATCAATTCTTGTGATATTCATTTTTAGGATTTGGCAGGATCGTAAACCATTGAGAGTCTCTATTCTGTATCCAGCAATCACATTGGTGATGGGTGTTAGTTTGTCGTTGGTCGAAGAACAGATTTTCAAGCAAATATATATCGATGGCACAGATCCGAGGCCAAGATGGACCGTTAATTCGTCATGGTTGGCTTATGATGAGGTTGCGGGCGAATTGCGTGGAGGTGACTAGACAGTGCCGTTTAAGGGAACTAGCCTAACAATTCGCAGCAGGCGGACAAATTGACAAAGCCGTGGAACGCGGCTTCGCCACAACCCAAGCCTTTGTCAATCAGCCGCTGTGCTAAGCGTTATGCCGTTACCCAATACAAGTTAATGCGGGTTGCAAGTCTGTATCCTAGAGGATACTATTAGGTAGTGACTGAAATACGCCAGACAGAACATTACAAACGCTGGTTTTTGAAACTTAAAGATGCTCGGGCTAAAGCCAGAATCGACATCCGAATCAGACGTTTGTCGTTGGGTAATGCTGGTGATGTTAAGCCGGTAGGGTCAGGTATCAGCGAAATGAGATTGAACTATGGGCCCGGATATAGGGTGTATTTTACCCACTTAGATGGGACGGTAATTGTGCTGCTTGCAGGTGGCGACAAGTCTAGCCAGAGTAGTGACATAAAAAAGGCGAAAGAGTTAGCGGCAAATTTGTGAGAGAGACATGTCTAAGACATACACGACACAATGGGATGCTAGTGAGCATTTGCAAACAAAAGAAGACATGGCCCATTACCTAGAAGCGGCCTTAGAAGACGGTGATACTGGGGTGATAGCGGCTGCGCTAGGTGATATTGCAAGATCAAAGGGTATGTCTTCGATTGCTGAAAGTACCGGTCTTGGGCGCGAAAGTTTATACAAATCTCTTTCGAGTGATGGGAATCCGGAATTGGCTACGGTGCTGAAAGTGGTTCGGGCATTAGGATTAAAGCTTACAGCGGCTCCTGTAGATCCGGATCAAGCGGCATAACAATACGCAGCAGACGGACAAATTGACAAAGCCCTGGAACGTGGCTGTGCCACAACCCAAGCCTTTGTCAATCAGCCGCTGTGCTAAGCGTTATATTTTTGATTTGAGTTTAATATGATTAATAGAGCTGCGGTAGTAGTGAGACTGAAACAGCCAGCTATTGATTGGATAAACCGATCTGATCCTTACTTAGATGGTGCGATTATTTCACTAGAGTCAGTAAATCAAGAAAGAACAGTCTACTTGGTAGATGAGTGTGTTGCTGATTCGGATATCTCGTTAAACGATTGGTTGAAAGCCAATTACGAAGAGATATTTGAGAAAGAGCTTTGTAATTGGTATGTTGATGAGTCCCTATGGCCAACTAGCAGATCGTTTAAAGATTTCGAAGAGTGGTTTTCAGCTGAATGTCATTCAATGGTTGTGGACACGATGGGTACAGAAATTGAAGATGATGAAGACGAGCACTACTAGCAAAAATATAACAATACGCTGCATCGGACAGATATGACAAAGCGCCAGAACGTGGCTACGCCACAACCTGGTGCTTTATCAAGCTGCCGCTGAGCTAAGCGTTAGGCAATCGATGTGATTATAGATTTGGACTTACTACATTCAATATTTGGTACAGATGATGGATCACTGCCAGAAATTGAGTTTTATAATCTGCGCGAAAATGAAGTGGTTTCCGCGTACCGGAGCATACGTGATCATTCAAATGCTATTTCTTCAAGAAAACCGAACTTTTGGCATGTTACCAAAGATAAAGAAGTGGTGATTTCCATAAAGGACAATCCAGCCGAGCTGGTGGTAACCGAAACGGCAGAACCGTTTCACCTTTGTTTTTCTGGCTTAAAATCCCCTAGTGGAAACAACATTCCTGAACTTGGAGTTTTTGTTTTTAAGGAAAGTATAGCCCTAGACTATCGAATGGGTCCTCAATGGAATAACGAAGCTATAGAGGGTTTGTTTGAATTAATTAAATTCGTATTCAACGACTTTTGTGATGTACAGATCTTGCATAAATCAAATGAGAATGATGTAGATGGGAAATTACTTGAGAAGCAAATAGCTCTGTATCTGTCGTATTAATTCATTGTAGTAGTCGTTCATGTTAAGCGCATACTCTAATTTTAAAAGCAACAAGTGACAGAGTTTTGAAGTTGATTATCCTCTTCAAGTTAGTGATATCCAGCGAAGGGGTTGAAATTGCCTAACAATACGCAGCAGCCGGACAAATTGACAAAGTCATGGAACGCGGCTTCGCCACAACCCAAGCCTTTGTCAATCAGCCGCTGTGCTAAGCGTTAGGTTGCGTTGCAAAATTTCGCGAGGTTTATCTAGAGGTAGCTGTGTAAAGATTGAGATTGAAAAATGCAAGTACTTGAACAAATCAATGGAATAAAATGGTTAATTATTTTAGAACATGCGTAGCAGTTATTTTTCTAATTGTATTTGTAAGCGCTTCTTTTTCAAAGAAAACCTATGCGACACAAGATGTAGAAGATCCAAACGAGGTAATCGGGTTCATACGGTTGTTATTGTCGGAGCCTTCTGTAGCATCGGAATTGCATCGTTTGGTCGACGAAGGTTGCACCTGGGTCGATCAGGTGTTTTGGAGTGGTAACTCAAATGATGAATCCCTAAAAACAAGAATGTTCTGGATGACATTTAGTATGAAAATCGCTACCCAATCGGGTAAACAGTATTGGAAGCAATATTTATTTTCTCGAAAAGGAATACCCGTATTAGAGGTCATTGAAACAACAGATCCAAACAGTGTCGTTGATTGTTCTCAGTAGCCACGTCAAGTTGGGTTATTTTTTTGATGGAATTAAAGCTAATTGCGGTGCACCCTAACAATACGCAGCAGACGGACAGATTGACAAAGCCCTGGAACGCGGCTGCGCCACAACCCAAGCCTTTGTCAATCAGCCGCTGTGCTAAGCGTTATATTTTTGATTTGAGTTTAATATGATTAATAGAGCTGCGGTAGTAGTGAGACTGAAACAGCCAGCTATTGATTGGATAAACCGATCTGATCCTTACTTAGATGGTGCGATTATTTCACTAGAGTCAGTAAATCAAGAAAGAACAGTCTACTTGGTAGATGAGTGTGTTGCTGATTCGGATATCTCGTTAAACGATTGGTTGAAAGCCAATTACGAAGAGATATTTGAGAAAGAGCTTTGTAATTGGTATGTTGATGAGTCCCTATGGCCAACTAGCAGATCGTTTAAAGATTTCGAAGAGTGGTTTTCAGCTGAATGTCATTCAATGGTTGTGGACACGATGGGTACAGAAATTGAAGATGATGAAGACGAGCACTACTAGCAAAAATATAACAATACGCTGCATCGGACAGATATGACAAAGCGCCAGAACGTGGCTACGCCACAACCTGGTGCTTTATCAAGCTGCCGCTGAGCTAAGCGTTAGTTTTCCGCCGCCATATTTTAAATCAATTGAGACAATGGCAAAATACATAGATGTGGTGAGTGGCTTTTCACCAAAGGCTTATGACTCATTTGAGGCAGCTTCTATGTTTTCTAAGAAGCAGGACCCCCAAAGAATTCTCGATAAATCGCAAGTAGATCGAAATCACGTAGAAAGCTATATTTTCTCTGGAGATCGACTAGTACTGTCATTAGACACTGGAAATTGTCTTGAAATTTATCCTGAAGATGAAAGGATTGGTTTTCGAGTGAGTACAGAAAAACCGGATATCCAATCTTTAGAATGGGTGCCTGGTGTGGTATTGAGGTTCGCACATGGTTTTGAGCTCGAATGGGACTGGAAAAAATATCTTGATGCCTTAATCGGAAAGCAAATAGCCCTTTCGCTGAGTGAGCAAGCTTTGTTTATTCTGATTCGCGGGCAAAAAGACTACTATATGATTGACTATTGCAGGGATGCTGAAGACACCAACAAAAATTATCTACATATTGGGTTTGTATAGAACTCATTATTTCTTGGCTTGGGAAAAGAAAACTAACAATACGCAGCAGACGGACAAATTGACAAAGCCATGGAACGTGGCGTGGCCACAACCCAAGCCTTTGTCAATCAGCCGCTGTGCTAAGCGTTAGCTTTCGGTAAGTGCAAGAACATATATGCCATCCATAGAACTAGTGGCGATCGATCAAGAGGAGCCGTTCAATTGTTCAAGCCTTCCATTCAAGGTTAAAGTTAATAGTGAGCTGGTTTCCCACAGATGTCCATCACCGTTATTTCAGTCAGATTTTGATGCCTTAGAAGGTCACATCTATCACCTTCTTGATGGAGGAGTTACAGCATACGACCTTCTAAAGAGAGATTGGTACGATGTAGATGGAAATAGCAACGGGATGGATGAAAACATTGAATTTCGAGATGAATATAAAAGCTCAGTTGTGCATTTCATTAGCGAGCTATTGGAATCGTCCGGAAAGCATATTGTGTTGTTTACCTCTGATTACCAATTCGGGCCAGCAGTTACCCAAAGGTATGGGCAAATCAATGTCAAAAAATTCTGGGATTTGCATGATTCTGGCTCATTAAGAATGAACACTTCTTACTTGATCACACAAAGCTAACAATACGCAGCAGACGGACAAATTGACAAAGCCTTGGAACGCGGCTTCGCCACAACCCAAGCCTTTGTCAATCAGCCGCTGTGCTAAGCGTTAGGTGTCATCAGTGCTAGATGAAATCCATAAAGAGAAGTGGAGCGAACTCGAAGTATCAAATGGACCGGCTGAGCACGTGCCGGAAGCAATACTTGGTCTACTGAGTTCAAATGAAGAGCAGTTTGATCAAGCGTATTGGTTACTCGATAACCATATAGTTGTTCAAAGTGATTTATACAGTTCTGCCGCTGTAGTACCAAAATATTTGGAAGAAATATTTGTTAGGTCAATCTATAGAGAACGCATACTTAATTTACTATACGAAATCGGAAGTGGTTTTTCACATGATCGGGAGCTAATGGAAACCTGCAAGAGCGAAGTGACCACTGTATTGCAGAACTTAAAATGTCATATAGAGATTGAAAATACACACGATGCAGTAATGATCGAAAGATTGCTTAGAGATTTAAACGGACAAACCTAACGCAGCGTAATCAAATACACCTAACAATACGCAGCAGCCGGACAAATTGACAAAGCCCTGGAACATGGCTCCGCCACAACCCAAGCCTTTGTCAATCAGCCGCTGTGCTAAGCGTTATATTTTTGATTTGAGTTTAATATGATTAATAGAGCTGCGGTAGTAGTGAGACTGAAACAGCCAGCTATTGATTGGATAAACCGATCTGATCCTTACTTAGATGGTGCGATTATTTCACTAGAGTCAGTAAATCAAGAAAGAACAGTCTACTTGGTAGATGAGTGTGTTGCTGATTCGGATATCTCGTTAAACGATTGGTTGAAAGCCAATTACGAAGAGATATTTGAGAAAGAGCTTTGTAATTGGTATGTTGATGAGTCCCTATGGCCAACTAGCAGATCGTTTAAAGATTTCGAAGAGTGGTTTTCAGCTGAATGTCATTCAATGGTTGTGGACACGATGGGTACAGAAATTGAAGATGATGAAGACGAGCACTACTAGCAAAAATATAACAATACGCTGCATCGGACAGATATGACAAAGCGCCAGAACGTGGCTACGCCACAACCTGGTGCTTTATCAAGCTGCCGCTGAGCTAAGCGTTAGGCAATCGATGTGATTATAGATTTGGACTTACTACATTCAATATTTGGTACAGATGATGGATCACTGCCAGAAATTGAGTTTTATAATCTGCGCGAAAATGAAGTGGTTTCCGCGTACCGGAGCATACGTGATCATTCAAATGCTATTTCTTCAAGAAAACCGAACTTTTGGCATGTTACCAAAGATAAAGAAGTGGTGATTTCCATAAAGGACAATCCAGCCGAGCTGGTGGTAACCGAAACGGCAGAACCGTTTCACCTTTGTTTTTCTGGCTTAAAATCCCCTAGTGGAAACAACATTCCTGAACTTGGAGTTTTTGTTTTTAAGGAAAGTATAGCCCTAGACTATCGAATGGGTCCTCAATGGAATAACGAAGCTATAGAGGGTTTGTTTGAATTAATTAAATTCGTATTCAACGACTTTTGTGATGTACAGATCTTGCATAAATCAAATGAGAATGATGTAGATGGGAAATTACTTGAGAAGCAAATAGCTCTGTATCTGTCGTATTAATTCATGGTAGTAGTCATTCATGTTAAGCGCATACTCTAATAAAAAACAACAATTGACAGAGTTTTGAAGTTGATTATCCTCTTCAAGTTACTGATATCCCGCGAGGGGGTTGAAATTGCCTAACAATACGCAGCAGGCGGACAAATTGACAAAGGCTTGGAACGCGGCTCTGCCACAACCCAAGCCTTTGTCAATCAGCCGCTGTGCTAAGCGTTATGCCGTTACTCAATACAAGTTAATGCGGGTTGCAAGTCTGTATCCTAGAGGATACTATTAGGTTGTGACTGAAATACGCCAGACAGAACATTACAAACGCTGGTTTTTGAAACTTAAAGATGCTCGGGCTAAAGCCAGAATCGACATCCGAATCAGACGTTTGTCGTTGGGTAATGCTGGTGATGTTAAGCCGGTAGGGTCAGGTATCAGCGAAATGAGATTGAACTATGGGCCCGGATATAGGGTGTATTTTACCCACTTAGATGGGACGGTAATTGTGCTGCTTGCAGGTGGCGACAAGTCTAGCCAGAGTAGTGACATAAAAAAGGCGAAAGAGTTAGCGGCAAATTTGTGAGAGAGACATGTCTAAGACATACACGACACAATGGGATGCTAGTGAGCATTTGCAAACAAAAGAAGACATGGCCCATTACCTAGAAGCGGCCTTAGAAGACGGTGATACTGGGGTGATAGCGGCTGCGCTAGGTGATATTGCAAGATCAAAGGGTATGTCTTCGATTGCTGAAAGTACCGGTCTTGGGCGCGAAAGTTTATACAAATCTCTTTCGAGTGATGGGAATCCGGAATTGGCTACGGTGCTGAAAGTGGTTCGGGCATTAGGATTAAAGCTTACAGCGGCTCCTGTAGATCCGGATCAAGCGGCATAACAATACGCAGCAGACGGACAAATTGACAAAGCCCTGGAACGTGGCTTCGCCACAACCCAAGCCTTTGTCAATCAGCCGCTGTGCTAAGCGTTATGTTTTACTTTTAATTTTGATGTACTCACAGGTTAGTCGCTTTGTTCAACCAAATTGTTCGATATTAAGCATAGGTAGATGAAGGAGTTCTGGTGAATCATGTAGGCTGGAGATAGTTAAGTGAATAAGGCGTTGTACATTCTGGGAGGGTTGCTTGTAATAGATATCATGGCCTATCTATACTTCAATGTTTTCCGCGCAGACTACTACTTTCCTGATAGATATGAGGAAGCTTTCGCTGCTACAGCGATTATGTTGTTGTTAGGTTTACCCGTATTTGGAGCTTTTATTGCTCTGTTAGCGGTGAAGTTTTTTGGAAAGAGAGTATAAAAAAATTATTTTAAGGTAGAAGTCGAACTAGGAGTTTTGAGCACTTTTCTAATTTATATGGAAATCAATACGTAGTCCCCATTAGTAATATCTTTGCGAGGTGATATGGTTATGATATTTAAAAAATTTAGAGTAGGGATGATATCTATATGGACAAGTATCGAGTTTTCAGATTAAAGCGCTGGCTTGCCATGTCATCCGCTTTACTATCAGCAATATCAATGATTGCGTCAGTTTTACATGTACAGCATGGCGTATTTATGCATCAATGGGTTAGTTCGTTCTGGGTGTTAACAGTAGTACTGGGTATACCCGGGTGTCTGCTCTATCGATGCCCATTCTGTGGTGGAATACCAGAAAACGATGATGTTTATCTTTTTAATCCAATAAATTGTAGTGAATGCGGTGCTAATTTGTAAGCGTCAGGGCTACATGCTAACCAGCGGTTTATTCCATGGTGCTAGTGTTTC
>JAHDCO010000127.1 GCA_020629835.1 Granulosicoccaceae bacterium
GCTGTATCGGTATCAGCCGCCAGCAATTCGTTTTTGCGTTGTATCGCATTTTGAATTAGGTCGGGCTTGTTTTTCTCTACCCACTCTTTGGGAGACGTTCTGTCGCTAAGGCGTGGGTAAAAATACTCGGTTTGCATCATGTTGAGCGTTTGTGCAGCGGCCAGATAATGACCGGGCCCGTCCAAACACACTGACTTTATGATGTTCATATCGAGCGTTGCGTCGTTTACCTCTATACCTCGCACACAACGTAAGCATTGACCAATAACATCATCATCTAATATCAAACCTTCTAGTGAAAAGCCGAGTAACGAACCGTACATGCCACCGGCTTCATACACCATATTCAGCCCCGCCAAGCCTGCCATGACGTTGGTAATGGCGTGTTCTGCGCCGGCTTGCGAATTTGGAAACTTTGCGTCGGTCATGCCACCCGGAGCCCCAGTGGGTAACCCGTAGTGTTGACCCATTTGCGCACAAGCAGCCGTGAGTAAGGCCTGCTCAGCAGAGCCCGCACACATAGACCCGGTACGTAAGTCAGCAACGAACGGCCAGGTTCCAAATACGGCGGGCGCGCCAGGTTTTATTGCCTGCACATAAATTAATCCGGCCAAACACTCAGCGACCGCCTGAGCGACAGTGGAAGCTAATGGAGCCGGTGCTGTCGCGCCCGCTTGCCCAGCGGACAACAATAACACTGGCATACCTGCACGAACACAGGCTTCCATCACTTCGCATGACTCTGTGGCGAACTTCAATGGCGGCACTACAAAGCAATTAGAATTCAGTACAAACGGGCGTTCTCGCCATGCAGATTCACCTCCAGCGATCAGGTGCAACATCTCAATACATTCTTGTGCAAACGCTAGTTCCGTAAACGATGTACCAATGTGTTTTGTCGTCCCAACAATCGATGCATAAAGCGTGTTGATATCCATCTCGCGATTGTCGGTAAGATCCCTCGCAACCATACACCGCTGAAAGAAATGAACGTTCTCTAACTGATGAACAACTTTTGCCGCCGAGTACAAATGTTCCAGCGTACTTTCCTCGTACTCACCGGTTTCAATGTTGGCTAAGTGAACTGCCGCACCGGCCGTGCCGTAGTGCACACGTTGATCGTTTAAATCCAGGTCAAATTTTGGATCCCGCGCGTGCAGTACCAGCGAGCGATTTGCATCCATCAAGGCCTTTTCCACCACCGCAGGTGAAACCCGAATGCGGTCTTCCTCAGCGGAGTAAGTCGCACCATATGCCTTCATGGCCTCGATGCCCGATTCAGGCGCCAGCGCTAAGCCAATATTTTCCAGAATTTCCAGTGCCGCCAGATGAATTCGGTTAACGCCGTCATCGGTCAAGGGCTTATATTGTCCGCCAGACAAACCGGCACGCACCGGGCGGAGCTCGTCTGAAAGCGGCGCAGCTCGCTCCGCTATTCGAGCCTTGCGGCCACCGGATCGGCGGGAACGTTTGCCTGGTTTTGTGGATGAGTCCATCGTGCAGCCTGCCTTCGTGTTTACCGCATCACTTTTGTAATCTGTCCCGTGTTCAGTCAATGGCGGCGAGCCGAGTGAACGCGTCGGGGCCGTACCGTAAAACCATTTCTTTCAACGATCAATTGATTTTATTGTGCTTATCAATCGGTATAATCGATAGATATGAACGTCGAACTGCTAGAAACTTTTCTGGACGTGCTGGAGTCCAGAAATTTCAACCGCTCGTCAGATCGTTTGGGTGTGGCTCAGTCCAGTGTCAGCGCGCGAATTGCTGCGTTAGAAAAGTCGCTACAAACCCCGCTATTCGAGCGAGGCAGACAAGGCGCAATGCCAACGGCTGCGGGACTCAGACTGGAAGAACACGCGCGCATAATGCTCGCGTCGTGGTATCACGCAAAGCGAGACGTCGGCCAGGACAAAAGCAACGCGGGCACACTGCGTTTGGCCGGTCAGCTGAGTCTGTTGAAATCCATCCTGGTGGAATGGGTGCTTCAGCTGAAGCTTGATAACGCGAATAGAGCAATCGATTTACAGGCCGATTACTCCAACCAGATTGTAAACGATCTTTTAACGGGCATATTAGATATTGGGCTGTTGTATTCGCCGAGAAATCTGCCGGATCTCGTCATTCAACAAGAAGGCGAACAAACCTTTCAAATGGTGTCCACGCACGCGCAATCGTTACAGCAAGTACGCTCGGATGCGTACATAAAATCTGGTTACACGCAGTTCTTCATTCGCTCACACGATGAGCTGCTGCCTCATCTCTCATATGAACTGATGAGCGTGGGTAACGAAGAGTTATCAGTGGAACTATTAAACCGGCTCGGCGGTTCTACCTATCTTTCCAGCGACAGGGCGAAGCGCTTACTGAACGAGTATCCGTCTATCAGGTTCGTGCACGACGCGCCGCTCATTACTCAACCGGTTTATTCTGCCATTCATATTCGACGACGGCATGATCCTTCGCTGGTGCAAGCGTTATCGCAACTGCGTAACGTATTGGCCATCAGCAATTTGAATCAAGCGCATGAAGCCTAGTGGCTGATGCTAGGCTGACGTTTTTGCGCCTGAATGGCGACAACGCCACCGACCAGCACCATTAACATACCGATGGTGCTTAGCCAGTCAGGACGTTCGTTAAAAAATAACCAACCCCACAAAACGGCGCACACCAGGTAGGTGTAATCAAATGTGGCAACCAGCGGCGGTGAACCCAATTGATACGCCATTGCCCCAAAGATGCTACCGAAGATCATAACAGCTGATAACAACAGGATGACACCGAGATCGCCGAGGCTTAAGGACGACCATTGACCGATTAAAAATTTTGCCGTCCCCGAGTCAAATGTGACGTCTGCAAACGGAGCACCAGCCACAGTACCAACCAAACCGACAACGATAAAGGTTAGGTTGAGCGCTAACGCCAATAGAACAGGGTCTTTTTCGATGCAGTGCAGTCGAGTGGTGATCATGGCCGCCGCATATAGCCAGGCTGTGATAAACGGTAGTATCAAATACGGCGACCATTCCACGGATGTAGGCTTCAGCATGATGAGAGCACCGGTAAAACCAAAACATACGCCCAGTAGCGTCAGCCGCCCGACTCGCTCACCGGCGATACGCGTAGACCACATGGTGATCATTAAAGGCGCTGTGTAATAAGCCGCCGCTGCTAATGAAAGCTCCACGTTTTGTATGGCTACGTAATACAGCAGCCACATCAACACCAGCAAAAGGCTCCTGAGTAACACCCAGGGTTCCAACATCTGCTTGTAATCATACCGGCGCTTGCGCAGTTGGATTAACACAGCATAAACGGGAATCAGGAACAATGAGCGCAGCACAAACAGCTGCCACACCAGGTAATTCGCACCGACGAGTTTGATGATGGCGTCCCCTGCCGACAAAATAGACACCGCAATAACGATAGAAGCAATGGCACCCGCCACTGAATCTCGTCGGGCGGAAGGAACAGTTTGGCCCACGCTGGGATTCCTACATACGCTACGTTAATTGAGTACTTACCACGCCTCGCCCGAACCGATCACGGCAGGCCTTCCATCGACGCCGGCTTATCGGAATTCTTAGCTCATTCGATAAAATACACATGGCATTATTGCTGGTGCCCACTATACGCCTGACATGAGCATTTGCTACCCAATGTGAACGATGAACGCGCAAACCGATAGGTTCCAGCTCTTCAGCAACGTCTTTCAGGTTACCCAGAACCGTTGTACGACCGGCTACTGTCCATACATTCAAGTAATGAAGATCGCTGGACACAGCAATCACATCGGTGCCAATAACCCCGGGCAAACTGTTGAGAAATTGCTGAGCCGCATTGGATGCTGGCGGCACTTTGGATTTAGCATCATCCGTATGTTCAGTATCGGTCACCGTGTCGGCAATGTGAGTCGTACATTCAACAGAATCATTGATACCCAATTCAGCTTCTTTGTGGGGCATAAGCACCGGTAGGTTGATGACCACCCAAGACAACACAAACCAAGGTGCCAGGCCAATGTACTCTTCCAGCAAACTTGAGATGAGGTTTTGAGATTCGATCTCCGGCGTCAAATCAAGCGTTTTGCCGGCGTACACCCAATCCAACACCAGGTAACCAGGCGCTGCCACCAGGGCCCCTGCCAATCCCGATAGCAAAACGGCCAACCACGTCGAACTGGGGAGGCGTTCGCCACTGGCAAGCCAACGGCTCGACACCATTAGTGCGATCAATCCCAGGCCGACGTGCAAAAGCCAGAAGATCAGCCGTTCCGCTACACCCAAACCCAAACTGGCCTCTGGCTTCACCAGCGTAAACAGCATCACCAGCAGCAAACCACCCCCAGCCAGCGCTTTGCCCATGGGCAGAATATTCAGCAGGGTTCCGTTGGCTTGAACTAACGATCGATCGTTCAATGTGCGTCTCGCAAAGAAAGAGGTTTATCGAAAACCATTCGTTTACCAGGATGCTGCAGATCTGCGCGACAGATCCCCTTGTACCCGAACGGTCGACTTAATGCACCAGCGGTCATTTTTTCATTGCCACGGCCCGATAGACCGTTAACTGGGCCTCGCAGCACGCGCTGATGGCACCAGCGGTCATTTGAGTCCGCTCAGTACACCGTTTGTACATCACTCAGCCCACTGGTGCATTTGGGCTGGACCCCGCCCAGCAACACGCCGATGGTGGGGTCTCATTCATCACGAACCCAACGGTACGAACACATGAAAATACCCACGCAAAAAAGCCTGCCCTCAATCGCCATCTTATCCCTCGCCGTAATAACAGGCTGCACTTCAAGCCAAAATGGCATGAACCTGCAAGGGTTGCAGGAAAACGACATCGTGACCGAAGTCACCATGCGTGACGGCGTTGCTTTGTATACCGAAGTGTTACTACCCCGCGGCGCTACCTTAAATCCAGTTCCCACACTGCTATTACGAACACCCTACGACTTGCCAACGCTACCGTTAGGAGGCCTGGCTGA
>JAHDCO010000128.1 GCA_020629835.1 Granulosicoccaceae bacterium
GGCTAGATTGAAAACCTAGCCAAATGGCTCAAGGTGGGGAATTTTCAATTGGCACGACTGGGGAGTTTTGCATTGGCAGTGACAGCTGTAGTCGAAACGTTATTGGCTAACTACACGGGTGTGTTGATGACGGACGGGTACAAACCTTACCGACAAGTCGCTGCCGCTCGTGGGCTAACACACTTGTGTTGTTGGGCACATGTGTGCCGAAAATTTACCGATACGAAGAAAGCACAGGTAACGGGTCAATCGGGTAAGGCCGATAAGGCGATAGTGCTTATCGTAAAACTCTATGCCATTGAAAAACGCTACCGATAGCGATGCCGCTACGCGGCATCGTAACCGACAACAGCACAGCATGCCAATTCTAAAAGCTATCCACGACTGACTATTAGATCAACGGTCTAAAGTGCCACCGAAAAGGAAACTCGGACAGGCAATCAAGTCCGCTTTGGAATACTTGATCGAACTCTCGCGGTATGTCGAAGATGGTAAGTGGCCGATCGACAATAATGCTGCTGAAAATGCGATCAGGCCGTTTGTCATTGGTTTAAAAGCTTGGATGTTCAGTAACAGCCAACGTGGAGTAACAGCTAGCGCTAATCTTTATAGCTTGATTGAAACAGCAAAAGCGAACGGTCAGGAACCTTACCAATATCTACGCTAGTTGCTGAACGAGTCACCAACAACAAAAGCCAAAGATACTGAGACACTTAAGCCTTGGAATATACCCCAGATGGTTAAACAACCCAGATGCTTACGCAAACCCAGACGCCACGATGGTAACAGTGACTACCATCTGCGAAAAGCTCTGGGAGATGAAGTTACCGAAGCCTTCTGAACTTTTCGAGGGGATGATCGAAGAGAGACTCTGACGTACTTCATCTTCTCAGATAACCACTGGGATCGTATCCGTACTAAACCGTCATTGCTTGAGGGTTGAGCGGATCATCCTCAGAATCTTTACGCTTTGGGATAGTGTCGCTACCAGAGCCACTGTACAAAGCCAACTCAAGCACTTTTGTCCGAACGCTCTGCTCGTCACCTTTTTCAAGATGATGCTGTAGTTTTCGCAACTCGGTCTGTAGCTGCTGCCAAGGTAACATCACTTCGTCGGCAGTGAATATCTTCTTCACACTCGTAGGGCGATGTGCATTGCCGATGAAGAGCTCTTCATACATCTTTTCACCCGGTCTTAGACCTTCATACCGAATTTCAATGTCTTTGGAGTCACCTGTTTCTTCTGCCAGCCTTGCGCCAGACAAACGCACCATCGTTTTTGCAAGATCAGCGATCTTCACCGGTTCTCCCATGTCCAACACGAATACATCGCCTCCCCTGGCAATCGCACTCGCCTGCAATACCAACTGAGCCGCCTCAGGGATTGTCATGAAGTAACGAGTGATGTTTTTATGCGTAATGGTTACCGGGCCCCCACCTTTAATTTGGGCTTTGAATTTTGGAACCACTGACCCCGAAGAACCCAATACGTTTCCAAACCTGACCATAGAGATTTTTGTGGTGCTTTGACTTTTTGCACGGGCCTGTAAGCAAAGCTCAGCAACTCGCTTCGAGGCACCCATCGCATTGGTAGGCCGCACAGCTTTGTCAGTAGATATCAGAACAAAATTTTCTACGCCTGCAGCGATTGCTGTGTCTAGTACATTAAGCGTACCGAATACGTTGGTTTTTACGCCCTGTGAGGGCTGTCGCTCGATGATAGGAACGTGCTTATAGGCAGCGGCATGAAACACTGTATTAATTGTGTTCTGTTCAAAGACCCTTTTTACCGCATCTGCTTCATTAACAGTACAAAGAACCGGCTCATAAGCATCGTCTGCTGAAATGCCAGATGCGCCACTTGCGAAAATTGGCTGCAACTCTTCATTGATGTGATAAAGATTTTCTTCTGAGTGGTCGACTACGATCAACTTTTTGGGGCTTAGTCTGGCAATCTGTCTGCAAAGTTCCGAGCCTATTGAGCCCCCACCACCGGTGACAAGCACGACTTTTTCTGTCACCTCTCTACCCATGATTTCAGGATCGGCATCCACTTCGGATCTACCAAGGATGTCGGAAATGGATACCTCTCGAATCTGTTCTTTGGAAATTCGACCTGCAATAATTTCAGAAATAGATGGCGTGGTATGAACCGACAGACCCAAATCCTGCATGCGGCCAACCAATTGCTGATAGGTAGACGTAGCAATCGACGGCATCGCGAGGATGACCGTGGCAACTTCTTTGTTCAATAACTTTTCAGCTAGTCCGTTGCTGTCACTAGAGACAACTCGCAGCCCTTGTATGTAGGTACCTTCCAAAGAAGGGTTATCGTCAATGAACATTACTGGCGAGTAGGTGCTGTCACCCGAAAGCAACGCCGCTATTTGCCTGCCGGCACTACCGGCCCCGTAAATTGCAACCGGCGCGCCATCCTGGTTGGTATCGAACAACGACTGCCAAGCCACGCGCATGGTAATGGAACCCAACAAGAGTAAGCCTGCAAAGAGCAAGAACAGCGAACGCGGATTTGACCGGTCTGGTGGAAGGAGGTACATGACCACCAGTAATGTGAAACCACACAGCACACTCGCTTTACCAAGCTGCAAGAACAAATGCCTGTTGGTTGAACGCACAACCCAGTGGTATATACCGAGCCCCGCATAAATAATGCATACAAGCGCAGGCATAATAATAAACAGATACCACGTGTGCCGGAAATCAGAAAATGGCATACCGTGGCGGAGTGAGTAGGCCAACCAGAGCGCGAGAATAGCAATCGATGCGTCAGCGAACATACTGATCATCTGCTTTTGCCCGCGCCCGACATTGGCCAGATTGGTCATCCACGCGTTTAATGTAGCGGACGACTTAATCAACCGAGTATTCTTGTGCTCCACTGACATCCCTTTTTATTGATTAGACTGTGTCGATCGATGTCTGATCCACGCAGTTTACGCTGCAGTGATATTGCCCAACAGTAACTGACACACAAAAATCACCGACGGCTCGATCAGCCGCCGCTACTCTAAGTCATACCAACCCAACCACTGTGGAAGCTTTGGAACATTTCACAATCCTGCTACAGTTTGATATCGGCCGAAAAAACACACAGATATAGTTTTGTGTGTGGCTAAACTGCGATTTCCTCCAACGTCCCCCCATGTTCGAGAAAATTTGCGACCCACTTAGGCTTTCTGCCGCGCCCTGTCCACGTGTCCTGTGCATTTATCGGGCTTCGATACTTGATCTTTGCTGGCGCTCGCTTTTTCGTGAAGGACTTCTTGGTTTTCTGCTTCAGACTGTTCTGCGCCGCCGCCGACTGGGCAGGGGTGCCGAGCTCCAGGGCAAGAAATTCTTCCAGGCTGTAGCCACTTCGCCTGGCCACTGCTTTCAGTTCAGCGAGAACGTGTTTTCGCTCGTTGGTTTCTTTTAATTTGATGGTTTTTTCAATGACTTTTGCTTCCTTTCGCAATTCATCGATAGACCAGGTTGTGTAATCGGTGCCCGATTTACGCATATTGTAAGGATCCTATTAAATTAAAAGTAATTTGGATTACTCATCGGTTTGTAGACATTACCAGCTCTACCCATTGCAACTATATTTTAACGCGATTTGAATAAATAATTAACAGGTACTAAAACATTTTTGATTAACAACTTGGCTAAAACAAAATTGATTAAATTATGGACAACAAAATGCAACAAGGCCTAGCAGCTGGGTTAGAACCATCTAAAGCCGCCAGCTATACTCAACAGTAACAAACCACAAGGCCAAACAGCATGCGTTGGATCTTATCTATTCCGCTCTTTCTGTATCTGCTCATTGCCGCCAATTTTCTTATGATGGCCGGCCCCGTGGAGGAATCGATGATGAATATCATCGTGACGGAATTTATGCTTCCTTCAACTCGGCACATTATTATTACAATCAGCGACTTGCTTATTATTGCCAGCCTACTATTTCTTTACATCGAAACGTTTAAGGCAACCCGTACTAATACCGCCTCCATTATCGACCACGTGCTCTCACTCGTTGTGTTTTTGGTGTTTTTTGTAGAATTCCTAATTGTGCCTAGATTAGGGAACACCACGTTTTTAATAATGATGGTCGGCGCACTGATGGATGTTGTTATGGGGTTCACCGTCACTATCTCTACAGCGCGCCGAGATTTGACTACCGCTCACCCTTTGTAAATAAGCAACCAATTATTCGTCCGGAATCTGCCCGTATAGGTCATGCGCGTCGGCCCGGACGATATCCACTTCAATGAAATCTCCCGCTTCAACATCGAAGTCATCCGTCGGCACATGCACTACCCCATCAATCTCAGGCGCATCGCTGTAACTTCTCGCGGTTGCGACATCATCAATAACTTCATCGATCAACACCACCTCACGATGTCCAACCCGCGCTTGGAGTTTCTCTGCGCTGATTTTCGCCTGTACCGCCATAAAACGTTCTAAACGTTCTTGCTTAACGGGTTCGGGCACGGCATCGGGTAATTCGTTCGCAGCAGCACCTTCCACCGGTGAATACGTAAAACACCCGACCCGATCCAGCTGCGCCTCTTCTAAAAACTGCAGCAAATCTTCAAATTCAGCTTCGGTTTCACCAGGAAAACCGGCGATAAATGTACTTCGAATCGTAATCTCAGGACAGATCTCCCGCCATGCATTAATCCGAGCCAGATTATTTTCAGCCGCCGCGGGCCGTTTCATTAGCTTAAGAACTCTCGGGTTGGCATGCTGGAACGGAATATCCAGGTACGGAAGGATTTTCCCTTCAGCCATTAACGAAATTACATCGTCAACATGCGGATAGGGGTACACGTAGTGCAAACGTACCCAAATCCCTAGTTCACCCAACGCTTCACACAACTCCTGGAAACGCGCTTTGACGGGCCGGCCGTTATCAAAGCTTGTTCGGTACCGAATATCGGC
>JAHDCO010000049.1 GCA_020629835.1 Granulosicoccaceae bacterium
GGATACCGATAACGACGGCATACCAGATGTACTGGATACCGACAGTGACGGTGATGGCATTGACGATTCAGTGGAAGCGGGTGCCAACCCGGCAACGCCTGTTGATTCAGATAACGATGGCACCCCCGACTTTATCGATACCGACAGTGACAACGACAGTATTCCAGACAGCGTAGAAGTGGGTGCTGATGCAGCGAACCCAGCGGATACCGACAACGATGGCACACCGAACTATCAAGACACCGATAGCGATGGTGATGGCATCCCGGATACGGTTGAAGCCGGTGCCGATCCTGCCAATCCGGTAGATACAGATAACGATGGTATTCCGGATACGTTAGATACCGACAGCGACGGTGATGGTGTACCAGATTCTGTGGAAGCAGGCGTTAATCCGGCAATGCCAACCGACACAGATAATGACGGTATTCCTGATGTGTTGGACACCGACAGTGACGGTGATGGAATTGATGATTCGGTTGAAGCGGGCGCTAACCCGGCAACACCGGTTGATTCAGATAACGACGGCGTTTCAGATCTGCTGGATACCGACAGTGATAACGATGGTATTCCTGACAGTGTTGAAGGTAACGGTGATACCGATAACGATGGCACGCCCGATTACTTAGACTCGGACAGTGATGGTGATGGCGTACCCGATAGCGTAGAGGCGGGCGCTGATCCAACTGCTCCAGTGGATACCGATAACGACGGCATACCAGATGTACTGGATACCGACAGTGACGGTGATGGCATTGACGATTCAGTGGAAGCGGGTGCCAACCCGGCAACGCCTGTTGATTCAGACAACGATGGCATTGTTGATACATTAGATACCGACAGCGACAACGATGGCATTCCAGACAGCGTTGAAGTGGGTGCTGATGCGGCGAACCCCGTGGATTCTGATAACGACGGTACGCCTGATTACTTAGACACCGACAGTGATGGTGATGGCATACCGGACACCATGGAATCCGGTAGTGATCCTGCAAACCCGAGCGATACGGATAACGATGGTATTGCAGATTACCTGGACACCGATAGTGACGGCGATGGTATCGACGACAGCATTGAAGGTTTAACCGACACCGATGCGGACGGTACGCCAGACATGCTGGATACCGACAGCGATAACGACGGTATTCCAGACAATGTTGAAGCCGGTGCAGACCCATCCAACCCGGTGGATACAGACAATGACGGTACGCCGGATCACTTAGACACTGACAGTGATGGTGACGGTATTACCGATGATGTTGAATCCGGTAGTGACGCTACGAATCCAACAGACACCGATAACGACGGTACCCCAGATTACCTGGATACTGACAGTGACGGTGATGGCATCAGTGATACCGACGAAGTCGGCACTGACCCATCTAACCCTGTAGATACCGATAACGATGGCACGCCAGACTTCATCGATACCGATTCAGATGGTGATGGTATTGCGGACAGTGATGAAGTGGGTCCTGATGCATCTAATCCATCAGACAGCGATAGCGACGGTATTCCAGATCACTTAGATGCCGATGCAGATAACGACGGTATATCCGATGCGCTGGAAGGCAGTGTGGATACCGACAATGATGGCATCCCAGACTATTTGGATACTGATTCCGATAACGATGGCATCCCAGACAGTGTAGAGGCTGGCAGTGATCCTGCGAACCCGACAGACACCGATGGTGATGGCATTGCTGATTACCTGGAAACCGACTCCGATGGTGACGGTGTGTTGGATGCGCTGGAAGCGGGTGCCGATCCAACGAATCCAGTGGACACGGATAATGATGGCACGCCAGACTTTATTGATACCGATTCTGATGGTGACGGTATTGCTGATGCAATCGAAGCGGGCGTAGATCCAAGCGCGCCGGTTGATAGCGATAACGACGGTGTGCCGGATATGCTGGATACCGACAGCGATAACGACGGCATTGCTGACAGCGTTGAAAGCGGTATCGATCCAACCGATCCGACATCAGCGACGCCAAGTGATACCGACAACGATGGCGTTGCGGATTACATCGACACCGACAGTGATGGTGACGGTATTCCTGACGCTATGGAAGTGGGTAGTGATCCTTCGAATCCGTTGGATACAGACAACGATGGTGTGCCTAACCACTTGGATACGGACAGCGACGGCGATGGCATCACAGATGATGTGGAAGGCTTAAGTGATACTGATGGCGATGGTGTTGCTGACATGCTCGACACAGACTCGGATAACGATGGTATCCCGGACGCAGTCGAACGTGGTAGCGACCCAACAGGTGCGCCGACTGATAGTGATGGAGATGGTGTACCAGATTACCTGGATGAAGATTCAGATAACGATGGAATTCCTGATGCATTGGAACGCGGAATTGACCCATCGGGTGCGCCAATTGATACGGATGCTGATGGTGTGCCGGACTTTATCGACACCGACAGTGATAACGACGGTATCGACGATTCAGTAGAAACGCCAATTAGTGGTAACGATGAAGATGGCGACGGTATTGACGATGCGTTTGATGTAGAAGCCACGGGTGGTGTTGATACCAATGGTGACGGCATTGATGATGCGGTTGTGCCTGTGGATACTGACGGAGATGGATCGCCCGATTATCTCGACAGTGATGCAGATGGTGATGGTGTACCTGATGTTATTGAAGCCGGTTCGGATTCCACAGCGCCAACAGACACTGACGGGGATGGATCGCCCGACTATCTGGACAGCGATGCAGACGGTGACGGTATACCTGATGCGTTGGAAGCTGGTACTGACGCCAGTGTGCCCACCGATACGGATAACGATGGTATCCCTGACTTTATCGATATTGATTCAGATGGAGATGGTGTCTTTGACCTGATCGAAGCAGGCAGTGATCCGACGAATCCGATCGACACCGATGGTGACGGTATCCCGGACGTATTTGATACCGACAGCGACGGTGACGGCATCAGTGATGCGCTGGAGGTCGGCGCTGATCCGAACAATCCTATCGATTCTGATGGTGACGGTATCCCGGACATGTTGGAAATCGACAGCGACAACGATGGCCTGCCAGATGATCAGGAAGCGCCCATCGACACCGACGGTGATGGCATCTTGAATCAAGATGAAGGAGCCGGTGATGCTGACGGCGATGGAATACCCAACTACCTGGATATGGATTCAGATGGCGATGGTATTCCTGATGTAGACGAAGGCACGCTTGACAGTGATTCGGACGGTGTACCTAACTACATGGATCTGGACAGCGATAATGACGGCATCGCTGACATAGTGGAAGCCGGTGGTGAAGACGCAGACGGCGACGGTCAAGTCGATAACTTCATCGACGAGAACGACGATGGCCTGGATGATTCAGTAGCCGCTGTTCCGTATCCCGATGCGGACACGGATGGCGACGGTGTCAATGATCGTATTGACCTTGATTCTGATAACGATGGCCTGCCCGATCTTTCAGAAGCGGTTGGTTTCGATGCAGATTCCAATGCTGACGGGCGAGTGGATACGTTTATTGATGAAAACGTGGATGGATTAGATGATCTGCTGGCAGAGAATCCCGTCGTACCGTTAAACATCGATGGCGATGATTTGTCAGATCACCTGGATTCTGACTCTGATAACGATGGCTTGTTTGATGTGATTGAAGCAGGGCTTGTTGATGAGAATAACGATGGTCAGGTGGACGATCTAACCGATGACAACGGCGATGGTTATGCAGACTTTCTGCTGATCTTCCCTGAGGCGCATCCCTTGATCGTAGGATTGCCTGATAGTGATGGTGACGGTATCCCAGATGTGAAGGATGCAGCGCTTGCCCAGGGTGCGGCACAAGGCGATGAAGTCGTGTTAACCGGGCTAAGCGGTTCAGGCTGTAGCGTGCACAACACCCGAGGTGCAACCGTTACAGATCCGACCCTGATGGGCCTGAGTTCTATTGCCTTGCTGATGCTGATGGGTCGACGTATGAGAAAGGTTTCTAAGCTGAGCTCATAACGGCCGTCGTTGCATGGCAACACAACACAAACGCCGATCAACGAAATTCATACTTCGTTGGTCGGCGTTTTTTGTGGTGGCGAAGATTGTTTCTAAATATAACTTTTGCTAGCAGAACGGCTAGTTAGGCATTTAGTAACGCACTCGCAGCGCGATAAAAGAAGAGAAGCTGATTTTTTCTGCATCGAGATACTCCGAGGTACAGGCACCCACGATCTGAGGCTGGTCTAGTGGGTTAGTGGCATTAACCATGCTGACCTTTTTTGGTGCATACGCGATGCAATCATTACTGGAACGACTTCACTATGAGTGAAAAGATAGAACGCTGCCCTTCGATTGGCAAAAAACCTCAGCGTCGAAAGATTTTACTGACGGTACCTATTTCTTTCTTGCTTTGGGCAGGTAACGCATCGGCTGATGTTGTAGACGATGTGACGATCACGGGCCAAAACTCGGCCGCTTCGTTCAACGTGATGCAAAACGATACGGGTGTAGCCGGACAACTACCGTCCTTACTGCAACAACCATCGTTTGGTACCGCTTCTGTGCAACCAAACGGGAATGTTTTGTATACCCCGAACGCCGGTTTCCAGGGTGTTGACGAATTTTTATACTTTGCTGAGACCGCGCCAGTCCTGGCGGTACAGGATGATTCTTTTTTAGTTGGTACTGGCACGGCAGCCGACTTTAACGTCTTAGCGAACGACAGTTATAACGGTACCCCGGTAGTCGCCGAAGTGAGTGCGCCTACTCATGGTTCGATCCTGGTCAATGCCGATAACACCATTACCTACACACCCAATCCCAGTTATGAAGGGCTTGATCAGTTTTCCTATTCGGTTAACGACGGTACCGGAACCCAAACCGGTGTGGTGTCGTTGAGAGTTTGGCCAAATCCCCTAGCGAAACATTATTTGCCACCTCGTGTTGCGGGGCACAGTGAGAACACGACGGGTAATGAAATCGATTTGGTACTTAATACCAGTTCCGAAGACCCGGTCACTATCACCGTTACTCGCCCCGGAACTGCTGATCCGGCTATTACGAGGGTAATTACAAAGTTTGATGGTGATGAAACACTTTCGCTGGATTCCACGTTTGGTGAAATAACCAGTAATGCCACGTTTGCGACTATCGAAAACTCAGGCTTATTGTTAGAAGCTGATGGTCCTTTTTATGCGGCTGCGCGACAGGATGGCGGTAACGCTCAATCGTTTTTACAAACTAAAGGTTATGGTGCACTTGGTACGGAGTTTTACGCTGGCGGGATAACCAGTGATGGTGCTTTTGATGGGAACGGGAATGGGGTTGGTTTTATTTCAATCATGGCAACCCAAGACAGTACCATCGTGCAAATTGACCGGCCGGTTGGACAGACGTGGGCATGGGGTGACGGAGCAGATCCCAACAGTGATGGCTCGATTCAAGTCACACTGAATGCGGGACAGAGCTACACCGTTCGCGCCGCACCGGGTAATGCAGAAATCACGGGTACTCACATCGTGGCTAGTGCAGCCATCGCTGTTTCCTCGGGTTCGAGCAACTACCATTCGAACGGCGCAGGTGAAAACGCTTGGGATCAACTCGCGCCTATCGAGCTAGTAGGCACAGAATACGTACTTCGTACCAGTGTATCGCCGCGGGAAATCGTTAAAGTCGTTGCGACAGAGGACGCCACACAAATCGAACTAAACGGTGTATTGCAAGCCACTGTTAATGAAGGTGAAGTCTGGCAAAACGATTTTGCTTCAGGTGAAAACAACACCACGTTTGCACTTAGCCTATCCGCGCCGGGATACGTTTATCACCAGTCTGGATTAGTTTCAGGTCGAGACGAAAACGGTATCAGCTTACTGAGTCCTTTAAGTACTGAAGGTCTAGGTGTTGCCCGTTTTAAAACACCATCGACTGGTGCAGATTATTTTCTGGTGGCAACGACATCTGCGATGTCGGCGCTCGAGATCTATAGCATCAACCCTGCGACCGATACGCAAACGCTCATATCACCCACGCTAACCACCGAGGTGGTCACGTCGAACCCCCTGTATTCTTTGGCTACGTTCAGTTTGGGCAGTAATCAGGATATTTTGATTCGAGCGCTTTCACGTATTCAGATTGGACAACTCGCGGCTTCTGGAAGCGGCGGTGGGTACGCTTACGTTGTAGGTTTTGAAGTATCCACACTGCAGGCACAAAATGATGTCTTGCAAGGTGTTGTTGACGAACCGTTAGATATTTTCCCATTGGCTAACGATACATCCTCAAGCCCTGCGCCTAAGTCTGTTACCACTTACAGTAACCCAACCAACGGCACATTGACGACCGATGGTAGCGGCCATTTTGTCTATACACCGAACAACGGTTTCGTGGGTGTGGACTCGTTCTTCTATACGATTCAGGACACTGACGGTTATTCATCGGGTGCGACTGTAACGATAGATGTACAAGCTCGCCCCACAGCCCGAGTTACCGTTACGGTTGATCGTGATGGGGACTTAATTGCAGACGCCGCTGATTTAGATGATGACAACGACGGCATTCTGGATTCGGTAGAAGGAACGTTTGATACCGATGGTGATGGCGTGCCGAACCATCAGGATCTTGATTCTGATAACGACGGTATCAGTGACTTATACGAAAGCGGTGTACTGTTATCGTTCGTAGCCGCAGACACCAACGGCGACGGCACCTTATCCACTGTTGAGTCGGCGGTCTTTTTAGGCGCACCGGGTGACAACGACGCCGATGGTTTAATGGATGTATTCGATGCGAATGTGGCCGATGCTTCAGCTGGCGCATCGTTGGGCACGACCCCTGTTAATTCAGATCCTGATGGCGACGCTGACTTCCTGGATTTGGACAGTGACAACGACAACATTCCTGACACCATAGAAGCCCGACTAACGGCCGGTTTTGCGGTTAACGACGGCAACGTTCAGGATAACGATACCGATAATGATGGTGTTATCGATTTGTTCGACACCGATCAAAGCACCACGCGGATGTTTGGTGCAACGTTTGCGCGGTTTAACGATCCTGTCAATACCGACACGCAAGACACGCCAGACTATAAGGACGCCAACAGCGACAACGACGCCGAGACTGACCTTGAAGAAGGGGAAGTCACATTATCCGGTGGTGTAAGTGCGACGGTTGCACCAAGTTATGCGGATCCAGACGGCAGTATTGGTGATCCACTGAGTACGGCAGGTGGTTCTGACGTTTTAGAAAACGACGATGAACTGATGAGTGAGGTGGACTACCGGTCCGATCACTACGCCCCGGTTACCACGGCAGATTCTGGTTCGGGTGGGCCGAACGCAAACGTTACCGTGAACCTGGCTGACAACATCACTGATGTGAATGGCAATGCCGATTTAACGACGATCGATCTTGATCCATCGACACCGGGCGTGCAGAGCACGGTGACGACTTCACAAGGCACGTGGACGGTAAACAGTGCTGGTGTTGTTACGTTTAATCCGGTGGCAAGCTTTGAAGGTACTGCGGCAATCTCGTATAACGTATCGGATACCACAGGATATGTATCGAATACATCAGTCATTCAGGTAATAACCGCTGGCGCCACGCCAGTCGCTACCGCTGACAGTGATTCAGTAGGGCCTGATGCGGATGCGATCATTGACTTGTCAGACAACGTCAGCGACGCAAACAACGATGTGGACTTAAGCACATTTGATCTTGATCCCTCCACACCCGGCAATCAGAGCACACTGACAACAGCCGATGGTGTGTGGTCAATTAACAGCAGTGGCATCCTGGTATTTAATCCAGACTCAGACTTTGAAGGCACGGCCACAATCCCGTACACCGTCGAAGATGACGACGGTAATGAGTCATTACCGGCGAACGTTTCGGTTACTGTTGCTGGAGCAACCCCGGTTGCTACAGCCGACAGCGGGTCTGCAGGACCTGATAGCGATGCGACCGTGGATTTATCTGACAACGTCAGTGATGCAAATAACGATGTGGATCTGAGCACGTTCGATTTAGATCCATCGACGCCAGGCAACCAAAACACATTAACCACAGCGGATGGCGTATGGACGATCAACGCCAGCGGTGTGTTGACGTTTAATCCTGATGCCGATTTCGAAGGCACGGCGACGATTCCATATACCGTTGAAGATGATGATGGCAACGAATCAGCTCCTGCCAACGTATCGGTAACGATTGATGGCGCCACGCCAGTTGCCACAGCCGATAGTGCAAGCGTTGGCCCAGACGGAAACGCATCGATTGACTTATCCGATAACGTCAGCGATGCAAACAATGATGTTGATCTAAGCACCTTTGATTTAGACCCATCAACTCCGGGTAATCAGAACACCTTAACAACTGCGGATGGTGTGTGGTTAATCAGCAGCAGTGGTTTGTTGACGTTCAATCCAGACCCAGATTTTGAAGGTACGGCCACGATTCCGTACACCGTAGAAGATGATGACGGTAACGAATCATTACCGGCGAACGTTTCGGTCACTGTCGCCGGAGCGACCCCGGTTGCTACAGCCGACAGTACGACCACGGGTGCTGATACCAATGCAGTGGTAGATTTGTCTGACAACGTCAGCGACGCCAACAACGACGTAGACTTAACAACGTTTGATTTAGACCCGTCAACACCGGGTAATCAAAGTACGTTAACCACCGCAGATGGTGTGTGGACGATCAGCTCTGCTGGTGTTTTAACGTTTGATCCAGATTCAGATTTTGAAGGTACGGCCACAATACCGTACACAGTAGAAGATGATGACGGTAATGAATCAGCACCGGCAAACGTGTCGGTTACCGTTGAAGGGGCGGTTCCGGTCGCGACAGCGGACAGCACGAATACTGGGCCTGATACTAATGCGACAGTAGATTTATCGGACAACGTCAGTGATGCCAACAACGATGTGGACCTTACGACATTTGACCTAGATCCATCTACACCGGGTAATCAAAATACACTGACCACCGCGGACGGTGTTTGGAATATCAACGCCAGTGGTGTTTTGACGTTCGATCCTGACTCTGACTTTGAGGGTACAGCAACGATTCCGTACACCGTCGAAGATGATGACGGTAACGAATCAGCGCCAGCCAACGTCTCGGTGACGGTAGACGGCGCAACGCCCGTTGCAACCGCAGACAGCGCGGCAGTCGCCCCTGACGCTGATGCAACGATTGATTTATCTGACAACGTCAGTGATGCCAATAACGATGTGGATTTAACTACTTTCGACTTAGATCCATCTACACCTGGTAACCAAAACACATTGACCACCGCCGATGGTGTTTGGAGCATTAATGCCAGTGGTGTATTGACGTTCAACCCGGATTCAGATTTTGAAGGCTCCGCCACAATACCGTACACTGTCGAAGATGATGACGGTAACGAGTCTGCACCGGCCAACGTCTCGGTCACGGTCGCAGGTGCGTTTCCAGTAGCGAACGGACAAAGCGTCAATGTTGCTGCAGACAATAACGCGGTGATCAATCTTGCCAGCCAGGTCGCCGATGCGAACAACGACATCGATTTGTCGACTCTGGATTTAGATCCACTGACCCCGGGCATTCAGTCCACGGTAACGAACGCTGACGGGGTTTGGTCGGTTGATCCTACCGGTGAACTGACCTTTAACCCAGACTCTGCGTTTCAGGGTGATGCAACCTTGTCGTATGTGGTGAGTGACGATGATGGCAATGTATCTAACATTGCTCCGTTGTCAGTTACTGTTGCCGGTGCGCCACCGATTGCGGATGCCGAGACGGTCACGGCAGAACAAGACATCAACTTAACTATTGATGTGCTGGATGGAGATACTGACGCCAATGGCGATCTGGATCCTTCGACTCTGGATTTAGACCCTTCAGTTCCGGGTATCCAAACCACTTACAGCATTCCCGGTGAAGGTGACTACAGTGTGGTGGGCGGTCAGGTAGTGTTTGATCCGTTCGTCACGTTTATTGGCACCTCGAGCCTGACGTACGTGGTGAGTGATGCCCAGGGGAACGTATCCAACGAAGCCCTGGTGGTTGTAAACGTTGAATCCTCACCGGATGCTGATAACGATGGGATACCCGATCATTCTGATTTAGATGATGACAACGATGGCATTCCCGATAGCGTGGAAGGTACACAGGATACCGACAGTGACGGTATCCCAGACTACTTGGATTTAGACAGCGATAACGACGGCTTGCCTGACGTTACAGAAGCCGGTGGTGCGGATGCCGACGGTGATGGCCGGTTGGATAACTTCACAGACACCAATCTGGATGGTCAAGACGACGCAACCAGTGTTACGCCGTTACCGGTGCCAGATACTGACAGCGATGGTTACGCCGATTACAAAGACATCGACAGCGACAACGATGGGTTAACCGACACCACCGAAGCCGGTGGTACCGATGGCAACAGCGACGGCCGCCTGGACGACTTTGTCGATTCCGATGGTGACGGCTTGGATGATGGTATTCGTTTGCTCGGCTTACCCACGCCGGATACCGATGGCGATGGTCATGTCGATCACCTCGACTTAGACAGTGATAACGATGGGTTAACTGATTTAACCGAAGCAGGCGGAACCGATACCGATGGCAATGGCGTGGTCGATGACCCAACAGACACCAACGGTGATGGCTTAGCCGATGCGCAGTTCTCCTCGCCGTTACCGATTGATGATACCGATGCGGATGGTCTGCCGGATTATCGGGATTTGGATTCGGATAACGATGGCTTAACTGACCTGACCGAGGCCGGTGGTACCGACGCTGACAACGACGGTGTTGTTGACGGATTCACCGATGCAGATAACGACGGACTGGACGACGGTGTGGCGGCAACGCCTTTGGAGAACCCAGATACCGATGGTGACGGACATCCGGATTACCAGGACTTAGACAGCGACAACGACGGAATTCCGGATCTTGTTGAGATGGGTGGTGTGGATGCCGATGGCGATGGCTTCACCGATGCCGATGGTGATGGTTTCGATGACATCACCGGTGCATCCGCTCAGCCAGTGAACGATACGGACAATGATGGCGTACCTGATCATCTGGATCTTGACAGCGATAATGATGGTGTCACCGATGCTACCGAGGCCGGCTTTGATGACGTCGATGGCGATGGCAAACTGGATACGTTTACCGACGCAAACGGTGATGGTTTTGATGATAACGCAAGTGCTAACACTGACGCGTTACCTGATAGCGATGCCGACGGTGCGCCCGACTACCTGGATGTAGATTCAGATAACGATGGCATCACCGACACTGTAGAAAGTGGCGGTGTTGATAACGACGGTGACGGTGTAATTGATGGCTTCACAGACACTAACGGTGATGGCTTGGATGACAACACGCTTGCTACGCCGTTACCGACTATTGATACCGATGTTGATGGAGACAGCAACCGAATTGATGTGGATTCCGATGGTGATGGTATTCCTGATGCCATTGAAGGAAACGTTGACAACGATGGTGACGGCGTACCAGATTACCTAGATATAGATTCGGATAACGATGGCGTGCCAGATGCCGTTGAGTCACCAGCGACAGGCATAGACAGCGACAACGACGGTATCGATGACGCCTATGATGTTGACTCCACTGGTGGTACCGATGCGAATGGTGACGGCATTGACGATGACGCGAGCGTTCAAGATACCGATGGCGATTCCATACCCGATTACTTAGATCGTGATTCAGATGGCGATGGCATTAGCGATTTAGTAGAAGCCGGTGGATCGGACAGCGATGGCGACGGTGTTGTGGATGGTTTTAATGACACCAACGGCGATGGGTTGGATGACACAACCGATGTAAACCCGCTGGCGTTAATTGATACCGATGGTGATGGCATCGTTGATCGCCTGGAAACCGACTCTGACGGTGACGGCATCCCGGATGCTGTGGAAGTTGGAGCGGATCCTTCTAACCCGGTTGACTCTGATAACGATGGCATCCCGGATCATTTGGATGTTGATTCCGATGGAGACGGCATACCGGATTCGTTGGAAGGCACAGTGGATACGGATAACGATGGCGTGCCTGACTACATCGACACAGATTCTGACAACGATGGGCTGCCGGACGCAGTGGAAACCCCGACATCAGGTGTGGACACCGACGGTGACGGCATTGATGATCAATTTGATGTTGACCAAACCGGTGGCACGGACAGCGACGGTGATGGCGTTGACGATGACTTAACACCAGTTGATACCGATGGTGACGGCACCCCAGACTTTAGAGATCTGGATGCCGATGACGACGGCATTCCAGATACACAGGAAGCCGGTGTTGATCCGACAAGTCCTTTGGACACTGACAACGATGGCACACCAAACCATCTGGATACTGACAGCGATAACGACGGTATCAATGATGACACCGAAGCGGGAACGGATCCTTCGAACCCGGTTGATAGTGACGGAGATGGTGTCGTGGACGCAATCGATAGCGACAGTGACAATGACGGTATCCCGGATGACCAGGAAGGTAACGTTGATAGTGACGGAGACGGAACACCGGACTTCCAGGATGTCGATTCTGACAACGACGGTATACCTGACAGCGTTGAAGCCGGTAACGATCCTGCTGAGCCAACCGATTCTGATGGCGACGGCACACCGGATTACCTCGACACAGACAGTGATAACGACGGTATTGACGATGCCATTGAAGCGGGAACCGATCCTTCAGCGCCCGTAGATACCGACGGTGACGGTGTACCCGATGTTATCGATACCGACAGCGATGGTGATGGCTTGACTGATGGTGCCGAAGCCGGTCCTGACCCTGCCAACCCGGTTGACACCGATGGCAACGGAATTCCTGATCATTTGGAAACCGACAGTGATAAGGATGGACTACCTGATAACTTCGAAGGTGGTGTAGACACTGACGGAGACGGCATTAGCGATAATGACGAGACCTCGGGTGATACCGACGGCGATGGCATTCCAAATTATCTGGATGTTGATTCCGACGGTGACGGCGTGCCTGATGCGCAAGAAGGCGGAGCCGACAGTGATTCAGACGGCATACCAGACTTCCTGGATCTTGACGCAGATAACGACGGTATTACCGATTTGCGGGAAGCCGGCGGTGATGATGCGGATGGTGACGGTAAGGTGGATGGTTTTGTTGACATTGACCAGGACGGTCTGGATGACGCCGTAGCTGCTGTGCCGTTCGCTGACAACGACACCGATGGTGATGGGGTAGTTGATCGATTGGACCTGGACAGTGACAACGATGGCTTGACCGACCTATCTGAATCTGCGGGTTTTGATCAGGACAGTGATGCCGACGGCCGGGTTGATAACTACGTTGATGAAAACAACGACGGTCTGGATGATGGCTTTGCCGCATTCCCGATCGTACCGGAAGACATTGATGGCGATAACGCTCCGGATCACTTGGATCTGGATTCGGATAACGATGGAATCTTTGACATCATTGAAGCAGCCATGATCGATATCAATGGCGATGGCATGGTGGACGATACCGTCGACGACAATGGTGATGGTTACTCTGACGTACAGCAAATCAACGCCGCAACGCACCCTCAGGTCATTGGACTACCCGACAGTGATGGTGATGGCGTTGTGGATGTGGACGAGCCGTCTGCCACCGGTTTCGGTGCAGCTGTGTCAGATGAGGTCGTGCTAACCGGGCTTCAAGGATCAGGTTGTAGTGTCCACGATCCTCGATTGCCGGGTGCAACCGATCCCACCTTAGCCGGACTCAGCCTGCTGGCGTTGCTGATGTTAATGCGACGTCGGCTGGCGGGGCTGCGCAAAATGTGTGTCCAGCCAGTGCACTAATTGCCGGTCAAGCCAGTGGTTAAAACCTGCAGGCGCTGCGTGTTCAACAAAACCCACGTGACCTCCGTACTTCGGTGTATGGAGCGTCACATTGTTTGGCACGTAGCGCTTGTCGGGTAACACAGATGGTGAAAAGAACGGATCGTTCAGTGCGTACAACAGATGAGTGTGGGTTTTAATCTGGGGTAAAAACGGTTTTGCACTGCAGGCTTCATAGTAGTGGTGCACGTCGGTAAAACCATGAAGCGGCGCTGTTACCGCATCGTCAAAACGCCAAAAAGTATTCAAGCCGTCCGCCAGCTCAGGCAACTCCAACTGTGGGTAGCGCGCTTTTTTCGCGTTGTACTGTTTGTGCATCAACGAGAGCAAGTAACGTTGATAAACCTTAGCCAGGCCTGTGTTTATGGTGGTGGCACAGGTCGCCAGGTCGAGCGGCGGGCAGACAGCAATGGCGACATCCAAGCCTGAACTATCACCGGTTTCACCTAAAAATTTTAGTAAGGCGTTGGCTCCCAGGGAGTATCCAATCGCTGCAACCGGGCTTGTGGGAAAACGTGAATGCACTAAATCGATGACGGTCGCCATGTCTAGTGTGTGGCCGGAATGATAAGACGTTGCTAAGCGGTTGGGTTCGCCGCTGCAACCGCGATGATGCATGAAGACAGGCCGATACCCGGCAGTTTCCAGTGCGTGGAACGCTCCGCGTGCGTAGCCGCTGTCAATACACCCGGCCAATCCATGAAACAGGCACACCATGGGGCCGGTGGTTTTCTTCGACCAATTTAAGTCAAGGAAATCACCGTCACTGAGTTCCAAACGTTCTTTACGTGTGTCGATATCGGGACGCTTCGCCAATTTACTGGCGTAAACAGTTTGTACATGAGGGTTGCGTAACCACCATCGCGGACTAAATTCAGTGTGTACAGTCAATAATTCGGCCTTGTCCAATTGCATTTATGAAAATCTTAGTTGCCAACGATGACGGGTATCTGTCACCCGGCATTGCGGTGTTGCGCGATGCTGTGTCTGATATCGGCTCGCCAATCATCGTTGCGCCTGACCGCAATCAAAGTGCAACGAGCCAGTCATTAACGCTGCGCCGCCCAATCAGTGTGCACCAACACTCCCCGCACGTGTACTCAGTAGAAGGTACCCCAGCGGACTGCGTTCAGATTGCTTTGGGAGGCTTATTAAATGACACCATGGATATGGTGGTCAGCGGCATTAACGATGGCCCGAATATGGGGGACGACGTGCTGTACTCGGGAACCGTGGCCGCTGCTATCGAAGGGCGTCACTTGGGAAAACCGGCGCTGGCGGTCTCTATGGGAAGCTTTAATCCTCAGCACTTTGCCACCGCTGGGGAGGTGGTTGCACAGGTACTGAAAAACCTTGCATCAAAGCCGCTTCCGGCGCAAACCATACTGAACATCAACGTTCCGGATGTGCCGTTATCTGAACTTAAAGGCTTACGGGCAACGCGCCTGGGTTCCCGAAATCCATCAGAAAATATCACCCGGGATCCTTCGCCACGTGGGGAAGCGATGTTTTGGATCGGTCCGGCTGGAGAGCCATTGGATCAGAGTCCCGGTACGGATTTTCACGCTGTGGCATCTGGCTACGCGTCTATTACCCCTTTGCACATTGATATGACACACCTAGACGCTATGCAGGGTTTAGGGGATTGGTTGGAGCACTTTGAATGAACATTACCGCCCGTTCCATCGCTGGCGTTGGTATGACCTCGCAGCGAACACGCGATCGCATGGTAGACCGCTTGCGTGATCGCGGCATCATGGATGAGAGCGTCATTGAAACGATGGCGCAGGTACCCAGACATCTGTTTGTCGATGAGGCAATGGCAACGCGAGCTTATGAAGACGCCTCGCTACCGATCGGTGAAGGGCAAACGATTTCGCAACCTTATGCGGTAGCACGCATGACCGAATTGTTGCTCGCTGATGGACCACGTCGTCGGGTGCTGGAGGTTGGAACGGGGTCTGGATATCAGGCGGCGGTATTGTCTCGATTAGTGGATGGCGTGTTCACGGTTGAGCGCATAAAGAATTTACTAGACAAAGCGCGAAACCGGTTTAAAGCGTTGGAGTATCGCAATATCCATACGCGTTACAGCGACGGCAGTTGGGGTTGGGCAAGTAATGGTCCCTATGACGGGATAATTGTTACCGCGGCTCCGCGAAATGTACCGGACGCGCTATATGAACAACTTGCTATCGGGGGTCGAATGGTGGTGCCCGTGGGTGGGAAATTCGAAACACAATCGCTGTTGCTGATCACACGCGAAGAAGATGGGTTTCATGAATCGCGTTTAGCCGATGTGAAATTTGTTCCTTTTCTTTCTGGTAAGTCTTAAATCGCCGACTACACTTCCATAGGCTTAAAGGATTTGTCCGTCTTTTCACTTCACGTTGGATCCGCATGGCGATGAGTTGTTCATCTCAGATACGTCTTTGCTGTTTAGCAGTCGGGTCACTGCTGATGCAGGCGTGCGTGTCGGTTCCACAGGTGGAAAACCGGTTGAAAGAGATGCAGTTACCGCCGCATACGTACGTGGCACGGCCTGGGGACACGATGGGCACCGTCGCCTTTCGCTATCAGCTGGATGAAGCTCAGTTGATTGCGATGAACCCTCACATTACTAGAATGTTGGTTGCCGGTGATCGGGTCGTCGTGCATGACCTGCCGAGTGCCATGGCTGCATCTGATGGTTTGTATCTGCGTGCACCGCAGTCTGTCTCTCACAACAATACGCTCGCGCCATCGCAGAATTCGTCCATTCTGCCAGGGCAATCCGCACAAACTCATGGCACCACGATTACCGCAGTAGCGCCTCGAGTGGCTTCGGCTCCACCGACTTACTCAACACCGGCTGGCGACGTGCCGTTTGATCAAATCACTGAAATTCAGGCCAATGCGATAAACCCCAATGGGGCGCGGCTTCCAATCGAAGAAGTGGTAACCGATGATTGGGATTACTCCTCATTACCGGTTGCTACCGATGAACAGCTCAGCACAGGATCGGCCGGTCAACGCCTGGTTGCAGCGCCTCAAGGCAATGGAACTCGCGGATGGGTTTGGCCTACCTGGGGACAAGTTGCCAGAGACTTTGCGCCCACAGAAGCAGGCGGCCAGGGCATCGACATCGCCGGACTACCAGGCCAGGAAATTCACGCGGCATCCAATGGAACCGTCGCGTATGCGGGACGTGACTTAGCCGGTGGCAACGGCAAGTTAATCATTCTTCGTCACTCTGATGGGTTGATGACAACCTATTCACACGCTGATCAGTTGTTCGTCGCAGAAGACGATGTGGTACGAGCCGGTGACGTGATCGCTAGCTTGGGTACAAATGCCCAAAATATGTCCATTTTGCGCTTCGAAGTTCGTCGCGACGGTAACCCGTTGAATCCGATGAACTTTCTTGCAAATTAGAAAGCTTCGGCTCTGGCCGGCGTAGGATTTGTTCAAAAAATAACTGAATTTCTTATGTATTCAGGTTGAGCAAGTTGTCGTAACTTGTTTTAAAATAAGAAAAAACGCTGCTGTAACTTTGTACAATTTTTTTCGTTGCTCTGGGGCGACAAGAGGAAAAAACACGATGTCAATGGGTGAACGCTCGACCTGGAATAGGTCTGGAATTGGGTCGCAGGCAAAGAGTGCCGCTAGCGTGAACAGCAGCGCTGACGATTCCGAGGCCGATGGTAACGACGAGCCGATAAAGGCGAGTAAGCTGCGGGACGCCTCTCGTAAAGAGATGGACGCAACGCGCCTTTACTTGAAAGAAATTGAACACTCTGAGCTGCTTACTGCAGACGAAGAAAAACACTACACACGCCTTGCCCAGAAAGGCTGTGAAAAGTCTCGTGCAAAAATGATCGAGTGCAACCTGCGACTCGTGGTCAAGATTGCGCGGCGTTACATGAACCGAGGCCTGGCGTTGCTCGACCTCATTGAAGAGGGCAACTTAGGCCTCATTCACTCAGTCGAGAAGTTTGACCCTGAACGGGGTTTCCGTTTTTCTACGTACGCAACTTGGTGGATCCGGCAGACCATTGAGCGCGGGCTAATGAATCAAACGCGCACCATCCGCTTGCCCATTCATGTCGTTAAAGAGATGAATGTGTACATCAAGGCGGAGCGTCGGCTGCAGCAATCACTCGATCGTGAGCCAACAGCGGAAGATATCGCCGCGCTTACAGAACGCCCGGTGGCGGATGTTAAACGTTTGCTCGGCTTGCGTGATCGTGTCACATCGGTCGATGTTGCCATTGGTAAAGACGGCGAACGCCCGCTGCTGGACATCATTCCGGACGAGAACAACCTCGACCCATCGGACATCTTGCAGGATGAAAGCGTCAACTCACACATAAACGAGTGGCTGCAAAAGCTGGAAACCAAACAACGTGAGGTTCTGGTGCGTCGTTTTGGTTTACACGGTCACGAGAAGTCGACCCTGGAAGAGGTCGGGCAAGAGTTGGGTGTCACGCGTGAGCGCGTGCGTCAGATACAGATGGAAGCCCTGAAGCGATTGCGTCGTATTCTCGAAGGCAGTGGTTATTCGGCTGAAAATCTATTCATGGCGTGAGTTCAGGCTGTTGGTCACCTGAGCTCCGCGGTTAGTCACCATGTGTTGCCGTGGGATACAAGGCGCGATAAATCAAAAAAAGCCGCTCGATGAGCGGCTTTTTGTTTCTCAATGGGTCGCTTTAGAACACCCCCAGTGTTCTTGTTAATCACTGTCTGCGGGTATTTGAATTAAAGCGGCAGCCACACTGCGATACTCGCTAACCAGGACGCTGTACGTGCGGCAGGCCGCTCGCGTGTTCATGACTTCTACGGTTAAACCTTGGCGCTTCAAGGCAACCAACAGTTGCATATCCGGGAAGACATGCTGATCCCCGGATCCCAGCAACACGATCTCCGGGCGGGAGTCATCCGGCAGGCTGATCAGAGGTTCAAAATGCGCCTCAGTCAGTGTGCTGACATCGCCATCGCACCAGTTCTCCAACACCGCATTCTGCGTAATCAGTAAGTTACTCGTGTATTCCTGCCCGTTCACCGCCAAGACACCCGGCCCATAGTGGCTGATGAGGTTGTTATCGGAGGTCTCTAGCTGAAATTTCATAGGGCCTAATCCAGGTACGGGTGTGGAATGCGCAGGTGCCGACGCAGTGGCAGACGTATAATACCTGCAGTTGCGGTATCGAAAGACCAGTTGGGAGACGGTGTTGAGTTCAGTGAAGGTGGGTTTGTTGGGGTTTGGGACCGTGGGGCAAGGTATCGCCTCTGTATTGGCGCGAAACGCTGATGAGATTACCCGCCGATGTGGTCGTCGAGTAGAGGTAACCCACGCCGCTGTACGAGATGTGGCCAAGGCACAGGCAGCAGCGGCCGAAGCCAATCTGGATATTCAAATTACCGACGACGCAGCCAGTGTCGTCAGTCATCCTGACATCGACATTATTTGCGAAGTTATGGGTGGCGAGCAGCCGGCGTTAGACTTGTGTTTGTCCGCACTGGCGCACGGTAAACACATCAGCACAGCGAATAAGGCGCTTGTGGCGGTTCACGGCAACACCTTGTTCGCTGCGGCGCAAAAGTACAAAGTGATGTTCGGCTTTGAACCCTCAGTGGCCGGTGGTATTCCTGTCATCAAGGCGGTTCGCGAAGGTCTGGCCGGCAACCGCATCAACAGTGTCGCTGGCATCATCAATGGCACGGGTAACTTCATCTTAACGGCCATGACTGACCAGGGTCGTGACTTCAACGATGTGCTGCAGGAAGCTCAGGCTCTTGGATACGCTGAAGCCGATCCAAGTTTCGATGTCGATGGCGTTGATGCCGCGCACAAGCTCACGCTGTTAGCGTCCATCGCATTTGGTATGCCCCTGAAGTTTGATGAGGTGCTAATTGAAGGCATACGTAACATCGAACAAGAAGATGTTGTGCACGCTAATGAATTGGGTTACGCCGTAAAGCATCTTGGTATTGCCAGACGCCGAAACATAGAAGGCAAGACGGCCGTTGAACTTCGCGTGCATCCCACACTGATCCCGCAACGACAGTTGCTGGCGAACGTACACGGCGTCATGAACGCGGTTCTGGTTGATAGCGATGCGGTGGGTCAAAGTTTGTATTACGGTCCGGGTGCCGGGTCTGAACCGACGGGCTCAGCAGCGGTCGCCGATGTTATCGATATGGTGCGAGCGTTAGGCAGTGACCCGACTCATCAAGTGCCACCCTTAGCATTCCAGGGCAATGCGCTGGAAGATATTCCTGTGCTCGGCGCTGACGATATCGAAACCGGTTTTTACTGTCGCATCACGGCAGAGGACAAACCGGGCGTAATGGCTGACATTGCTGGCATCTTTGGCAAACACAACATAAGCCTTGAAGCTATCTTGCAGAAAGAACCCGATGCGGACAACGCTGCTGACGAAAATGCTGCCACGTTGTTGCCAATCGTATTGCTTTCGCATCAGGTGCGTGAAGGTGTCATGCGACAAGCTATTGCAGAAGTTGAAGCTCTTCAGTCCGTACCCAGCGCAGTGGTTCTTTTGCGCGTAGAAAATCTATAAGGCAGCATCCCATGGCAAAGTCGAACTTATATAAGGGCTTAGTTGAGCGTTATCGTGACCGCTTACCGGTGGACGGGAACACCCCTGTTATTTCTTTGTGCGAAGGTGATACGCCGCTGATTGAGTTGCATAACCTGCCTAAGTCTCTTGGGCTGGATGTGCAGATGTACGTTAAGTTTGATGGCATGAACCCCACCTCGTCGTTCAAAGACCGAGGGATGGCAATGGCTGTGACAAAGGCGGCTGAGAAAGGCGCTAAAGCGATTGTTTGTGCGTCCACTGGCAATACGTCGGCAGCGGCTGCAGCCTACGCTGCCCGTGCTGGTATGACGGCTTTTGTCCTGATCCCGGAGGGTAAAATTCCGATGGGTAAGCTGGCACAGGCCATTGCGCACGGTGCGGTGGTTCTGCAAATCCGCGGGAATTTCGATGACGGTATGCGCCTGGTGAAAGAAGTCGCCTCAGAAGCGCCGGTGGAAATCGTTAACTCGGTGAATCCTTATCGCCTGCAAGGCCAAAAGACAGCCGCGCTGGAAATCGTGGAAGCCCTGGGTCAGGCGCCTGACTACCATTGCATCCCGGTAGGTAACGCGGGCAACATTTCCGCTTATTGGATTGGATTTTCAGAAGCTGCCGGTTGCAACACGGCCTCTTGCACCTTATGCAACGGCAAGTGCCCCTACCTTGATAATCCGATGACAGAATCCCGACCGGTCATGGTTGGGTATCAAGCTGCCGGTGCAGCGCCATTCTTGCGTAACGAACCGGTAGAGCATCCTGAAACCTTAGCCACTGCTATCCGCATCGGTAACCCGCAAAGTTGGGATCTGGCAAAAGCCGCTGTTGAGGAATCCGATGGTTGGTTCGATGAAGTGACCGACGAGGAGTTGCTGCACACGCAATCCTTGCTAGCCACCTTAGACGGGGTGTTTTGTGAGCCGGCTTCTGCCGTATCCGTTTGTGGTGCGATTCGAGATATAAAAAGCGGCAAGATAAAGGCGGGTAGTGTGGTGACATGTACCCTGACAGGTCACGGCTTGAAGGACACGGCGACCGCCATTGCGGGCAGGGAGCACGTGGAAACCATCAATGCGGATTTAACGTCAGTGAAGGGTGCGATTCTAAAGCACGTTTAAGGCGGCCGGCGACCGGCAGCTTGCCTTGGGCCTAAGGGCCGTTTATGCGCCCGTGCGGGCCGGCTTCTTCTGCTGGGCAGGTGGAGCACCAAATAGTGCCGGGAGTAATTCGTTAGGCGTGCGACCGTGGGTTTTCAAAATCCCCATGTATTCCCGCCGGCTGATGGACTCAGCGCCTAAGCTGCGAAGGTGCGGTGTTTCCAACTGGCAGTCAATATAGTCGTAGCGGCCGCATTTCGCCAAATGCACTAAGGCAGTTTTCGATGCATCGCTTGCCCGAGAAAACATCGATTCGCCAACAAACACCTGGCCTAAGTCAATACCGTACAAACCACCAACCAGACGATGACCTTCCCAGACTTCCAGTGAACGGGCAATACCTAAGGTGTTGAGCCGACAGTAAGCGGAAATCATATCGTCTGTCACCCAAGTGCCTGTGCTTCCAGGACGTGGTGCGCCGCACTGTTTCATAACCTCGCGATAAGCGAGGTTTTCGGTGACTTCGTACCGGCCGCTTCGAATGGTTTTGGAGAGCGAGCGCGACACCTTAATTTTACTGGGCAAAATGATGCAGCGTGGATCCGGAGACCACCACAGAATGGGCTCTCCTTCTTCATACCAGGGGAAAATACCGTTGCTATAAGCTTGAACCAATCGACGTTCACTGAGTGACCCACCAGCCATCAGCAAGCCATTTGGCTCGCGCAGCGCATCACCCACATCCGGGAACGGGGTGTAGTCGTCGTCAGGGGCTATGAACGGGATTGGCATCGGTGCCTAAAGTTAGTGTGTCCGCTTTGAAAGGTAGCAAATCCGACAGCCCTGTGCAGCGATCTCGGACATGCTTTTTCTCCTCGTCGAGGTATTTGCTAATCGCGTCTCGAAAACCTGGATGCGCAATGTAATGTGCGGATTCAGTCAAGGTTGGAACAAAGCCACGGGTGATTTTATGCTCACCCTGAGCGCCGGGTTCGAAGCGCGGAATCTGGTGAGCGATGCAATGCTCAATACCCTGGTAATAGCAAGCTTCGAAATGTAAACAATGATGTTCTTTTCGACAGCCCCAAAACCGTCCGTACAAGCAGTCACCGCCGTGAAACAGAATGGAGCAAGCCACGGGCTTATCGGGTAGCTCATCGTTTGGATCGTAAGCGAATACCACAAGCGTAGCGTCACCAAAGGTGCCACCCATACGCTTAAAAAACTCAGCCGTTAATGATGGGTTACCCCATTTAGCTTCGAAGGTAGAAACATAAAATTCGTGTACCCATTCCCACTCCTCATCGGACAATGAAGAACCCTGGCGACGCTCTAAAGTAATGCCTGCATCGCTGACGTAGCGTCTTTCACGACGTAACGTTTTACGTCGTTTTGCCGTGCAGCGAGCTAAGAATTCATCGAAGGATTGGTAACCGTCGTTATGCCAGTGGTATTGGCAGTCCATGCGCCGAAGTAACGGTACGGTTGGGTTTGAAGATGTGTTCGATTCGGCTTCCATGCGTCCATCGTCCATGCGTCCATCGTTCATTACTTCATCGTTCATGCCTTCATCGTCTAGGGCGGCACCTAAGTGTGCTTGTGTTTTCCCGAGCACGGCTCTTTCGGTTTCACCGGTTAAGGCCAGGGCATCCTTGGGGCTGGTAAATAACCAGTGAGCGCTACTGAATTTTTGTTCGGTCGCGTATTGACAGACCGTGCTGATGATTACGTCAGCGGTGGCTTCAAACGGTTGATCCCCTCGGATTAGCAGCCGTGGGCCTGTTGCTGGAGTGAACGGAATTGCGCACACCAGTTTCGGGTAGTAAGACTCGCCGTGGCGGTCGTAGGCATCGGCCCAGGCCCAGTCGAATACAAACTCCCCATAGGAGTGTGTTTTGACATAGGCGGGCATTGCCGCCACCAGGTCACCGTCTACATCCTCTTTCCAAAGCAGGAAATACTGCGGGTACCAGCCTTTATCCGCACCAAGACATCCGGTTGCTTCAAGCCCATACAAAAATTCGTAGCGCACAAACGGGTTACCGTCTGTACTGAGTGCATTCCAATGGTTGGCGTCTACGTCTTTAAGACTGCTGCGTATTTCGAGCGTTAAGCTCATCAGTTACCCGTTTGTAAATCATCCAAGTACTTTTCAGCATCCAAAGCGGCCATGCAGCCAGTGCCGGCGCTGGTTATGGCTTGTCTATAGACGTGGTCCATAACATCGCCTGCCGCAAACACACCAGGTACCGAAGTAGCGGTGGCGTTACCGTCGCTACCGCTGTTGACGGTGATGTATCCACCGGCCATATCCAACTCACCCGTGAAAATATCCGTGTTGGGTTTATGGCCGATTGCGATGAACACCCCGTAAACGTCCAGATCGGTTGTGCTTCCGTCTTTTTTACTTTGAATACGAGCGCCTGTAACACCGGCGTTGTCACCCAGCACTTCTGTCAGTTCGTGATCCCAGATGATGTTGATGTTGCCGTTCTTTTCTTTTTCGAAAAGCTTGGCCTGGAGGATTTTTTCGGCACGCAATTCATCTCGTCGATGAACCAGCGTCACTTCGTCACAGATATTGGATAGGTACAGCGCTTCTTCCACTGCGGTGTTTCCACCTCCGATGACAGCTACCTTGCGTCCTTTATAAAAGAACCCATCGCAGGTGGCACAAGCGGACACACCACGGCCTTTGAAGGCCTCTTCTGACGGCAGGCCCAAATAACGAGCGCTGGCGCCGGTGGTGATAATAACGGCATCTGCGGTGTAGGTACCTGAGTCTCCGGTTAGCGTGAGCGGTCGAGATTTAAAATCGACGGTATGAATGTGATCGTTAATGATCTCGGTATCGAAGCGTTCGGCGTGCGCTTTAAAGCGCTCCATAAGTTCAGGTCCTTGCACACCCATGGCGTCCGCTGGCCAGTTGTCCACATCGGTTGTCGTTGTCAGCTGCCCGCCCACTTCCACCCCGGTAATTAAGACGGGGTCTAACGCGGCCCTGGCTGCGTAAACGGCGGCAGTGTATCCAGCAGGTCCGGATCCCAAAATGAGTAAACGGCAATGGCGAGTATCAGTCATGAAAGTAATCTAGTGCTTGAAGCATCGGTTAAAAGGGGAGTCTACGACCCTGATTGTTGGTTGTGTGCATCTTGTGAGGATTTGTTGTGGTGTTCTGACCCTCTGCTACACTTTAATCAGGCGGGCGTAACCTTGCGTCGCGCGTAGACGAAGCACCGAATTTTAGGACCCGTATTGGCTCAAGCAACCAAGAAACGCGCGGCTGCGCCCAAAAGAAAAAAGGTGGCGTCGAAGAAGAGGGCCACTTCTCGCACGGCCACCCGGTCCAAAGCGCAAGCCAAAAAGTCTACCGACACTCGGCCTGCCGCACGGCGCGCGGCCAACGACTCCCGGCTGCGCGCTGAAGATCTTCTGCAACAAAAAGCCGCTATCACGCAAATGTCTCAACGGTTGCGCGAAGCTACAGGTTTGTTGTGTTTCTTTTTAGGTTTAGTGGCGTTACTAGCCTTGGTGAGTTTTGACCAAGGCGATCCTGGCTGGACACATACCGGTAATGGCAATGGCGTCAGTAACCGTATGGGTCAGGTCGGTGCGTTGTTCGCTGATGCTGCCTTCTTCCTTTTTGGGTACATGGCGTATCTCATTCCTTTTTTGTGTTTTGGCGCGGGGTATTTGTTGTTCCGAGACCGTCGCCTGCAGGCTATGCCACGTGGTTACCGACCTTTTGCCTTCCTTCGCATCATCGGTATTGTCACCATGTTGGTCAGTGCCAGCGGTCTAGCCGATCTGCATTTTGCCGTGCCGGAAGGCTCGCTTCCGCAAGGCAGTTTCGGTGGCGGCATCCTGGGCTCATCCACCGCTTGGCGTTTGATCAGTTTTCTAAGCCCGTTTGGCACCACCATCTTTTTGATGTTTCTGTTTTTTGCGTCGTTAACCCTGGCATTCGGTACCTCGTGGTTGCGTGTTATTGAGTGGGTGGGCGCTGGAATAATTAACGCTGGTGATCATGTGCATCGCCTGTTCTCAACCGTGGGCGATAAACGCTCGGAGCGATCCAAAATCAAGCAGGCTCGTCGAGCTCGGGAAGAACGCCTGCAACATGAGATTAATGAGTTGCAGGCCTACGACGATCACATTGTCGATGCGCCGCCGAAGAATCCATTAGCAACCGCTCTGGCCAACGCCAGAAATCGACAAGCAAAGTCGTCGGACGGGCCGGGCAGTCGCGATTACGATCGTTTGGAAAAGGAACTCGATGGCTTGGATGCATGGCCAGATGACGCTCGTGATGCCAGCGATGGGCTATCACACCGCGTGTCGGCAGACACCAAACCCAGCCCCATTCGTGCATTGTTTGACAAGTTGGCGCACGTGGCGCAGGGCAACAAAAAAGCTTCACGCGGAATACAGGGTGATGCCTTATTGGACGGTTTGAATCAAAGTGCCCACGACTCGAACAAGCTCGGTACTTTAGCTGAACGCACGAAAGCGGCCATTGAACAGCAAAGACAATCTGAGTCGGCGGCCGATGACCCGCTAGCCGCAGCCCGGGCTCACGCGGCGGCAGCGCAGGCAGCCGCCGATGCAGCGGCCAAAGCGGCAGCCGATTTATCCAACGGTGGCGCGGCAGCGCCTGTATCGAGTCAAAGTAGCCGAACGGGTGGTGAATCCAGTAATTCAGTAAAACACGCCAGCATCTCAAACTCTGTGAGTGGTGATACCCAACCAGCCTCACAGGCGCCAATGGCCGCGTCCTTAGCAGATTCAAAACAGCCAACCGGAGCAGCGCACACCGACGGTTCGGGTGCACCTCGAAAGAAAAAGATAGCCATCAAAGAGCGCGCACCGAGTCAGGAACTGCGCCAAACCAAGCTGACGGTGGATTTGCCCGATTCTGAATTACCGCCGCTGTCATTGTTGGATGCACCGAAACCGCAAAGCCAGGGATTCAGTGAGGCTGAATTAGAAACACTGTCGCGTTTGCTGGAAGAAAAGTTAGCGGAATTTCGTATTGCCGTGGAGGTAGTGGCTGTACAACCGGGGCCGGTAATTACCCGGTTTGAAATGCAGCCTGCGCCGGGCATTAAAGCCAGTCGCATTACGAATTTATCGCAGGATCTGGCGCGCTCCCTGTCGATTGTCAGTGTGCGGGTGGTGGAAGTTATCCCGGGTAAATCCACCGTGGGTATCGAGATACCAAATGACTCACGCGAAATCGTGCAGCTCTCAGAAGTTATACAGTCGCCCGCTTACTCGCAAAAAGACTCTGTGCTCACGCTTGCATTAGGTAAAGACATCAGTGGTCAAGTGGTAACAGCCGACTTAGGCAAGATGCCTCACCTGCTGGTTGCAGGTACAACCGGTTCGGGTAAATCCGTCGGCGTTAACGCCATGTTGCTGAGCTTGTTGTACAAAGCCAAACCGAATGACGTGCGCATGATTCTGATCGATCCAAAAATGCTGGAACTGAATGTGTACGACGGCATTCCGCATTTGTTGGCACCGGTTGTGACGGATATGAGTGAAGCAGCAAACGCATTGCGCTGGTGCGTGGGTGAGATGGAACGCCGCTACGCACTCATGGCGGAATTGAAGGTTCGTAACATTGCGGGTTTTAATAAGAAGGTGGCAGAGGCTGAGGCGAACGGCACACCGATCGTTGACCCAACCTACGAGGCTGAGAAAAGCTTAAACCCTACCGCTGCCCCGCCAACGCTTGAACACATGCCGTTCATTGTGGTGGTGGTTGATGAATTTGCCGACATGATGATGCAAGTGGGCAAAAAAGCGGAGGAGATGATTGCCCGAATTGCGCAAAAAGCTCGCGCGGCCGGTATTCACTTAATTCTTGCGACACAGCGGCCGTCAGTGGATGTCATCACTGGGTTAATCAAGGCCAACATCCCAACGCGGATCGCGTTTCAGGTATCTCAAAAAATTGATTCCCGAACCATCCTCGACCAAGGCGGTGCAGAAAGCCTGTTAGGTCATGGTGATATGTTGTATCTGCCGCCTGGCACGGGATTGCCGGTTCGAGTACACGGTGCTTTTGTGGATGATCACGAAGTGAACAACGTAGTGGCGCACATCAAGGAGACGGGCGAGCCGAACTACATCGAAGAGATTCTGAATGAATCACAAGTTCACATTCCCGGACTCTCGGGCGGTGCCCCCGAAGGTGGAGGCGGTGAACAAGACGCGCTGTACGATCAGGCGGTTGCTGTAGTCACCGAAAGCCGCCGTGCGTCCATCTCTTACGTGCAGCGGCGGCTGAAGATCGGCTACAACCGGGCAGCTTCAATGATTGAAGAAATGGAGGCGGCCGGTGTAATCAGCCCGGTAGGATCAAACGGTACACGAGAAGTTTTGGCACCTCCGCCGGTTTGAGTGGTCCAAGGTTTGCCTAGTGGAAACATGGAATCAAAAACGTGGACCTCGCAATGACAGAAAGAACCGCTTCAAGCCGTTGGCAGTCTGCGGTATCTTGCGCACTAACGACGCTGGCATTGGTGTTCAGTGCCGCGTTATTTTCGCCAGCCATCGCTAACACCGAGCGAGCACAGCTCGATTCGTTCATTAACGAGACGCGTTCATTCAGTGCAGATTTTGAACAGACGCTGTACGACGCCGATTCCACGCCCTTGCAAGTGTCTTCAGGCACCATTCAATTAAAACGTCCCGGTCGCTTCGTGTGGCAATACGAACAGCCCAACCGCCAGCGGTTGTTGTCCGACGGAGATAAATTGTGGCTGTTTGATGAAGAATTAGAGCAGGTGACCGTAAGTGCGCTGGAGGATCGCGTCAGCGGTACACCGCTGGTGGTGTTGATGGGAACACGCCCATTGGACGAAGAATTTGTCGTGAACGTGTTGGGTGCATCCGATGGCATTAACTGGTTCGAGCTGATTCCGAAAGCTGAAACCGCCGATTTTCAATCCCTGTACGTCGGATTGGATGACGCAGGGTTAGCCGCCATGGAATTGAGGGATAATTTCGGGCAAGCTACACAAATTGTGTTCTCCAATTTGACTGCTGATATTGCCATTGATGATGATGTATTCGTATTTGTCGTGCCCGATGGCGTGGATGTTATTGGGCAGTAGGCCAACCCGTGCTCGGTTCTTATGACAGATCCGGATTCCTCTACTGGTGCGGCTGCAAGCTCGGGTGAAAGCACGGGTGTAAGTGCGGCTGTAAGCTCGGCTGAAAGTACGGGTGCAAGTACGAGTGTAACTGCGGCTGCAAGCACGGCAGTAAGTACG